>NZ_JAMGBF010000170.1 GCF_023516615.1 Streptomyces panaciradicis
CCCGCGGTCGTTGTCCCGGCGCTCGAAGCCACGACCGCCACGGTCGTCACGACGCTCGAAGGAACGGCCGGCCGGACGGTCGTCCCGACGGTCGTCACGGCGGAACCCGCCACGGTCGTTGTCACGACGCTCGAAGCCGCGGCCACCACGGTCGTCACGACGCTCGAAGGAACGGCCACCACGGTCGTCCCGGCGGTCGTCACGGCGGAACCCGCCACGGTCGTTGTCCCGGCGCTCGCGACGCTCGTACGACGGCGCCGGCTCGGTGCGCTCGACGTCCTGCGCGGCCGCCTGCGCCGGCACGGACGCCTCGGCCACGATCTCGGCGGCCTCGGTGACCACCGCCTGCGCCTCGACCACGGCGGCCTCGGGGTCCTCGCCGCGCTCGCGGGCGACCCGGGCGACGAGCCGGTCGGCCTCCTCGCGCAGCTCGGTCGCGCGCCGCTGCGCCCGCTCCAGCTCCTTGGTGAGCTGGGCGACCTCGCGCTCGGCCTGCTGGGCCGCGTTGGCCGCGGACTCGGACTGGACCTCGGTCATCGAGCGGGCGCCGGTGATCTCGGCGACCTCCGGCTCGAAGGCCGTACCGGAGTTGATGATGTGACGCCCGGCGTCGACGCCCGCGTCCTCCATCAGCCGGAAGATCTGGCGGCGCTGGTGCGGCAGGGAGAGGGACACGACCGTGCCGGTGCGGCCCGCGCGAGCGGTGCGGCCGGCGCGGTGCAGGTAGTCCTTGTGGTCACCGGCGGGGTCGACGTTCAGGACGAGGTCGATGCCGTCGACGTGGATGCCGCGGGCGGCGACGTCGGTCGCGACGAGCGCGTTGACGTA
>NZ_JAMGBF010000171.1 GCF_023516615.1 Streptomyces panaciradicis
GGCGGGGTCGACGTTCAGGACGAGGTCGATGCCGTCGACGTGGATGCCGCGGGCGGCGACGTCGGTCGCGACGAGCGCGTTGACGTACCCGTCCTTGAAGTCGGCCAGCGTGCGGGTGCGCGCGCCCTGGGTCATGCCGCCGTGCAGCGCGTCGGCCTTCACACCGGCGTCGCGCAGCTGCTCGGCGATGCGGTCCGCGCCCAGCTGGGTGCGGACGAAGATGATGGTGCGGCCCTTGCGGGAGGCGATGGCCGCGGTGACCGGCGCCTTGTCCTTGGGCTTCACGATCAGGATGTGGTGCGACATGGTCGTGACGTTGCCCTGGGCGCTGTCGACCTCGTGCGTGACCGGGTTGCTCAGGTAGCGCTTGACCAGGGTGGAGATCTCGTTCTCCATCGTGGCCGAGAACAGCATCCGCTGGCCGCCGGCCGGGATCTGGTCGAGGAGCTCGGTGACCTCGGGCAGGAAGCCCAGGTCGGACATCTGGTCGGCCTCGTCGAGGACGGCGACCTCGACGTTCTCCAGGGAGCAGGCGCCACGGTTGATGATGTCGCGCAGGCGGCCCGGGGTGGCGACGAGGATGTCGACGCCGCGCTCCAGGGCGTAGATCTGGTTGCCCATCGACGTACCGCCGCAGACGACCTTCATCTTCAGGCCGAGGACGTCGCCGTAGGGCTGGAGGGCGTCCGCGACCTGCATCGCGAGCTCACGGGTCGGGGTGAGGATGACGGCGCGCGGCTTGTGCTTCTCGGTGCGGCCGCCGGCGAGACGCGTCATGGTCGGCAGACCGAAGGAGAGGGTCTTGCCGGAGCCGGTGCGGCCACGGCCGAGGATGTCCTTGCCGGCCAGGGCGTCCGGGATGGTCGCGGCCTGGATCGGGAAGGGGGTGGTCACGCCGTTCTGGGCGAGCTTGCGCACGACGCCCTCGGGGAGGCCGAGGTCCGCGAAGGTGACCTCGACGGCGTCCTCGGTGCCCTCGTTCTCGGGCACGACGACGTGATCAGTACTGGAAATGGACATGCGTATGCGAAACCTTCCGGAGTCTCGTCGGCACGCGCCCGTCAACTCCGTGATTCGCAATACGACCGCCTCTATGCGGTCAGCCACGGCAAGGGAGAGAACGCGCCACACGGCGCTCTCTGCAATGGCGCCGGGCAATGGGATCAAACGATCTACCACCATACGCACCCATGCACCCCCGGGGCAAACCGAACCCCACGGACGTAGGCGAGATCACACTCCCGCCCCGCGGGCCGCCCCGTCGCGGCGCTCCTGCACCGGTGACCCGGCCGTCGGCGCCGGCTCCCGCTGCACCATCTGCGGCCCCGCGTCCGGGTGCGCCGACGAGGACGGCTCGGCCGACGGCGGCGGTTCCGGGGCGGAGGACGTGGGCTGCTCGGTCGGCGTGGGCGGCTGCGGATCGGTGTGCGTGGGCGTGGGCGTCGCCCGCGTCGGCGTGGGAGCGCCGGGCTGGTCCGTCTTGCCCGCCCCGCCCCGCGCGGGCGCGGAGGCGGACGCACCGGCGGACGGCGAGGCCGAGGGGGAGGCGGACTCCCCGCCGTCCTTGCCCTTGCCCTTCCTGCCCGGGTGCTTGCCGTCGGCCGCGGCTCCCAGCCCCCAGCCGCCGCCGGAGAGCGCCGTGCCCCCGTCGGGCGCCTCGCCGCCGTGCCGTCCCGCCGAGTGCGAGGGCCGCGCGCCGTCGCCGCCCGCGTCCTCACCCACGCTCATGCAGCCGGCGGCGGTGGCGACGGCCATGAGGGTGGCGGCCAGACGGACGGGTACGTACATGGGGCGCACGGGAAGCCACCTCTCAGGCGGGAAAGACGTCGCCGTGCCCAACTCCCGCCGTACGCGTCAGGACACGCGCCCCGCCGGGCGCGGCGCTACCGTGGCCCCGCACCGACCGTCCGAAACGGCGCCCAAGGAGCACGTCACATGCAGATCGCGGCCGCACAGAAGATCACCACGTTCCTGATGTTCGAGGGCGACGCGGAGGACGCGATGAACTTCTACGTCTCGCTCTTCGACGACGCCGAGATCGTCGCCCTCACCCGGTACGGCGCCGACGGCCCCGGCAAGGAGGGAAGCGTCCAGCACGCCACCTTCTCCCTCGCGGGCACGCAGTTCATGTGCATCGACAGCCCCGCCCACCACGACTTCACCTTCACGCCCGCGGTCTCCCTGTTCGTGCAGTGCGACGACGAGGCCGAGCTCGACCGCCTGCACGCGGCGCTCTCCGAGGGCGGCGGCGAACTCATGCCGCCGGGCGACTACGGCTTCAGCCGGAAGTTCACCTGGGTCAACGACCGCTTCGGCGTCTCCTGGCAACTGAACCTGCCCGCCTGAGCCGCCCTGCTCCGCCACGGGCGCCCCGTCCCTGACAATGGCCCTGTGCTGGAGATGACACGCGAATCGTTCGAGGAACTCGTCAGCCAGGCCCTGGACCGGATCCCGCCCGAACTGACCAGGGTCATGGACAACGTCGCCGTGTTCGTCGAGGACGAACCTCCAGCCGACGACCCCGACCTCCTGGGCCTGTACGAGGGAACCCCGCTCACCGACCGCGGCGAGTGGTACGCGGGGGTCCTGCCCGACCGCATCTCGATCTACATGGGTCCGACGCTGCGGCACTGCGCGACACGGGAGGACGTGGTGCACGAGGTCGCCGTGACCGTGATCCACGAGATCGCGCACCACTTCGGGATCGACGACGCGCGCCTTCACGAACTGGGCTGGGGCTGAAGCCGCACCCCCGCGAACTCCGCGCCCCCGCGAACTGCGCACGCGGCCCCGCATATCCACGTCCGGACTTGGGCATACGGGACCAATGGCCCGCGTCCCCGCCATAGCCGTGACCGCCGTGAACCGCGTACGAAAGTCCCCGCAGATCCTGACCCGCCGCCACCGCCGCACCCGTCGCCCCGCCCCTGCCCCCGCCCTCGAACTGGTCCAGCAGCCGAGTCCCTGGGTCCGCGCCCTCGGACTCGTCGCCGTCGTGCTGCTCGGCGCCTGGCTGGGACTGCTGATCGTCGGCAACGTACGGGTGCCGGTCGGGCCGATGAACACGACGATGACCCTGCGGCCGTCCCTGTCCGGCGGCACGAAGATCAACGTCTCGCCGCTCGGCGCCCTGGAGCTGAACACCCATCACGCGCCCGTCCGGCTGGACGTCAACGTCGACCAGCTCGACCCCACCCGCGCCCAGGCCCTGGTCGACCACCCCGAGCGGCTCTCCGGCCTCCAGGACGAGGTCGTGCACGACGTCGAGCACGGCACCCTCGACCTGGCCCTGCGCTCCTGCGTCGCGGTGGTCGCCGGCGCCACCGCCCTGGGCCTCGCCGTCTACCGACGCCCCCGGCGGGCGCTCGCCGCCGGCGGCACCGCCCTCGCCTTGCTGATGGCCTCCGGCGCGTCCGCGTACGCGACCTGGAACAAGGACGCCGTCCTCGAACCGAAGTACTCGGGCCTGCTCTCCTCGGCCCCCTCGCTCGTCGGCAACGCCCGCAACATCGTCACCGAGTTCGACGTCTACCAGAAGGAACTGGCCCGCCTGGTGACGAACGTGACCAAGCTGTACGACGTCACCTCCACCCTCCCCGCCTACCAGCCGGACCCGACCACCATCCGGGTCCTGCACGTCTCCGACATCCACCTCAACCCGGCGAGCTGGAAGATCATCGCCTCGCTGGTGGCCCAGTACAAGGTGGACGTCATCGTCGACACCGGCGACACCATGGACCACGGAACGGCGGCCGAGAACGGCTTCCTGGACCCGATCGCGAGCCTGGGAGCGCCGTACGTCTGGGTCCGCGGCAACCACGACTCGCACGTCACCCAGCGCTACCTGGAGCGCATGAAGAACGTCCACGTCCTCGACGAGGGCCGCGCCGAGACGGTCGCCGGCCTGCGCTTCGCGGGCCTCGGCGACCCGCAGTTCACCCCCGACCGCTCCACGGTGACGGGCGCCGACCAGTCCGAGGAGCTGGCGGGGGCGCAGCTGGCCGCGGCCCTCAACGACCAGAAGGCGGCCGGCACCCCGGTCGACGTCGCCATGATCCACGAGCCCTCCGCGGCCCGCGGGGTCGACGGCACGGTGCCGCTCGTCCTCTGCGGCCACCTGCACCACGAGGGGGACGAGATCCTGAAGTACGGCACCCGGCTGCGCATGGAGGGCTCCACCGGCGGCAGCGGCCTGCGCGCCCTGGAGCACAAGTACCCCGCGCCCGTCGAGGCCTCGGTCCTCTACTTCGACCGCGACTCCCGCCGCCTGCAGGCCTGGGACTCGATCAAACTGGGCGGTCTGGGCGAGACGACGGCCGAGGTCACCCGGCACCTGCCCAAGGAGAACCGCCCCGGAGCGGCCCCCTCCCCGTCCGGCTCCGCCACGCCCGGCAGGCCGTCGCCCTCCCCCTCGGGCTCGTAAACCGTTTTGGCGATAGCTCTCCGCATCCCATATGCTTCTCACGTCCCCGACGCGCCGCAAGGCGCCCAGGCGGGCCGATAGCCCTCATCGTCTAGCGGCCTAGGACGCCGCCCTTTCAAGGCGGTAGCACGGGTTCGAATCCCGTTGGGGGCACCAGCAGCACTGCGTCGCAGCAGGTCAGGGCGGATTTCATCCGCCCTTTTCCTTTTGCCCGCCTTCTCTTCTGCCGCAGCTGCGGCGCTGTCTCAGCACCACGGTTCCTCGTTATCCGCCGAACTCCGCCCGGCGGATAACGATGTCGCCGGCGCCGGTACGCGCGCGCACCTCGACGGCCTCGTCGGCGATGCCGATCTCCATCGTCCCGTGCTCGGCCTCCAGCGCCAGCGGTCCCCGCACGGCCTCGCCGACACCGATGTCACCCTGTCCGACCCGGACCTCGACCGCGGCGTGCGCCCGTCCGATGCACACGTCCCCGCTGCCCACCGACACGAGCACGTCACCGGCGACCTCACCGAGGTGGGTGGCTCCCTGAGTCCGCGTCAGCCGCGTCCGGCCCTCGACGGAATCGATGCGCACGTCGCCGCTCTCGGCGACGGCCTCGACGTCGCCGGCCACCCGCCCCACGGTGACGTTGCCGAGCAGGGAGTCGAGATGCAGCGGCCCCGTCCGGTCGAGCCGGACGTGGCCGCAGTCGACGACGATCCGGCACTCCCCCAGCCGGCCGGTGCCGTGGAAGTCCGCGGCGAGGGCGCTGCCGTGCACGGCGGAACCCGCCGGAACCTCGATGGCGACGGACACGGAGCCGCCGCCGCGAGGCAGGTCGCCCGCCCGCGGGACCGACACCAGCAGCTCCTCGCCGTCGCAGGTGACGACGGCCTCGGCCGCGGTCACCAGGTCACGGAAGTCGGCACGGTCGGCGGGAAGGACGTCGACGGTGGTGTCGGTGCGGTCGCCCGCGGTGATCCGCACGTCACCGACGCCGAGTTCGACGACGGCGCGGATCGGTGCGGGAGTGTGGAAGACCTGCATGACGATGCCCTCGACGGAGTGTGGAGCACAGCCTCACAAACATACCAGTGTCCAGGTTTTTTCATGACGCCCAGCGGCCGCCCCGCCCCGCGCGCACCGCCGACCGCCCCTTCGGGCGGCGGTCGACGCCTTCGAGCGCCGTGAGTTGTGGGTTTTTTGTAACAAAAAAACTGACCAGCCTGTCTTCTTCACCCGGGAGCCTGGTTACCTTGCCCGGGTCAGCCAGGGCATGAAGACGGGGGATCGTTGATGACACCTGCGCAGGCTTCGGTGAGACCTGCTCCGAACACATCCGGACAGACAGCCTCGCTCGAGGGGAAAGTCGTCCTCATCACGGGCGCAAGCAGCGGGATCGGCCAGGCGGCGGCCCGCCTGTTCGCCGGGCGGGGAGCCCGCGTGGTGCTGGTCGCCCGCAGGGAGAAGAAGCTGGCGGACCTCGCGGACGCGATCCGCGCCACCGGCGGAGAGGTCTCCTACGCGGTGGCGGACGTGCAGAACTCGGCGGAGATCGCCGACGCCGTCGCGCACACGACGACCACCTACGGCCGCCTGGACGCCGCCTTCAACAACGCCGGCACGGCGGTGCCACCGCGCCCCCTGCACCTGATCGAGGACGAGGCGTACGACGAGGTCATGAACACCAATGTGCGCGGGGTGTGGAACTGCATGCGGCACGAGATCGGCGCGCTGATCTCCTCCGGCGGCGGCTCCATCGTCAACACCAGCAGCACGGCAGGGCTGGTCGCCACATCGGCGGGAGCCGCCTACATCGCCTCCAAGCACGCCGTCATCGGCCTGACGAAGGCGGCGGCGGTCGAGTACGTGAAAGACGGCATCCGGGTCAACGTCATCGCCCCCGGCCTGACGCGGTCGGAGATGACCGACGGCTGGTTCGCCCGCCATCCCGGGGCCAGGGAACGCAGCCTCACCTCGGCACCCCAGGGCCGCGCCGCCGACCCCGAGGAGGTGGCCGAGGCCGCCGCCTGGCTGTGCAGCGACGCCGCCTCGTTCGTCACCGGCGCGACCCTGCCCGTGGACGGCGGGGCCACCGCCTGGTGAAGCGGCCGGGTCAGCCGGCCCGCAGCGCGGGGAGCTCCTCGCTCTCGCTCTGCATCTGCGCGTACACGCGGGCCCCCCGGTCGGGAGCCGTGTCCAGGTTCGCCAGAACCGCCGGCGCCGCGATCGAGGGGAGCATGTGCCGGAAGAGCACGGAGACCCGGTACTCGATGTCCGTCAGGTTCTTCTCCAGGTGGGAGTAGGTCTGGGCACCGTGGAACGCCGTCAGCACGAACTCCGCCGTCTCCCGCGGCACCACGTGCGCGAGGACCTCGTTGCGCTGCTGCGCCTCGACCAGGTAGCGCGTGAGCAGCTCGATCCAGGCCGGCCAGGCGCTGCCGTACTGGCTGCGCCCGTCCCGGTCCTCGGAGAGCTTGGCCCCGGCGCGCAGCACAGGGTCGTGCGTCAGCCGGTGGGCCACCACCATGGCGGTGTCCACCATCTCCTGGAGCTTGAAGTTCTGGGCGGGCACGTCCAGCGACGTCTGCACCCCCAGAACTCCCTTGGCCAGAGCCTTCTTCGAGTCGAAGTGGAAGTACAGCGCGCCCTTGGTGACCCCGGCGACCTTGAGGATGTCGGCGACCGTCGTGGCCGCGTACCCCCGCTCGGCGAACACCTCCGCCGCCGCCTGCAGAATCGCAGCGCGGGTTCGGATCGCTCGCTCCTGCTGTGCCACGGGACCTCCCCTCGGATCGAGGACATGCCTGAGACGGCCCACAAAAAAACCATCCAGCACGTACCTTATACGGGCCTCGAAGGAGCCGTAAGAGACCGAACGGTCCCCTACGAGTGCCGCGCACCGAATCCTCACAGGTCGCGCACGTGTCACCGCGGCACTCACGAATGCGGACTCCCCGATTCCGACGTACGGCGGGGCTCGGCAGCGGCCGGAGCCGGTACGGACTGAGGCGGGCCGGTCGTCGCCACCACCGAGGGCGTCAAAGGTCAGACATAAACCAGGCAGACGGTTTCTACGGCGGATCATTTCGCCCACGAAGGCAGTTCGCGCCCAACTAGCGCATCGTTCAGGACAATTGAAGCCCGCACCGGCCTTGAAAACAAAACCGGTGAGTACGTATCTTTGGCACATCCATTCGCCTCCTTGGGGGGAGAGGTTCATGAGCGTGCTGACGGTCCACGAGCCAGAGCACCACACCGACCCAACGGCGGGGCCCCTTCCCGGGCTGCGACTCGACGCTCTTCCGCGACTGACGACGACGGTTCCCCGTGAGTACGTCCACCGGGCCTCCGTGGCCGAGGTCTTCCTCACCGGCTGCACCCGTATCGACGAGACGCACTTCGCGCTCACCGGGCAGTGGCCCCGGGCGCACACCTACTTCAACAGCCCGAACGGTCTGCGGCACGACCCGCTTCAGGTGGCCGAGACCATCCGTCAGGCCGGGCTGTGCCTGGCCCACGCCGAACTCGGAGTCCTCCTCGGCCAGCACTTCGTGATGTGGGACCTCAACTGGACGGTCATGCCGGACCAGCTCCTCATCGGGGCCACGCCCAGCGACTTCACCGTGGAGGTCGCGATCGCCACCGAAGGGCGCAGGAACGCCGTGACGGTCAGGAGGCGTGTGGAGGTGACGATCCGGCGCGACGGGCGTGCCACCGCGACCGGCAACGCCAGCTTCACCTGTCTCACGCCGGAGACCTACCGCCGGCTGCGCGGCGACGCGCTGTCCGTACCGCCCCGAACGGAACCCGAGGAGCACCCGGTCCGGATGGACCCGGCCGAGGTCGGCCGCACCCGCCCCGGCGAAGTGGTGCTCGCCCCCACCGACCGGCCCCAGCGCTGGTTGCTCGCCCCCGACACCCGGCACCCGGTCATGTTCGACCACGCCGGCGACCACATCCCGGGCATGGTCCTGCTGGAGGCGGCCCGCCAGGCCTCCTGCGCCCTGCTCGGCCCGGCCGCCACCCTGACACCGGTGCAGATGTCCACGGAGTTCCACCGCTACGTCGAGTTCGCGTCCCCCTGCTGGGTCGAGGCGACCCCCCTGCCCGAGCAGCGGGACGGATGGGCCGGCTTCCTGGTGACCGGCAGCCAGGACGGCAAGACCGTGTTCACCACCTCGGTCGGCGGCCCGGTCGCCCGGTACTGACCGCCACCACGCCGGCGCGGGCCGGCGTGGTGCGCGGCACCCCTCCGTCCGCCGACGGCCTGCGCTTCTGATCGTTTTCAGAGCACCGCTCATCCTCTGATACGCTGCTCCAGCGACGTCACCCCAGCTGACGAGGGCCCCCGCAGTCACCGAGTGGCAGCGGCGGAAACTCGCTGGGGACACGCAAAACGGTGTGCGACACTAGGTTCACTGGTTCGCACAACAGCAAGGTCCTGTGGAGCAGTTTGGAGT
>NZ_JAMGBF010000172.1 GCF_023516615.1 Streptomyces panaciradicis
GTCCGCGGGCGTGGACGGGCGCACGGCCGTTCCGCACGCGCGCGCGGCCGACGGCGAGGACCCGTCCGCGACGCGGCACGCCCCGGGGCGTGCCTCCGCCGAACCGCCGGTCGTGCCGGGGCAGGGCCGAGCGCCCGGGATCGAGAACCGCGGTGACACGGCGGGTGACACACACGCGGGACGCTCCGGCGCCCTGGCGTGGGACGCCACCGGGCAGGACACGCACGCCCCCGCGCCCGACGAGGCGCCATCCGGTGCGCGCGCCCGCTCAGCGGCTGACGAGGAGAGCATGGTTCCGGGCCCCGGAACCGGCCGGCGCAAGGGCACACCCCTGCGCGGCACGGACGTCCCCCCGGGCGTCCGCAGGCGCGGCGGCCTGTCCTCGTGGGCGCGGAAGCTGGCCGGCGGGCGCGCGGAGCAGACGTCGACCGCGCCGGAGGCGTACGGCGCCCCGGACTCCGCTTCCCCGGCCGCCGGGCCCGCCCCGCACGCCGGTTCCCAGCTCCCGGAGACCTGGCCGGACCCGGCCGCCCTGCTGCTGACGGCGCTCGGACCGGGCCCCCGGCTCTGGGAGCGCGGCCCCGGGCACCCGGAGGCGCTCACGGTTCGGCTCGGCACGGCGGACCGGCCCGCCCTCGACGGCTCCGGCCTGCTGCCCGCGGTGCCGGTGACGGCGAACCTGCGCGAGGCCGGGGCGCTGGGCCTGGCCGGGCCGCGCGACCGGCTCGCCGGACTGGCGCGCGCGGTACTCGCCCAGCTCGCGGCACTGCACTCGCCCGAGACCCTGGAGATCGTGCTGATCAGCGCGGACCGCTCCCGCTCCGTGGAGGAGCGCACGGCGGAGTGGTCCTGGCTCGGCTGGCTCCCCCACCTGCGCCCCGCCCACGCCCAGGACTGCCGCCTCCTGCTGGCCTACGACCGCGAACAGGCGACGGCCCGCACGGAGGAACTGCTGCGCCGGCTGGAGGACCAGCAGGCGGAGACGGCGCACGGAACACGCACACCGACCGGCACGCGCACCCCGGTCCCCGGCACGGCGACCGGCGGCACCGCGCACCCGAACGGCTCGACAGCGCCGTGCACGACCGGCCTCGACGGCCCGAGCTCCGTCCGGCGGGCGGACGGGCCGGCCGGTGACGAGCGCCGCGCCCCGGCCCGTGGGGCCCTGCACAGGCCCTCCTGGGCCCGGGACGACGACGGCGCCGACGGACCGGAGGGCTTCCCGGGGCCGTACACGGTGGTCGTCGTGGACGGCGACCCCGGTGGCGCCGACGTGCGCGAGGCGGTGGCGCGGCTCGCGGTGGAGGGACCCGACGCCGGGATCCACCTCGTGTGCCTCGCGGAGACGGCCCCCGCCTCCCCGGCCTCGCCGTTGACGGAGACGTACGAGGCGGCCTGCGAGGCGGCGCCGACCTTCCGGGAGTGCGGCGCGGTGGCGCTGCTGAGCGGCGACGTGGCGACGGCGCTGCGGCTGATGCGGGTGGCACGGGCCGCCACGCCACCCGGCAGCGCCACCGGCACCGCGGAGGCCCCCCGCCCGGCTGCCGGCGTCGGCACCAGCACCAGCACCAGCACCAGCACCAGCACCAGCCGGGGAATCCCCACCGCCCCTGCCACCGCAAGCACCACCGCCATCCCCTCCGACTCCCCCACGCCGGCCGCCCGGACCGCCGCCTCCGGCGCCCACGCCCCGCACACCGGCCTCATAGCCCCCGGCACCGTCGCCGCCGTCGACGCCGTCTCGCCGGCCTGGGCCGAGCGGTTCGCGCGGGCGCTGGCGCCGCTCCGGCCCGACGGCTCCGGTGCCGACCGGCAGCCGAGGGTGTCCGTGCCGCTGCCCCAGACGGCGCGGCTGCTGGACGAGTTGGGTCTCGCCAGAGCCACCCCGGCGTCGCTGATGGCGCGTTGGGCGGCCGCGGCGGACGACCCCGGCTCGCTCGGCGGACGGGCCTGCGCCGTGCTCGGCGCCGGACCGCGCGGCCCGGTCGGCGCGGACCTCGCCGCCGACGGACCGCACCTGCTGATCGAGGGCCCGGCGGGCAGCGGCCGTACGGAGCTGCTGCGGGCCGTGGTCGCCTCGCTCGCCGCGGCCGAGCGCCCCGACCGCCTCGGCATCGTCCTGGTGGACGGCCGGGACGGCGTGGGCACCACCGCGGGCAGTCACGGCGAGGGCCTGCGCGTGTGCACGGACGTCCCGCACGTCACGACCCACCTGAGCGCCAACGACCCGGTGCGGATGCGGGAGTTCGCCCAGTCGCTGAGCGCCGAGCTGAAGCGCAGGGCGGAGCTGCTGGGCCGTTCCGACTTCGCCGAGTGGCACACGGGCCGTGAACTGTCGGGCCGGATGGTGTCCCAGCGGTCCACGGCGGCGCGCGGCGCCCCGGCCTCCGGCGCGGCCGGCGCGGGGGATCTGGACAGCCCGCCCAGTTCGACGATGCGGCTGCGTCCGGCGGCGTCCCGCCGGCAGACGGAGGCGGCACCGCCGCTGCCCCGCCTCGTGGTGGTCGTCGACGACCTGGACGCCCTGGTCTCCCCGGCGCTCGGCTCCCCCGGCCGCCCGGCGGCGGGTTCGGTCGTGCGGGCGCTGGAGGCGGTGGCCCGCGAGGGCGAGCGGCTCGGCGTCCATCTCGTCGCCGCGGCGGGCCCGGGCGGCCGTACGGCGGAGTCGGGACCGGCACGGCTGGCGACCGTACGGGTGACTCTGGAACCGCCGGGTTCCGGCCCGGAGGAGCCGTCGCCGGGCCGCGGCCGGCTGACCGCGGCGGACGGCCGGACGACTCCCTTCCAGGGCGGCCGCGTCACGGGCCGCATCCCGCGAACGGCCACCCTGCGCCCCACCGTCGTCCCGCTGGACTGGCAGCGCATGGGCGACCCGCCGGCCCGCCGTCCCGTACGGGAACTGGGCAACGGCCCGACGGACCTGGCCCTGCTGGCGAGCGCGCTGGAGCGGGCGGCCCGTGAGGTCTCGGCGGCGGAGGTGCCGTCGCTGCTGTAGCGGGCGGCCGCATCCGCTCATCGCCTCATGCCCCGTCACGACGTGGTCACGATCCTGGAGTTGACACGGGACGCGTACTTGCCGACCCCATCCCTCAGGCGTAGACCAGATCACACGGGACAGCGCTCGACGTTCGACGAGAACCGAAGAACGGGGCAGTGATGCGCAGCACGAGCAGCAAGAACCGCACACTCAGGGCCGCCAAACCGGCGGCCGCTCTCCTCGCGGCCGCTCTCACCCTCGCGTTGGCGGGCTGTGGCGGCAGCGACAACAAGGGCGGCGGCGGAGGGGGCTCGGAGAGCAGCAGTGGCCTGAAGCTCCCCAAGCTCGACGGCCAGACCCTGGAGGTCGCCGCCGTCTGGACCGGCGCGGAGCAGGCCAACTTCATGAAGGTCATGGACGAGTTCAAGAAGCGCACCGGCGCGAAAATCAACTTCGTCCCCACCGGGAACAACACCTCCACCTTCCTCGGTACCAAGATCCAGGGCGGAAAGCCGCCGGACGTCGCGTTCCTGCCCCAGGTCGGCGTGCTGCACCAGTTCGCGGACAAGGGCTGGCTCAAGCCGCTCGGAGCGGACGCCAAGGCCCAGCTGACGAAGAACTTCTCCAAGGGCTGGGTGGATCTGGGCGCCTGGAAGGGCACCCAGTACGGCGTCTACGCCAAGGCCGCCAACAAGTCCCTGGTCTGGTACAACACCGCGGCCTTCGACGCGGCGGGCATCAAGGACACCCCGAAGACCTGGAAGGACTTCCTGACCACCGCGCAGACGCTGTCCGACGCCGGGTCCCCGGCCGTCTCGATCGGCGGCGCGGACGGCTGGACGCTCACCGACTGGTTCGAGAACGTCTATCTTTCGCAGGCCGGTCCGGACAAGTACGACCAGCTGGCCGCGCACAAGATCAAGTGGACGGACCCGTCCGTCAAGCAGGCCCTGACCACGCTCGCCCAGCTGTGGGGCAAGAACGACCTGATCGCGGGCGGCACCAAGGGCGCGCTGAACACGGAGTTCCCGAAGTCGGTCACCCAGACCTTCTCCGGTTCCACCCCGGCGGGCATGGTCTTCGAGGGCGACTTCGTGGCCGCGAACATCAACGGCGACACGAAGGCGAAGCTGGGCACGGACGCCAAGGTGTTCCCGTTCCCGGCGGTCGGCTCACAGGCCCCCGTGGTCAGCGGCGGTGACGTCGCCGTGGCGCTGAAGAGCGGCACGGGCGCGCAGGCGCTGCTGACGTTCCTGGCCTCGACGGACGCGGCGGAGATCTGGGCGGCGCAGGGCGGCATCCTGTCGCCGAACAAGGCGATGGACATGTCCAAGTACAAGGACGCCATCACCAAGCAGATCGCCCGGCAACTGCTCGCGGCCGGCGACAACTTCCGCTTCGACATGTCGGACCAGGCCCCGGCGGCCTTCGGCGGCACGGCGGGCACCGGCGAGTGGAAGGACCTGCAGGACTTCCTGCGCAACCCGAAGGACGTCGCCGGCGCCCAGCAGAAGCTGGAGGCCGACGCGGCCAAGGCGTACGGCGCGAGCTGACGGTCCGGCGATGACGTCAGTGGCGAACACGGCGGAGGGCGCCGGCGTACTGCCGACGCCCTCCGCCGAACCGCGCAAGAGCGTCACGGGCACACGGCTGTGGGTGGCGGCGCTGTTCCTGCTGCCCGCGCTCGTGCTGCTCGGGGCGCTCGTGGTCTACCCGATCGGGTACTCGGTCTGGCGCAGCCTCTACGACGCCGACGGGTCGGGCTTCGTCGGGCTGAAGAACTACGGCGACATCTTCTCCAACGACGCCACGCTGACCGCCGTGCGCAACACCGCGATCTGGGTGGCGGTCGCGCCCGCGGTCGTCACCGCGCTCGGCCTGATCTTCGCGGTGCTGACCGAACGGGTGCGTTTCGGCACGGCGTTCAAGCTGATCGTCTTCATGCCGATGGCGATCTCGATGCTGGCGGCCGGGATCATCTTCCGCCTGGTCTACGAGCAGGACCCGAACCTCGGCGCCGCCAACGCGGTCGCCAAGTCCGTCCACGACACCTTCGTCTCGTCGTCCGTCTACCCCAACGCCCGTCCGAACGCGGCCGTCAGCGATCTGAGGCCGTCCGGCGGCGGCTCGTTCACCAGCACCGGCACCGTGCACGCGGGCACCCCCGCGCTGCTCCCCCTGGTCGGCATCGCCCCCACCAAGCTGCCCGGCAACCCCGAGAACGCGAAGATGCCGTCCGGGTCCGGCATCACCGGCACCGTCTGGCTGGACTTCAAGCTGGGCGGCGGCGGCACCAAGGGCAAGGTCGACCCCGGTGAGAAGGCGCTGAAGGGCGTGAAGGTGGAGGCCGTGAAGGGCGGCACGGTGGTCGCCTCCGCCAAGAGCGGCGCGGACGGCACCTTCGCCCTCCCCGCGAAGGCGGAGGGGGCGCAACTGCGGCTGCCCGCCTCGAACTTCTCGGCGCCCTACAACGGCATCGACTGGCTGGGCCCGACCCTGGTCACCCCGGCCATCATCGGCAGTTACGTGTGGATGTGGGCCGGCTTCGCGATGGTGCTGATCGCGGCGGGCCTGGCGGGCGTGGACCGCAACCTGATCGAGGCGGCCCGGGTCGACGGCGCCAACGAGTGGCAGGTGTTCCGGCGGATCACCGTGCCGCTGCTCGCGCCGGTCCTGGCCGTCGTCCTCATCACGCTGATGATCAACGTGATGAAGATCTTCGACCTGGTCTACATCATCGCGCCGCAACCCAGTCAGGACGACGCCAACGTCCTGGCCCTGCAGCTGTTCCTGTCGTCGTTCGGCGGCGGCGGCAACGAGGGCGTCGGCAGCGCGATCGGCGTGATCCTGCTGCTGCTCGTGCTGCCCGTGATGATCGTGAACATCCGGCGCCTGCGAAGGGAGCGGCAGCGGTGACGACCCTCGACACGACCGTGCGCGCCAAGCGCTCCTTCGCCGCGAAGGTGGCGAGCGGGGCGGGCGGCGGCGTCCTGCGCGTCGTCCTCGTGCTGGTCGCGGTGTTCTGGCTGGTGCCGACCTTCGGCCTGCTGGTCTCCTCCTTCCGCGACCCGACCGACATCGCCACCTCGGGCTGGTGGAAGGTGTTCGGCGCGCCCGGTCAGCTGACCGCCAAGAGCTACAAGTCGCTCCTGGAGAACGACGCGATCACCCACTCGCTGTTCAACACCATCTGGATCACGGTCCCGGCGACGCTGCTGGTGGTGCTCTTCGGCGCGATGGCCGGATACGCCTTCGCCTGGATGGACTTCAAGGGCCGCGACTGGTGGTTCCTGGTCGTGGTGGCGCTGCTCGTGGTGCCCGTCCAGGTGGCGCTGATCCCGCTCGCCGACCTCTTCGGCAAGATCGGGATCTTCGGCGACATCATCGGCGTGGTCCTCTTCCACGTGGGCTTCGGCCTGCCGTTCGCCATCTTCCTGCTCAGGAACTTCTTCGCGGAGATCCCCCGCGAACTGCTGGAGGCGGCACGGCTGGACGGCGCCGGTGAGACCCGGCTGTTCCTCACCGTCGTCCTCCCGCTGGGCGCCCCGGCCATCGCCTCGCTGGGCATCTTCCAGTTCCTGTGGGTGTGGAACGACATGCTGGTCGCGCTGGTCTTCTCCGACTCGCAGTCACAGCCGCTGACGGTCGCCCTGCAGCAGCAGGTACGGCAGTTCGGCAACAACATCGACGTGCTCGCGCCCGGCGCGTTCATCTCGATGGTGATCCCGCTCGTCGTGTTCTTCGCGTTCCAGCGGCAGTTCGTGTCCGGCGTGATGGCGGGCGCCGTCAAGTAGCCGGAAGGGCACCGTAGGTGGGGACACCCGTTCGCCGGGTGTCCCCCTTATGCCGTACGCAGCCGTAACCAAGTCACTCCATCGGCCGTTCCCGGGCAAGGCCCCGTCGTCCGCGCCGACCCCATGGATGTGCCTTGCCCAGGTTCAGTGTCATCGTCCCCGTGTACAAGGTTCAGGCGTACGTGAGCGAATGCCTGGAATCGGTGCTGACGCAGTCGTGGCCGGATCTGGAGCTGATCGTGGTCGACGACTGCTCACCGGACGGATCGGGCGCGATCGCCGACGAGTTCGCGTCCCGGGACCCGCGCGTGCGCCCCCTGCACCTGCCCGAGAACCGGGGCCTGGGCGGCGCCCGCAACGCCGGCATGGAGCAGGCGAAGGGCGACTACCTGGTGTTCCTGGACGGCGACGACACCCTCACCCCGCACGCCCTGCGCGCGATCGCCGACCGTCTGAAGGAGACCGGCGAGCCGGAGGTCCTGGTCTACGACTACGCGCGCACCTACTGGTCGGGCGAGGCCGTCCGCAACGTCGTCTCCGCCCAGCTCGCCGAACAGGGACCCGCGCCGTTCCGTCTGGAGGACCGCCCGGGCCTGCTGCAGCTGCTGATGGTGGCCTGGAACAAGGCGTACCGGCGGGAGTTCGTCGAGCGCGAGGGCTTCGCCTTCCCGCCCGGCTACTACGAGGACACCCCGTGGACGTTCCCGGTCCTGATGGCCGCCGAGTCGATCAGCACCCTGGACCGGGTGTGCGTCCACTACCGCCAGCGCCGCCAGGGCAACATCCTCTCCACCACCAGCCGTAAGCACTTCGACGTCTTCGAGCAGTACGACCGGGTCTTCGCGTACGTCGAGGCGCGGCCCGAACTGGCGTGCTGGCGGGCGGTGTTGTTCCGCCGCATGGTCGACCACCTGACGAAGATCCTCGCCCGCCGCGACCGCCTGCCGCGCGGTTCGCGCGCCGAGTTCCTGCGCAGGGCCCGCGCCCACTACCGCCGCTACCGCGTCCCCGGCTCCCCCGTGCCGTTCAGCTCCCGGCTGCGTCACGCCCTGATCCGCTGGGGCCTGCACCGCACCTACCGGGCCCTGCAGTCGGTGGCGGCCGCCCGCCGCCGCACGCTCAAGCTGACCGTCAAGCTCGTCCGCGCCCTGCGGACCGGGGCCCTGCGGCTGCACTACCGCGTCCAGCTCCGCCTCCCCCTGCGCGCCGACCGCGCCGTCTTCGCCGCCTGCGAGGGCCGGGGAAGCGGTGGCAACCCGGGCGCCCTGGCGGAGGCGTTCCGCGCGGTCGTACCGCACATCCGCACGGCCTGGCTGCCCCGGCCCGACACGGCCGCCTACTGGTCGGCCCTGGCCCGCTCCGCATACCTCGTCAGCGACACCGACTTCGAACCCCGCCTGGTCAAGCGCCCCGGACAGGTCCTGATCCAGACCCAACGGGGCACCCCGCTCGGGCACATGGGCCTCGATCTCCAGGAACGCCCGGCCGCCGCACGGGACATGGACTTCGAGCGGCTGCTCGAGGGCGTGGACCGGTGGGACTACGTCCTGTCGGGCAACCGCCACTCCACCCTCGTCCTCGAGCGCGTCCACCCGGGCACGTACACCACCCTCGAATACGGCCTTCCCCGCAACGACCGCTTCCAGAGGGCCACTTCGGCCGACGTCACGCGCGTGCGAGAGTCCCTCGGCATCCCCGACGACACCGTCGCGCTGCTGTACACGCCCGTCCACCGCGACTACCGCCGCACCCAGGGCTCCCCCCTGGACCTGGAACGCGTCCTGCGCCGCCTGGGCCCCCGCTACGTCGTCCTGGCCCGCCCGCACGGCCCGGTGCCGCGGGACTCCCGGATCATCGACGTCACCGGCCATCCGAGCGTCGAGGAACTCGCCCTCGCCTCGGACGCGTTGATCACCGACTACGCGCCCCTGATGTTCGACTACGCCAACCTCGACCGCCCGATCGTCCTGCACGCCCCCGACTGGGAGGCGTACGAGGCGGCCCGCGGCACCTACTTCGACGTGCGCGCCTTCCCGCCGGGCGCGGTCGCCCGCAGCGAGGACGAGCTGATCGACATCTTCGCCACCGGCCACTGGCGCGGCTCCCGCTCCACCCAGCTGCGCACCGCGTTCCGCGAGCGCTTCTGCCCCTACGACGACGGGCGCGCCGGCGAACGGGTGGTGCGGCACGTCGTGCTGGGCGAGCGGGGCCTGCCGCCGGTCGTCCCGCTCGCCGACCGCCATCCCGTGCCGTCGGCCGCCGCGGCCCGCACGCACCCGCCGCAGGCCACCGTGCCGCAACCCACCGGCCACCTGACCGTCACCGACAGCCTCTGAACGCCGTTCTCACTCCGGGGAGTTCGCATGCCCTCCAGCCCGTCGCGGCCCACGCCGAGCCGGCCGTCCACCTGGCGTCCCGCGGGGCGGCCCGGCCGCCTCGGCTGAGGCCCGCCCGCGGCTCCCGCCGACCCTCGAGAGAAAGAGCAGAATGCCCCGCTTCAGCATCATCGTTCCGTCCCATGGGGTGGCGGGCCGGCTGTCCCAGGCGCTGGACTCCGTCCTCGCCCAGTCCTACGGCGACTTCGAGCTGATCCCGGTCTGCGACGGGCCCGACGCGCCCGCGGCGGACGTCACCGCCGGGTACGCCGAGCGGGACACCCGCGTCGTCCCCGTGCACTCGCCCCCGTCGGCAGGTCTCGCCGGGGCGCGCAACGCCGGTGCGGGGGCGGCGACGGGTACCTATCTGCTGTTCCTCGACGGCGACGACGTCCTGGTGCCGGGCGCGCTGGCCGCGCTGGACGCCCGCCTCGCGGAGACGGGCGACGTCGACGTGCTGTACGCCGAGCACGAGCGCGTCCCCTGGTGGGAGGGCGAGCCGACCAACCCGGCCGCCCTGCTGCTGCCGAAGACCCCCGAGGGCGCCTTCGCTCCCGACCAGGTCCCGCAGCTGACCGGCGTACAGCTCCCGGCGTGGAGCGCGGCCTACCGTCGCGCCTTCCTCACCGACCACCGGATCCACTTCCCCGACGGTCACTTCACGGACGTCGGCTTCGGCGGTCTGGTCGCCCTGCGGGCGGAGAAGGCGGCGGTGCTGCGCGAGGTCGTCGTCCGGCATCTGGTGCGGCGGCAGGGCAGCCGGCTGAGCCTGCCGGGCGAGCACCATCTCCAGCTGCTCGACCAGGTCGAGCTGGTCCTCACCCGCGCCGCCGAACTCGGCCTGCACGGGGAGCGGACGCTGCCCCTGTTCGACCACCTGTTCACCGCGGTGCTGAAGACGGCCGCCCACCCCCGGCGTCTGACGACCGGGCGCCGCGCCTTCTTCCGCCGGGCGAGCAGGCTCTACCGCCGGCACCGCCCGGCCGAGTTCCGTACCCCGGCCGGCAGCCTCGGCGTCCAGCACCGGCTGCTGGCGAGCGGCGCCCACACGGCGTTCCGTGCCCTGCGCGGCGCCAACCAGGCGGCCGTGAGCGTCCTTCAGGCGGTGCCGCGTCCGCAGGGTCTGCGCACCCGGCTGCGCTACCGTCGCGCCCTGCGCCGCCCGATCGACCCGAACCTGGCGGTGTACTGCGCCTATTGGGGCCGCGGGTACGCATGCAACCCGGCCGCGATCCACGCCAAGGCCCGCGAACTCGCCCCGCACCTGAGGTCGGTGTTCCTGGTCGAGCCGGACCAGGCGCACACCGTGCCGAAGGACATCGAGTACGCGGTGATCGGCAGCGCGAAGTACTGGGACGTGCTGGCCCGCGCCAAGTACCTGGTCAACAACGCCAACTTCGCCGATGCCGTCGTCAAGCGCGAGGGCAGCGTGCACCTGTCGACCCAGCACGGCACCCCGCTGAAGAAGATGGGCGTCGACCAGGCCACGTACCCCGTGGTGGCCGCGGCGACCGGCAGCTTCGCCAAGCTGCTGGCCCGCGTCGACCGCTGGGACTACAACCTCACCTCCAACCGCCACTCGACCGAGATGTGGGAGCGGGCCTTCCCGGCCGCGCACGAGACGCTCGAGTACGGCTATCCGCGCAACGACGTCTACTACACGGCCACGGCCGACGACGTAGCGCGCGTCCGGCGGGAGCTGGGCGTGCCGGAGGGCAAGACGGCCGTCCTGTACGCGCCCACCCACCGCGACTACCACACCGGTTTCGAGACCGGGCTGGACCTGGAGGCCTTCTGCGAGGAGGCCGGCGAGGACGTCGTCGTCCTGCTGCGCGCCCACTACTTCTACGACCAGGGCAGGGCGAGGGACACCGGCCGGATCATCGACGTCACCGCGCACCGCTCCTCCGAGGACGTGTGCCTGGCCGCGGACGCCCTGATCACCGACTACTCCTCGATCATGTTCGACTACGCCAACCTGGACCGGCCGATGGTCGTGTACGTCGACGACTGGGACGTCTACCGCGAGACCCGGGGCGTCTACTTCGACCTGATGGAGCTGCCCCCGGGGCCGGTGGCCCGCACGCCCGAGGAGCTGGCGCGCGTCTTCCGCGACGGCTCCTGGGCGGGGCCGGAGTCCGCCGCGGCGCGGGCCGCGTTCCGGGAGCGGTTCTGCCAGTTCGACGACGGGCGCGCGAGCGAGCGGGTGGTGCGCCGGGTGCTGCTGGGCCAGCCACCGGAAGCGATCCCGCCGGTGATCCCCCTCGCCGAGCGCCTGCCCGCCCCCGCCGCGACGACCCTCGCAAGGAGCTGACGTGCCCCGCTTCAGCATCATCGTCCCCGTCTTCAAGGTGCAGGGCTACCTGCGCGAGTGCCTGGACTCCGTACTCACGCAGTCGTACCCGGACTTCGAGGTCGTCGCCGTCGACGACCGCTCGCCCGACGGCTGCGGCGCGATCCTCGACGAGTACGCGGAGCGCGACGAGCGGGTGCGCGTGCTGCACCTGCCCGAGAACGTCGGCCTCGGCCGCGCCCGCAACGCGGGACTGGAGCAGGCGCGCGGCGACTACGTCCTCTTCCTCGACAGCGACGACTTCTACACGCCGGGGCTGCTGGCCGCCGTCGCCGACCGGCTGAGGTCGGCCGAGGACCCGGACATCGTGGTCTTCGACCACGTGCGCACCCACTGGTGGGGCCGAGGCGGGCCGAGCGACGCCTCCGCGCTGCTGGCCGCGGCCGGGCAGGACGTCTTCAGCCTGCGCGAGAGCCCGCAGTACGTCCACCTGTTCCTGGTCGCCTGGAACAAGGCCTACCGCCGGGACTTCTTCCAGGAGCACGGCTTCCGGTACGCGCCGGGGCTGTACGAGGACGCCCCCGTTACCTACCGGTCGATGGTGCTCGCCGAGCGCATCGCCTGCCTGAACCGGATCGGCGTCGAGTACCGGCAGCGCCGGCAGGGCGCGATCACCAAGACGCCGGGGCGCAGGCACTTCGAGATCTTCCCGCAGTACGAGGGGCTGTTCGCGTTCCTGGAGGAGCGCGAGGACCTCGCCTGGGCGCGTCCGCTGCTGTTCGAGCGGGCCATGGACCACATGCTGTACGTCATCTCCCGCGAGGACCGGGTGACCCCGTCCGACCGGGGCGCCTTCCACCGCGAGATCCGCGCCTTCCACCGCCGCCACTGCCCCGAGGGCTTCACCCCGCCCGAGGGTCCGCGCGGCACCGAGATGCGGCTGCTGGCGAGCACGCCCTACGCCTCGTACGCGGCCCTGCGCGGCGCCCGCGGGGCGCGCAGGCTCGCCGGGGCGGCCAAGCGGCGGGTGGCGGCGAAGGTGTCGGCGTCGGCGCAGGGCGCCTGGTACGGGGCCCGGTCGCGGCTGCCGCTGGATCCGCACCTCGTCGTCTACTCCTCCACCCACCACGCGGGTGTCTCGGGCGACCCGGCCGCGATCCACGCCAAGGCCCGCGAGATCGCGCCGCAGCTGCGCGGGGTGTGGGTGGTGCGGGAGGAGTCGGTGGCCGAGGTGCCGCCCGGCATCGACTTCGTCACGCCCGGCTCACGCCGCTACCACGCGGTCATGGCGCGGGCCACGTACTGGGTGAACAACGTCAACTGGCCCGGCAGTCTGGCCAAGCGCCCCGGCCAGGTGCACGTCCAGACCCATCAGGGCACCCCGCTCAAGTACATGGGCGCCGACCTGCTGGGCAAGCCGGGCGCCCGGCACGGCTTCAGTGTGCCGAAGATGCTGCACCGCGCCGACCGCTGGGACCTGAGCCTGGTCGCCAACCGGCACTCGGAGCTGGTGTGGGAGCGGGCCTACCCGTGCCACTTCACCTCGCTGCGCACGGGCAGCCCGCGCAACGACGTCCTCGTCGACGCCCCGGCGGACCGCGCCGCGGCCGTCCGCGCCCGCCTCGGCATCCCCGCGGGCGACACGGTCGTGCTGTACGCGCCGACCCGCCGGGAGTACCGCCGCGGCGGGCACGTCGACCGGATCGACCTGGCCCGGTTCGCCGCGGACCTGGGCGCCGGCCACACCCTCGTCGTCCGCCTGCACCCCACTCTCGCCTCGGGTACGGCGCGCGGGATGGGGCTGGCCGATCTGCACGGGCGGGGCGTCCTGGTCGACGCGACGGACGAACCGCACGTCGAGGAGCTGATGCTGGCCTCCGACGTACTGGTCACCGACTACTCGGCCCTGATGTTCGACTACGCCAACCTCGACCGGCCGATCGTCGTGCACGCCGACGACTGGGGCGCGTACGCGGCGAGCCGGGGCGCCTACTTCGACATCACCGCCGAGGCGCCGGGCCACGTGTCGCGCTCGTACCGGGAGCTGGCCTGGCTGTTCGCCTCGGGCACCTGGCGGGACGAGGAGTCGGCGGGGCTGCGGGCCGCGTTCCGGGAGCGGTTCTGCGAGTTCGACGACGGGCGGGCCGCCGAGCGGGTCGTACGGCAGGTGCTGCTGGGCGAGTCGGCGGAGACCGGCGGGGAGGCGGCGGTGAGCATTCCGCGGGCGGCCGACGGCTCGGCCCGGCTGCCTCAGTACAGCTGACCTTCGGGGGCCGCGAGCCGGTGTTCCGTGCGAGGGGGCAGGACCGCGCCGTCCTGTCCCCTCCGGGCGCGGCGCGCGGTGTGGCTCTCGATCAGCAGGGGGATGCCGCACACGGGCAGCAGGCTCGCCATGACCAGCAGCCGCGGCCCCATGGCCGTCTCGGGGTGCCCGGCCTGGTTGACGAAGCCCGCGACGGCGACGCCGACGACCAGGAGCCCGAACGGGCGGTGGTACCGCAGGGCTCCCCAGGCGCCGGCCGCGAGCAGGAGCAGGTTCAGGGGCTGCACCAGCGCGCCGCGCAGCCACTCCCGCCAGAAGGCGAGGCTCAGGCGGAGGAACTGGTGCAGCAGGTGCGGGGGCAGGGGCCTGCTGTAGTGGACGGCCAGGAGTTCCTGGACGCTGGCCCGGGTGCCGGGCAGCGCGAGAGCGGCGATCACGAGCTGGAGCGCCACGGCGAACAGGCCCGTGACCGCGAGCAGCGTCCGTTCGGGCCGGGGGAACTCCCGCTTTCTGCCCCACCGCACGCACAGGTACAGCGCGAGGACGCCGGCGACCGCGCCGACGGCGAGCAGGGTCTGCGCGTACTTCACGCAGGCGGCCGCGGCGAACGCGGCGACGGAGAGCGCCGTACCCGACCGGACGCGGCCTTCGAGGACCAGGACGCAGCCGAGGACTCCCGCGAGGAGCAGGCACAGCAGCAGTCCCTCGCACATGGGCTGCATGGATTCCGTGCCGGTCGGCAGCGTGTAGTAGAGGACCTGCCCGAGCAGGGCGAGCGGGGGCGAGACGCCCAGGCGGCGCAGGATCAGCACGACGAAGGCGCTGCCCAGGACGGTCACCACGACCGCGGCCGCCCACAGGCCGCGGACCAGGCCGAAGGCGCGGGTGAAGGGGATGGTGAAGGCCGGGTATCCGGGGCGGGTCGCGAAGATCTCGGAGACGCGCGGGTCGCTGAACAGGGCGCGGTACCCGGTGATGTCGGTGCGCCCGGCGGCCTGGGCGATGAGGCGTTCCCCGCGTGCGCGGCAGTCGCGGTAGGCGGAAGCGCCGCCGTCGTGGTCGCGGTATGTGGCGAGGTCGGCGCTCGCGTGCCGGGCGGCGGCCACGCGCGCGCTGTCGCAGAAGTACTCCAGCGCGCGCAGGGAGGCCTCTTCGCGCCCGACCCCCTGCAGCATGTAGGCGTGCGCCACGTACTGGCGGGTGTCCATGCGGGCGCGCCCCTGGATCTCCGCCGACTGCGCGACGGCGAAAACCAGGGCAATGAGGGAGAACCAGAAGGAAAGCCGCCACATAGGGACATGGCCTATCACGCGGGACGGCGTGATCCCGCCAGGTCCGTCCGGGTGTCGCGGACCGCGGAACGCGCCGACCCGCACCGGCGGTGCCGGTGCGGGTCGGTCGACGGGTGCGGGGACTACTCGATGACGAGGTCGACCTCGACGTTGCCGCGGGTGGCGTTGGAGTACGGGCAGACCTGGTGGGCGGTCTCCACCAGCTTGCGGCCGGTCGCCTCGTCCACGCCGTCGGGCAGCTCGACGCGCAGCGTGACCTTGAGGCCGAAGCCCTCGCCCTGCTTGCCTATGCCGACCTCGGCGGTGACGGCGGCGTCGCTGACGTCGACCTTGGCCTGGCGGCCGACGAGACCGAGGGCGCTGCCGAAACAGGCGGCGTAACCGGCGGCGAACAGCTGCTCGGGGTTGGTGCCCTCGCCGTTGCCGCCCAGCTCCACCGGGGGCGCCAGCTTGACGTCGATCTTGCCGTCGTTGGTGAAGGCGCGACCGTCGCGGCCGTGGGTGGCGGTGGCGACAGCGGTGTAGAGCGCGTCCATGGATGACCATCCCTCTCGAAATCACGTTCCGGCGGCCCTTGCGTCGGCCGCCTGACAGCCACAAGTAGAGCACACAATTCAATTGCGCACAACTAAATGGTGGGCAAGGGCTATCCTGGAGGCATGAGCACCTCGCCGACTCCGACACCCGCGGCCGACTGGCTCCGCCTCGACCAGCAGATCTGCTTCTCCCTGCACGCCGCCTCGCGCGCCTTCGGCGGCCTGTACCGCGTGGTCCTCAAGGACCTCGGGCTCACCTACCCGCAGTACCTGGTGATGCTGGTGCTGTGGGAGCACGGCGACCTGCCGGTCAAGAAGCTGGGCGAGCACCTGCGTCTGGACTCCGGCACCCTCTCCCCCCTGCTCAAGCGGCTGGAGGCGGCGGGTCTGGTCCGCCGTGAGCGCAGCACCCGCGACGAGCGCTCGGTGGAGGTACGGCTCACCGAGGAGGGTTCCGCCCTGCGCGAGCGGGCGCTGGAGGTGCCGCGCCGCATCGTCACGGCCACGAGCTTCGACGTGGACGAGATCCGCGCCCTGCGCGCCCGCCTCGACGACCTCACCACCGCCCTGGACGAGGCCGCCGTCCAGGCGGCGCGGGAGGACTCATAGCCGCGGACGGCGCACGTACAGCCCGAGGGTGATCCGGCCGCTGGCGAACCCCTCGACGTGGGTGAAGTGCTCCTCCACGGCGTCGAGTTTCAGCCGGTCGACCGGGTCGCTCGGCACCCAGCGCGACGTCAGGGCGTATCCGGGGGCCACGACCCACACCCGGTCCACCGCGGCGAGCCGGCGCCGCAGTTCCCCGGGCGGCGCCTCCAGACCGCTGAGCGTCCCGGACCGGGCGCCGGACTCCGCGAGCGCAACGTCGCGGGCCCGCCCGAAGCCCTTCGGGTACGCCTGCGCGCCCACCCGCCAGAACGCCGGCAGGAAGAGCACCGCGTCCCCGGGGCGGGCCTGGCGGGCGACGGCCGCCGAGACGGCCGCGAAGTTCTCGGGGCGGTGGGCCGCGGAACGGTTCTCCCGCTGCAGGGGAAGCCACGCGACGAAGACCAGCGCGACGGCCACCGCACCGGCGAGGGGCACGAGAGGGCGCGGCGGCCGGCTCGGCACGCGCGGCAGCAGGCGCCCGGCGGCCGTCACCAGCCGGTCGGCGCCGGCCGCCACCAGCAGGGGCGCCCCCGCGAGCGCGTACAGCACGTACCGGTCGTCGTAGAGCGGCTGGATCTGCGACACGAGCAGCAGGACCGCGGGCGGCAGCACCAGCAGCGGCAGAGCGACCACCGCGAGCCGCCGGGCGGTCAGTCCCACGGCCGCGAGCAGCACGCACCCCCAGAACACGGGCCCCTCCGGGGCGGCGGCGAAGGACCGGCCCAGCACCTCCACCTGCGGCCAGCCGGGCGTCCGCAGCCACGACACCTGGCCCGACTGGCCCTCGGACACCCAGGCCAGCGGCAGCAGCACGACGGCCACCGCGCCCGCCGCGCGCCCCCAGCCGGCCCACACCCGGCGCTCCGCCCGCGCCAGCGCGAGCGTCGTCGCGTGCGCGAGGAGCACCAGGACCGCCAGTTCGTGCAGCAGGCAGGTCACCGCGAGCAGGCTCGCGTACGGCCACCAGCGGCGCCCGCCCTCCTCCCGCAGGGCACGCACCAGGAGCAGGGTCGCACCCGCCACGCCGGCCGAGACGAGCGCGTACGAGCGGCCCTCCTGGGCGTAGTGGCCGGTCATCGGGGTGACGGCGTAGAGCAGGCCGGCCCACAGGCCGACGCGCGGCCGGACCAGCCGGGTGCCGAGCGCCGCGACCAGGCCGGCGGCCGCGGCGGCCCCGCACACCGACGGCAGCCGCAGAACGACCTCGCCGGGGTGGACGGCGAGGACGAGGTGCATGAACAGGTAGTAGAGGCCGTGCACGGCGTCGACGGTGTGCAGCAGCTGCCAGATCTGCGGCACGGTGCGGCGCGCCACGAGGTAGCTGACGCTCTCGTCGCCCCACATCCCGCCCCGGTCGACGCCCCACAGCCCGAGCACCAGCATCACGGCGGCCGGCACGCCCACGGCCACGGCCTCCGCCCGCGTCCACCGGCGGCGGCGCGCCCGCTGCGAAACCTCGCTCTCCATACACCAGCTAACGTTCGTCACGCAGCCGAGTTTGTGGTGTTGGCAAGCTCTTACCGACGATTGACGGTGTATTAGCACGCATACACCATTCGCCCGGCTTACCATCCGCGGTGATGAATGCCGCGCCGAACCCCCTCAGGAAGCATCCGCGCCTCGTCCTCGCCGCCGGCTGGCTCGCCACCCGGGCCGCGATGCTGTGGCTCCTCACCCACGGTCAACTGCCCGCGCTCGGCCGGGGCACCGTCGCCCGGGAGGTGTGGCGGCTGTACCACCACTGGTACGACGTCCTCTCGACGGGCACCTTCCCGACCCACGACCCGCTCTGGCAGTACCCGCCCGGCGCCGGCGCGGTCCTGCTGTCGCCCGCGCTGCTGCCGGGCCTGACGTACTTTCAGGCGTTCGTCGCCCTCACCCTCGCCACCGACGCCGCGACCGCCCTGGCGCTGACCCACGCGGGCCGCCGCCGCAACCGCAGCCTCCTCGGCGCCTGGGTGTGGGTGGGCGGCCTACCGCTGCTGCTGCACGTCCCGCTCGTCCGGTACGACGTCCAGGTCACGGCGCTCGCCGTCATCTCCCTGTTGACGATGGGGCGTTCCACGCGCGTCTCCGGGGTGTTCGCGGCGCTGGGCGCCGTGGTGAAGGTGTGGCCCGCGCTGGTGCTGCTGGGCACGCCCAAGGGGCCGACGACGCGCTCGGCGTGGTCGTGGGCGACCGGGGCGGGAGCCGTCGCGCTGGGCGTCTTCGCGGCGCTGTTCGCCCACCCGTTCTCCTTCCTGCGCGAACAGGGCGGCCGGGGCGTGCAGATCGAGTCCCTGGGCGGCACCGCGCTCTCCCTCGCCACGCACGCCGGGTGGCCGGGACGGGTGCGCTACCAGTACGGCGCCATGGAGTTCACCGGCCCGCACGTCCGGGCCGTCGCCTACGCCTCCCTCGCGCTGACCGCCGTCGCCTTCGGCCTGCTGCTGCTGTGGCGGCTGCGAGCCCGGCGCTGGACGCCCGCGACGCCGTACGACGCCGCCTTCAGTGCCGTTCTGCTCTTCACCGTCACCAGCCGCGTCATCAGCCCCCAGTACATGATCTGGCTGCTCGGCCTGGCCGCCGTGTGCCTGACCTCGCGGCACACCGTGCAGCGCCCGGTGGCGGCCCTGGTCGTGGCGGCGACCGCGGTCAGCGCGGTCGCCTATCCGGCCCTCTACCACCAGGTGATGGCCTGCACCTGGACGGGCTGCGGTCTGATGCTCCTGCGCAACGGCCTGCTCGCGGCGGCCGCCGTGCTGTCCTTCACGCGCGTGTGGCGCTCGACCACGCCCCCGGCGCCCGTCAGCGCACCCGTGATGTCCCCCGACAACCAGGGCGTCGGCTCGCCCGTCCCCGTGTGACGGTCCCGCCTGGTTGACTGATACGCGGGACACCGACCGCGCACCGGGAGCGAGAGGACGACCGCACATGACCTGGCTGATCACCGGCGGTGCCGGGTACATCGGGGCGCACGTCGTCCGGGCGATGACCCGGGCGGGTGAACGGACCGTCGTGTACGACGACCTGTCCACCGGCATCGCCGCGCGCGTGCCGGAGGAGGTGCCGCTGGTGGTGGCCTCCACGCTGGACGGCGAGCGGCTGGCGCAGGTCCTCGCCGAGCACGAGGTCACCGGTGTCGTGCATCTGGCCGCGAAGAAGCAGGTCGGCGAGTCGCTGGACCTGCCGCTGCACTACTGGCGGCAGAACGTGGAGGGCCTGCGCGTCCTGCTGGAGGCGGTGACGACGGCGGGCGTCCCGTCCTTCGTGTTCTCCTCGTCCGCCGCGGTCTACGGCATGCCGGACGTGGACCTCGTCACCGAGGAGACGCCCTGCGTCCCGATGTCGCCCTACGGGGAGACGAAGCTGGCCGGCGAGTGGCTGGTCCGCGCCGCGGGCTGCGCGACCGGCCTCGCCACGGCCTCGCTCCGCTACTTCAACGTGGCGGGCGCGGCGGCCCCGGAACTGGCCGACGTCGGCGTCTTCAACCTCGTCCCCATGGTCTTCGAGAAGCTCACCGAGCACGCTCCCCCGCGCATCTTCGGCGACGACTACCCCACCCCCGACGGCACCTGTGTACGCGACTACATCCACGTCGTCGACCTCGCCGAGGCCCACGTGGCCGCCGCCCGCGCGCTGCGCGCCACCCCGGGCCGGGACCTCACGCTCAACATCGGGCGCGGCGAGGGCGTGTCGGTGCGCGAGATGGTCGACCGCATCAACGCCCTCACCGGATACGACCGCCCTCCGACGGTCACCCCGCGCCGCCCCGGCGACCCGCCCCGCGTCGTCGCCTCCGCCGACCGCGCCGCCGCCGAACTGGCCTGGAAGGCCAAGCACGACGTCCAGGACATGATCCTCTCGGCCTGGGAGGGCTGGGTGCGCCTCCACCCGGAGGCGGCGCGCAGCTAGCGCCTGCCGCCGGGCTCAGGCCGGCGCCGTGGGCCTCACAGCGCCTTGACGGCCTGCGCGGTGGCCCGTGCCAGGGCGTCCAGGTAGCCCTTGGGCAGCTTGGGGCTGCGGATCACCACCGAGCGCCAGTACAGCGGGCCCGAGATCAGGTCCAGGGCCAGCTCCTCGTCGAAGCCGGCGCGGACCTCGCCGCGCCGCTCGGCCGCCACCAGGATCTTGAGGGCCACGCCCTCCTGGCCCTCGCGCAGCGTCTTCTGCATGGCCTCGGCGATCTCCGGGTTGCGGGCGGCCTCGGCCTGCAGGTCGGGGATGATCTGCGAGGCCACCGGGTGGCGCAGGGCGCGGGAGGTGACCTCGTACAGCAGGCGCAGGTCGCCCTCCAGGGAGCCGGTGTCGGGCGTCGGCAGGCCCATCACCGCGAGCGCCGAGACGACGTCGAGGACCAGGTGCAGCTTGGACTTCCAGCGGCGGTACACGGCCGTCTTGCCGACGCCCGCGCGGCGCGCGATGCCCTCGATCGACATGCGCGCGTAGCCGACGGCCGCGAGTTCCTCGAAGACGGCCGCCCGGATGGCCTCCGTCACGTCCTCCCGGAGCACCGCCGCTCCGGCGGGGGTCCGGCGGCGCGGACGCGTCTGGGGCTCGTCGGCGTTCGTCGTCATGCGGTCCAGCATAGGGCGTTGCGACGATACGGTCCCGTCCCCACGCAGAGCGCCGGCAACACGTCACGACGAAACGGTTGCGTTCCGACGCCCAATCGTCCTACGCTCACGTTGCGACGATACGGTCCCGTCCCCACGCAGAGCGCCGGCAACACGTCACGACGAAACGGTTGCGTTCCGACGCCCAATCGTCCTACGCTCACGTTGCGACGATACGGTCCCGTCCCGACGTAAGAGAACGTGAAGAGAAGCGTAAGGAAACGCGGGGCAAAGGGACACGGCGTCACAGAGCTTTCCAGCGCCACCCCCTCCCCCGAGCGAAAGCACCGGATGTGAGCCAGGTCCTCCACACCCCGCCCTCGACGCCGGCCGCGGCCGACGACGACCTCGCGGCCCTCGCCGCCCGCCACGGCCTCACGGTCAGCGGTGCCCGCCCCTCCCTGCCCGCGTACGTCCGGCAGCTGTGGGCCCGGCGCCACTTCATCACCGCGTTCGCCACCGCCAAGCTCACCGCGCAGTACAGCCAGGCGAAGCTCGGCCAGGTATGGCAGGTCATGACCCCGCTGCTGAACGCGGCGGTGTACTACTTCATCTTCGGCGTCCTGCTGCACACCAAGAAGGGCGTGCCGGACTACATCCCGTTCCTGGTGACGGGCGTGTTCATCTGGACGTTCACGCAGAGCTCGATCCTGACGGGCACCCGCGCGATCTCCGGCAACCTCGGACTGGTGCGCGCCCTGCACTTCCCCCGGGCCGCCCTGCCCATCTCCTTCTGCCTGCAGCAGCTGCAGCAGTTGCTGTTCTCCATGGCCGCCCTGGTCGTGATCCTGCTCTGCTTCGGCGTCCCGGTGTCCGCCTCCTGGGTGCTGGCGATCCCGGCGCTGGTGCTGCAGTTCACCTTCAACGCCGGCTTCGCGATGATCATGGCCCGGATGGGCGCCAAGACCCCGGACATCGCCCAGCTGATGCCGTTCGTGCTGCGCACCTGGATGTACGTCTCCGGTGTCATGTGGAACATCGACAAGCTGACCGGCCAGCACAGCGGGCTGCCGAGCTGGGTGAACCCGGTGCTCAAGGCCCAGCCCGCCGCCGTCTACATCGACCTGATGCGCTACGCCCTGATCGACAGCTTCCACGCCCGTCAGCTGCCGCCGCACGTGTGGCTGCTGGCCGTCGGATGGGCCGTGGTCCTGGGCGTCGGCGGGTTCATCTACTTCTGGAAGGCTGAGGAGACCTACGGCCGTGGCTGAGCAGACCTTCGAGATCACCGACCGGATCCCCGCCGGCACCGCGCCCGGCGAACTGATCCCCACGATCGTCGTCGACGGCGTCGACATCGTCTACCGCGTCAACGGCACCGGCGCCGGCCGGGGCTCCGCCACCGCCGCCCTCAACCGCATGCTGCGCCGCCGGCAGGCCGAGCAGGCGGCCGGCGTGCGCACGGTGCACGCCGTCAAGAAGGTGTCGTTCGTCGCCTACAAGGGCGAGGCGATCGGCCTCATCGGCACCAACGGTTCCGGCAAGTCCACGCTGCTCAAGGCGATCGCGGGCCTGCTGCCGGTGGAGAACGGCCACATCTACACCAACGGCCAGCCCTCGCTCCTCGGCGTCAACGCCGCCCTCATGGGCGATCTGACCGGCGAGAAGAACGTCTTCCTCGGCGGACTGGCGATGGGCATGTCCCGCGAGGAGATCAAGGACCGCTACCAGTCGATCGTCGACTTCTCCGGCATCAACGAGAAGGGCGACTTCATCACCCTGCCCATGCGGACCTACTCCTCCGGCATGGGCGCCCGGCTGCGCTTCTCCATCGCCGCCGCCAAGGACCACGACGTCCTGCTCATCGACGAGGCGCTCGCCACCGGCGACCGGTCCTTCCAGCGCCGCTCCGAGGAGCGCATCCGCGA
>NZ_JAMGBF010000173.1 GCF_023516615.1 Streptomyces panaciradicis
CGCCAAGGACCACGACGTCCTGCTCATCGACGAGGCGCTCGCCACCGGCGACCGGTCCTTCCAGCGCCGCTCCGAGGAGCGCATCCGCGAACTGCGCCAGCAGGCGGGCACGGTGTTCCTGGTCAGCCACAACAACAAGTCGATCCGCGACACCTGCGAACGCGTGCTGTGGCTGGAGCGCGGCGAACTGCGCATGGACGGCCCGACCGAGGAGGTCATGGCCGCGTACGAGGAGTTCACCGGCGGCGCCGACAAGCCCAAGCCGACCAAGGCCGCCTGAGCCGCCGCGCCACGAAGGGGGCGCCCCGGGCCGATACGGCCCGGGGCGCCCCCTTCGTCGTGGCGTACCGCCGGCTACGAGTGCGTCCGCAGCAGTGTGCGCATCGTCCGCATCGCCACCGACAGGTTGGCGAGGTCGAACGTCTCCGAACCCTGGATCTCCTCCAGCGTCGTGCGGGCCCGGCCCAGGATCGCCGCGTTCTTCTCCTCCCAGGCCTTGAAGCGCTGCTCGGGGGTCGAGGTGCCGTTGCCCACCGCCAGGACGTCCGCCGTCAGCGCCGCGTGGGCCGCGAAGAGGTCCTCACGGATGGAGGCGCGGGCCATGGACTGCCAGCGGTCGGCACGGGGCAGCTCGATGATGCGGTCCATGAGCTGGGCGATGTGCAGCCGGTCGGCGAGGTCGTAGTAGACCTCGGCGACGTCCATCGGGTCCCTGCCCATGCGGTCGCCGATCGAGACGATGTCCAGCGCCGGGAAGGCGGAGGAGAACCCGGCCACGCGCGTGGCGAGTTCGTCCGGCACGCCGGCGTCCGTCAGCTCGTCGTAGATCTTCTGCCACCACTCCAGGTCCGCGCCGCGCAGCAGCTTCGGCAGCTGCTGCCAGACCTGCTCGACACGCTCGGCGAAGAACTCCACCGTCTCGCCGATCTGCAGCGGCTGCGGCCGGTTGTTGAGCAGCCAGCGCGTACCGCGCTCCACCAGACGGCGCGAGTGCAGGCGGATACGGGTCTGCACGGCGGCTTCGACCCGGTTGTCCAGCTCCTCCACCGCGTCCCACACCGGGGCCGAGCAGAAGATCGCCCGCGCCGCGGTCTGCGCCCGCACGATCTCCTCCAGCGAGGCGCCGGTCTCCTCGCGCAGACGGTGCAGATACGTCGTACCGCCCGTGTTGACCGTGTCGTTGACCAGCACGGTCGTGACGATCTCGCGGCGCAGCGGGTGGCTGTCGATGAATTCCGGGAACTGCTCGCGCAGCGCCGTCGGGAAGTAGGCGTGCAGCAGCCCGCGCAGGTACACGTCGTCCGGCAGGGACGTGTGCAGCAGCTCCTCGGCGACCGTGATCTTCGTGTACGCCAGCAGGACGGCCGTCTCCGGGCCCGTCAGGCCCTGTGCGGCGCCGAGGCGTTCGCGGATCTGCCGGTCGGTGGGCAGGAACTCCAGCGCCCGGTCGAGGTGGCCCTCGCGCACCAGGTGGCGGATGAACCGCTGCTGGGCGTGGAGCATGTCCTTGGACTGGGCGAGGGCGTTGGCGAGCGCCGTGTTCTGCGCGTAGTTGTTGCGCAGCACCAGGTGGCCGACCTCGTCGGTCATCTCGGCGAGCAGCTTGTTGCGCTGCTTGACGGTCATGTCGCCCTCGGTGACCAGGCCGTTGAGCAGGATCTTGATGTTCACCTCGTGGTCGGAGGTGTCCACGCCCGCGCTGTTGTCGATCGCGTCCGTGTTGATCTTGCCGCCGTGCCGGGCGAACTCGATCCGGCCGAGCTGGGTCAGGCCCAGGTTGCCGCCCTCGCCGACGACCTTGACCTGCAGGTCGGCGCCGTCGACCCGGATGGGGTCGTTGGCCTTGTCGCCGACGTCCGCGTTCGACTCGGTGGACGCCTTCACGTACGTCCCGATGCCGCCGTTCCACAGCAGGTCCACCGGTGCCCGCAGGATGGCGCGCATCAGGTCGGCCGGGGTCATCTTGGAGATCTTGCCCTCGATGCCGAGGACCTCGCGGATGTGCGAGTTGAGCGGGATGGCCTTGGCGGTGCGCGGGAACACGCCGCCGCCGGCCGAGATCAGCCCGGTGTCGTAGTCGGCCCAGCTGGAGCGGGGCAGCTCGAAGATGCGGCGGCGCTCGGCGTAGGAGGTGGCCGCGTCCGGGTTGGGGTCGATGAAGATGTGCCGGTGGTCGAAGGCGGCGATCAGGCGGATGTGCTCGCTGAGCAGCATGCCGTTGCCGAACACGTCACCGGACATGTCGCCGATGCCGACGACCGTGAAGTCCTCGCTCTGCGTGTCCACGCCGAGCTCGCGGAAGTGCCGCTTGACGGACTCCCAGGCGCCGCGGGCGGTGATGCCCATGCCCTTGTGGTCGTAGCCGGCCGAGCCGCCGGAGGCGAAGGCGTCACCGAGCCAGAAGTTGTACTTCTCGGCGACCCCGTTGGCGATGTCGGAGAAGGTCGCGGTGCCCTTGTCGGCGGCGACGACGAGGTAGGTGTCGTCCTCGTCGTGCCGGACGACGTCCTGCGGGGGCACGACCTCGCCCGCGACCATGTTGTCGGTGATGTCGAGCAGGCCGGAGATGAACATCTTGTAGCTGGCGATGCCCTCGGCCAGCCACGCGTCCCGGTCCACCGCCGGGTCGGGCAGCTGCTTGGCTACGAAGCCGCCCTTGGCGCCGACCGGCACGATGACGGTGTTCTTCACCATCTGCGCCTTGACCAGGCCGAGGATCTCGGTGCGGAAGTCCTCGCGCCGGTCGGACCAGCGCAGACCGCCGCGGGCGACCTTGCCGAAGCGCAGGTGCACGCCCTCGACGCGCGGCGAGTAGACCCAGATCTCGAACGCCGGGCGCGGCGCGGGCAGGTCCGGGATCGCCTGCGGGTCGAACTTCATGGAGACGTAGTCGTGCGGCCGGCCGCCGGTGGCCTCCTGGAAGAAGTTCGTCCGCAGGGTCGCCTTGATGACCGTCAGGAAGGACCTGAGGATCCGGTCCTCGTCCAGGCTCGCGACCTGGTCGAGCGCCGCGTCGACCTCTTCGAGAAGGGCGTCGACGATCTCGTGGCCCGCGCGCTGCCGGTCCGGCGACATCCGCGCCTCGAACAGGGAGACCAGCAGCCGGGTGGTGTGGACGTTGTTGCGGAGGGTGTCCTCCATGTAGTCCTGCGAGAACGTGGAGCCCGCCTGCCGCAGGTACTTGGCGTACGCCCGCAGCACCATCGCCTGCCGCCAGGTCAGCCCGGCGCTCAGCACGAGGGCGTTGAAGCCGTCGTTCTCCGCCTTGCCGGTCCAGGTGGCCGCGAAGGCGTCCTGGACGCGCTCGCGGGCGTCGTCGCCGAGGTAGTCCCCGCTGCCGTTCTGCGCCCGCGGCATGCGCAGGCCGAAGTCGTAGATCCAGGCGGTGGTGCGGTCCGCGCAGCGCAGTTCGTACGGCCGCTCGTCCGTGACCTCGACGCCGAGCCGGCTGAGGACCGGCAGCACCGCGGACAGGGAGACCGCCTCGCCCCGGCGGTAGATCTTGAACCGGCGCTCCTCCGGCGCCGCGCCCACCGGCTCGTACAGGCTGAGCGAGAAGTCCTGGCCGCTCTGCTCCTGGGCCTCGCTGAGCTGCTCCAGGTGGACCAGGTCGGCGACCGCGGCCCGCGGGGTGTGGTCGGCCTTGTAGCCCTCGGGGAAGGCGTTGTTGTAGCGGCGCAGCAGCTCGGCGGCCTTCTCCTCGCCGCACTCGGCGTTCAGCGCCTCCGCGAAACCGTCGGCCCAGGAGCGCGCGGCCTCCACCAGGCGCGCCTCGATGCGCTCCTTGTCGAGGTCCGACAGCTCGGGCAGCTCGGTGCCCTGCGGGACGCGGACCACGAAGTGCAGCCGGGACAGGATCGACTCGGTGTTCCAGGCGGTGAAGTCGACGCTGATGCCGCCCAGTTCCTCCTTGAGGATGTCGATGATCCGCAGGCGCACGCCGGTGGTGTAGCGGTCGCGGGGGAGGTAGACGAGGGCCGAGTAGTAGCGGCCGTACTCGTCCTGGCGCAGGTACAGGCGCAGTCGCCGGCGCTCCTGCAGGTACAGCACGGAGGTGACGATGGACTGCAGCTCGTCGGCGGGCGTCTGGAAGAGCTCGTCGCGCGGGTAGGTCTCGAGGATCTGCAGCAGGTCGCGGCCGTCGTGGCTGTTGGGCGAGAACCCGGCGCGCTGCAGGACCTCGTCGACCTTGCGGCGGATGACGGGCACCCGGCGCACCGACTCGGTGTACGCGGCGGAGGAGAACAGGCCGAGGAAGCGGCGCTCGCCTACGACGTTGCCCTGCTCGTCGAACTTCTTGACGCCGATGTAGTCCAGGTACGACGGCCGGTGCACGGTGGCACGGCTGTTGGCCTTGGTCAGGATGAGGAGCTTGTGCTCGCGGGCCTTGGCGCGGGCGTCGGCGGGCAGCCGCTCGAAGGACGGGCTGACCGGGTGGCCCTCCTCGCCCGCGTGGTGCGGGTCGGAGCGCAGGATGCCGAGGCCGGTGCCGGGGACGGCGGCCAGCGAGTCGTCCTCGCGCAGCTGGTACTCGCGGTAGCCGAGGAAGGTGAAGTGGTCGGTGGACAGCCAGCGCAGCAGCTCGCGGGCCTCCTCGATCTCCTGCTCGCGCAGCTCGGGCGCGACGGGCTCGGCGGGCAGCTCCTCGGCCATGCGCAGCGCCGCGTCCCGCATCTTGTCCCAGTCCTCGACGGCCTCACGGACGTCGGACAGGACGCGCAGCAGGTCGGCGGTGATCTGCTTGAGGTCCCCGCGGTCGGTCTCGCGGTCGATCTCGACGTGGATCCAGGACTCGACGTGCGCGTCGTGCGGCAGCCCGGCGCCGGGCTTCGCCGGAAGCACCTCGATGAGCTTGCCGGCCACATCGCGGCGCACCACGATCTGCGGGTGGATGACGACGTGGATGCCACGCCCCTGCCGCGTCAGCTCGTTGGTGACGGAGTCCACGAGGAAGGGCATGTCGTCGGTGACGACCTCGACGACCGAGTGGCTGCACGTCCAGCCGTTCTCCTCGACCGTGGGCGTGTGGACCCGCACGCTGGCCGTGCCCTGGGGGCGGTTCTCGGCCAGCCGGTAGTGCGAGAGCGCGGCTCCGAAGACGTCGACCGGGTCGCGGCCGCCCAGGTCTTCCGGAGCGGTGTGCAGGTAGTAGCGCTGGAGGAACGCGAGCACGGTCTCCCGGTCGGGCGTGCTCCCGTCCGCCGTCCCGGTCGGTAGGTGCCCCCCGACCGGGCTGTTCTCAGCTACCCGAGCGGCCCTCTCCAGCAGCTCGGCCTTGGCTTCGTCCAGCTTGGTCTGCATTGTCCTCTGGCTCCTGTCGCGCGCCGTTGCGTGACGTAGAAGGAAGTACGGTCTCTTCCCCTGCGGCTCGTCGCCACGGCCCGGGTTCTCCGGTCTGCACCGACGCTATGTCGCAAGGTGAGATACGCGGGGGGTTATCAGCCATTCTCGACGCGCCCGTGGGATGTGACGCTGCTCTCGGCATCGTCCGTTCCCGGGGTGTGTACGGCGTCCTGGGGACCCTTGCGATCCCGTCCCGCCCGCGAGGACCAGCGACCGCCGCCCGGTCACGGAGGTGTTCCGTGCTCCCCGGGCGCAGGGCAGGGGCGACGTTGCCCCCGCGAGCTATCGCGCTGATCACGCCACCAAGGCTATCGCTCCTGACAGGGGGCCCGTCATGAGCCGTATGTGTACAAAACCCGGTGCCGAACTTTGACGTTCTGCACAGGGGCGAAACGCCTCACAAGACACTAGAGCCCCCCTTTCCCCTTCATCCCGCACTGTCCCTCCTCGCGCGGTGCAGACCCCCTTGGCAAGCGCGTCCGGTGGAGGCACGTTGCCGACATGACAGCCAGAATCCTCATCGTCACCGGCGACGCGGCCGAGTCGCTGGAGGTCCTGTACCCCTACCAGCGCCTGCGCGAGGAGGGCTACGAGGTCGACATCGCGGCCCCGGCCCGCAAGCGGCTGCGGTTCGTCGTCCACGACTTCGAACCCGGCTTCGACACCTACACCGAGAAGCCCGGCTACACCTGGCCAGCCGACCTGGCCTTCGCCGAGGTCGAACCCGGCCGGTACGCGGCCCTGGTCATCCCCGGCGGCCGGGCCCCCGAGTACCTGCGCAACGACCCCGAGCTGCGCAAGATCCTCAAAGCCTTCTTCGACGCCGACAAGCCGGTCGCCCAGATCTGCCACGGCCCCCTGCTCACCGCCGCGGTCGACGGCCTGCGCGGCCGCCGCGTCACGGCGTATCCGGCGCTGGAACCGGACATGCAGTCCGCCGGCGCCGAGTTCCAGGACGCGGAGGCGGTGGTGGACGGCACCCTGGTGTCCGCACGGGCCTGGCCGGATCATTCGGCGTGGATGCGGGAGTTCCTCACGGTGCTGAGGGCCAAGGCGTCGGTGACGTGAGGCCTGCACCGGGGGCGTGCGGCCGGGATCGGTGGCGAGGTCGGCGCTGGTGGCGTGATGTCGCTCGGGGTGCCCTCGGCGGTCAGGCCGCCAGTCGCTCGGCCTCCACGACCGCCTCCGCCAGGGTGTCCACGACCGGCACGCCGACCTCCTCGAGGCTGGCCCGTCCGTGCGAGCCCCCGGTGTAGAGCACGGCCCGCGCGCCCACGTGCATCGCGGCCACCGCGTCGTCCGCGGCGTCCCCGATCACCACCGTCCGCCCGGGATCGATCCCGCGCAGCGACGCCAGGTGCCGCACCATGTGCTCGGCCTTGCTGCCGCCGGACGGCCCGGTCCGCCCGTCGACGCGTATGAAGTGCGCCTCGATCCCGAACCCGCGCACCAGCGGTACCAGTTCGTCGTGCCCGTACATGCTCAGGATCGACTGGCTGCGCCCCGCCGACGTCCACCCGGCGAGCAGCTCCACCGCCCCCTCGGCCAGCCCGCACCGCACCCGGTGCTCGGCGTAGTACCGGTGGAAGACCTCGTCCATGAGCTCCCACTCGGCGTCCGTGGGCAGCCGCCCCAGCAGCCGCTCGTAGAACTTCGGCACCGGCACGCAGTACAGCGCCCGGTACTGCTCCATGGTGATCGGCTCCAGGCCCAGCTCGGCGAACGCCGCGTTGGTCGCCCCGATGATCGCGTCGTTGTCGTGGAACAGCGTCCCGTTCCAGTCCCACACGATGTGTGCCCCTGCTTGCTTCCCCATGCGAAAAACCTACCCGCCGCCACTGACAATGAAGAGGCCGGCGGACAGAGGAGTGCGGAGGCGCTCAGTCCGCGAGGCCGACGAGATGGGGGATCTCCTGCGTCGCGTACCACAGCAGCTCGTGGTCCTCGGCCCCGTCCACCACGAACTGCGCGTCGTCGTCCCCGCCGTCCGCCGCCTCCAGCGCCTCGGCCGCGGCGGCCACGTCCGCCTCGGCGTCCTCCAGGTCGACGTGCACGGCGGCCGCCTTGGCCAGCGCCACGGCTCCGGCGACCCGCACCTCGCCCAGCGCCGCCGGGTCGAGCCCACGGTCGGGGTCGGCGGACGCGGCGCCGTCCGGCACGTCGACGGCGACCACGACCCGGCGGCGCACGGCGCCGGTGTCGGCGGCCAGCAGCCGCAGCGAGGCCAGCGCGGCACGGTTGAGCGCCGCGTACTCCAGTTCCTCGATGTCGTCGGACAGGTACCACTCGCGCAACGCGGGCGTGACGGCGTAGGCGACGAACGGTCCGCCGGCCAACTCACCCGTCTTGTACGCCTCGGCGAGCCCGGGGAGGGTCAGGGGGACGTAGACGCGCATGCTGGCCGTTTCCTGTTCGTCGGGGTCGGGGGGACCGTGCGGAGGGCCTTCAGGATACGCGCGGGGGTCCCCTTTCGAGTTCCCACCCATGACGCCCGGGCCGTCCACCCGCGTCCCGCGATTCACCCCCGGTCCGCGCGCGAGCACGGGCTTCCGGGCCCCTCGATCACTCTGATAGGTGAACTCTCCTGCCGCCCCGACGCGGACGTGCCCTTCCTTGCCGCCACCGGCCACGGCCCCGTACAAGATCCCCAACGCCAAGTTACCGACCGGTACCGGCGGTCTCGCGAACCGAGGAAACGGGGACTTCCATGCACAAGGTCATGACCAGGACCGCCCAGCGCCGCCCGGGCTCCCGCCCGCCGGCCCGCCAGGACTCCCGCCGCCCCGCGGGGGCCCCGCCCCGCATCCCGGGCGGCAGCCCGGCCCGCA
>NZ_JAMGBF010000174.1 GCF_023516615.1 Streptomyces panaciradicis
CCGTGTGCCGTCATGGTACGGCGCACGCCTTCGTCTCCCTTGACGCGAGCAAGGCGTCTCACACCTGCGGCGCGGCAAGCTCGGCGCACGCGCAGTAGATGACTTCAGACATCCCCGAAGGCGTGATCGCCGAGTCGGTTTTAGGTTGCTGGCAGGTGGAGGATCAGCGCTGGTGCCATGCGTCCTGGTAGGGGTTGGTGATGGTGTGGCGGCGGTGGGCGGTGGCCAGGACGTCGGAGGGGAAGGCGGGGCCGGCGGTGTAGTGGCGGGCTTTGGTGTTGCCGACGGGGGTGAGCAGGCCGGTGCGGGTGAGGGTTTGGATGTCGCGGACGGCTTGCTGGTTGCTGAGGGCTTCTGCCTTTTCGTAGCGGGAGCGGCGTACCCGGCCGGTCATGGCGACTTCGTGCAGGGCGGTGAGTTGCCGTTCGGCGAGGTGGAGGCGTTCGGCGTGCTCGGCGAGTGCGAGCCAGACGTCGGTGGAGCGCTTGACGCGGTGCTGCACGCGCTGGGACTGCTCGTGGTAGGCGCGCAGGCTGAAGCGGACCCAGGGCAGGGTGTCGCGTTCGGGGGAGTAGACGGGTCCTCCCACGTCGCGCAGTACCTGGTAGTACTCCCAGGTGTGGCCGGGCATGCCCAGCCATTCCTCGATGGAGGAGAACTCCGGTGCCAGCACCCCCTGGCGGGCGATGAGGAGGGTCTGCAGGCTGCGGGACATGCGCCCGTTGCCGTCGGTCCACGGATGGATCTTGACGAGGTTGAGGTGGGCCATGGCGGCGCGGACGAGGGGATCGGCCGTGAGGTCGCCGTGGTTGAGCCAGTCGACGAGTTCGCCCATCAAAGCGGGGACGTCGTCCTCGTGGGGGCCTTCGTATTCGGTGGCGTGCGGGTCGCCGGCCGCCGTGATGAAGATCGGCTTTCTGCGCCACCGGCCGGCCGGTCGATGGGGGTGGTGATGTCCCTGGAGCATCCAGTGCAGGGCGTTGAGCAGGCCTTTGGAGTAGGTGAAGTCCTCCACGTCCCACAGGGACTGGATGTAGGTGATCGTCTGCTGGTAGGCGAGGGTCTCGGCCTTGTCCTCCTCGCTGGCGTCGACGCTCTCGCGTTCACCGTCGAGGAGGTCGGCGACGTCGACCGGATCGACGCGGTAGCCCTCGATGGTGTTGGACGCTGCGATGGCCGATGCCGTCAGTGACCGCCTGAGGTCGGCCGTCCACTTCATGGGACTCTGCTGGACGACGTGCTGCAGGTCGCGGCGCATAGAGGCGATCTCTTCGAGTACTTGCGCATCGAATGCGGTGAGGGACGGCGTCGCATACAGCATGACTGAATGATACCCAGTGCCTATCATTCGTCAAATGTCTGTGTGTCGGCGAGACCGTCCCGGCGCAAGGAATGCCGCCTGCCTGCGGGCGGGCCGGCGCGCTCCGCTGCGAAACCCGGACGGCTCGATGGCCGGCGAGCGATGTCAGTCCGGCAGACCGCCGTCCGTATCGCCACAGTCAGGTCAGAGACCGAGGTCGCCCGCCGCCACTGCGCAGCTTCACCGACGGCGGCGGACGGGAGACGCTCCCCACGGCAGACACCATGTTCCCGACGGCAGGAGCCGGCCGACGTCATCTGATGAGGTGACGGAGGACGGGGACGCTTCCGCCGGTGCTGAGCAGACCTGCCAGGGCCGCGCCCGCCAGAGAGGCGCCGTTGAGGTGGGACAGGCTTGCGACGGCCAGGCCGATGACGACCGCGGCCAGGAGTACGACAGCGGTGTGCAGGGTGATGAACGGCCCCGGCTCGGCCGGGTCCGGACGGGTGCTGCGGCCTGAACTCATCAGCTTCTCCCAGGGTGTTGGTGCGGCAGATCTCCGCAGGGTTCTCTGCTTCGGATGCCGGCTCGTACGTGCCCGCCGGCCCGCTGCCCCACGGGGCTCTTTCGCGTCCACGGTCCGGAGAAGAATTTCGAGAATGTCCGTGGGGTACGGCGTCCAGCGCCACGTAGAAGGGAGCGGCGCAGGGACCCCGGACCGTGAGGGCCGGCACAGACAACCGAAGGGGAGAGGGAATGGAGGGCGACGTCGCGGGCAGTCAGTCCGCGGCCGCGCACGCCCGGAACCTACAACCTTCGGGCCGGTCGCAGAGGAGCGATCTGGATGCGCCGGTGTCCCAGGACGATCTGCGTCGGATGAGCGTGCGGCACGGACGGCACAGCCGGCGGCTGCAGCAGAACGTCGACAGGAGACTGAAGGACGAACAGCTCCTTCTTCTCCTCGCGCAGGACGACTTCCAAGGGTCGCGGTACGACCTCTTCGTGGAGGAGCTGGTCCGCTACGGCATCTCGGTCCTGCGCGGATGGATGCATTCCGGCTTCATATTCCAGCTCGTCGCCCACCGCGGCTTCGGTCTCAACCCGCATGAGCTCGACCTGGAGGAACTGGCCACCCACAGCGAGGTGCGCGAGGAACTGGCCAGCATGACCGTCGCCCGCGCCTTACCCCGCTTCCGGCAAAAGGCCCTCGTCGAAGGCGGCTGGAGCTTCGAGGGCGGCGCCAGCATCACGACGTACTTCATGGGCGCCTGCCTGTACAGCTTCCCCAACGAGTTCCGCAGACACCGCGCAGACGCCGAACGGCAACGCCGGTCCCTGAAACGGCAACAAGCGGTGTACGAGAACCCGGTCAGCCCGCGCGGCACTGCCGAGGAGGTCCTGGGCAGGCTGTGGGTCCGTGAGGAGCTGAACAACATCGCCGACCCCAGGACGCGGACCGTCGTGGCCCTGACACTGGACGACTACACGCAGGAAGAGATCCAGCAGTTGCTCGACGAGAAGTCGGTCCGCGTCATCGAGGGACTGCTCTACAGGTGGCGGAAGAAGTCGCAACGGCACCAAGGCGGTGGACAGCATGGTTGACCACGGTCACGATTTCGACGCCCTGTTGGAGGGCTCCTCCCTCGGCAGTCCGGGCGCCCAGCGGCTGCGTGCGCGCACCACCCGCGATCAGGCTCGTGTCACCGGCTCGGTGGCGCAGCGCATGCTGCTCGGCTCGCACATGAGGCGGCTCCGGGAGGCCCGGGGGATCACGCGCGACGCCGCGGGCTATGTGATCCGCGCGTCCGAGTCGAGGATCAGCCGGATGGAACTGGGCCGCGTGAGCTTCAAAGCACGCGACGTGGAAGACCTGCTGACGCTGTACGGCATCACGGACGAGGCCGAGCGCGCCGCACTCGTGGGTCTGGCCCGCGAGGCGAACCTGGCCGGCTGGTGGCACCGCTACTCGGATGTGCTGCCGAACTGGTTCGCCACCTACGTCGGCCTGGAAGGCGCCGCGTCCTTCATCGGGGCCTACGAGGTGCAGTTCGTGCACGGGCTGCTGCAGACCGAGGCCTACATCCACGGCGTCATCAGCCGCGGCATGAAGGGCGCCGACGCCGCCGACATCGACCGGCGTGTGGCACTGCGCCTGGAACGCCAGAAGATCCTCTTCCGGGAGAACGCCCCCGACCTCCACGTCGTCCTGGACGAGGCTGCCCTGCTGCGCCCCTACGGCGGCCGTGGCGTCATGCGCGGTCAGCTTCAGCACCTGATCGAGTTGTCCGAACGGCCCAACGTGCGGCTGCAGGTCGTGCCGTTCAGCTTCGGCGGCCACTGCGCGGAGAGCGGGGCTTTCACCGTCTTCGGATTCCCCGAGGACGAGCTCTCGGACGTCGTCTATCTCGAACAGCTCACCAGCGCGCTCTTCCTGGACAGACGCGAGGAGGTCCACCAGTACGTGCGAGTGCTGGAGGAACTCCAGCAGCAGAGCCTGGGGCCCGAGGAGAGCCGGGACCTGTTGCGCGGACGTCTGCGTCTTTCCTAGTGGCGCGTCGCGGCGCCGGGCTCGGCGGGCTGACAGGTGGGGGCCGTCGACGGCTGCTGATCTCGCGGCCGGGCACGAGTGCGCGTGGATCCACCCGGCGACCCGCACGCGGGCAGCGCGATGCGGGCGCCGGCCGACGGCTGGAACACGGCCGTCGACGGCCCGCGCCCGGACGTATGGTCGCCAGCCTCTGGCAGATGGCGCGGTGAGCGGGCGAAGAAGGACAACCGCCCGGCAAGAGCTCCAGTGGTTGCCCGTGTCGCTGCCGACCCGACCGGCTCCTCCCTCGCTCCGGCCGGCGACGGCTCGTCGTTGACATTATGCAGGTAATTACCTGCATAATCGAGGTGTGAGCCTCGAAGCGACGGACTCGGTCTTCAAAGCGCCGGCCGATACACCAGGCGACTCCTGCTTGACCGTCTGCGCGAGCACAACGGCCAGACCCTGAACGAGCTGTGCGCACGCTGGGAGATGTCTCGCGCGCGTGCCTGAGACGGCACTCGCCCCAGCCCTTCCCGTATCCGCTCCACACGCGACGGCAGAAAGAAGAACACGATGGACACCGCCCCGCTTCGGGACGCCTACCGCGCGCTGCTGGACGCTGCCGCCACAGTGGCCGACTCCGGCGACACGAGTCCCGTCCCGCCGGCCGGTGAGTGGAACGCGGACCAGATCCTGGGGCATGTCGCCCTCATCAATGCCGCCACCATCGCCGCCGTCTCCTCCGTCGCTTCCGGGGCGACAGCGACGTATGACAACCGCATAGCGCTCGACACCTGGACCATCGAACGTGTCATCACGCTCGCCGGCGGCAGCGCGGGGCTTCGAGACCGCATCCGTCTCCAAGGGGACGCCCTGTGCGCACTCGGCGGGCCGATGCTGAGCGAGGCCGAACTCGACACGTCGGTGCCCACCCTGCTGCTGTCCAACGACACACTCCTGGTTGATCAGCCCATGCCGCTCAGGGACCTCATCACCGGCCTCGCAGAAGTGGAGTTGCCCGGCCACACGAAACAGCTCCTGGCCCTCTTGCCGGACGCCGCCGGGGCCGAAGCCACAACGTGATCTTCAGGCGGGTGGCGACGGGCGGTCCGCAAGCTCAGCCACCGCGGCGCAGAAGGCCATCGTCACCGAAGTGGCTGCGGCGCGTCACAGCTGCCGTCACAGGCAGCCGGCGTCGTGCTTGGTTGCCCAGCAGCCGTTCTCGCATACGGCGAACGCCTGGGCGCCGTTGATGGGCTCCGAGGCATGGCAGGCGTCCAGGGCCATCCCGACGCTGTCGGTGGCTTGCAGGAGTGCTCGGTTGCCGGAGGCTTCCTCCTTCACGGCCGGCGAGCAGTAGCCGTGTCCGCCCTGGCAGGAGCACAGCCCGCTGCAGTACTTCCCGCAGCAGACGGCGTCCTGTTGAGGGAGCACGCTGTTGCGGCCGGCACCGGCGGTGGGGCTGCTGCCCCGGGTGCGGTAGGGGCGTGGGCTGCGGTAGATGGAGTGGTCGGCGGTGAAGCCTGGGAGAGTCATCGTGCTCATCCCCTCATCGGGTGCTGAAGCGGTCGTAGTAGGTGGACAGCGGGCTGACCAGGAAGGGGAGTTCGTCGGTCACGTCCACGGAGACGGCGGCCTTCTCGGTGAAGCCCGTGCTGCGGTGGGTGTAGGTGAAGATGCAGTCCACGACGGTCCGGGCGCCGCCCAGTGAGGACCGCTGCACATTCACGCCACTGAGGGAGAAGTCCTCGTCGAACGCCCGCGCTGTCCGCTTGTAGATCTCCGGATAGCGCATGGCGAGGTAGTTGAGCGCTCGGTGGTCCTCGGTCGCCCCGGCGTTGTCGGCGACTTGCAGGATCAGGTCCAGCACCTTCGCGGTGACCGCCTGGAACTGCTCGTCCGGGACGCTGTCCGGCTTGGGGATCGATCTGCGGAACAACTCCCGGTCGAAGGAGTAGATCTGGTCGACCGCCACCAGGGGCACAGTGAGGCCGTTGCACGTGTCCGCAGAAGCCACAGGTCCCCTTCGGCCGATCACCACGTCGAGGTCCATCAGCGAGGGGTCCGGCCGGACCGCGTCCACCAGCAGTTGCAGTTCCATGGGGTCCTGGGGGAGGAGGATGTAGGTCTCGATCTCGCGGACCAGCAGCACCCAGCACATCAGCCGGGCCAGATAGCGGTGTTCCGACAGTACTGACTGCAGAAGCTGCGCATCCGTCAGACCGGCACTGTCGGAACGCCCTGAGACCTGGGCGAACTCCTTCTCGACCGACAGGCGGGGAAAGCGGGCCTCGATCCGGCCGATCGCGTACACATACGGGGAAGAGGCAAGGTCCTCGTCGGGCTGGGCGTATGCGTCGGCTCGTTGCGCGGCCGCGGAGGCGGCGCACGACGAGCAGGCGCCCACCGTGGCGGGTCCGGCCGCCGATCCCATGGGCTCTGACGGCGAAGGCAGCTCGGCCGGCTCCGCTCGGGACGGCGCCTGTGGTGCGGGTGGCGGAGCCTGGGTGGGTGCCGCTTGGCTGGTTGCCGCTTGGCCGGTTGCCGATTCGGGGACCGGTTGAGCGTGTGTGTCGTGTGCCATCCGGCTTTCCTCCTCCGTGCCCGCGCGGCACTGGGATCAGTTGCGGTTCCGGGGTGAGAGGACGACCCAGCGGTCGAGGGCGGCAGCACGCCGCCGGCAGCCGCCGCACGGCCGGATTCCGGCTCGTGCCGTCACGTACTTGACGGCTTGGCCCAGCCCGATGTCCTCGTCGCGAACGAATCCGGGCATCCGGACCTTGAAGGGCTTGCGGCCACGGTGCTCTTCCGCGTCAGACACGGCGCCTCCTACGACTCATCCACTGCAGGGCCGCCGCCGCGTTCAGCAGCGGTGGCACGAGTGCCCTGCGCCTGTTCGGGGCGGTCACGGCGAGTCTGACCTCGGGGGCCGCAGCGTCCGGGAACAAGGACCACAGCAGCGCGATCGCTCCCGTGACGAAGGGGGCCGCCACGCTCGTCCCGCTCTGGGTCAGCAGCCCGCCATCCGAACCGAGGCTGGTCACCCGGTCGCCGGGACCGCCCAGCCCGCGGTGACCGATCGAGCGTCCGAGGTTGGACCGCCCCATGGCCCGCCCCGCCTGGTCGTAGGCGGTGACGGGAATGACCCACGGGTGGCCGGTCAGGGCCGTGCTCCTGATGGCCCGGTCGTTCCCGGCGGCGACCACGACGATCGCCCCTCGCCGTGCGGCGAGGTCGAGTGCGTCGAGCAGCCGTCGTTCGTGGTCGGGACGGGGGTGGTACAGGGCGGCGCTGATGTTGATGACCCGGGCCCCGGCTGCCAGGCAGGCCACGATGCCGTCGGCGAGATGGTCGGGTGTGGCTGCCCCCGTCCGGCCGTGCGCCGCGTGATCGGCGAAGACCGCGTGGACGCACAGAGTGCACTGCGGGCAGATCGCCGGCGCTGAGATGCCCCGCCGTGCTGCCAGGATCCCGGCGATGAACGTGCCGTGCACGCACGCGGGGTGCCCGGGATACACGCAACTGGCCGTATGGCCGCCCCGTGTGACCGTGATCCGGGCGTCTTGCAGCCCTGGGTGCGCGGAGACGACCGGACCGTCGATCATGCCGACGACGATGTCGGGATGTCCCGCCGTCCGGCGCGTTAATTCGGTGAGCCCGACCAGAGGGAGCGCTTCCATAGCCAGCGATCATCCCCTCGATGGAGAATGCACCCCTTAGCATGAAATGCTCGCATTCTCACCACTTGATCACAAATGGTGTAAAGCTGCTCATGTGCGTAACTGCCCGGGAGGGCGGCAGCGGCCCCGAACCCCGGCAGGCCCCGCATGGCTGCACGGCAGTCCCTGGCACCCCCATCACCACCGTCGCCCGCTCCAAGGGCGCCTACGTATCTGTGCCGGCGCACCTCCACAGCCCGCCGCCCCGGCATACTCGCCGCCCCACGCAAGGAACGCGCCCGCAGGAACGCGCCCGCAGGAACGCGCCCGCACCTGTAGCGAAAAGGGCATCCGCCGGGGCGGCAGCCCACGACCGGCGGCGGCCTGACCACCCGTCTGGCCACGGCATCACGCGCGTGCGGCCTCCGCCAGGAGACGGGCGAGTTCGCGGGGGCGGGTGGTCATGGGCCAGTGGCCCGAGTCGAGGTCCACGTACTCGAGGTGGGTGGCGCGGGCGAGTTCGGGGCTGTCGCCGGCGGCGATCCACTCCTTGGCCTGGGCGGGGGTGAACTCGGGGCAGACGACCACGACGGGGACGTCGAAGCGGCGCTCGTCGCTCAGGCGTACGACTGCCTTGGCGACCCCCTCGGGGACAGGGAGGGCGGCGGACGCAAAGCGGTCCCGGGTCTCCTGGTCCAGGTCGGCGCAGTCCGCTCCCTCGAAGGGGCCCCAGCCGGGGAAGGGCATGACGCCGTCCTGGATCGCGAAGTAATCGGCGTAGGCCTGCCCGTCGGCGGCGGGGAAGCCGCCGATCAGGGCGACCATGGCCACCTTCTCCGGTCGCGCGTCGGCGGCCAGCCAGGCCAGGCTCGACGCGGCGGAGTGCCCGACCACCAGAGGTTTCCCGGGCGCCGCGTCAATGGCGGCCACCACGGCTGCCAACTGGTCCTCCAGCGTCGCGGAGGCGCTGCCGTCGCCCTGGCCGGGGAGGGTGAGCGGCACGGGACGGTGGCCGAGCGCGGCGAGTTCGAGCACGACGTCGTCCCACGCGGATCCGTCGAGCCACAGGCCGGCGATGAGCAGGATGTCCACGGTTGTTCTCCCGGAAGAGGAGGCGGATCGGGCTGCCCGGCACGCTATCGGCAGGCTCTGACAACGGCCCCGACCCAGCAGACCTTCCCGGTCACAGCACCAGCCGCGCTCCTTCGCGCGCAGCGCTCTTCCGCGCAGCGGGGGTCGATTCACCACCACCTCGGTGGCCCCGAGCGTGCGGGGCGGGGGATGTCCGCGAAGCGGCAGGGGAGCCTTTCCCGCCGCGGCCGTCCACGGGCAGAAAACGGCCGCCCACCCGCCGCGTATGGCGGCGGCCGCGTGACTGACCCCATTGGGCCTGCTGCGGTGCGGGGCACGAAGCCCCTTTGCAGGATGGCCTCTGACGCCCCCGCCCCTGTGTGACGAGTCCGGCGGTGCCGGCGCACAGCCACCGGCATGGCCTGGGAAGGACGACATGCCCATACGTAATCGCGGCACCGCTGCCGCAGCCGCCATGTTCCTGGCCGGTCTGACGGTGCTCAGCGCGGCCCCGGCCCACGGCGCGCCCGGCTCGGCCGCCATCCGTCAGAAACCGGCAGCGGGGGAGGGCACCTCCCCGCGGTCGAGCCGGCCGCAGTCCGGCCTGTCGCCGGGCCGGCCGGCCGGTGGGTCCGGGCCGGCGGACGCGAGCGCCGGGATTGCCGGGATGCACACCGTCACTGCCGGCAACACGTTGTGGGACATAGCCCGGCAGACCCTCGGCAACGCCCTGCGCTGGGACAGCGTCTACGACCTCAACCGGCAGACCATCGAGCACGAGGCCCTGAAGCACGGATACCCCTCCAGCGACCGCGGCCACTGGATCTTCCCGGGCACCCTGCTCACCCTGCCCCCACTCCAGGCGGCGCGGACGCAGCCGTCACATTTCGTGCCCGCTGCCTGCCCGACCACGTACGGAGAGCTCAAGGACACCCGCTGCGGCTTCCTCGTCGTCCCGGAGAACCGGGCCCACCCGTCCTCGCGCACCCTCCGCCTGGCCGTCGCACGCGTCCGCTCCGCGTCCCCGACGCCGCACGCCGATCCGATCGTGTTCTTCACCGGCGGGCCCGGCGCGGACGCCCTGGCCGACATCGCGGGACTGACCGAGGCGGGGCTGAACCGCGACCGTGATCTGATCGTCCTGTCCCAGCGCGGCACGTACTCCTCCGAGCGGCCGCTGACGTGTCCGGAGATCGACCGGTTCTACGGCGAACGCGTCCACCTCCTCTACGACGCCCCCTCCACCGGCAACCTCTACGCCCAGGCCGCGGCCCGCTGCCATGACCGCCTCGCGGCCCAGGGCATCGACCTGGCCGCCTACAACACCAGCGAGAACGCCGCCGACGCGGCCGACCTGCGCACGGCCCTGGGAATCGGGCAGTGGAACGTCCTGTCGCATTCCTACGGCACCCAACTGGCGCTGACCTACATGCGCATGTTCCCCCAAGGCGTCCGCTCCGTGACGGTCGACGGCGTCGTACCGCCGTCCGTGGCGACGCCCGGGTGGACGTGGAGCAGCATGCGGGAGTCGTTCGACAACATCGTGAGCGCCTGCGCGGCGCAGCCCTCCTGCCGGCAGCACTACCCGGACATCGGCGCCACCTATCTGCGCATGGTGCGTCAGCTGGAGGCGCATCCGGTCACCACGCAGGTGACGGTGCCGCAGGTCGGCCGGGTGAAGGTGGTCCTGGACGGCGGAGCACTGCTGAACTGGATGGTGCGTGCCAGTCACGCCCCCGAGACCTTCGCGGTGGGCGTGGACGAGCTGGCCCACGGCCGGCCCGAGCGCATCGCCCAGCAGTGGGCGTCCGCCTGGCTTCCCGGCTCGCAGGGGATGTTCGCGCACGGGTTCTCGCTGAGCGTGTGGTGCAGCGAGTGGGTTCCCTTCGAGACGCCCCAGGAGCAGCTCGCCAAGGGCCGGCAGGCCTTTCCCGAGCTCCCCCGCTCGGTCCTGGCCCAGGCGCCCCAGCTGCCGTTCCTGCGCCAGGCATGTCAGGCCTGGAACGTGCCGAAGGCGCCCGACTCCGTGCGCGAGGCCACGTCGAGCAGCATTCCCACCCTCGCCATCTCCGGGAGTTTCGACGCCCAGACCGGGGCGCAGTGGGGGCGCTACGTGGCCCGCACCCTCTCCCGCTCCACCGTGGTGACGCTGGCCGGTGTCGCCCACGGCACCTACGACAACCCCTGCGGGGCGAAGGTCATCACCTCCTTCTTCGACGACCCCGAGCACCCCGACACCCGCTGCGTGAACACCGTGAAACCGGCGCCGTTCGCCACCGGCAGCGAGGGAGCCGGCAAGTGACGGAAGATCTGCTGTCAGCCGGCTCCGGCGCCCAGCGCACTGCCGCCCCGCCTGACCGTCCAGGGCACCCACGGTGGTCCCGCCGCGGCTTTCTGAGCACCGCGGCCGCCGTCGGCTGCGCGACCGCCTCGCTGGCCACCGCGCCACCGGCGGCCGCGTCCCCGCGATCCGCTCCCCAGGGCGGCGGCACCGGCGACACCGCAAACCCCCTGTTCAGCGCCCTCGACGCCAAGATCGAGGAGGCCATGCGGGCGTATGCGATCCCCGGTGCGGCAGTCGGTGTGCTCCTCAACGGCCAGGAATACATCAAGGGTTACGGCGTCACCAACGTCGACCATCCGGTTCCGGTCGACGGCGACACCGTCTTCCGGGTCGGCTCCACCACCAAGACCTTCACCGGCACGACGCTGATGCGGCTGGCCGAGCAGGGCAAGGTCGAACTGGACGCCCCGGTGCGCCGCTACCTCCCCGACTTCGCGGTGGCCGACCCCTTCGCCTCGGCACAGGTCACCGTCCGCCAGCTGCTCAACCACAGCGCCGGCTGGCTGGGCGACGACTACCAGGACTTCGGCCAGGGCGACGACGCACTGACCCGCTTCGTGGCCTCCATGGCACGCCTGCCCCAACTCACCGAGCCCGGCACGGTGTTCGCCTACAACAACGCGGCACTGTGCGTGGCCGGCCGGATCATCGAGGCGGTGACGGGCAAGACCTACGAGGCGGCCGTGCGCGCCCTGGTCATCGATCCCCTCGGCCTCGGCCACACCCGCTTCTCCAGCGACGAGATCGTCGGCTTCAACGTCGCCGCCTCCCACAACGTCGTCGACGGCAAAGCCGTACTGGAGCCGTCCTTCTGGCCCCAGCCCCGCAGCCTCGCCCCCACCGGCGGCCTGATCTCCAGCGTGCGCGACCAGCTGAACTGGGCCCGCTTCCACCTCGGAGACGGCACGGCCCCCGACGGCACCCGCCTGCTGAGCCGGCCATCACTGGAAGAAATGCGCTCCAGGCCCGGCCCCGGCGGCACGCTGGTCGTGGAACTCGACGGCATGGGCGTCACCTGGATGCTGCGCCCGACTGCCCAGGGGCGGCGCATCGTGCAGCACGGCGGGACCTGGCCGGGCCAGATCTCGGGCTTCCTGATGGTGCCCAGCCGCGGCTTCGCCCTGACCCTGCTGACCAACTCCGAAGGCGGCACGCGGCTGAGGGACGAGCTGTTCACCGACGACTGGGCCCTGAGCCGGTACGCCGGTGTGACCAACCTGCCGGCCACAGCCGAAACCTTGAACAGCCAGGAACTCAAACCCTACGAGGGCCGCTACATGGCCCAGCGGATCAATGAGGAAGGCGCCGTCGAGGACGTCGTCATGGAACTGACCCGTCGCAACGGACGGCTGCACGCCACCCAGACCGCCCACGGCCCGGCCGTCCAGGACGACGCCGCCTCCGAAGAAGAGGACTCGGCCCAGGACCAGAGCACCGAGCTGCAAGCCGCCTTCTACAAGCAGGACTTCACCCTCGACCTCGACGCCGAGGGCCAACCGGTCGGCACCCGCTCCGACTTCGTGCGCGGACCCGACAAAACAGTGCTCTGGTGGCGCAACCACGGACGGCTGTACCGCCACCAGACCCCGTGACCGGGCACAAGCCCAGCACAACGGTGCGCCCAGGGCACGCACGCCCTGGGCGCCGAAGGCGACGGCCGCCTGGAGCGCGGCTCGAGAGGTGCAGGGACGAGCAGGACTCGCGCGGAACTCCCCCTACCCGTGAAGGAATCAGCGTCCGGTGGGCATCGTTCCCCCCTGCATGACGACCTTTGTTCTCGTTCCCGGCGGATGGCGCGGCGGCTGGTACTTCTCCGGCCTCGCCGACCGGCTGCGCACCGCCGGACACCGGGCGCTGACCATCACCCCCACCGGTGTCGGCGACCGCGCCCACCTGAACGCTGCCGACGTCAATCTCGACACCCACATCGACGACGTGCTCGCCGTACTCGCTGCCGAGGAGGTCCGCGACGCCGTTGTCGTCGGGCACAGCTACGGCGGCATGGTGATCACCGGTGCCGCCGACCGCGCCCCGTCCGGCGTGGTGCGCCGCCTGGTCTACTGCGACGCCTACGTACCCGAGGACGGCCAGTCCTGTTGGGACCTGACCACCGATGCCTACCGCGGCCTGTTCCTGGACGGCGCGGCGGCGGACGGCTACACGGTCCAGCCGCGGCCCGGCAGTGACCCGCGGGTGACCGCCCATCCACTGGCTTCCTTCCTCCAGCGGATCCGGCTGGACGGGGCCGGCCTGCGTGAGGTCACGACCCGGGACTACGTGTATCTGTCCGGGTGGGACGGCACGCCTTTCACCGCCGTACGCGACCGGCTGTCCCACGACCCGGCCTGGTGCGTCCACACCCTGCACAGTGGCCACGACGTCTGCAGGGATGCCCCGCAGGAGTTCTTGGAGATCCTTCTGCTGGGCGAATAGCCGTGACGCGGTGCGCGGACGTCCTCATCTGCCGTCCAGCCGGATTGGATGAATCACTCGCTGTGGCGATGCAGGCGTTGGACGGCGACGAAGGCCGCGTCGTCTCCGAGGTGACCTCCTGCGAAGGACTTCAGGTCGGCCTTCAGGTGATCGATGAGGGCCTGCGGAGCGTGATCGCTTCGAGTGTCCAGCCGTTCGGTCAGGGGATAGAAGTTCCGTTGGGGGTTCCGGGTCTCGATGACGCCGTCGGTGTAGAGCAGGAGAGCGTCCCCACCGCCGAAGGGAAACGTATGAACGGTCACTCGCGGCGGTGCCGCGTCTGACAGCCCCAGCGGAAGACCTGCCTCGACACCGTCCAACGGCAGTACTCGCCCGTCCCTCAGAAGCAGCGGAGGTGGGTGTCCGCAGCTGACGATGTGGACCACCGATTCGTCATCGGGTATCTCCAGTACGAGCGCGGTCACGAACGCCTCCCACCACGTGCCGGAGCCTGGACCGCTGGGGGCCGCGCCGGCCACGTCAGTGGTGCCGGTGTCCTGGGCTGAACCGACTGCCGCGTCCAGGTGGGCGATCAGCTCCGGCAGTTCACGGGTGCGGCCGGCTGTGACCCGGAAGGCACCCAGGACCAGCGACGCCTCGCTGACGGCGTCCAGACCCTTGCCTTTGGCGTCTCCGATCAACAGCCGCGTCCCGTTCGCGGTGCGGGCGGCGGCGTACAGATCGCCCCCGATGTGTGCCTCTTCCTGGGCTGCCAGATACAGCGAGGCGATGACGAGCGGTCCGGCGCGCTCAGGCAGCGGGCGCAGGACCACGTTCTGAGCGGTGTGCGCGATGGAGCGCAGCCGCGCCACTCTTTGCTCCTCGCGCTCTCGCAAGGAAGCGAAGAGCGTTGCCAGGGCGGAGATGAGTGTCAAGGCGATGATCTGGTACGTGTGGTTGAGGTCGGTCAGGCTGGTCCGGACGATCGCGACCGTGGCCTGGGCGAGCACGGCGACCGCGCCGACGAAGCCGGTCAGGCGTGGCCCGGCGAAGGACGCCGTCACCGCGGGCGCCGCCACGAGGAAGGGCCCGAGGTGAACCTCGGGCGGTGTCAGAATGTCCACCACGGTGACGGAGACGATCAGAGCGAAGACGGCTCCGAGCAGACACGCATGACGAACCGTGCGGGCCGCAGGATGTGCGGCTTTTTGTGGGCCACCGGACGTCACACCGCTGTCCGCCCCGCGTCCTCGGCACGTTGCTCATAGTTGGCGAGGGCCAGGCCGAGAGCGAAGAAGGTCGGAGCCCACTCGCCGACGAAGATGCCCCAGCGGTCGGCGCGCTCCACATTCTCCGTTCGGCTGGATGCCAGCCACGACACGAGGGACAGCCCGATGGATGCGGCGGCCGCTGTGTAGGCGTGCTCGCTGGTGACGCCTGCGTCGTGCAGTCTCCTGACGATCATGTCAGCTCCCATTGCTCTCAGATTTGAATGTTTCCGGTTGAAGCGGGCAAAGCGCCCGAAGCGCTCTTCGGTGTGAGGCGGATGTCCGGATGCGCTCGCTGTCATGTCGTCGTCGATGGCGCCGAGCGGCGCGGCCGGGCAACGGCGGGTGCCGTCACCGCGGACCGCAGCACCCGCCTGAGCCGGGCGGCGGGTGTGCTGACTGGGGGCGTTGTGCCATCCTTGGCCCACCTCTTTCCGTTACGTCACGATCTGTGAGGTATAGCGGTGTTTTGGTCGGTTAAGGCTGTCGTGGGTGAGGGGAGCCATTCGTGGGTGAGGCCGGTGGGCTGGAGCGGTGGCTGGGGCTGAGGCTCGAGCGGGTTCCGGGGTGGGTTGCGGGCGTCCTCGGAGTGGTGTGCGTGGCCGTGGGGCTGGTGCTGCTGGTGCGGCCGTTTCGGTCCCTGTCGGTCCTCTTGGTGGTGATGGCTTTCGCCGCTGCGGTGATGGGAGTCGGTGCCGTCGCGCAGTCGGGTCACGCACCGCGCCGGTGGGTGCAAGTCGCCGTCGGGGTGGTGTGGTTGCTGCTGTCGGCCGCTCTTGTGGCCGTGCCTGCGATCAGCCTGGGGCTGCTGTCCGTGGTGGCCGGCATCGGACTCGTGGTGGAGGGCGTGCTGTCGGTCATCGCGGCCGTGCGCGACCAGAGCGATGCCCGGGTGGCCGGGGTGCTCCAGGGGGCGGCCGGAATCGTGTTCGGCGTGCTGGCTGTGATGTGGGCCGACGTCACGCTCCTGGTCGTGGCGGTGATCTTCGGGGCGCGGACGGTCCTGTTCGGCTGCAGCACCGTCCTCGCGGCCGTGCACCGCGCCCGCGGTGTGGACCGCCGGCCCGCTCGCAGGCGGCCGCGGTGGATGCGGACGGTGGGTGCCGGCCTGTCGCTGCTGCTGGCCGCGGTTCTGGCCCTGGTCAGCGCGGTCGTACACCGGGGCGAGCCGTCGGTGACCGCCTTCTACACACCCCCGTCGACCGTCCCGGACCGACCGGGACAGCTCCTGCGCAGTGAGGCTTTCGACCGGGACGTGCCGGCTGGGGCAGCGGGATACCGGATCCTCTACACCACCACACGTGCCGACGGCCGGCCGGCAGTGGCCTCCGGGATCGTGCTGACTCCGCGCGGCAGCGGGGGGCCGTCTCCCGTGGTGGCCTGGGCGCACGGCACCACGGGGGTCGACACCACGTGCGCACCCTCGCTGCTCAAACACCCCTTCAAGGCCGGAGCCCTGCCCGCCCTGGGGCGTGTCGTCAAGGCAGGGTGGGCCTTGGTGGCCACCGACTACGTGGGACTCGGCACCAGGCAACCGCACCCGTACCTGATCGGCCAGGGAGAAGCACGCTCGGTCCTGGACGCGGTACGCGCCGCCCGCCAACTGCACACCGTGAAGCTGTCGGACAAGACGGCGGTGTGGGGGCACTCCCAGGGCGGACACGCGGCCCTGTGGACGGGGCAGGTCGCCGCTTCCTACGCGCCCGACGTGCCGTTGGCCGGGGTGGCCGCGCTGGCCCCGGCCAGCGACCTGCGTGCTTTGGTGTCGAACCTGGACACCGTGCCGGGTGGGGCGATCTTCGCTTCGTATGTGTTCACCGGCTACCGCGACCACTACCCGGATGTGACCGAGGGGGAGTACCTGCGGCCCGCCGCGCGCGGGCTGGTACGTGAGTGGGCGGGGCGGTGTCTGGCGGAGCCGGAAGTGTTCGCGTCGATCACCACCTCCCTCATGCTCGACAAACCGATCTTCTCCCGCACCTCACCGGAGCCCTCGAGCGCCGTCTCACGGACAACACCCCGCGCGGCCGGATCCCGGCACCCGTGCTGATCGCGCAAGGCGGGAGCGATCCGCTCGTCCTGCCCGCCGTCCAGCGCGCCTACGCACGCACGGCCTGCGCGGCCGGGAACCGGATCGACTACCGCACCTACCCGGGCCTGGACCACAACGGCATCGTCGGAGACGGCTCACCGCTGCTGCCGCAGCTGCTCGCCTGGACGGCCGACCGATTCCAGGGGCGTCCGGCTGCCGGCACCTGCCCCATCCGATCCTGACGGCTGTGCGTGGGAACGTCGAGGTGACTGTGCACTCGACAGATCCCCCGAGCCCGGGCCGGAAGGCGAGGGGGAGCCGGACTTCTTCTGCGCCGGTGCGGACAGGAGCCGGGCGGGACGCGAACGGGAACGCAAGGCTCCAGGGTGCCGGAGTAGTTCTCTCCAGGAGGAGTCTCCGATGAAGCATCCCCATCCGCCGGACCGGATCGACGTCGCCGCAGGGCTGCGCCGCATTCTGCAGGACCTGTCGGCCGTCGAACGGTGGGCCGAGGGCGACGGGGCCGTGCCGCCCGTGCCGTACGCGGACGAGGAGCCGTGGGAGGGCCCCGAGTTCAGCGTCGAGACGGTGAGCGACAGCGGCATGCACACGGTCGTGGACATCGTCCCGCGACGCTGTCCCGGCTCGCTGCAAACCGGCCGGGAGCGGCCGAGCGAGGACGAGGTGGCGGCACTGCGCTCGACCGTGCGGGCGCTGCTGGACCTGGCGGACGTCGGTTCCGGGCGCGCCTGGACCACCGTCGTGCTGACCAAACGCGGTCCGCGCGTGGTCAGTTGCCGACTGGGGGCCGGCGAGACGGTGTATGCCCGGGAGCCGGTGCTGGGTCGGGACTGAAGGCCCGAACCCAGCGGGGACGGGGGAGTGGTGCCGGCGCCGGGGCAAGCCCCCGGGGAGGCGGGACATCGGACCTCGGGCAACGCTCTGCGGACCCGCCCGCCGCGCCCGGCACCATCCCCCGCAGAGCCGCATACCGAGCGGCGCTCCCGGCGGGGCCGGTACCCATAGGGCCGTCCGCGCCCCGCCACGGGACCGGGATACCCGGCACCGCTGCGCCGCCTCGCCCCGACGGCACCGTCCCTCCCCTGCGCCGGGGGCAGGCCAAGCATGCCCTCGCGGGCCGTCATACCCCCTCCCACCTGCCGATACCGCCTGCCTTCCCGGCCCCGCCCGGGAGGCGGTATCGCCGGGGGAACGGTCCGGGAACAGGGGTCGGGAGAGTGCGTGGTGTCGGGAAGAGGAACCGGGAAAAACCGGGGATACCACGTAAAGGGGATACGTCATGGGGCGCAAGTCGGCTGGTCTCGTCGGAATCGTCGCTGCTGTCCTCGCCCTGGGCCTGGGAGCCACGATCGAGACCGGCCACGTGCAGGGCCACTCGGCCGGTGCGCGGGTCGTCGCCGACGACCGCGGCCCCACCGTGATCGCCGCGCACGCCTCCTTCGCCTCCGCTGCCACGCCGGCCGATGACCGCGGCCCCACCGTGATCGCCGCGCACGCCTCCTTCGCCTCCGCTGCCACGCCGGCCGATGACCGCGGCCCCACCGTGATCGCCGCGCACGCCTCCTTCGCCTCCGCTGCCACGCCGGCCGATGACCGCGGTCCGACCGTGATCGCCGCGCACGCCTCCTCCCTCTCCGCCGCCGTCGCCACGCCGGCCGACGACCGCGGCCCGACCAGCTTCGCCCTCTGAGGCACCCCGGACACGACTGCGCCCCGTGGCCCGCCCCTTTCAGAAAGGGGCGGGCCACGGGGCGCAGTCGTACGGGCGCGGCGAGAGGCCCGGTTCAGCGGCGCCGGCCGGCCGGCACGCCCATCGCGGTGAACAGTTCCTCCGCGGACCGCTCGTGCCGGTCCGCCTCCTCGTTCCGGCCGAGGGCTGTCTGGGCGCGGGCGATGCCGGAGTGGGCGTAGGCCATCTCGATGCGGAAGTCCAGGGAGCCGGCCAGTTCGTAGGCCCGCTCGTGCAGGGACAGGGCGGGCGCGGCGTCGCCGCGGCGCAGCAGATAGCGGCCGACGGTGTTCTCGACCTTGGCACGGCGCAGGGGAGAAACGTTTGAGCTGACCGTGTTCAACGCGTGCTCCCCGAACTCGGCGGCCCGTTCGGCACGGCCCAGCCGGTGGCAGACCTCCGCCGACAGCGCGGAGGTCAGAGCCACCTGACCGGGGTCCCGGTTGTCCTCGCACAGCGCGCGGGCCTGCTTCAGGCTCACCTCGGCCGCTTCGTCGTCGCCGAGACAGGCCTGCGCGAACGCCAGGTCGGTCAGTGCGACGAGCTTGTTCTCGTGCCGCCCCAGTTCGTCGCACAAGGTGATCGCCCGGCGGGCGGCCGCCGCGGCCTCCTCGTGGCGGCCCCACTGCTCGTACAGCGTGCTGAGCAGTGTCAGGCTCTCCGCCTCCGCACGGCTCGCCCCCAGCTGGCGCTCGTAGGCGATCGACTTCTCCAGGTGGGACAGCGCCTGCGGGAAGTGCCCGAGCAGGCTGTTGAGCTGTCCCAGGGTGCTTTCGCTGTGCGCCATGGTCTGCAGGTCGCCCAGCTGCTCGGCGACGTCGCGGCCCTCGGTGGCGATCTCGACGGCCTCGGTGAACCGTCCGAGTTTCCAGCAGGCCACGCCCAGGTTGGACAGGCTGACTCCGAGGAGCGGCAGTTCGCCGAGCCGTCGCGCGGCCGACACCGCCTCCAGGCCCATCGTGCGGAACTCCTCCAGCTGTCCGCGGGCGCTGAGCTGGAAGGCCAGGTTGCGGGTCAGCAGCACGGTGTGCCGATCGCAGCCGAGCCGCCGGGCTACGCCGACCATGCCCAGCAGCGCCCCCTGTTCCCGCGCGAACCACTGCTCGGCCTGCCCGCGCCCGGCGAACTGCGGTACCGGCACGCGTGTCTCCTCGCGGCCGGTGGGGATCTGGCGGCGGCCGGGGAACATCACCTGGCACGCCGACTCGGCCGCCGTCAGGTAGTAGTCGAGCAGCCGGTGCACCGAGGCGTCGTCGTCGCCTTCCGTGGTCTCGGAGCGCAGGCTGTGCGCGAAGCTGCGCACCAGGTCGTGGAAGGTGTAGAGGCCGATCTCCGGCTGCTGCATCAGGTGCACGTCCAGCAGCAGTTCCAGGATGTCCTCGGCGTCCCGGGGGTCGGTGCCGAGCAGCGCGGCGGCGGCGTGCACGTCGATGTCGCCGCGCGGGTGCAGCGCCAGGATGCGGAACGCGGTCCGGCACTCCTGGTCCAGGGCCTGGTACGACAGCCGCAGGGTGGCGGCGACACTGCGCTGGCCGGAGCTGAGCTCGTCCAGCCGCCGTGCCTCGTCGCGCAGCCGGTCGGCCAGGTAACGCAGGGTCCAGCGGGGGCGGTTGCGCAGCCGGGCGGTGGCGATGCGCAGCGCGAGGGGCAGATGGCCGCACAGCCGGGCCAGTTCGGCGGCGGCTTCCGGCTCGGCGGCGTAACGCTGCTCGCCCAGGGTCTCGGCGACCAGCTTCGCGCACTCCTGGGGCGACATCACGTCGACGGAGATCCAGTGTGCGGAGTCCAGGTCCACCAGCCGGGCCCGGCTGGTGACCAGGACCAGGCAGCCCGGCCCGGTCGGCATCAACGGCCGTACGCCGTCGGCGTCGGCGGCGTTGTCCAGCAGGAGCAGCAGTCGCCGGCCGGTGATCGTCGCCCGCCACAGCGCCGTGCGGCCCGCGAGGTCCTCCGGGATGCGCTCGCCCGGTATCCCCAGGGCGCGCAGCAGGCTGTCCAGTGCTCCGCCCGGGGTGACCGGCTCCTCGCCGGGGGTGTAGCCGCGCAGGTCGATGTAGAGCTGGCCGTCGGGGAAGGCGTCGGCCAGCTGGTGCGCGGCGTGGACGGCGAGCGAGGTCTTGCCGCTGCCGCCCATGCCGTCCAGGGCCACGATCCGCGAGTGACGCGCGTAGTCCCGTCCCGCGCAGTCCAGTAACTCGGTCAGCTCCCGCTCCCGGCCGGTGAAGTCCGCCAGGTCGTAGGGCAGCGTGCAGAGCGCCTCCGCGGGCGCGGCCGGTACCGCAGCGGGCGGGGACGCCGGTGCCGGAGCGGGAACGGGAGCGGGAGGAGGGGGAGGGGGAGCGGCCAGCTCCGGGTCCTCGCGCAGGATGCCCTCGTACACCCGGGTCAGACCGGGGCCGGGGTCCACGCCCAGTTCCTCCACCAGGAGTTCGCGGACCCGGCCGTACTCCTCCAGGGCCTCCGCCTGCCGGCCCGCCCGGTACAGCGCCAGCATCAACTGGGCGCGCAGCGTCTCGCGCAGCGGGTGGCTTCGCACGAAGTCCCGCAGGTCCACGACGAGTTCGCTGCTCTCGCCGAAGCCGAGCCGCAGCTCGAAGAGGTATTCGGCGGCGGCGAGGCGGCGTTCCTCGAAGGCGGTGGCCGCCGCCTCGATCACGGGACCGCCGGCCCCGGACAGGATCGGCCCGCGCCACAGGCCGAGCGCCCGGCGCAGCGCCTCGGCCGCCTCGCCCGGCCGGGCCTCGCTCATGGCGTTTCTGGCCGTCTTCACCAGCAGCGCGAATTCGGTGAGGTCCAGCTGCTCGGGGGCGAGCACCGCGCGGTAGCCGGGGCCGTCGGTGACGATGACCTCGCTGCCGTCCGGGATGCGCCGCCGCAGGTAGGCGATGGCCTTGCGTACTTGGTGGGAGGCGGTGGCGGGCGGGTTCTGTGCCCATGCGGACTCCACGAGACGGCTGATGGGCAGCACGCGGCCGGGCTCGAGTAACAGGGTGCCCAGTACACGTTCTTGGATGAGTCCGCCTAACCGGAGCCGGGATCCGTCCGCCCAGCCCTCCAGTGGGCCGAGCACATTGAAGCGCAGTGAACCCGCCTCGGCATCGCTCATGCCGGTGCCTCCCCCAGGTCAAATCCCAGCCCGCCCCGGATCATAGCCCGTTCCCTGGCCCTGGGTAACGAGGCGGTACGCGTTCGGTAAGCACCGCCGTCACCGTGGGCCTACCAGGCGGGAGGTGGACAGGACCTCGCCGATGGGCCCCCACGCAAGTCAAGGAGAGTGGTCATGACGGAGCAGGCAGCGACGGACGGACTCGCGAGACAGCTGATAGCGGCACGCCGGTGGGCGGGAATCACCCAGGAACAGCTCGCCGGCCTGTCCACCGTCAGCGTGCGGGCCATCCGTGACCTGGAGCAGGGGCGGGTACGGCACCCGCGCCGGGAGACGCTCCGGCTGCTCGCCGACGCCATGCGGCTGGGCGACGTCCGCCGCGCCGCGCTGGAACTCGCCGTCGAGGGCGCACCCGCCGACAGCGTGATGCGCGACGCGTTCGGGGCCGAACTGGCGCCGCCGCCCGAGCCGTTGCGCCGTCTGGTCGGCCGGACCGAGGAGCTGCGGGCGCTGACCGGGCTGCTCGCCACCGAGCACGAGCGGCTGCTGACCGTGGTCGGTATCGCGGGCGTCGGCAAGACCCGGCTTGCCCAGGAGGCCGCGCTGCTGATGCACACCCGCGACCGGATGCCCGTGCTGTGGGTCGACATGGAAACGGCCGTCCCGCAACCGGTGTCCGCCACCGTGCGCAGTCCGCGCGCCGCGCTCACCGGCTGGGCGCGCTCCCTGGCCGTCGGCGGGCCGGGCCTGGACGAACTGGCCTCGGTCGTCGGTGACCGCGCCGCCCTCATGGTCCTCGACGGCCATGACGCCGTACCGCGCCTGGCCCCCCAGCTGCTGGAGCTCCTGCACGGCTGCGAACGGCTGAAGGTGCTGATCACCGCGCGGGAACCGCACCGCACCCCCGGCAACCGTCTGCTGCCGCTCGCCCCGCTCCCGCTGCCCGCGCCGCAGCCGTCCGCCGATGCCGCCTCACCGCTGCCGGGGCAGTCCCTCACCGCCGGCGAGCCCGCGCTGGAGCTGATGCTGTCCTACGTCGGCCACATGCGCCCCGACCTGCTGCCCACGGACTCCGTCGTGCGCACGGTGGCCCGGGTCTGCCACGCGCTGGACGCGGTGCCGCGGGCGATGGAGTCCGCCGCGTCCTGGCTGCTGCTGCACTCGCTGGAGGAACTGCTGGCCATTGCCCGGACCAGCCCGCTCGACCTGGTGGACGACGCGGCCCTCTCCGACGTGAACGAGGAGGGGCTGGGGGCCCTGCTCGCCGCGGCCGTGGACCGGCTGGACGACACCCAGGCCACCCTGCTCGGCGATTTGGGCGCGCTGGCCGACGGCTGGACCGCCGAGCAGGCCTCCGCCGTCCTGGCCGTCCCCGCCGCGACCGTGGCCCGCGAGGTGCACGCGCTGATGCTGCGGGGGCTGGTCCGCCGGCTGCCCGCCACGGGGGAGGGCGCCAGCCGGTTCGGCGTCCTCAACCTGGTCAGGGGGCTCGCGGCGGACCGCGCGGAGACGGCGGCCCGGCAGTCCGTGGCGCTGGTCCACTGACGCCCGGCCCGACCGGACCGCTGTCCCCTTTCTCCGCCTCACCCGCTGCCTCCCTCTCCTCTCCTTTCCCACCCTCCCTATTTCCTTCCGTCCTTGCCGACATCCGTACGTCACCGAAAGGCCTCCCGCCATGCGCAACCTGATCTCGCTCGCCGACCTCCGGCCCGAACAGCTCGCCCGTATCGTCGCCCGCGCCGTCGAGTTCGGCCGCGGGGACGTCACCGACCGCCCGCTGGCCGGCCGCCAGGTGGGCATCTACTTCCGCAAGTCCTCCACCCGCACGCGTACGTCGTTCTGGAGCGGGGCCACCCGGCTGGGCGCCGACGTCATCACCTTCGGCCCCGACGAGCTGCAGCTGTCCACCGGCGAGACCGTGGAGGACACCAGCCGCGTCCTGGGCCAGTACCTGGACGCCCTCGTCGTGCGCACCAACGGCGACGTGGAGGAGATGCGCCGGCTCGGCACCAGCCCCCACCTCGCCGTCGTCAACGCGCTCAGCCTGGACGAGCACCCCACCCAGGCCGTGGCCGACCTGACCACGCTCACCGAGCACTTCGGCAGCCTCGCCGGACGCCACCTGCTCGTCGTCGGCGAGGGCAACAGCTCCGGCGCCGCCCTCGCCCTGGCCGGCGCGCTCGTCCCCGAGCTGCGCGTCACCCTGCTGTGCCCCGCGGGCTACGAGGTCCCCAAGAGCACCCTGGACCTGGTCGAGGAACTGAGCGGCGGCCGGCACCAGGTCGTCCAGATCACCGACCCGGACGCCGTCCAGGGCCCGGTGGACGCGATCTACACCAGCCGCTGGCAGACCATGGGCGTGCCCAAGGCCGACCCCAACTGGCTGGCGTCCTTCGAGGGATTCCGGATCGACCGCGACTTCTTCGACCGCTACAGCGGCCCGGACACCGTCTTCCTGCACGACCTGCCCGCCGTACGCGGCCAGGAGGTCACCGACGAGATCCTGGACGGCGAGCGCAGCCTCGCCTGGCGGCAGGCGTACCACAAGATGACGGCAGCGATGGCGGTCCTGGAGTGGTGCGTGGTGGGGCCGCGGGACTGAGGGGCGCCCCCACCACCGGGGCCACACACATACGGGGCGGTGTCGGTACGGCTCGCGCAGAGCCACTACCGACACCGCCCCGTGTGCGGGCCGGACGGTTTCAGCCGCCCATCGCGGCCACCACCGAACGCGGCCGCAGGTCGGTCCAGTTGGCCTCGACGTACTCGGTGCACTCCTGCTTGCTGCCCTCCTCGCGCACCTGCTGCCAGCCGTCCGGGCGACGGACGCGGGCGGGCCACAGCGAGTGCTGGCCCTCGTCGTTGACCAGGACGACGAAACGGCCGTCGGCGTCGTCGAACGGGTTGGTTGCCATGGAAGTCACCTCTGTCGGTCCGTGGAACAGGTCGGTACGGTCGATCGCCACCGCACCGCTGCCCCGACGCTAGGCCTCCCGCCCCGGTCAACCGGGCAGCAACCGGCGGCAGTTGGGCGGCATGACACCGGCGCGGTGCGGCCGGCCGGTCAGACGGAGGCGCCGGTGACCTGCCGGGCGCGCGTGACGGCCACCCCGGCGGCGACGGCCGCGGCCCGTACCGAGCCGAGCGCCTCGCGCAGCAGCTCCGTACGCAGCTGGGGCTGGTCGGCCAGCTCCGGCCGGTCGGCGTCGAGCAGTTGCAGCGCCGCCTCCAGCACCGCGAACTTCGCCTCGCCCACCGGCTCATGGCGATCGGCCCGGGACATGGCCGCGCGCAGCGCCGCGGTCAGCGATGCGTCGGGGGCGGCGACAGGGACGAGCTGGGACATGGGTCCACTCCTTCGCAAGGTAGGGATGACGCCGGCCGCGCAGGTGTGCGCCTTCGCAGGCGTCCCTTTCACGCGCGTGTGGCCAGGGTGCGGGCGGGTGCCGGACGACCGCCGCGACCGCGCTCGACCACACGTCCCGCGCACCGGTGCGGCGCCGGAAAGCGACTGTACGCCGGGCCGGGAAGACCCGTGCCGACCGGCAGTGTCAACTGCCGCCCGGCTGCCGCCCGGGGCGCCGGTGAGCCGCCCGCCGCGTTCCTACGATCGTGGCGAAAGGAAGTTCCGAGCCAACCCCGGACCTCCTTCTCCCCGTGACTCCCATGATGTGGACGAAGTGATGACGCAGCCTGCGCAATCGGCGCCCCGAGATCCGTCCGGGCCGCTGGACGTCGTGGTCACCGGACTGCCGTCCGATGCACACACCTGGAATCTAGTGTTCATGCAATTGCTGCTCGAAGACCTCGGGCACCACGTCGTCAATCTGGGGCCGTGCATCGCGCAGGACGAGATCGTCGAGTCGTGCTGCAAGTACCAGCCCGACCTGCTCGTCGTCAGCAGCGTCAACGGCCACGGCTTCCACGACGCCGAGCAGCTCGTCCGGGCGCTGCGGGCCCGCTGGGAGCTGGCCGGGCTGCCGGCCGTCGTCGGCGGCAAGCTCGGCGTCCACGGCGCCGAGGGCCGCACCGGGCACCGCCGGCGGCTGCTGAGCGCGGGCTTCGACGCCGTCTTCCACGACGAGGAAGGCCTCGCGCCCTTCACGGCGTTCGTCACCGCGCTCGCCGCCGACCGCCCCCCGCCCGTGCCGGCCGGCGCCGGGGAAGGAGCGGGACGGTGACGTCCTTCGGACGGTTCGTGGCCGCCGCCCGGGCCCGGGGCGCCCTCGTGGTGCAGCCCCGGATGGGCTTCTCCGACCCCGCCCGGATGCGGGCCGGACTGCTCGCCACCAAGGGCGCGGCGGACGCGGTCGCCGGCACCCTCACCATCGACAGCTACACCCGCGTCGGCGACGAACCGGCCGCCGTACGCGCCCTCAACGCGGACGTCCCCCTCAACGGCTACCCCATCACCTCCTACAGCCCCCTCACCTCCCACTGGGTCCTGGACGGCATCCCCGGCCCCGACTTCCCCGTCCAGGTCCGCCACGGCTCGGCGAGCCCGCAGCGGATCGTCTCCGCGCTCGCCCGGCTCGGCCTGACCGCCACCGAGGGCGGCCCCATCTCCTACTGCCTGCCCTACGGCCGCACCCCGCTGGTGGACTCGGTACGCAACTGGCAGCAGGCCTGCGAGCAGCTGGCCGCGCTGCGCGACATCGGCGCCGCACCACACCTGGAGAGCTTCGGCGGCTGCATGCTCGGCCAACTGTGCCCGCCCGGACTGCTGGTGGCGATCAGCGCCCTCGAAGCACTCTTCTTCCACCGGGCCGGACTGCGGTCCATCTCCCTGAGCTACACCCAGCAGACCAACCCCACCCAGGACCGGCAGGCCGTGCGCGCGCTGCGCCGGCTGGCCGCCGAACTCCTGCCCGACACCGACTGGCACGTCGTGCTCTACACCTACATGGGGGTCTACCCCCGCACCCCGCACGGCGCCCGCGCCCTGCTGGAACGCTCCGCCGAACTCGCCGTCCGCGCCGGCGCCGACCGCCTCATCGTCAAGACCGCCGCCGAGGCGCACCGCATCCCGACCGTCGCCGAGAACACCCACGCCCTGCGCATCGCCGCCCGCGCCGCCGCCCGCACCACCGCACCGGCCCGCGCCGACGGCCACGACCGCACCGACAACCCCGTCTACGCCGAGGCCCGCGCCCTCGTGGACGCCGTACTCGACCTGGACGCCGACCTCGGCAAGGCACTGCTCGCGGCGTTCGAACACGGCTACCTCGACGTCCCGTTCTGCCTGCACCCCGACAACGCCGGCCGCACCCGCAGCCACATCGACGCGGCCGGCCGGATCACCTGGTCCGACATCGGGGCGCTGCCCATCGGCCGGGTCAGCGCACCGCGCGGCGCCCGGCTCACCGCCGGCGGCCTGTACGACGCCCTCACCTACGTCCAGCGCCGCTACGACGAGGCTCCCGCCCCCCGCTCCGCGCCCGGCCCGCAGCACCCGGCCGACGACGAGCACGCCCACGACCTGCTGGAGGTTTGACCGTGACCGTGACCACCCCCGAGGCCGTGGACGAGGCACCGGCGCCGTTCCCGGCCTCGCCCGACGCCCACCTCACCGACCCCGCCACCCGGGCCACGCTGCGCGTGCAGAGCCGCATGCTCGCCGCCACCCGCGCCTTTTTGACCGCGCACGGCTTCCAGGAACTCCTGCCGCCCCTCATCGGCCCGGTCACCGACCCCGGCATCCGTGGCTCCAAGCAGGTCGACGTCGACTTCTACGGCCACAAGTACAAGCTGATGACCAGCGCCATCCTCTACAAGCAGGCCTCGCTGCTCGCCTTCGACAAGATCTTCTACATCGCGCCCAACGTCCGCCTGGAGCCGGTCGAGACGGCCGTCACCCACCGCCACCTCGCCGAGTTCCACCAGATCGACGTGGAGATACGCGACGCGAGCCGCGAGGACGCGATGCTGCTGGCCGAGCAGCTCCTCACCCACGTCGTCACCGACGTTCTCGCCTCGATGCCGGCCGAACTCGACGTCCTCGGCCGCGACACCGAGACCCTGCGCCGGGCCGCCGGCGACGCCTTCGGCCGCGTCGGGCACGCCGAGGCCACCGCAGGCCTGATCGCCGCCGGGCACCCCCAGGACCCGGCCGCCGAGATCGACTGGCAGGGCGAGGAGATCGTCTCCGCCCGCGCCGAGCGCCCCTTCTTCGTCACCGACTACCCCAAGGGCTCGCGCGGCTTCTACGACAAGGAAAACCCCCAACAGCCCGGCGTGCTGCGCAACTTCGACCTCATCGCCCCCGAGGGCTACGGTGAGCTCGCCAGCGGCAGCGAACGCGAGCACGACTACGCCACCCTCGTCACCCGGATGCGCGAGACCGGCGAGAACCCCGCCAAGTACGGCTGGTACCTGGACCTGGCCCGCCGTGGCATCCCCGCCAGCTCCGGCTTCGGCATCGGCCTGGAGCGCTTCACCCGCTACGTCACCGGACGGCAGGCCGCCTGGCAGGCCAGCGCCTACCCCAAGCTCCCCGGGGTGGTGTCGGCGTGAACACCGCACTGGTCGCACACGGCTTCCCCGAGGAACAGGTCCGCGCCCGCGCCCGGCACGGCGCCGCCGCCGTCTTCCCCGCCCAGTCCGGCTACGGCAGCGGGCTCCTCGGCGCCGGCGCCTGCACGCCGGATGCGGACGACGAACTGGAGCGCATCCGGATCGTCCCGCCCGTCTTCATGCCCGAACGGCTCAAGAAACTCATCGACCTCGGCCGCGAACCCCTCTACAGCGACGTCGACCTGGAGACGGTCATCGGCGGGTTCACCAGCCGGATGCCGCTGTACGTCTCCGCGTTCGGCTCCACCCAGGTCGCCAGCCACGACCTCGGCGAGGCCGCCGGCCGGCAGGCCGCCCAGCTCGGCGTCCCGCTGGTCATCGGCGAGAACGTGGTCCCCGTCAACGGCTACCGCAGCGCCGACGACGCCGGCGTCAGCCCGCTGCTGGGCCGGATCGCCGCCTATGCCGAGGCCGCCGGCGCAGAGTACGGCGGCGTCGCCGTCCAGCAGTCCACCGAGGACGCCGACGCCGAGGTGTGGAACCTCATCTACAGCGACCCCGTCAGCGAACCCCTGCTCGCCACCGGCCGGCTCGCCTTCGAGCTGAAGGTCGGCCAGGGCGCCAAGCCCGGCCTGGGCGGCCTGACCGTCCTGGACCGCGACACCGCCGGCCGGGTCGCCGAACAGTACGCCACCGACGAGGTGTTCGGCGCCGACAGCGACCGGGTGCTGCGGGTCAGCAGCCCCGGCACCTTCACCGAGGAGATCCTGCGCCAGCAGGTCCGGCTCATGCGCAACAACTTCCCCCGCGTGAAGGTGTGGGTGAAGCTGCACCCCGGCCGGGACGTCGCCGAGGCGGCGGCCACCGCCTGGGCGGCCGGCGCCGACGCCGTCACCGTCGACGGCGCCGAGGGCGGCACCGCCTGGGCCCCCACCGGCTTCCTCTCCCATGTCGGGCTGCCGCTCGCCGACTGCCTGCGCCGCGTGGGCCGCAAGGACAGCTGCCTGCTGGCCAGCGGCCGCATGTGGGAGGGCACCCGCGCCGTCAAGGCCCTCGCCCTGGGCGCCCGCGCCGTCGGCCTCGGCCGCGCCGCGCTCCTCGCCGTCGACGAGGACCGCGAGGCCGGCCTGCGCCGCCTCGCCGAGGCCTTCGCCCTGGAGGTCCGGATGCTGACCAGCGCGGTCGGCAAGTACCACGTCAACGCCCTGGACCCGCAGGACCTGTTGTTCCCGGCCGCCTGGCGCATGCCCTCGGCGGCATCCGGCGCCGCCTGACCCGGCAGCGCGCCCTGCGCGCCTTTTCCGCACCGCACACGCGCTTCCTCAAGTCGTGGCCACACCGGTTTCCGGCTCGCCGCGAGACCCGTGCAGACCCCGAACCTTCGAGAATGGTGTCGAGAAGATGTCTCACCCGCACCCCGCCCAGGCCGTCACCCCCGTCGACCTCACCGCCTACAACGACACCGCCGCCCCCCTCCCCGAGGGCACGCTGCACGAGCTGTTCGCCGCGCAGGCCGCCCGCACCCCCGACGCGCCGGCGCTGGTGTGCGAGGGCCGTGAACTGACCTACCGGGCACTGGACCGGGCCGCCGACGCGCTCGCCCACCGGCTCCGGTCCCACGGTGTGCGCCCGGGAGACGCCGTCGCTCTCCTCCAGGACCGCTCCCTGGCCTACGTCGTCGCCGTCCTCGCGGTCCTCAAGTCCGGCGGCTGCTACGTCCCCCTCGACCCCCGCCAGCCCGAACAACGGCGCGCCTTCATCCTCGACGACACCGGCGCCGTCCTCCTCCTGACCGACCGCGACGACCAGCACGCCACCGCCTTCGCCGGTAGCGTGCCCGTCCTCAGGCTCACCGACGACGTCACCGAACCCGCCGCACCCACCGAGCCCCTCCAAGTGCCCGTGCATGCGGACCAGTTGGCGTATGTGATGTACACCTCGGGTTCCAGCGGGACGCCGAAGGGTGTGGCGAACACGCATCGCAATGTGGTGGAGCTGGCGCTGGACCCGTGGTGGGGTGCGGGTGGGCGGCACCGTCGGGTGCTGGCGTATTCGCCGCTGGCGTTCGACTCCTCGACGTACGAGCTGTGGGTGCCCCTGCTCAGCGGCGGCACCGCGATCGTGCTGCCCGCCCCGAAGCTGGACATCGCCGAACTGGCGAAGGCGCTCACCGAACACCGTGCTACCGCCGTGTACTTCACCACCGCGTTGTTCGATGCGATGGCGTCGGAG
>NZ_JAMGBF010000175.1 GCF_023516615.1 Streptomyces panaciradicis
ACGGCCAGCACGCCTACTACCAGTTGATCCACCAGGGCACCAAGGTCATCCCGGCGGACCTGATCGGCTTCGCCCGCCCGGTCGGCGAACTGAGCGACGAGCTCAAGGCCCAGCACGATCTGCTGATGGCCAACCTGTTCGCGCAGGGCCAGGCGCTGGCCTTCGGCAAGACCGCGGACGAGGTCCGGGCGGAGGGGGTGCCCGAGGAGCAGGTCGCGCACCGCACCTTCAAGGGCAACCACCCCACCACGACCGTCCTGGCCCGTGAGCTGACGCCCTCGGTCCTCGGTCAGCTGATCGCCCTCTACGAGCACAAGGTGTTCGTCCAGGGCGCCGTGTGGAACATCGACTCCTTCGACCAGTGGGGCGTCGAGCTCGGCAAGGTGCTCGCCAAGCGCGTCGAGCCCGCCCTGACGGAGGGCGCGGACGTCCCCGGCCTCGACCCCTCCACCACCGCACTCGTGGCCGCCTACCGCGACCTCAAGGAAGGCAACTGAACATGACAGCGATGCAGCTGGGCCTCATCGGTCTGGGCAAGATGGGCGGCAACATGCGCGAGCGGCTGCGCCGCGCCGGCCACACCGTCATCGGCTACGACCGCAATCCCGAGCTCTCCGACGCGGCGAGCCTCGCCGACCTGGTCGACAAGCTCGAAGCCCCACGCGTGGTCTGGGTGATGGTCCCGGCCGGCGCCCCGACCCAGTCGGTCGTCGACGAGCTGGGCGACCTGCTCTCCCCTGGCGACACCGTCGTGGACGGCGGCAACTCCCGCTGGACGGACGACGAGAAGCACGCCGCCGAACTCGGCGCCAAGGGCATCGGCTTCGTCGACGCGGGCGTCTCCGGCGGTGTGTGGGGACTGCAGAACGGCTACGCGCTCATGGTCGGCGGCGACAAGGAGCACGTCGAGCGGCTCCAGCCGATCTTCGAGGCGCTCAAGCCGGAGGGCCCCTACGGCTACGTCCACGCGGGCAAGGTCGGCGCCGGGCACTTCTCCAAGATGGTCCACAACGGCATCGAGTACGCCATGATGCAGGCCTACGCCGAGGGCTGGGAGCTGCTGGAGAAGGTCGACTCCGTGGACAACGTCAGCGAGGTCTTCCGCTCCTGGCAGGAGGGCACGGTCATCCGCTCCTGGCAGGAGGGCACGGTCATCCGCTCCTGGCAGGAGGGCACGGTCATCCGCTCCTGGCTGCTGATCCTCGCGGTCAACGCGCTCGACGAGGACCCGCACCTGGACAAGCTGAAGGGGTACGCGCAGGACTCCGGCGAGGGCCGGTGGACGGTCGAGGCGGCCATCGACAACGCGGTGCCGCTGCCCGCGATCACGGCCTCCCTCTTCGCGCGCTTCTCCTCCCGCCAGGACGACTCGCCGCAGATGAAGATGGTCGCCGCGCTGCGCAACCAGTTCGGCGGCCACGCCGTCGAGTCGAAGAAGTAGCCTGCCGTG
>NZ_JAMGBF010000176.1 GCF_023516615.1 Streptomyces panaciradicis
CTTCTCCTCCCGCCAGGACGACTCGCCGCAGATGAAGATGGTCGCCGCGCTGCGCAACCAGTTCGGCGGCCACGCCGTCGAGTCGAAGAAGTAGCCTGCCGTGGGTGACCTCCTCCTGGTCCGTCACGGCGAGACCGAGTGGAGCGCCTCGGGACAGCACACCAGCTTCACGGACCTGCCCCTCACCCGGCGCGGTGAGGAGCAGGCCAAGTCCCTCGCTCCGCTCCTCGCCCGGCGGACGTACGCACTCGCCCTCACCAGCCCGCTGGCCCGCGCCGTACGGACCGCCGAACTGGCGGGCCTGACCGGCACGGCCGTCGAGCCGAACCTGCACGAGTGGAACTACGGCGCCTACGAGGGCATCACCACCGTCGAGATCCACCGCACCCGCCCGCACTGGGACCTGTGGCTGCACGGCGTGCCGCCGGGCGGCGAGGGCCGCCCGGGGGAGACGCCGGCCGAGGTCGGCGAGCGGGCCGACCGGGTGCTGGCCCGCGTCGACGCGGCCCTGCAGAACAGCACGGGCGACGTGATCCTGGTCGCCCATGGGCACTTCCTGCGCGTGCTGACGGCACGCCGGCTGGGGCTGTCCCCGGCGGAGGGCCGGCTGTTCCAGCTGGCGACGGGCACGGTGGGCCGGCTGTCCACCGAGCACGGCCACCCGGTCATCGCCGAGTGGAACACCCGGCCGTAGGCCCGCGACCGGTCGGGCCCACGTGGAACGGCCCCGCTCAACGCCCCTGTTGAGCGGGGCCGTTGCCGTGGTGGCCCGATCCGGGACTGACTAGAGTTCCCGGTTTGTGGAGATCAACGAGCTGACGGCGGCCGAACGGCGGGTGTGGCGGGCGTTCGCCACGGGAACGGCCGTCGACTTCCGCGAAGGCGACGACGAGGACGTGACGGACGGCGGCCGGTGGGGGCCCGAACGGACCGTCCGGGCAAGCGTGTTGCGCGCCCTGCTGCTCAACGGGCCCCAGGAGGCCGGGGAGATAGCGGCCCTCAAGCTGGCCGGAGCCCGGATCACCGGAGTCCTCGACCTGCGCTACGGCGCGAGCGACGCCGCCGTCCGGCTGAGCCACTGCCACTTCCAGGAGGTTCCGGAGCTGTACGGCGCCCGGTTCCGCCAGCTCAACCTGAGCCACTCCGCGCTGCCCGGCCTGACCGCGGCCACCCTGCGGGTGGAGGGCGTGCTGCGGCTGACCGACTGCCGGATCACCGGGCCCGTGCGGCTGGGCGGGGCCCACATATCCGGGGCGCTGTTCCTGGAGCGGGCGCGTCTGTCGGCGCCGGACGACCCGGAGCCGGTGCTGCGGCTGCACCACGCCGAGATCGGCGACGACCTGTGGGCGCCCGGGATGCGGGCCGACGGCCAGGTGCAGCTCGACGGGGCGGCCGTCGCGGGCACGGTGAACCTGGAGGGGGCGGAGTTCCACAACCCGGGGGCCACGGCCGTCAGTGCCCTGCGCATGGACACGGGGTCCGACCTCAGGATGAGATCCGTGCGCACCGACGGCCGGGTCGACCTTCGAGGCTCCCGTGTCCCGGCCCGTTTCGACCTGACCCGGGCCCGGCTGTCCAACCCCGACGGCACGGCCCTGCGCCTGAGCAGTTGCACCATCGGCGAGCTGTGGCTGCTGAAGGGCGCCGTCGCGGGCATCCTCAATCTGCGCCGCGCCCACCTCGACGTCCTGTACCTGGACCCCGGGATGCTGCCGGCCAAGGTCTTCCTCAGCGACCTGACCTACACCACCCTCACCCCGCACGAGCCCGCCGAGCGCCGGCTGCCGATGCTGGAGCGCGACCCCCGCTACGAGCCCCACTCCTACGAGCAGCTGACCGCCGCCTACCGCCGCATCGGCGACGACTACGCCGCCCGCCTGGTGCAGCTCGCCAAGCAGCGCCGGCTGCGCACCACCCGCGCCTGGTACGGCCGCCTGTGGGGATACGTCCAGGACGCCACCGTCGGCTACGGCTTCCGCCCGCTGCGAGCGGCGGTCTGGCTGCTGTCGCTGCTCGCGATCGGCTCGATCGCGTTCGCGACGCACCACCCCCGGCCGCTCAAGGCGTCCGAGGCCCCGCACTTCAACCCCGTCTTCTACACCCTCGACCTGCTGCTGCCCGTGATCTCCTTCGGCCAGGAGGACGCCTTCGCCCCGGACGGCTGGTACCAGTACCTGGCCTACACCCTGATCATCACGGGCTGGGTCCTGGCCACGACCGTCGTCACCGGCGTGACCAGGAGTGTCAGCCGCCAGTGAGCCGGCGCGCCGCGTGCTGGGCGGCCAGCCGGACGGGGGCGTTGACCGCGCCGTACCCGCGGTAGCCGCCGTCGCGCTGGACCAGCTCGAAGAAGACGCGGCCCACGGTCCGGGTGTAGCAGTGCCGGAACTCCCCGTGGGCGTCACGGTCGTAGAGGATGCCCAGCTCGCGGTACGTCTCCAGCTCGCCGTCGGCGAACGCGAACCGGGCGGCCAGGTCGTCGTAGTAGTTCGCCGGCATCGGCAGCAGCGCGCCGCCCGCCGCCCGGAAGCGCCGGGCCGCCGTCACCACGTCCGGGGTCGACAGGGCGATGTGCTGGGCGTGGACGGTGTCGTCGGCCGGGGCCGCGCCGACCGACAGGGCGATGCGCACGCCGCCGCCTTCTCCCGTGACCGCGCGGCTGCGCAGCAGGCCGTAGGGGTCGGCGACGTCCACGCTCTCCTGGGCGGACAGACCGAGGACGCCGCGGTGGAAGAGGGCGGCCTCGTCGAAGTGGTGCCAGGGCTGGACGAGGGCGAGGTGGTCGATGCGGGTCACGCCGGTGCCGGCGGCCGGCTGCCCGGTGTCCTCGAAGTCGGCCCGCCAATTGGGCAGTCCGGGGCGGTCGGTGGCGCAGAAGAACAGCTCGGTGCCGTCAGGGGCGGCCACGGCGTCCAGCGGGGCGTCCCGCTCGGCGCGCCTGCGCGGCAGCACCGGCGCGAGCAGCGCCTCGGCCCGGCGGGCGGCGCCGGGCGGGTCCGGGGACTCCAGGCCGATCGCGGCGAGCCCGGTGCCGTCGCCGCGCCGGACGCCCGTGCCGGTGTTGACGAGGACCCGGGCCTCGCCCTGCTGCCACAGGTCGACGGGCTTGCTGCGGTGCCGGGCGCCGCGGGTGAAGCCCAGGGCGGCGAGCACGTCGGCGACCGGTCCGGCGTCGGACGTGACCAGTTCGGCGAAGGCGACGCCGGTCGGGACGACCGGGGCGGGCAGGTCGGCCACGCCCACCTGTTCCTGCAGGACGAGCAGGGAGCGGTGGGCGTCCACGGCGGTGGGGCCGGCCTCGGCCTGGCGGAAGACGTCGTTGAAGACCTCCAGGGAGAGCGGGCCGTCGTATCCCGTGCGCAGCACGTGCCGCACCAGTCCGGCCACGTCGAAGCCGCCCTGGCCGGGGAAACAGCGGTAGTGGCGGCTCCACTGCAGGACGTCCATGGCGAGCAGGGGCGCGTCCGCGAGCTGGAGGAAGAAGATCTTCTCGCCGGGGATGTCCTCGATGCCCTTGGGGTCCGAGCCGCGCGAGAGGATGTGGAAGCTGTCCAGGCAGGTGCCCAGCGCGGGGTGGCCCGCCGTCTCGACGACGTGCCAGGCGTGGTCGTAGGTGCTGACGTGGCGGCCCCAGGCGAGCGCCTCGTAGGCGACGCGGACGCCGAAGTCCTGCGCGAGGTCGGCGAGCCGGCTCAGCTGCTCGGCGGCGAGGGCGTCGTCGTCGGCCGCGAGGGGGTGGACGCTGGAGCAGACGAGGACCGTGTCGGCGCCGAGGCGCCGCATCAGCTCGAACTTGTGCCGGGCGCGGCGCAGGTTCCGCGCGAACTCCTCCTCGGGTACGGCCTCGATGTCCCGCAGGGGCTGGTAGAGGTCGACGGTGAGGCCGAGGTCGGCGCACCGGGCGCGGATCTCCTCGGGGCCGAGCGGGCTGGCGAGCAGGTCGTTCTCGAAGATCTCGACGCCGTCGAAGCCGGCCCGGGAGGCCGCGGTCAGCTTCTCGGTGAGGGAGCCGCTGAGGGAGACGGTGGCGATGGACGTACGCACCTTCGGGTACCTCCGTTTCAGTTGGCGGCGGTGACGGCGCCCGCGAGTTCGCCGATGTCCCGCAGCATGCGGGCCGTGTCGGGTTCGCGGCCGGTGAAAAGGCGGAAGGCGTCCGCGGCCTGGAAGACGGCCATGCCGCCGCCGTCCAGCGTGGCGCAGCCCACCGCGCGTGCGGTGCGCAGCAGTTCGGTCTCCAGCGGGCGGTAGACGACCTCGGCCACCCAGAGTCCGGGGCGCAGCAGTGCGGCGGCGAAGGGCAGGCCGGGGTGGGCGGCCATGCCGGTCGGGGTGGCGTGCACGACGCCGTCGGCCCCGCCGAGGAGTTCCGGAAGCCGGTCCGGGGTCGCGGCGGCGGCGCGTCCGGCGCCGAAGTGGCGGTTCAGGGCGGCGGCGAGGTCCGCCGCCCGGTCGGCGAGCGCGTCCACGACGGTGACCCGCCCGGCGCCGAGGGTGAGGGTGGCGTGCGCGACGGCCGCCCCCGCCCCGCCGGCACCGAGCTGCACGACCCGCTCCAGCGGTGCGTCGGGCAGTCCGCGGGCGAAGGACGCGGCGAAGCCGGTGACGTCGGTGTTGTGGCCGGTGGCGCGGCCGTCCTCGAAGACGACCGTGTTGACCGCGCCGAGCGCCTCGGCCTGCGGGGCGAGCGCGTCGAGGTGGTCGAGGACGAGCTGCTTGCACGGGTGGGTGATGTTCAGGCCGTCGTAGCCGAGGTCGCGGGCGGCCCGTACCAGGTCGCCGACGGCTTCCGGGCGCACGCCGAGGGTGTCGATGTCGATGAGCCGGTACAGGTAGCGCAGGCCCTGCCGGTCCGCTTCCCGCTCGTGCAGCGCCGGGCTGAGCGAGGGGCCGATGCCGGCGCCGATCAGTCCGACGAGATACGAGTCCTTGGCCACGCGGTCCTCCTGAGCCAGACGCTAATGTACGAACCAGTACGTTAGCTATAGCAGCCGGACGGCCTTCCCGGGAAGACCCCGCGGGCGGCGCCCGGCGCTCCTTCTAGAATCTGCGGCACCGGCCGCACTCCCGAAGGAACCCGATGACCAGCGTCGACGAACCGGCACGACCGAACGGGCGGATCCGCGACGCCGCCCGCACCCAGGCCGAGATCCTCGACGTGGCCACCCAGGAGTTCGCGCGGGCCGGCTACGACGGCGCCCGGGTCGACGAGATCGCCGCCCGCACCCGCACCACCAAGCGGATGATCTACTACTACTTCGGCGGCAAGGAGCAGCTGTTCACGGCCGTCCTGGAGCGCGCGTACGGCGTGATCCGCGAGGCCGAGCAGCAGCTCGACGTGGACCACCTGGACCCGGTCGCGGCGATCCGGCGGCTGGCGGAGCTGACCTTCGACCACCACGAGCAGCACCCGGACTTCATCCGCCTGGTCAGCATCGAGAACATCCACGGCGCCGAGCACATCGCCGCCTCCGAGAAGCTCGGCCGGATGGGCTCCCCCGCCCTCGACGTGATCCGCCGCATCCTGGCCGCCGGACAGGAGTCGGGCCTGTTCACGGCCGACGTCGACGCGGTCGACCTGCACGCGATGATCAGTTCGTTCTGCTTCTTCCGGGTCGCCAACCGGGCGACCTTCGGGGCCCTGTTCGACCGCGACCTGGTGGACCCGGCGCGGCGCGAGCACTACCGCGCCATGCTGGGCGACATGGTGATCGCCTACCTGACGGCGGAGCGGGCCACCGGCTGAAGCCGTACGACGGCACCTCTTGACACCCGGGAAACGCGGCTGCAACATCCCTGGACAACCGCTACTAACTATCCAGTGCGTTCATTAGCCGGGTAGCGCCCGGCGCGGCCGCCCCGCCACCCCAGGGTCGCGGCACCTTCCCTCTCCGCTCACTCCGCCTACGCTGGAGTCCCCCCGAAGGAGCACCGCCGTGTCGTCCGTCCCCGCCGAAGCCGTCGGGCAGCCGAAGAAGGCGGCCGCCGCCGCCTGGATCGGCAGCGCCCTGGAGTACTACGACTTCTTCATCTACGGCAGCGCGGCCGCGCTGATCTTCCCGAAGGTGTTCTTCGACGAGTCCGACCCCGCCACCGCGACCCTGCTGTCGCTGGCCACGTTCGGTGTCGCCTACGCGGCCCGGCCGGTCGGCGCGCTCTTCCTGGGCCACTTCGGCGACAAGCTGGGCCGCAAGAAGATCATGGTCTTCACGCTGATCCTGATGGGTGTGTCGACGTTCCTGATCGGCTGTCTGCCCACCCGTGCCCAGGTCGGCACCCTCGCGCCGGTCCTGCTCGTGCTGTGCCGGGTGCTGCAGGGCATCTCGGCCGCCGGTGAGCAGGCCAGCGCCAACTCCATGACCCTGGAACACGCGCCGGGCCACCGGCGCGGCTTCTTCACCAGCTTCACGCTCAGCGGCACCCAGGGCGGCCAGCTCATCGCCACCCTGGTCTTCATCCCGGTGGCGGCCCTGCCCGAGGACCAGTTGCTGACCTGGGGCTGGCGGGTGCCGTTCTGGGCGAGCGTCGTCGTCGCGGCCGTCGGCTGGGTCATCCGCCGCCGGCTGGAGGAGACACCGGCCTTCACGCAGCAGGCGTCCTCCTCCGAGGGGGTCGTGAAGCTGCCGCTGGCGGTGCTGCTGCGCGAGCACTGGGCGGACGTGCTGCGGGTGATCGCGGGCGCGCTGATCGCCTCCGTCTCCACGATCTTCACGGTCTGGGCGCTCGCCTACGCCACCGGCGACACCGTCGGCATGTCCCGCTCCTCGATGCTGTGGGTGGGCGCGCTCGCGAACCTCGTCGCGCTCGCGGCGATCCCGCTGTGGGCGACGCTGTCGGACCGCATCGGCCGCCGGCCGGTGTACCTGATCGGCGCCGCCGGCAGCGCGGTGGCGATGTTCGGGTACCTCTGGGCGATCTCCACCGGGAACTATCCGCTGACCCTGGTGCTGGGCATCGTCGCCTTCGGGGTCGTCTACAGCGCCGCGAACGGCGTGTGGCCGTCCTTCTACGGCGAGATGTTCTCCACCCGGGTCCGCCTGTCCGGCATGGCGATCGGCACCCAGATCGGCTTCGCAGTCGCCGGTTTCGCGGTCACCTTCGCCGCCGAGATCGCGGGCCCCGACGGCGGCGACTGGTCCGCGGTGGCCCTGTTCACCGCCGCCCTGTGCGTCCCGCCGGTGATCGCCGTCCTCTCGGCCCGCGAGACGGCCAAGGTCCCCACCGAACGCCTCGGCGAGCGCCCGGCCGCGGAGACGGCCCAACGCGAAACGGTGACGGCCTGACCCCTCGCGCGCAAGCCCCGGCCTCCCCACGGCACCGCCCACCGGAGTCCGGGGCTTACGCGTGCGCACGCCAGGGGTCGGCCGTCGGGCCACGGCCCGAGCTCCGCGTGAGCGCGACAGGGGTCGCCGTCCGGCCACGGTCCATGCTGCCGCCTGAGCGACACGGGGCCGCCCTCGGGTCTCGTCCCGAGGTCCGCGCGCGCGACAGGGGGGCCGTCGAGTTCACAGCCCGAGTTCCGCGTGAGCGTGGCAGGGGCCACCGTCCGGCCACGGTCCATGTTGCCGCGTGAGCGACAGGGGTCCGCCGTCGGGTCACGGCCGAGGTCCGCGTGAGCGTGGCAGGGGCCACCGTCCGGCCACGGTCCATGTTGCCGCGTGAGCGACAGGGGTCCGCCGTCGGGTCACGGCCGAGGTCCGCGTGAGCGTGGCAGGGGCCACCGTCCGGCCACGGTCCATGTTGCCGCGTGAGCGACAGGGGTCCGCCGTCGGGTCACGGCCGAGGTCCGCGTGAGCGTGGCAGGGGCCGCCGTCCGGCCACGGCCCATGGTGCCGCGTGAGCGACAGGGGGCCGTTGTTGTGCCACGGCACGGGTTCTCGCGCTGACGCGACCGGCGGCGCGTCGTCGGGTCACGGTTCCGGCGTCCGTACCGGATCGGGTCCCCCCGGCCGCGGGTGCCGGGGCTCGTACAGGGCGATCTCGCCGCCGCCCGGCAGCCGCAGTGTCGTCACCCGGCCCCACCGGGCGTCCTGCGCGGAGCGCGTGAACTCCACGCCCGCCCGGGTGAGTTCGGCGACGGTCGTGTCCAGGTCGTCGCACATCAGCATCAGTTCGTGCGCCGGGTCGCCGTCGGTCGGATGGCAGGCGACCTCGGCGGGCGGTGCCTCGAAGATCAGCCAGCCGTGCCCGGCGTCGACGTACGCCCAGCCGAGGACGTCCCGCAGGAAGAGGCGGTCCGCCTCCGCGTCACGGGAGTGGATCACCATGTGTGCGCCATTGATCACCCGACGGAGCCTACGCACGTGTGTCAGGAATGGAGAAGCGCCGCTCCCGGGCCTCGCCTAGCCTGACCGTCACGGGCGTCACCCGCGCGACGGATGGAGAGACGATGAGCAAGGTGCCGGCACCCTCGCAGCACGCTGCCGACAGCCACGACCTGATCCGCGTGCACGGCGCCCGCGAGAACAACCTCAAGGACGTCAGCGTCGAGCTCCCGAAGCGCCGGCTGACCGTGTTCACCGGTGTCTCCGGCTCCGGCAAGAGCTCCCTGGTGTTCGACACGATCGCCGCCGAGTCGCAGCGGCTGATCAACGAGACCTACAGCGCCTTCGTGCAGGGCTTCATGCCGACCCTCGCCCGCCCCGAGGTGGACGTCCTCGACGGCCTGACCACCGCCATCAGCGTCGACCAGCAGCGCATGGGCGCCGACCCGCGCTCCACCGTCGGCACCGCCACCGACGCCAATGCGATGCTGCGCATCCTCTTCAGCCGCCTCGGCAAGCCCTACGTCGGCCCGCCCGGAGCCTTCGCCTTCAACGTGCCCTCCGTCTCGGCGGCCGGCGCGATCAAGGTGGGCGGCGCCAAGAAGGCGCAGAAGGTCACCTTCAACAAGGTCGGCGGCATGTGCCCGCGCTGCGAGGGCCGCGGCGCCGTCTCCGACCTCGACCTCACCCAGCTCTACGACGACACCAAGTCGATCAACGACGGCGCCTTCACCGTCCCCGGCTACACCGGTGGCGGCTGGAACTCCCGCCTCTACGCGGAGTCCGGCTTCTTCGACCCCGACAAGCCGATCCGGAAGTTCACCAAGAAGGAACTGCACGACCTGCTGCACCACGAGCCGGTCCGGATGAAGATCGCGGGCATCAACATGACCTACGAGGGTCTGATCCCGCGCATCCAGAAGTCGATGCTCGCCAAGGACAAGGAGGCGATGCAGCCGCACATCCGGGCGTTCGTGGAGCGGGCCGTGACCTTCACCACCTGCCCCGACTGCGACGGCACCCGGCTCGCCGAGCACGCCCGCCAGGCGCGGATCAAGAAGCTCAACATCGCCGACGCCTGCGCGATGCAGATCAGCGACCTGGCCGACTGGGTGCGCGGTCTGAAGGAGCCGTCGGTGGCGCCGCTGCTGACCGCGCTGCAGCAGACCCTCGACTCGTTCACCGAGATCGGTCTCGGCTACCTCTCCCTCGACCGCCCCGCCGGCACCCTCTCCGGCGGCGAGGCGCAGCGCGTGAAGATGATCCGCCACCTCGGCTCCTCCCTCACCGATGTGACGTACGTCTTCGACGAGCCGACCATCGGCCTGCACCCGCACGACATCCAGCGGATGAACGAGCTGCTGCTGCGCCTGCGGGACAAGGGGAACACGGTGCTGGTCGTGGAGCACAAGCCGGAGGTCATCGCGATCGCCGACCACGTCGTCGACCTCGGCCCCGGCGCCGGCACGGGCGGCGGCACGGTCTGCTACGAGGGCACGGTGGAGGGGCTGCGGGACAGCGGCACCATCACCGGCCGGCACCTCGGCGACCGGGCGTCGCTGAAGGACACGGTGCGCAAGGCGACCGGAACGCTGGAGATCCGGGGCGCGCGCACGCACAACCTCCAGGACGTCGACGTCGACCTCCCGCTGGGCGTGCTGTGCGTGGTCACCGGTGTCGCCGGCTCCGGCAAGAGCTCGCTCGTGCACGGGTCGATCCCGGGCGACGCGGGGGTGGTGGCCGTCGACCAGAGCCCGATCCGCGGCTCCCGGCGCAGCAACCCGGCGACGTACACCGGTCTCCTCGACCCGATCCGCAGTGCCTTCGCCAAGGCCAACGGGGTGAAGCCGGCCCTGTTCAGCGCCAACTCCGAGGGCGCGTGCCCGACGTGCAACGGCGCCGGCGTCGTCTACACCGACCTGGGGATGATGGCCGGTGTCTCCAGCACCTGCGAGGACTGCGAGGGCAAGCGGTTCGACGCGTCGGTGCTGGAGTACCGCTTCGGCGGCCGGGACATCAGCGAGGTGCTCGCGATGCCGGTGGCCGAGGCGGAGGAGTTCTTCGCGGCCGGCGAGGCACGCACCCCGGCCGCCCACCGGATTCTGACGCGCCTGGCCGACGTCGGTCTCGGCTACCTCACGCTCGGCCAGCCCCTCACCACCCTCTCCGGCGGCGAGCGGCAACGCCTGAAGCTGGCCACGCACATGGGTGACAAGGGCGGCGTCTACGTCCTGGACGAGCCGACCGCGGGCCTGCACCTGGCCGACGTGGAGCAGTTGCTCGGCCTGCTGGACCGGCTCGTGGACGCCGGGAAGTCGGTCATCGTGGTGGAGCACCACCAGGCGGTGATGGCCCACGCCGACTGGATCGTCGACCTCGGCCCCGGCGCCGGCCACGACGGCGGCCGGATCGTCTTCGAGGGCACCCCTGCCGACCTGGTGGCGGCACGCTCCACGCTGACGGGACAGCACCTGGCCGCCTACGTCGGCAAGTGAACGGTGAGCGCGGCTAGTTGTTCGACCAGCCGCGCTCGCACAGCACCAGGCGGTAGCCGTCGGGGTCCTCGACGGTGACGCCCCAGCGGTTCCAGTACGGGTTGGGGGACGGCACCCGCTTCCCTCCGTGCTGCTCCAGCCGCGCCACCAGGTCCTCGGGGACCGGCCCGTCGACGTAGACGACGAGCAGGTCCTCCTCGGTGGGCCGGGGTTCGACCGGGGCCGCGGACTCGTGGACGAGCTCCAGGTGCCATCCGGCGTCCGGCCAGCCGACCATCAGCAGGTCGTGCTCGCCGGGTTGGCCGCCGCCCTCGGTCCGCCATACGACGCTCAGCCCGAGTCCCGTCACCCAGAACCGCTCGGCGGCGGCGAGGTCCCGCGACGGGCGGGCGAGACGGATGTGGCTGCGGCCGTCGACGGGCATCGAGGTCTCCTCCTGCGCTGCGGTGTCCTGGTGAGCAGCCTAGGCAGCACGTGATCCCCGGACCATGCGACATCCGACCTGCGGCCACGGTCCTAGGACCGGACCTGCCGGCGTGCCGGGCGGCCCGTCTCAGCCCTCGTTCGCACCCTTCGGGATGCCGTACGCCCGCTCCACCTTCAGCCGGACCACCAGCCGGCCGTCGCGCACCATCGCGGCGCGGTAGTCGTCCCAGTCGGGGTGCTCGCCCAGGACGTCGCGGTAGAGGCGGATCAGTTCCTCCACCGTGTCGTCGTGCGGGTCCTTGGCGACGGGCGAGAGCTCGGCGGTGCCCTCGACGACGGTGTAGGCACGGCGATCGGGGGTGGAGACGTGGTAGGACACCCGCGGGTCGCGGCGCAGGTTGCGGGTCTTGGCCCGGTCGTCGGTGACGGAGATCCGGATGATCCGCTCTTCCGGGTCGTAGTGGTGGCTGACGTTCGACAGCTGGGGGCGGCCGTCTCGCTTGAGGGTGACCAGTACGCCGCCGCGGTGATCCGACAGCAGGTGGAGCAGTGTGTCCTGAGTCATATCCGGGTCAACCCGAGCGGTCCGGTGCCGCATTCCCGGTCGCCGAGGGCCCGTTGGTAGACAGTGTCTACCCGCCCCTGGTAGACACTGTCCATGCCTGAATCGTCAAAGCCCGGACCGGAAACGGGACTGCGGGCCCGGCTCGTCGACGTCGGGGTGGAGCTGGTCGCCCGGGAAGGGGCGCAGGCGCTGACCCTGCGGGAGATCGCGCGCCGGGCCGGCGTCTCGCACGGGGCGCCCCGGCGCTACTTCCCCACCCACGTCGAACTGCTGTCGGCCATCGCCCGGCGCGGGTTCGCCGACCTGGCCGAGCGGGCCACGACGGCGGTCGGGGACGGGACGGCCTCCCCGCGCGAGCAGGTGGTGGAACTGGGGCGGGCGTACCTGGAGTTCGCGCTGGACAACCGCGGCATGTACGAGCTGATGTTCCGTCACGACCTGCTGGAGAGCGGTCACCTGGGTCTGCGGGACACCAGTCTTCCCCTGTTCGGGCGGCTGGTGGAGCTGGTCGGCCGGGCCCGCCCCGAGGCGGACGCCCGGATCGTCGCGGGCGCGCTGTGGGCGAACCTGCACGGCATCGCCCAGCTGTGGGGCTGGGGCAGCCTCCAACTCGCGACGGCGACAGAGGACTTCGGGCCGTTGCTGCGCACCGCGCTGGACGCGCACCTCGGGGCCGGGGCGTGAGACGGCAGCGCGCGCTGGCGCTGACGGGCAGCGTCGTCGGAGCGGTGGTGGTCGCCCTGGACGGCACGGTCCTCTCCGTCGTGCAGCCGACCCTGCGGCAGGACCTGGACGCCTCGTTGGCACAGGTCCAGTGGACCAGCACGGGCTACCTCATCGCGGTGGCCGGCCTGCTGGTCTTCTCGGGGCGGCTCGGGGACCGGTACGGCCACCAACGGCTCTTCGCCTTCGGCATGCTGGGCTTCGGGGCGGCCTCGGCGGGGATCGCCCTGGCCCCCGGGATCCGATGGGTGATCGCGCTGCGGGTGGTCCAGGGGGTGTTCGGAGCGCTGTTGCAGCCGGCCACACTGGGCATGCTGCGGGCCGCGTTCCCACCGGACCGGCTGCGGATGCCGATCGCCGTACGGACCAGCGCGATCGGGCTGGCCGCCGCGGCGGGCCCCGTCCTGGGCGGGGCCCTGGTGGCCGGTCCGGGCTGGCGTGCCGCCTTCCTCCTGAACGTCGTACCGACGCTGGCCCTGGGCGTCCTTGCCCTCGCCTCGCTCGGCGGGGCGCGGCGACCGCACAGGGCCTCCCCTCGCCCCGTCACCGCCCTCGACCTGCCCGGTGCCCTGCTCCTCGCGCTGACCCTGGCCAGTCTCGTCCAGGCTCTCGTCGCCCTGCCGGAGCGGGGCTGGACGCCGGAGAGCGGTGCCGGAGTCGCGGTGGCCCTCGCCGCGGGGGCCGCGTTCGTGCGGCACGAGCGGCGGGCCCCGACTCCCCTGGTGCCGCCGGACCTCGTCGGCTCGGCGGGCGTCGGCCGGGCGGTCGCCGTCCTGGTCGTGGCGTCGGCCGCGCTGCAGGGCACCCTGTTCACCGCGACCTTCCTGCTGCAGAGCGCCCTCGGCGTCGGCCCGCTGCGCATGGCCCTGTTGAGCCTGCCGCTGGCGGCCCTGATGATCCTCGCGGCGCCGTGCTGCGCGGTCCTGCTGCGCCGGTTCGGGGCCCGGCGGACCACGGTCGCGGCGATGGCCGTGCTGGCCGCCGGGATCGTGGTCCTGGACCGCGCCACCGGCACCCTCGCCTTCTGCGCCGGGTTCGGTCTGCTGGGCGCCGGCTTCGGGACGGTCATGGTGGCGGCCACCCACGTCGTCGTACGGGAGGCCGCGGTGGAGTCCGCCGGGGTGGCGGGCGGGCTGAAGCAGACGGCGATGAACGTCGGGCCGGTGCTGGGCGTGGCGGTGGCGACGACGCTGACCGGACCGCACGCGGGTGGCGCGCGGCTGCCGCTGATCGTCCTGGCGTTCGTGGCCGCGGTCGGCGCGGTCGTGGCCGGATCTCTGCCGGAACGTTCCGTCTCGATGATCAATCCTGGTCGACCCGGGGACCGCGGCGGTGTTCCTGCGCGACGATGAGGTCTGAGGTCAGGGCGGCGGGATATGCGGGATATCCCGTCCGGCACCTCGACGAGCGCATTCGGAGGAGAGCGATGGCACAGCTGCGGCAAGAGGTCGACCCGAGCGAGGTCGGGCTGGACGCGAAGGCGCTGGACCGACTCGACCAGCACCTCGCCCACCACGTCGACGAGGGTCGCGTGCCCGGCTTCCTGGTGGCCGTGGCCCGCGGCGGACGCGTCGCCCATCTGACGATGCTCGGCCGGCGCGACGTCGCGGCCGGACTGCCGGTCGAGCACGACACCCTGTGGCGGATCTACTCCATGACGAAGCCGGTCACCTCGGTCGCCGCGCTGATGCTCGTCGAGGAGGGCCGGCTGTCGCTGGACGACCCGGTCGCCCGCCATCTGCCGGCCTTCGCCGACCCGCAGGTGTACGAGAGCGGCTCCGGCGCCGACGTACGGACCCGTCCGGCCCGCGGACCCATACTGATCAGGCATCTGCTGACCCACACCGCGGGCCTCACCTTCGCCTTCTACCGCTCTCACCCGGTCGACGACCTCTACCGCGCGGCCGGCCTGGAGTCCTCGGTCCTGCCGGGCACCGACCTGGCTCGGACGGTCGAGGTGTACGCGAGCCTGCCGCTGCAGTTCGAGCCCGGAACGCAGTGGAACTACTCGGTCGCCACCAACGTCCTCGGCCGGGTCGTCGAGGTGGTGAGCGGGCAGTCGCTCGACGAGTTCTTCGCCGAGCGGATCCTCGACCCGCTCGGCATGTCCGACGCCGGCTTCCAGGTCACCGACGAACAGGCCCCCAGGCTGGCGGAGTTGTACGGCGAGACGGACTCCGGCGGCATCGAGCCGGTCGCCGGGCTGCCGCTGCGCGGCGGGCGGCCCCGCCTGCTGTCCGGCAGCGGCGGGATGGTGGCCTCCGCGTACGACATGCACCGCTTCATGGAGCTGCTGCGCCGGCGGGGCGAGCTCGACGGCGTCCGTCTGCTGGCCCCCGAGACCGTGGACCTGATGACCCGGAACCACCTGCCCGGCAACGCGGACCTGCGCGCTTTCGGCTCCCGCCCGGCCCACGACGAGCCCAACAACGACGGCGTCGGCTTCGGCCTCGGCGTCTCGGTCGTCATCGACCCCGAGCGCACCCAGGTCCCCTCCACCCTGGGCGCCTACGGCTGGAGCGGCGCCGCGACGACGACTTTCTGGGTCGACCCCGTCCATGACCTGACCGTCCAGTTCATGACCCAGGTCCGCCCGAAGACGTCCCTGAGGATCGTCCCGGACCTCAAGCGCCTGGTCCACGAGGCGATCACCGGCTGACTCGGCTACACGGCGGGCCGCAGGCCGAACTCCAGTCCTTCCGCCCGCAGTTCGTCCAGCCACTGCTCGGAACGGGCCGCCGTCCCGGCGGCCCGGTTCAGCCCCGCCGGCAGGCTGCCGTCCAGGACGTGCCGGACGCCCAGCGCCAGCGGGCGCGACACGCAGCGGGCCATGGCGCTCTCCTCCTCGTCGCCGGTGAGGTCGAGCAGGTAGCTCCCCGACCAACCGCCGTCCTGCGCGCGCACGTCCAGGGACACGGCGAGCACGACCCGGTCGCGGTCGGCGTCCGTCGTCGGATGGCGGGCCGCCAACTCCTGCGCCAGCGCGGCGATCCGCGCGTCGTCACCGGCCTTCAGCTCCTCGAACACCGGGTCCCAGGCCCGTAGCCAGCCGTCGAGCCGCAGGGTGCCGCGGACGAAGGTGTGCGCCCGCCAGGCGGCCGGGAAGCCGTACTGCTCGACGAAGGGCACGCTGTCGCGGTTGGGGTAGACCTCGAAGCGTTCCCCGTCGAGGACGTGGGCGCGGGTGGCCTCCCACGGGCGTCCGGCGACGGTCTCGGTGCCGTCCTCGATGTAACGGGCGGGCGAGCGCAGGGCGCCCAGGACACCGGCGGGGGCCCAGCTGAAGCGGTACCGGAAGTCGTTCGGCACGGCCGGTATGCCGCCGCAGTACGAGGTGAAGGTGTACGACGCCGGGGTGCCGGCGCCGACGGCCGCGCCGGCGCGGGCGACCAGGCTGTGGGCGAAGAGGTGGTCGATTCCCGGGTCGAGCCCGGCCTCGGTCAGGACGACCAGTCCGGCCCTCTCGGCCGCGGGCACCTGCCCGAGGACGGCGTCGGAGACGTAGCTGGAGCAGGCGAAGTGGGCGCCGCCCGCGACACAGGCGGCCAGGACCGGGGCGTGCTCCGGCGCGGGCAGCATCGACACGACGACGTCGCCGGGCGCCAGTTCGGCGGTGAGCGCGGGGAGCGTGAAGGCGCGGGGCTCGGCGCGCGGGCCGAGGCCGAGGCGGTCCAGGGCGTCCGCGGCCCGCTGCTCGGTGCGATGCCACAGGCGTACCCGCCCGGCCGTTTCGCACAGCCGGGCCAGACCGCTGCCCGTGGACAGTCCGGCGCCGATCCAGTGGACGGTGCCGGACGCGGTGGCCCGCTCAGCCATTCCCGGACTCCCTTTCCGTGACGCCGAGTTCACGGCACGCCTGGTGGAACCGGTCGAGGCAGCGTCCCCACGGGCCGCCGACGGAGAACTCCAGCAACTGGATCACCAGGGCCGCCGAGAAGTCCGTGCTGGACTCCCGCGGCAGCAGGGACGGCAGGTTGTCGATGGCGATGAGGTCCAGCGGGGGTTCCTTGCGCAGCCGGCGCACCGGCTCGTCCCAGTCCGTGGTGCGGTCGTAGACCGGCAGGACGTTCAGCGGGGAGCCGACGTCGCAGGTGACGTCGCACAGGGTGCGCAGACGCCGCGCGGGGGCGTCGAGGTCCTCCTCGCGCAGGAAGGGCGGGACGGGCGAGGTGGCGAGGACCGCGTTCACCATGACGTCGTGGCCGAGCAGGGCCGGACGGTCCAGGTCACGGGTCTCGGCGAGGTCCCAGCAGGTCGGTTCGATGCCCGCGGCCTGGAGGGCGAGCCGTGCGCCCCGGCCGCTGCGGCCCAGGGCGCCGACGACCAGCGCCGTGAAGTCCTCGTCCCCGGCGGCCCGCCGGAGCGTCTCGTCCAGCTCCTCCTTCGACCCCGGCACGAGCGGGGCGGCCAGCCTGCCGCGGTGCTGGAGCACGGCGAGGGCGGCGCCCAGGTAGCCCGCCCAGAAGCCGAAGGCGGCGAGGCGACGGCCGTCGTCGTCGACCAGGTACTCCAGGTCGAGCAGGGCGCCTCCCCCGGCGGCGAAGCGCCGCAGCAGGGTCTCGGCTCCCGGCTGCCGCTTGTAGGCGTGCCCGAAGAAGATGTGCCGGTGCGGCAACTCGGCCGGCTCGTCCGGGAGTTCCTTGAGACCCAGGACGACGGCGTCGTCCGGCGCGGACACCCACGAGCCCGCGGGAGCGACGCCGCAGCCCGCCGCCTCGTACTCCTCGATCGGGAAGATCCGCTGCGGGGACTCCTCCACCGTCAGCCTCACGCCCGCCTCGACGAGCCGCCGGGCGTCGGACGGCACGAGCGGTGTGCGGCGTTCGGTCGTACGGGCCTCGTGGCGCAGCCACAGGTGGAGATCGGTCATACGAGGTTGGCCTCCGGGCGCGGGGCGTCGGCCGCGAAGCGGTCGGCGCTCAAGGGGCGGACGTCCACGAAGGGTACGCGGCCCAGGTACAGGTCGCGGATCACCTCGCCGACGGCGGGGCCCTGCAGGAAGCCGTGTCCGGAGAAGCCCGTGGCGTAGAGGAAGCGGGAGACCGAAGTGGCCTCGCCGATCAGCGCGTTGTGGTCGGGGGTGATCTCGTACAGGCCCGCCCAGCCGCCGGTGCGGCGCAGGTCGAGCAGGGCCGGGGCGCGCCGCTCCATGGCCGCGTACAGGGCGGGGATCCAGCGGTCGTGGGTGTCGGTGGCGAAGCCGGGGCGCTCCTCGGGGTCGGACATCCCCAGCAGGAGACCGGGGCCCTCGGCGTGGAAGTAGAGGCTGGTGGTGAAGTCGATGGTCATGGGGAGGCCGGGGCGCGGTTCGGCGAGGGGTTCGGTGACCGCGATCTGGCGGCGCAGCGGCACCACCGGCAGGTCGACGCCGGCCATCGCGCCGACCGCCCGCGACCAGGCGCCGGCCGCGCAGATCACCGTGCCGGTCGCGATCCGGCCCAGGGTCGTGGCGACGGCGGTGATCCGGTCGCCCCGCAGCTCGATGCCGGTGACCTCGGTGTGCCGCAGGACGCGGGCGCCCAGGGCGCGGGCGGCGGAGGCGTAGCCGTGGACGACCGCCTCGGGGGTGCAGTGGCCGTCGTCCGGGGAGAAGGCGGCGGCGAGCAGGCCGTCGGTGCTGATCAGCGGGGAGAGCCTGCGGGCCTCCTTCGGTGTGATCATGCGGCTTGGCACGCCCAGGGAGTTCTGCAGCGCGACGCCGCGCTCGAAGGAGGCGACCTCCTGCGGTGTCGACAGCAGGAAGAGGTAGCCGACGCGGTGCAGCCCGATGTCGTACCCGATCTCCTCCTCGAAGCGGCCGAACGCCTCCAGGCTGCGCGCCCCGAGCTGGATGTTCAGCTCGTCGGAGAACTGCGCCCGCACCCCGCCCGCCGCCTTCGAGGTGGATCCGGCGGCGAGTTCGTCGCGTTCGACGAGGACGACGTCGCGGACACCGGCGGCGGCGAGATGGTAGGCGATGCTCGCGCCCATCACCCCGCCGCCGATGACGACGGCACTGGCCTGCGTGTTCACCGGCGAGCCTCCCAGGGGTGTCGGGTCGTCCCCTCTTCCTGTCCCCGCCCGCCGGGCCGTAACCGCACGTTCAGGACAGGTGCGCCAGGGCGTCCAGGTGGGGCAGGACGTGGTCGAGCCGCTCCCGCTTGGTGCGCAGGTAGGTGATGTTGCTCTCGCAGGGCGGGATCAACAGGGGGACGGTCTCGGCTACTTCGATGCCGTGCTGCACCAACGCCTCGCGCTTGCGCGGGTTGTTGGACATCAGGCGGACGGAGTTCACGCCCAGGTCGTGCAGGATGCCGGCGGCGACGCCGTAGTCGCGGGCGTCCACGGGCAGCCCGAGCGCGAGGTTGGCCTCGACCGTGTCCAGGCCCTCCGCCTGCAGGGCCATCGCGCGCAGCTTGGCGAGCAGGCCGATGCCGCGGCCCTCGTGGCCCCGCAAGTAGACGACGATGCCGCTGCCTTCGGCGACCACGGCCTTCAGCGCGGACGCCAGCTGGTCCCCGCACTCGCAGTGCTGGGAGCCGAACGCGTCACCCGTCAGGCACTCGGAATGCAGCCGGGTCAGGACATCGTCCGTGCCTATCTCGCCGTGCACGAGAGCGACTTGTTCGTCGCCGCGATCGTGATCGATGTAACCGACCGCCCGGAATTGCCCGTACACCGTGGGCAGCGGGGCATTCACTATGCGTTCCACGCCGGTACGCTTCGCGCTCTTCTTGCCGAGTACGCCGATTTTATCTGTCATGATTCGATTCCTAAACAGAGACGAAAGGCCGTGAAGAAATGAGTGGTTCGGGCGTGCGTACGGCGGCGGACGGGCTGGTGCCGGCGGACACTACGGAAGAGGTACGGACCAGGGCGGCGGGTGTCTCAACGCAGGTCGCGGTCCTTCCGGTGGGAAGCTTCGAACAGCACGGGCCGTTCCTTCCGCTGGCGACCGACACGCTGGTCGCCTGTGCCGTGGCCCGGGAGATCGCCGCTGCGTACCCGGTGCACCTCCTCCCTCCGGTGACCATCTCCTGCTCGCACGAGCACGCGGCCTGGCCAGGGACCGTCAGCATCTCATCGGTCACCCTTCATGCGGTGGTGAGTGACATCGCGCAGTCCCTGCGCCGCTCCGGCGTCGACGCCCTGGTGGTGGTCAACGGGCACGGCGGGAACTACGTGCTGGGCAACGTCGTCCAGGAGTCCTCCGCCCGCGGTGAGCGCATGGCGCTCTTCCCGGCCGCGGAGGACTGGGAGACGGCGCGGCAGCGGGCGGGGGTGACCACCTCGCTGCTGACCGACATGCACGCGGGAGAAATCGAGACCTCCATCCTTCTGCATGCTCACCCGGAATTCCTCCGGCCCGGTCACGAGACCGCCGATTTCGTCGCTGACGACCGTCGCCATCTGCTCACCCTCGGTATGTCCGGCTATACCGATTCGGGCGTGATCGGACGGCCTTCGCTGGGTTCCGCGGAAAAGGGGAAGGAACTGCTGGCGAGCCTCGCGGATTCCTTCGGCGCGTATTTCTCGCTCCTCACCTCGGAGGACGGGCCCGCGTAGTCGGCGCCGGGTTCCGGGCTCGTTCCGGAACCCGTCCGCAGCCCCGTGTACCAGCGGGCGACGAGGACGACCGCGCCCGGCAGGGCGGCGACGAAGCTGAGCACGCCGTACACGACGGCGACCGCCACACCGCTGCCCGCACCGAGGCCGGCCGCGCCGAACGCCCAGGCGGTGACGCCCTCGCGGGGGCCGAAGCCGCCGACGTTCAGCGGCAGGCCCATGGCGACCAGGGCCAGCACCGCGAGCGGGATCAGCGCGGCGGCGGAGGCCGGGGAGCCGGCGACCCGGGCGGCGAGCACGAACATCCCGATGTGACCGGCGAGGACGAGCAGCGAGGAGAGCGCGACGGCGGGGCCGTTGCGGCGGGAGAGCAGTCCCTCGCGCGCCTCGGCGAGCGTCGCGCGCAGGGCGCGGCCGCGGCGGGAGTCGGCGGTGCGGTTCATCCGCAGCGCCAGGACGACGGCGAGCGCGCCGACCGCGGCGAGCAGGACCGGCGGGGCGAAGCTGCGGACCTCGGCCCGTACGGGGGACGGCATCGTCAGCAGCACCGCGGTGCCGACGACGGTCAGCGCGACCTGTCCGGCGACCCGTTCGAGGACGACCGACCGTACGCCGCGGCCGAGGTCACCGGCGTCCTTGCCGTGCCGGACCGCCCGGTGCACGTCGCCGAGGACACCGCCGGGCAGGGCGGCGTTCAGGAACAGCGCGCGGTAGTAGTCGGCGACGGCCGCCCCGAGCGGGAGCCGCATCTTCAGGCTGCGGGCCACCAGCGCCCAGCGCCAGGCGCTGAGCACGGTGGTGGCGACCCCGGTCAGGAGCGCCAGGACCAGCGTCGTCGCGTCGATCCGCCGCAGCCCGTCCAGCAGCACACCGGTACCGAGGTGCCACAGCAGGGCCCCGAGGATGACGACCCCCGCGACGGTCCCGAAGTGGCGGCGCAGAGCAGGGGAGTTGAGCCGCGCCAGGGCGGCCCGCCACCGGGGCGTGCCGTTCGCGGCGGCGCGCTCTTCGGTGCGGGCGAGCTCGTCGGCCCGGGCCCGCAGAGCGGACTCCCGCGCGGCGAGACAGGCGGCCCCGTCGTCCCACACCTCGACGACGACGGAAGCGGCACCGGCGGACGCCGGCACGTGGACCCCCTCGACCCGAGGGCTCGCCGCGGCTTCGGAAGCGCCGTCCGCACCCCGCCGGCTGCCGGGCACCACGACCGTCCTCATCGTCTCCACGCTCATGACGCCCCGCCCGTCGGCCGGGACATCGCCAAGAGGTCGCTGTGGTGGACGGTGACGTGCAGGTCGCCGGCCTCGCAGGCGGCCAGGCGGTCGTGCAGATACCGTTCTGCGCGTGCTGCCAGCTCGGGGCGCTCCTCGACGGCCGCGCCGACCCAGCCGCGCAGCCACTGGGCCGTCAGCTCGGCCTCGCCGGGGCCGAGCCGCCAGGGGCTCGGGTTGACCCGGACCGTGGCGCCCCGCTCCGAGAAGGCCTCGCAGGCGGCGTCGACCGCGTCCGGGCCGAGCAGGCCGTCGCGGCGCTGGTGGGCGTTGAACGCCTCGGTGATCTCCGCGTCCATCGGGTCGGACGGGCTGAGTTCGACGCGGCCGGCGACGGAGAGCGTCAGCAGGGCCGGGCAGCCCGCCCCCGTGCAGGCGTCGGCCAGGGTCTCCAGCTCCTCGCGGGTGAGCACGTCGAGGAGGGCGGAGGCGGTCACCAGGGAGGCGCCGGCGAGCCCGTCGGCGGTGAGCCGGGCGACGTCGCCGCGGCGGGTCTCCACCGAGACCCGGCTGCCGTCGGCGGCGGACCGCGGCGAGGCGACGGCGGCGAAGTGCAGCAGGTACGGGTCACGGTCGTGCAGCACCCAGTGCTGGGCGCCGTCGAGCCGGGAGGCGAGCCAGCGGCCCATGGAGCCGGTGCCGCAGCCCAGGTCGTGGATGACCAGCCCGGCCTTGCCCGGCAGGTTCGCGAGCCGGATGCGCAGCGGGTCCAGCAGGTCGTGCGAGCGGGCGGCGGCGTCGGCGGGTTCGCGCAGCTCCAGCCACTCGGGCGCGTAGCGCGGGGGCTCGTCCGGCCCGGTGTCGCGCAGGCGCACGGTGGCGCGCTCGCCGGGGCGGGCGGGACCGGCCCCGGGGATCACCGAACCGGCGGCGACCGCCGGGCCCGTTCCCGGGCCGTCCGTGCCCTGGGTGCCCTGGGTGCCCTCCGCCACGGAACCCACCGCCTTCGCCTCGTGTCCGCCGGCCTCCGTGGGCACATCCGCCGTCCGTGTCGCCATCTGCCGCGCCTCCCCCGCCGTCTCCCGTGTGTCCCTGGGCCCCGGCTGCGCCGGGATCCTTCCGCCGGTCCTCACCGGTACGGTCCCGCTCATGCCGCCCTCCCGGGCTCGCTCGGCAGCCGGCCCAGCACTCCGGCGAGGCTGCGGGCCGTGGTGGCCCAGCCGTCCAGGGCGGCCCGCCGGCTCCGCGCGGCGGCCTTCAGCCGGCGCCGTACGTCGGCCTCGCCGAACCAGCCGCGCAGTTCGGCGGCGAGTGCGGCGGGGTCCTCCGGCGGCACCAGGATGCCCGGCACCCCGCCGTCGGGGGCGCGGCCGACCGCCTCGGGCAGGCCGCCGACGTCGGTCGCGAGCACCGGGATGCCGCGCGCGAGGGCCTCCGTCACGGCCATGCCGTACGTCTCCGCGTAGGAGGTGAGGACCATGAGGTCGGCGGCGTTGTAGCTGGCGTCGAGCTGCGCACCGGCCTGCGGGCCGGCCAGCTCGATCCGGTCCTGAAGGCCGTGCTCCCTGATGAGCTGCCGCAGCTCGGCGACGTACTCCGGGTCGTGCCCGAGCCCGCCGACGCACACGCACGTCCACGGCAGTTCGGCCGCCGCGGCCAGCGCCTGCACCAGCCGGTGCTGGCCCTTGCGCGGGGTGACGGCGGCGACGCAGAGCAGCCGCGAGACCCCGTCGGTGCCGGAGGCCAGGGGCGCGATGTCGGCGCCGGGCGCGGCGACATGGACCCGCTCGGGGGCCAGGCCGTGGTGCGAGACGAGCCGGCGGACCGCCCAGTCGCTGGTGGCGATCACGGCGGGCACGGCCCGCAGCACGATCCGCTCCCTGGCGTCCAGCTCGGCGGCCACCGCGGGCTCCAGACCCCTCTCGTCGCCGAGCGGCAGATGCACCAGCACGGCGAGGCGCAGCCGCTCCGTCTCCGGTACGACGATCTCGGGCACCCCGCACGCGACAAGCCCGTCCAGCAGGACGACCGTCCCGTCGGGCAGCTCCCGCAGGACGCGGGCGAGTTCCGCGCGGGCCCCCGCCCCCGGCCGGGGCCACTCGCCGGCCACGGCGTGCTTGTGCACCTGCCAGCCGAAGCCGGGCAGGTCCAGGCTGACACGCCGGTCGTAGGCGTTGCCGCCGCTCGGCGCCGCCGGGTCGTCGACGCCGCCCGGCATCACGAAGTGCACGGAGCGCAGGGACATGGGGATGATCTCGGCGTTCTTCAGCGTGGAGTGCTGCACGGGCACGTATCCGAGGGCCGGATGCGCCGTCTTCTCCAGGGTCACGTCGGTCACAGGGCACGCTCGTAACTCGCCCAGGCGATGTGCGACTCGTGCAGGGTGACGGTGATCCCGGCGATGCCCTTGGCGCCCTCGCCGAGGCCGCCCTTCTCGATGCGGTCGGCGAGCCGGTCGGCGATGACCTTGGCCAGGAACTCCGTGGAGGTGTTCGTTCCGGCGAACTCGGGCTCGTTGTCGAGGTTTCTGTAGTTCAGCTCGCTGACGACGGCGCCGAGTTCCTGCGTGGCCAGTCCGATGTCGACGACGATGTTGTCGTCGTCCAGCTGCTCGCGCCGGAAGGTGGCGTCCACCAGGAACGTCGCTCCGTGCAGGCGCTGCGCGGGTCCGAAGACCTCGCCGCGGAAGCTGTGGGCGATCATGATGTGATCGCGGACGGTGACACTGAACAACGGACGACCCTCCAGGTGCGGCGCGTCTGGCCCCCCGGCAGTCGGCCGCCGGGGGATGCCGTGTAGTACGGCTCATCGTTTCCCCGTGTTCAGCCGTCCCTCACTCTTTTCTCAGGTCAGGCGGTCTTGCCCGGCCCCGGAAGTCGTACCGGATTGAACGACTGCGTCACTCTGTGTCCTCGTACCGGATGCGGTGGCAGAGCGCGGGCAGCTCTCCGGAGGCCAGCTTCGGCAGGAGGTCCGGCAGCTCGTCGAAGGCGGACTCGCCGGTGACGAGGGCGTCCAGCGCCGGGTCGGCGAGCAGGTCGAGGGCGAGGGCGAGCCGGTCGGCGTAACTGCGTCCGGCGCGGCGGGGGGAGACGGTGCCGACCTGGCTGGAGCGGATGACGAGGCGGCGGGAGTGGAAGGCCTCGCCGAGCGGGAGGGACACCTTCCGGTCGCCGTACCAGCTCAGTTCGATCACCGTGCCCTCGGCGGAGAGCAGTTCGAGGGAGCGGGCGAGTCCCTGCTCGGTGGCGCTGGCGTGGACGACGAGGTCCCGCTCGCCCTCCGCGTCGCCCGGCAGGGCGAAGTCGACTCCTAGGGCCCGGGCGATCTTCGCGCGCGCGGGATCGGCGTCCACGAGCTGCACGCTGACGCCCGGAAAGCGCGCCAGCAGCGCGGCCACCGAGGAGCCGACCATGCCGCCGCCGACGACGGCGATCCGGTCGCCGATCAGGGGCGCGGCGTCCCACAGGGCGTTGACGGCGGTCTCCACGGTGCCGGCGAGGACGGCCCGCTCGGCGGGCACGGTGTCCGGTACGACGGTGACGGCATCGGCGGGGACGACGTACCGCGTCTGGTGCGGATACAGGCAGAACACGGTCCGCCCCACCAGCCGCTCCGGCCCCTCCTCCACCACGCCCACGTTCAGGTAGCCGTACTTCACCGGGGCCGGGAAGTCGCCCTCCTGGAAGGGGGCGCGCATGGCCGCGTGCTGGCTCTCGGGCACTCCGCCGCGGAAGACGAGGGTCTCCGTCCCCCGGCTCACACCGGAGAACAGCGAGCGCACCAGCACCTCGTCCCCCGCGGGTACCGGCAGGTCGACGTCGCGTATCCGGCCCTCGCCCGGGCGATCCAGCCAGAACGCGCGTGCGGCGCGGTTCATCGACGTCCTCCTGAACGATCGGGAAGCGGTTCACGTACCGAGGTGTGCACAGGCCGCGCACAGTACGCGGCGTGATCGACTCTGTCATATGGCCGGAGGGTGTGCGGTGGCCCTGAACAACACATACGAAGCAAGGCTGGTCCAGCAGGAGACCGCTGTGGGAGCGGGCGTGCAGATCCTGTTGCTGGCCCTGCTCGGTACGGCGATCGGCCTGGGGCCGGCGGGCTGGCTGACCGGCCTCGCCTTCGCCGTCGCCACGTGGGCGGTGCTCTCCAGGGCGCTGCACCGCACCCGGCCGCGCTCCTTCGGCCCGGCCAACCGGGTGACGCTCGGCCGCGCGACCCTGGTCGGCGGCGTGACCGCCCTGGTCGCGGACTCCTTCGAGAGCTCGCCGCCGGTCACCGTCTTCGTCGGTCTCACGGCCGTCGCCCTGATACTCGACGGTGTGGACGGCAAGGTGGCCCGTGCCACCGGCACCTCGACGCCGCTGGGCGCCCGCTTCGACATGGAGGTGGACGCGTTCCTGATCCTGGTGCTGAGCGTGTACGTCTCCATGCAGGAGGGCCCGTGGGTCCTGCTGATCGGCGGCATGCGCTACGCGTTCGTGGCGGCGGCCCGCGTCTACCCCTGGCTGAACGCCCCGCTCCCGCCGAGCATGGCCCGCAAGACGGTCGCCGCGATGCAGGGCGTCTGCCTGCTGCTGGCCGCCTCCGGCTACCTCCCCGCGGCGGCCTCCTTCGGCGTCACGGCCCTCGCCCTCGCCTCCCTGACCTGGTCATTCGGCCGCGACGTCCGCTGGCTCCAGCGCGCGTCCCGTGTCGACGAGGCCGAGGTGGAGGAGATGCTGGAACGGGCGGCGGAACGCCAGACGGTGGCGTCCTGAGCGACGTGACGGCTGACGCCGGGGCGTCCCCTCAGCCCTCGATCGGGTACCGGTACACGGTCGATCCGCGCCGCTGGAAGCCGAGCCGCTCGTAGAGCCGGTTCGCCGCCTCCCGGTCCGGGCGGGAGGTGAGGTCGACGGTGCGGGCTCCGGCCTCTCGGGCCGATTGCAGCGCCTGTTCCATCAGCAGCCCGGCGATCCCGTGTCCTCGCGCCGCCTCGTCGACGATCACGTCCTCGACCCGGGCGCGCAGACCGGACGGCAGCGGAACCGTCGTCAGGGTCAGGGTGCCGACGATGCCGTGGTCGGCACGGGCGACGAGGACGGTGTTCGTGTCGCAGGCCAGGTCGCGGGCGAGCGCCGGCGCGTCGAGCGGCCGCGCGGAGCGCGACAGTTGCGGCAGCAGACGGCCGAGAGCGTCGACGAGCTCCTGGTCCGCCTCCCGGGCGGCCTCCACCTGGATCTTCATGGCGGCGAGCCTAGCGGCGCGGGAGCAGCGCGGTCGCCGTCGCCGGTACGGCCGCCAGGGCCAGCCATGGCACGGCCGATGGCAGGCCGGCGTCGAGGAGAGTGCCCGTCGCGGCGCTGCCGAGCAGGACGACGAGGCCGGATGCCGAGGACAACGCGCCCGTGTACAGGCCGAGTCGGCCCTCGTCCGCGAAGTCGGGGACCCAGGCGCGGGCGACCGGCGCGACCAGCATCTGGCCGAGGGTGAGCAGCACGACGAAGCAGGCGGCGGGCAGCAGGCCGGTCGTGCCGGTCCGTCCGGCGGCCACGGTCAGGAACCCGGCCGCGATCAGCAGCAGACCTGCGAGCATCGACCGGCGTGACGTGAGGCGGGCCGCGGCCCAGCGGGTCACCGGGAGCTGTGCGGTGACCACCAGCAGGGAGGACAGCGCGAACAGCCAGGCCAGCGCCGCCTGGGAGCCCGTCGCCCGCTCCACCTCGGCGGGCAGGGCGAGGTAGAGCTGGTTGTAGGCGAGGAGGTAGGCGCCGTAGGCACAACACAGGCCCAGGAAGCGGCGGTTGCGCAGCACGGCTCGCATGCCGCCCTTGACCCGGGTCCGCTCCGGTCCCGGGATCCGCTGGGGCAGCAGCCGCGCGTGCCCGGCGAGGACCAGCACGAAGATCCCGGCGCCGGCGAGGCACACGGCACGGAAGTCCACGGCGAGCAGCAGCGCTCCCAGCAGGGGCCCCAGGAAGGCGCCCGCCTGTCCGGCCACGGTGAACAGGGCCAGCACCCGGGTCCGTGAGCCGCCGCCCGCCCGCTCCGACTCCACTGCCTGCCGGGCGACTTCGGACTCCACGGCGGGCGAGAACAGCGCGGCGGCGAAACCGATCAGCAGCACCGACCCGATCACCGCCCAGGTCTCCCGCGCGAACCCGAGCCAGGCGAACCCGGCGATCCGCAGCGCGCATCCGGTGAGCACCACCGGCCGAATCCCGTGGCGGTCGGCCAGCGCCCCGCCCACCACGAACAGGCCCTGCTGGCTGAACGTCCGCAGTCCGAGCACGAACCCGACCAGCCAGCCCGCCATCCCGACCGCCCGCCCCAGGTGTTCGGCCAGGAAGGGCAGGACGGCGAAGAAGCCGAGGTTGAAGGCCAGTTGGGTGAGGATCAGCAGACGCAGCAGCGGGGTGAGGCGGGTGCCGCCGCCCTTGGAGCGCGACAGGCCGATCGTCGGCGAGGTCATTCCGCCACCACCGACTCACGCCGGGCAGAAGGCTTTTGCTCCGGCGGTCGCGTCCTACGACGCCCCGGCCGCCCCGCTCCCCCGGCCGCGCTCACCGCCAGCGCCCCGAGCAGGGCGAGCACGGCGGCCGGGGCGAGGACCGCCCAGGGGGCGCGCTCGGCGTAGGGCTGGTTCTCGGCGAGCAGCAGCCCCCATTCGGGCGACGGCGGCTGGGCGCCCAGGCCGAGGAAGGCCAGCGAGGCCAGGGCGAGGGCGGTGCCGGGCAGCCGGAGCAGGGCGTGACGGGTGACGGGCGGGACGACGGCCGGCAGCAGCGCGCGCCGGAGAAGGTGCCGGCGGCCCGCGCCCAGTCCGCGGGCCGCGGTCACGTGCGGTGCGGCCCGCTCCTGGCGCAG
>NZ_JAMGBF010000177.1 GCF_023516615.1 Streptomyces panaciradicis
TCCCAGATGCACGTCTCCCGGCTCCTCTCACGCTGCCTGGCCCGGCTGCGCGACGGCATGCTCACCACCCTCTGACCGCCCAAGACTCGCTGCGAACGCTCGCAGACGGCGACCTGCACTGGTGTCGGGTCCCGCTGCTCGACGACGGGACGGCGACGGGTCGGCAGCCCGAGAGTGGGGTGGGCGACGCCCCAGACCGCGCTCTTGCAGATCAGTTCCTTGTAGAGGGCGGCGAGGCGTCCGGTCAGGGCGCGGGGGACAGCGCGGTCGCGGCGGTGACGAACTGGATCAAGCCCTCCCGGAGGCCAAGGGCGATGCGCTGGTTGAAGTAGCGCAGCGGGACGTTCTTGCGCTGGGTGCCGGTCAGGCGGGCGGCGATATCGGTGGGTGCCATCAATGTCCTACGGGCCGGGCTGGTCCGCCGCGAAGCCAAACCGGCATAGCGAGAAGCCCCCTCGTTTCGAGGGGGAGAAGTCACGTAGGCGAACAGCACGTCACCGTGGAGGAAGATGCTGTAGTTGCGGATGTTGGCACGGTGCAGGGCGGCTTCGACGCCGGGCCACACGGCGGAGTGGAGCCGGAGGTACTCCTCGCGGTGCTCGGGGCGGAGCCTGATGGTCTGGGCGATGCGCTTCATGCCGATTCCCCTGTCGCGTCGGTGGAGTTGACCTGCTCGGCCGCGGTGTCGAACGGGGTCCGGTAACTGGGAGTAAGGGTGCGCAGTTCGAGCCGCAGGGTGAGTCGAATGCGCGTGGAGGCGGGCAGACGGACCGTCAGGTACGGACTCTGGCAAAGAACTTCGGTCTCGGAGACCACCGGCTCGGTGTGTCCGTAGTCGTACATGTCCCCGATCCACCCGTCGTCCGTGCAGGTCGTGTACCGGACGCCCGTGATGGTGTGCTCGGCGAAAGCGCCCGCCTGGACGACGACCGTGCGGTCGGTGCCGGGGGAGAGGTTGACCAGTTCGACGGTGGTCGCCTCGGGGTCGATGGAGGTGACCAGGGCGGCGACATCCGCGGGCAGGCCCGCTCGGCGGGTCTCGGCGTCGTGGTAGCGCAGCCGCGCCTGCTGGAGTCCTCCCTGGTACATCACCTGAGGGCCGCCCCAGGTCAGCTGCACCAGGGCTTCGGTGGCCACCGGGTTGCACTGCTGCCACACGTGGATGTCGGCCTCGGGCACGTCCAGGTCGCGGTAGCGGTCGATGCGCCGCAGCCGGTGCCTGACCTGGGCCTGGGCGGCCGCGAGGATCCGCTCCGGGTAACCGGGGTCGTCGCCGGCGAGGAACGCGAACCACGCCTTCTCGTGACCGGACTCCTCCTTCGCGCGGAACGGCCGTACGGTACGCCAGTCGATGCCGTCGGCCTCGCGCAGCCGCTCGAGGCGGGCGCGGTCGGCCTCCGAGGAGGTGTGGTGCCACAGGGCCACCGGCACCGGGGGCGTGGACGGGTTGTAGTCGAACCAGCCCGCGTCGTTGTGCCGGAACGGCAGGTGGAGCGTGGGCGTGTCACGGTCCGGGCCGAGCTCCGCCGCCCACTTGGAGGGCAGGCTCGAGTCGGCCTCGGTGTGGGGCATGACCTTGCCGCGATCGATGAGTGCGTCGAGAGAGGTCGCGACCATGGAGAGGTAGTCGTCGTCCCCGGTGACCGTCGCCGCGGCGAACGCGCCCACGAAGGCCGCGTGTCCGACGCTGTGCCAGCCGTGCGGCCAGGACCAGCCGTAGTGGCCGCCGTACCAGCGGCCCTCCAGCAGGCTGCCGACGACCCCGTCCGGGCCGACGTTGTCCGGTATCAGGCCGCCCTGTTCCCGGGTGCGCTCGCGCCAGGCGCCCACGTACTCGACGATCCAGTCGCGGTAGCGCTCCTCGCCGGACAGGATCCAGGCGTTGAGGACGAGTCCGGCCGCGGCGAGGTTGAGCGCGGTGTCGCCGACGCCCATCCGGTCCCGCATCTGCTCGCCCAGCCGGGGGTCCGCCGAGAGGGGGAAGGGGCCGTCCGCGGCTTCGGGCAGCCATTCGAGCGGGAAGCCGTAGGTCTGCGCCTCCTTCGGCAGCCAGGGGTAGACGTCGCCGTCGAACAGGCCGGTGCGGTCGGGGTCGCTGCCGTTGTGCGGGCGGGTGATGATGCGGTGTTCGGGGTCGTAGTTGCCCTTGGCGGGGTCGACGTACAACTCGGCGAAGCGCAGCGCCCGTTCGGACCAGCGCTCGGGCGCGGCCATGCACAGGAAGTAGAGCAGCAGCAGGCTCTCGCCCTGGTGGAACCAGTCGTAGCCGCGCTCGTACTCGTCGCGCAGCATGTTCAGTTCGGTCAGCTGTGTGGTGACGCCCTCCCAGTGCTTCTCGCTGGCGGGCAGGAGGTCGTCGGCACCGCCGAGCAGGTACAGCTGGGGCCAGTTGAAGAAGACCTCGTAGAAGTCGTCCACGCCGTCGCGGCTGGTCAGCTGGTTGTTGTAGTTCAGTCGGCCGTCGGGTCCGGTGAAGGCGTCCTCGAAGCGGCGCCAGGCATGGTCGAGCAGGTCGAACAGGGCGCGCTGTGCGACGGCCCAGCCAGGGGGTTCGAGCAAGGGGACCGTGGCCTGGACGTCGGGTGTCGAGTCGCCGGAGGCGTCGGGGTGCGGGCTGAAGGGCATGAGAGCGGTCACTCCTTGGTGGCGCCGGCGAGCATTCCGCTGACCAGGAAGCGCTGGGCGAACAGGAACACGACGAGCACGGGGGTGATGGCGACCAGCGTCGCCAGTGCCAGTTGCGGGCGTTGGATCGCGAGTGTGCCGACGGTCGGGTTGAATGACGGCACATTGCTGAGGAGACTGCCCACGCCGACCTGGATCGGCATCTGGCCGCTCTCGGGGAGCATCACGTACGGCAGGAAGTAGTTCGTCCAGTTGGCGACGAAGCTGAAGAACCCGACCAGCGCGATGACGGGCGTCGCCAGCGGCAGGGCCACGTGGCGGAAGACACCGAACTCGGAGCAGCCGTCGATCCGCGCCGCGGCCAGGAGGTCCTTGGGCACGGCGGTGGTGAAGTAGATGTACGTCAGGTACACCCCGAACGGGTAGAACGAGTACGGCAGGATGATCGACCACATGGTGCCGATCAGGTGCACCGCGTTGATCTCCAGGAACAGCGGTACCACCAGGGTGGCGTTCGGCATCAGCATCACGACCAGGGTCGCGATGAGCAGCGTGTGCCGGCCGCGGAACTCGGTCATCGCCAGTGCGTAGCCGGCCGGAATGGCCAGGCAAAGGGTGATGACCAGGGAGATCGCTGCGTAGAGGGCGGAGTTGCGCAGCCACAGCAGGATGGCGTCGTCCTGGAAGGCGGTGAGCGCGTGCCAGTTGGCCGACAGCGCGTGCCAGGATCCGAAGGACAGCGGGTTGTCGTGGACCAGTTGCTGGTCGGTCTTGGTCGCCGCGAGCAGCAGCCACAGGACCGGCAGCACGAAGAAGATCACGAAGACGGTGAGTACCGAGCCGGCCAGCAGTCGGGACGTCATGTGCCGCGGGCGGCGGCCGCGCTGCCGCGCTTCCCTGTGGCGGCTTCGGCTCAGGATGTCGGCCTCCCGTTCCGAGCCGGCGGTGGCAGGGGGAGTGGGTCGGGTATCAGTCGGCATCGAAGAACCCCGACCGTGCGACGAAGACACCGGCGACCGACAGACTGACGACCAGAAGCTCCACCGAGACCGCGGCCGCGCCGTTGATGTTGTTCATCTGGAAGGCGAAGTCGTACGTGAGCTGGTTGAGCGAGTAGTCGCGGCCGGCCACGCCGGTGCTGGCGAGGGAGAGCAGTTGTGGCTCGACGAAGAGTTGGGCGCCGCCCGCGAAGGCCAGGATCACCATGTACACGATCCACTTGCGCAGCATGGGGATCTGGACCCGCCAGGCGGTCTGCCAGCCGTTCGCGCCGTCGATGCGGGCGGCTTCCATGACGTCCTTGGGGATGTTGTTCAGTGCCCCGTACATGACGACGATCCAGCCGCCCGCGCCGGTCCAGAACGCGATGATCGTGAACAGCAGCGCCAGATTGCCGGGGGCGATGACCTCGCCGAAGGTGTGGAAGCCCACTGTCTCCAGCAGGGAGCTGACGGGGCTGACCGTGGGGTCGAGCATGAACAGCCACACCAGGACGCTCGCGGCGCCGGCGAGCGCGCCCGGGATGTAGTAGAGGAAGCGCAGCGCCTGGCTGACGGGACCGGAGGACAGCCGGTGCAGCAGCAGCGCCAGGACCACCACGAACACGACGAGGGACAGGAGCCAGAAGACCAGATACAGGGCCACGTGGCCCAGGGAGTCGACGAAGCGGAAATCCTGTGCCGTGGTGATGAAGTTGGAGAAGCCGGTGAAGGCGCCTCCGGCGTCCGTGAACGCGAAGTAGATGGCGTAGCAGGTGGGAAGGACGCCGAAGGCGATCAGCAGCAGTACGTAGCCGGCGACGAATGCCATGCCGGCCCGGCTCTGCCGGGAGGTGCCGCGAGGGCGCCCCCGGACGGAGCCGGCCGAGGAGTGCGTGAGCGTCACTGGGAGACCTTGTATCCGTCGGACTTGGCGTACTTGACGATCGAGTCCTGCCAGGCGGGCAGCATCGATTCGATGGTCTTGCCCTGCGTCAGGCCGGGCTTGACGGTGGCCGCCCAGATCGCCTCCTGGCTGAATTGGCCCGACCCCCAGTCCGACCACACCTGCGAGGAGGCGTCCTTGAGGGGGGTCAGGTCGCCGGCGAAGTAGCCGGAGGTGGCCTGTGCCTTGAGCCAGTTCTCGGCGGCGGGCGCGTACGCCGGGAAGCCGGGGGCCTTGGTGCCCTGGTAGGCGTTGTCGGTGGTGACCCACTTCAGGAAGTCGGTGGCCGCCTTGATGTGGGTGGAGTGCTTGGACAGCAACCAGGTGCCGCCGCCGACGTTGCCGGTGGAGGGTGCGGTGTCGCCCTGCCACTGCGGTATGGGTGCGACCGCGATCTGCTTGGCCGGCGTCTTCAGTCCGTTCTTGAAGACCGCGCCGCCGTACCAGGCCGGGCCGGGCATCAGCAGGACCTTGTCGGCCTCGTTCTTGGTGAAGTCGGTGCTGAAGACGCCGCTGATCGACATCGACTTGTTCTTGATCAGTACGTCCATCAGCTTGGCCATCTTGGTGCAGGCCTCGCTGGTGGTGTTGACCGAGACGGCCTTGGGGCCGGTGATGTGGTTGGCGCCGCACTTGCTCGCCCACAGGTAGATCTCGGGAGTGAAGGAGTCGCCCGCGTCGCCGACGAGGTAGCCGGGGTGCTCCTTGGCGACCTTCTCGCCGAGTGCCTGGTACTCCTCCCAGGTCGTGGGCACCTTGTAGCCGAACTTCTTCAGCAGCGGCGCGTTGTACCAGAGCACCGCCTGGGAGAGGTCGTTGCGCAGGCAGTACAGGGTCCCGTCGACAGTGCAGACGTCGTTGGCGCCCTTGGCGAATCCGCCGAGGGTCGCCTGCGGGATCAGGCCCTTGTCGAGCGGCGCCGCGAAGCCCGCGTCGACGGCCCAGCTCGCCTCGTTGTTCTGGGAGCTGAAGACGACGTCAGGCCAGCCCTTGCCCGTGCGGTTGAACAACTGCACCTTGGTCTGGAGGTAGTTGGAGCCGTTGGCGTCACCGTCGTAGCTGACGATGTTCATCTTCACGTCCGGGTGCTGCGACTGGTACAGCTTCGCGGCGTCCATGCGGGTCGCGTCCACCCAGACGGTCAGGGCCCCGTCCTTCTGCGCGGCCTGCGCGAATCCGTCCTTGGTCGTGCCGGCCGAACCGCCACCCCCGCCACAGGCGGTCACGGTGAGCAGCACGGTGGCGGCACAGCCGGCCAGCAGCGCGGCACGTCTCCTGCTGGTCCCTGTCTCCTGGGCGGCTGAAGGCTTGTAGACGGACATGAGCGACTCCACTCGGTTTGCATGAGGCTGACGGCTCTGTCATTACCGACGCGGAAGAAATTAGCCGCCATATCCGAGGATGCGTCAAGAGGTGTGTACGTCTTTTTCGGGCCCTCGCGGGTGTGCCAGGCCTGCTCTATGGCAGCAATACCAGCACAAATAGGAGTGGAAGGCGCAAGTGGCACAGGAGGCCGCGATCAAGTTCGCGGAAAATGAGTACGACTTATGTTGGGCTGAGGTACGATGAGCATGGCTCCACACCGGATCAATCACTCTCGTCGCAGTCACTCGGAGGCATGACACATGAACGACACGCCCGCCGTGCCAGCAGTGGTGAACGGCGCGGACGAGCGGCGCGACTACCGGCCCGGATACGAGATCGTGGCGGAGCGCATCCTCGAGTTCATTGCCGCGGAGCGCCTGGTACCCGGCGACCGGATGCCCACGGAGAACGACTTGGCCCAGCGGTTGGACACCAGCCGGGCGGTGGTCAGGGAAGCCGTGAAGATCCTCTCGGCGCTCGGGCGGGTGCGGGCGCACAAGGGACGCGGACTGTTCGTCGCGGATGACGACGGGATGCTGATCGCCAGTCGCTGGGGCGGCTTCTTCCGGCCCGTGGACCTCGACCACGTCCTCATGCTCTTCGAGTTCCGCCGGGTCCAGGAGATGGCCGCCGCCAGACTCGCTGCCACCCGCGCCACGCCGGCCGAACTACGCACCATCGAGGTCGCGATGCAGCAGTGCCGGTATGGGTACGTCCATGGTGAGGTCGACGTCTTCAACCAGGGCGACGACGACTTCCACGCGGCGGTGGCCGCCGCCTCGCACAACACGTTCCTCGGCAGCGCGGTGCGCGACGCCCGCCGACTGCAGCGCCAGTCCAGCGCGATCGGCATCCACAACACCCTCGGCGAGGGCACCCCGGCCGCGGTCGAGGAGCACGAGGCCATCTACCGCGCCATCCGCGACGGTCACCCCGACGAAGCAGCAGAGGCCACGGCCGTACACCTGGACCGAACCCTGGAGGACTACCGACGGGAGATCCAGCGGCGCCTGTTCGGCTGATCCTCCTTCCAGGACATGCGAAGAGGCAGTGCACAGGGCCACCACCGCAGTTACTTCGAAGCGGTGGTCTACGTGATCAGCGCGCCGAACGCGAACAGGCGCAGGGTCCTTCAGCAGGACTGCGCCCATGTGCGGGCTGTACCAGATCTCGTAGCGCAGCCGCTTCACGTTGACTCCAGGTGAGCCTGCACGGACCAGGACGGCCGGCCGCCAAGAGCACAGCTGGAAGATCCGACAACGCGCACGGTTGAGGAGGGGAGACTCCTGGCCGGGCTGCCCCTCCTCGCCACACAGGATCACGACCGGACCGTGTGGCGCACCGGTAAGACGGCGAATCCCGTGCGGTGCGCCAGCGTTCCCCACGGCTCGCCCGGCAGGTACAGCGAGACCACGATGGCCGCCGCTCCGACCACGACCAGGTACGACGCCGCTGCGGCCGTTGCCGGTGAGGGAGATGGTGGGCCGGTTCAGCGTGTAGGCGGCGTCTCGCACGTACACGCCGTCGAAGCAACATCGCCGCCTCGACGCCGCAGCAACGCCACCACCGGGCGAACTGCATCTCGGAAAACCCGGAGAACGGCTCGATCCACTTCGGCTCGGGTGCTGTGTCCGATGCAGTCGCCGACTACGAGCACCTCATCAGCAAGAAACGGGTGGAGCCGCAGATCACGACGATACGCGGGAGGCTCAGCTGATATCTGTCGCCCTGTCGCGCCGCTGTTGACGTGTTCCGTACTTTGGCCACCATGCATGCAGGCACCCCAGCCCGAGAAGCGGGCAAGGTCAGGACCTCGTGGTCCGGAACGCGAGATACCGGCTGAAAGCTTCGTGACTGTCGGGGGTGAAGTGCCACTCCAGCAGGGCCGACCGCAGCTCCGGCTCGGTCAGCCAGCCATGCCAGGCAACCTCATCGGGGTCGGCAGCCACGGCGTCCGGCAGTACGGCTTGGTGCACGCCGAGCCAGTGAGGGCTCAAACCACTGCGGTTGAGGAACGTGAACAACAAGCGCGGCAGCACTCGAATGCCCAGCTCTTCGGCCAATTCCCGCGCGGCGGCCTGCTCGTAGGACTCACCGACATCCACGGCACCACCCACCACAGCCTCATAGTGCCCAGGGAAGCGCGACAGCTGCTCCGGCCGCCTGTGAACGAGGATCCGCCCACGTTCATCACGGCACACCGTCACCGCGACCCGGTGCAGCCAACCCTCCCGGATGGCCTGCCGACGGCTCACCACCACCCCCAGCACCCGATCCTGATCGTCGACACGCTCCACCAGCTCGTCCACGACGTACACCCTGGCAGAGCCCACTGACAACGCCGCTCGCCGGAGCCCCCGCCCCCGACCAGCGGCACCTTGACGCGAAGGCAATTCGGATCTCGTTGGCACCGTGTTCGCAAGCTGGGATCGGCATTCGTAGAAGTCCCCGGTTTCGACCACGACATGCGACCGCACCGGCCCGGTGCCCGACTCGGCTGGTGCCTGAGCAGCCCGGTCTCCCGCACGCACGCGCCAACTGCCGGGACCACGGCGTCACCGCGACGCGTGCGGCCTGTTCGACTCGTCCGCCATGTGGGGTGTGCGTCATCGCGGCCTCCCTGATCGCGTGCCATCGGGCCCGATCGGTGTCCGCTGCGGCGTCGGCCGCGGCGAACGAGGTCCGTTCGTCCGGGCGGCCCGCGCGCAGACCTTCCGAGCCGCGCCGCATACCTGCCATACGTACGCCCGATGGACCTTCGCCGACCGAATTCTTGTTCCGGACCGACCCCCTCCTTACGCTGCCACCACCGCACTCCGGCGGGCACGGGAACAAGGGACTTGGGCAATCATGGGTCGACTGGCCGGGAAAATCGCTTTCATCAGTGGGACGGGAGCCGGAATCGGCAGGGCCGCGGCGCTGGTTTTCGCTGCGGAAGGCGCCACCGTATTCGGCTGTGACATCGACGCCGAAACCGCCGCCGAAACCGTGGAAATGGTCGAGAAGGCCGGCGGCGTCATGCGTTCCCTCGCTCCCGTGGACCTCTCCACGGAGGACGGCGCCCGTGAGTGGATCGACGCCGGCGTCGCGGCCTTCGGCGGGATCGACATCCTCTACAACAACGCCTCCGCGCTGCGCAACGGCCCGTTCGAGACGATGCCGGTCGAGGACTGGTACTTCACGATCAAGAACGAACTGGACATCCCGTACTTCTGTACCCGTGCGGCCTGGCCCCACCTCGTCGCGCGCGGCGGCGGCGCCGTCCTGAACGTCGCCTCGGTGGCCGCCGTGCGCGGCGCGCCGTTCATGCCGATGGTGCCGCACGGTGCCGCCAAGGGCGGGGTGCTGGCGATGAGCAAGCACCTGTGCGCGGCCGGCGCCCCGCACCGCATCCGGGTCAACACCATCTCCCCCGGCATGACCCGCACCTCCGCCACCGCCCCCTTCCTGGACGACCCCGGCGGGCCCAGGGCCCAGCTGGAGGCGCGCATCCCGGTCGGCCGGGTGGGGCAGCCCGAGGACATCGCCCGCGCCGCCGCCTTCCTGTGCAGCGACGAGGCCGCGTTCGTCAACGGCGCCAACCTGATGGTCGACGGCGGCGACAGCGCGATGGCGGGCTGAACGCCGTGACCGTGCGACTCGACCACGTGGGCGTCAACGTGTGCGACCTGACCGCCCAGACCGACTGGTACACCACGGCGTTCGGGCTGAAATCAGTCTTCACCTTCCACCTCGAGGGCCCGGGCCTGCGCGGTGTCGTCCTCGAACACCCGCGGGGCTGGCGCATCGAACTCCTCGCCAGACCCGGCTCAGTACCCGGCCTGAGGGCGCCGGACCCGCTGACCGCCGCCCTGACCGAGGGATACGGGCACTTCGCGGTCACCACCCCCGAACTCGACCCCGTCTACGCGGCCCTGGTGGCCCACGGAGCGGGCGAGGTCATGCCTCCCGGGCCTTCCCCGGAGCCCGGTGTGCGCATGGCCTGGGTCACCGACCCCGAGGCAAATCTCATCGAAATCATAGAGAAGAACGCACAGTGAGGGCACGCACGATGACGGATTCGATCTCCCTGAAAAAGCTCGACAGAGGGACACTCATAGCGTGCTGTCTCGCCGTGGCGGCGGCACAGCTGTGCATTACGGTGCCTTCGCCGATCAACGGCAATATCCAAGCCGCATTCGGCGCGTCGGGTTCCCAGGTTGCCTGGGTCACTTTGGCCTTCATTCTCCCCACCGCGATTCTTGAACTGAATTTCGGCGTGGTCGGCGATCTCTTCGGCCGCAAGCGTCTGCTGGTGCTCGGCGGATTCGTCCTGGCGCTCGGTGAACTCCTCAACGCCACCTCCCAGAACGTCACCATGCTCTGGAGCGGCCAGGCCCTCGCCGGTATCGGCGCCGCCGCGCTCTTCCCCAGCTCCCTCGCGGTGATCGCGGCCGCCACCCCCGAGCAGAAGGACCGCGCGAAGGCGGTCTCGACCTGGGCGCTCAGCATCTCCCTGGCCTCGGCCGTCGGCCCGCTGTCCTCCGGCGTGCTCGCCACCGTCGCCGACTTCCGCTGGGCGTTCGTGCCACCGATCGTCCTCGGCGTGATCGTGGGTGTCACGAGCTGGTTCATGGTCACCGACTCCAAGGCGCCCGAGGGCCGCTCGCTGGACTGGCCGGGCCAGATCACCGTCGCCGTCGGCCTCACCGCCCTGCTGTGGGGCGTCATCGAGGGCGGCGACCGCGGCTGGAGCAGCCCGGCGATCATCGGCTCCCTCGCCCTGGCCGCCGTGGCGCTGGCCGGCTTCGTCGTCGCGGAGAAGCGCTCGGCGTCCCCCATGTTCAACCTGGACCTGCTGAGGATCCCGTCGTTCGCCGCCGCGGCCGTCGTCGCGCTGGCCGGCATGTTCGGGTTCATCGGCACCGCGTACTGCGTCTCCATCCGGCTCGGCGCCGTGATGCACCTGAGCGCACTGCGGGCCGGTATGCCTTTCGTCATCCTCCAGCTGATCCCGCTGCTGCTGGCGCCCGTGCTGAGCCGCATGCTCACCCGCGTGGAGCCGCGCTGGCTGCTGATGGGCGGCCTGCTGCCGATGGCCGCCGGCCAGTTCTGGATCGCCGCGCTGCCCATCACCACCACCTCCCTCGCCGCCTTCATCGGCCCGGTGCTGCTGCTCGGCGTCGGTTTCATCTGCGTCGTCTCCTCCCTCACCTCGGCGGCCGTCAACGCCGTACCGCTCAACATGACCGGCATGGCCAGCGGCGCCACCAGCCTGGTGCGCGAGTTCGGCCAGGCGCTCGGCCCGGCCGTCATCAGCGCCGTGGCGATGAGCGCCGCGTCCTCCGCCCTGGCCGGCAAGCTCAGCGGCGCGGACGCGGGCATGGAGGCGGCCGCGGGTCCCCTCGCGGTCGTCAACGCGGGCAGCGACGCCGCCCGGGAGGCCGCGCAGGCGGCCCTCGCCCACGGCATGGCGCTCGGCGTGACCGTCTGCGGCTGCGCCTCCCTGCTGGGTGCGCTGGTCACCCTGGTGCTGGTGCGCAAGAGCACCTCGCGTTCCACGGCGGAGGCGGGCGAACCGTCGGTGCAGCCCGCGTCCGCGTAACGATCCGTGCGGTTCGGAGGCCGGGGCCGAGCCCCGGCCTCTTCCGCGTGCCCGGTGCACGGCACCGCATCCGCCCGGACGGCATGCGTGAAGGCCGCGGCACGGCATGCGTGAAGGCCGCGGCACGGCATGCGTGAGCCCCGCCGGCCGGCACCGTCCGTGGTGTCCGGCCGGCGGGGCTGTGGCCGGCGGCTGAGGTCAGGTGGCGTCCAGCGCGTTGGTGATGGCCTTCACGCCACCGTGTGCCGAGTATCCGCCGTCGACCGTGATCTCCGCCCCGTTGACGTACGACGCCTCGTCTGAGAGCAGGTAGACCACCAGGGGGGCCACCTCGTCGACCGTGCCGGGCCGTCCCTGCGGGGTCATCGACAGGTGCGCCTCGACGAACACCGGGTTCGCGCTGGACATCAGCGGCGTCTCGATGTAGCCGGGGTGGACGAGATTGGTGCGGATGCCGCGGCCGGCCAGTTCCAGCGCCGCCACCTTGGACAGTCCCCGCAGCGCCCACTTGCTGGCCGTGTAGGCGACCGCGTGGTGGGCGGTGAGGGCGGCGACCGAGCCGACGTTGACGATGGAGGAGCCGGGCGGCATCAACGGCGTCAGAGCCTGGATGCCGAGCAGCGCGCCGGTCGTGTTCACCGCGAACGCCCGGTTCCAGTCGGCCAGGTCCACCTCGCCGAGGCGGGCCCGCATCGGGATGCCGGCGTTGTTGACGAGGCCGTGCACCGTCTCCAGGCCGGCCGCGAGCGCGGCCCAGTCCTCGGGCGAGGTCACGTCCAGGTGCGCGAAGGTCACGTCCAGGCCGTCGGCGCGCGACGAGGCCGCCAGCTTCTGCCCGGCCTCGTCGAGGACGTCGGTCGCGATCACCGTCGCGCCCTCCCGGGCGGCCGCCGTGACCTCGGCGGCTCCCTGTCCCTGCGCGGCCCCGGTGACGACGACGGTCCGGCCCGACAGACGCATGCGGCTCACGGCTTCCTCCCACGGGTGCGGGAGCCCTCTCTCCCGGGGCTCCTCGCGTCCACGCTAGGAAGCGGCGCTCAGCTCCGGAAACGCGTGTTCGCCATGCCTGTCATCCACGGGGACGATCCCGGGCTGCGGCGGGTCGCCCAGGGCGGCCCCGACCCTGCGCACCGTCTCGCGCAGCCACCGGTGGGCGGGGTCGGAGTGCCGGTTGTGGTGCCAGTACATGGCCTCCACCAGCGGCACGTCGGGGAACGGCGTCGGCACGACGGCGCACCGCGCGAAGCCCTCGTAGCGGCGGGCCAGCCGTTCGGGCACCAGGGCGACCAGGTCGGTGCCGCTGACCAGGAACGGCAGCACGCTGAAACCGGGCGTGCTGACCTGCACCTTCGGCGTGATACCGAGGGTCTCCAGCTGGCGCTCGGCGGGCGTGTGGCTCTTGCCGATGGCGCAGGCGGCGTGCGGCATCTCCGCCAGGTCGCGCAGGCCGAGCCGCCCGTCGACCAGCCGCGGGTTGTCCGGGTCGACCAGGCACACGAACCGGTCGTGCATCACGGCTTCGCTGACACCGGGCAGCTGGTAGCCCAGCGGCACGACCATCAGGTCGTGGCAGCGCAGATGGGTCTCGTTCTCCAGCTGCCCGTCCACGATGGAGTGGAAGTCGATGCGCACCCCGGGTGCCTCCTCGGCGATGACCCGCAGCAGCGGCTCCACGAACACCGTCATCACGTAGTCGGACATCACCACGGAGAAGCGCTGCCGGCTGCGCGTCGGGTCGAAGTGCCGGGTCAGGGACAGCGCCTCCTCCGCCTTGTGCAGCGAGGCCTGCACGACCGGCAGCAGCCGCTCCGCGAGCGGCGTCAGCTCGTACTCCCGGCCCACCCGCACCAGCAGCTCGTCGTTGAAGTGGCGGCGCAGCCGGGCCAGCGAGCCGCTCATGGCGGACTGGCTGGTGGACAGCCGCACACCCGCGTGGGTGACGTTCTTCTCCTCCAGGAGGGCTTCCAGCGCCACCAGAAGATTCAGGTCGATTGCTCCGAGACCCATCCGTGTTTCCTTCCGGCCGCGTCGTTGAAGCTCGGTGAAATCGGAGCGTAACCGGGGCGTTCCCGGCGAGGAAGGGTCGGGTGGACAATTCACAGGGACCCGATGGCTGCCATCGGATCCCTGGATACGTGCTGGTCGGAGGGGTGTGGGCTACGGCCGGGGGGTCCGCCCCCGCTTGCGTGCCCGCGGCAGGTAGGCGTCCGCCCGCCCCGGCACGACCCGGTTGGACAGCGTGCCGAGCCGTTCGACGGTCAGCGTCACCTCGTCGCCGGGCGCCAGCGGCGGCGGGGTCCGCTCGTCGAGGCGGCCCCAGAACTCCGCCAGCGCCCCCCAGCCGCAGGTGCCGGAGCCGAGGACGTCCCCGGGGCGCACCCAGGCGTCCCGGGAGGCGTAGGCGATCATCTCCTCGAACGTCCAGGAGACGTTGGCGAGGGTGTCCCGGCCGATCAGCTCGCCGTTGAGGGTGACCGTCATCTCCAGGTCCAGGAAGCCGTCCGCGTCCCGCCGGTCCGCCACCTCGTCCGCGGTGACCAGGTAGGGGCCGAGCGTGTTCGCGAAGTCCTTGCCCTTGGAGAAGCCCAGGCCGAGGTTCTTCTCCGGCTTCTGCAGATCGCGCGCCGACCAGTCGTTGAAGACCAAGTAGCCGACGATGTGCTCGCGCGCCTGCTCGGGCGTGAGGTCCCGGCCGGCGCGTCCGATCACCGCGCCGACCTCCAGTTCGAAGTCGAGATCCGAACAGCCCGCCGGCATGGGGACGTCGTCGTGGGCGCCGTAGCCGGCGTGCGGGCTGGTGAAGTAGAAGTTGGGCGCCCGGTACCACTCCTCGGGCACGTGCTCGAGGCCGTCCAGCGACTTCGACACGGCCTCGATGTGCGCCTCGAAGCCGACGAAGTCCCGGATGGAGGGCGGCTTCAGCGGCGGCAGCAGCCGCACCTCGTCGACTGTGAAGGCGCTCGGCTGCCGCAGCGCCTCCGCGCCGGCCGTGTGCAGCGCCTCCCGCTCGATCAGGGCGAGGACGGTGACTCCCTCGGGCAGCGGATGGACGATGCCGTCCCGGACCACCCCGGCGCGTTCCTCGCCCTGGTACTCGTACGTCGCGAAACGCATGCCTACTGCTCCCAGTGGTTGGTGTTGGTGACCGTGCCGGTGCTCAGGTAACCGGCGAACAGGCCCTTGGGATCGCGGACCGCCCGGATCTCCTGGAGCCGCCGCCACTGCTCGTCGCCCATGAACTTCAGCTGTCGGACGGTGAAGTCGGAGTCCCCGAGGTACTGGCCCGCGGTCACGGGCTGCATCGCCTCCATGGCCCCGTCCAGCCAGGTCCGCAGTTCCGCGTCGCGCCCCGGTTCGTCATGGACGACGTAAGTGGCGCAGTAGATCTCGGCCTGCAAGGAGAAGGCCATGTCGGGCAGTTGACGCAGTGGGGCCATGGAGAACCAGATGGTGAAGGTCCGCCGGGTGGGGTGCTCGGTGAACGCCTTGCGGATCGCCGGCACCACCTCCTCGGCCGGCCCGGTCAGCCAGGCGTTGTCGACGAAATAGCGGTGCCCCTCGGGGTTGGCGGTGCGCTGGCCCGTGAGCTGTTCGGCGATCGTGGTGGGCTGCGCCTCCACCCGGAACAGCGCCCGGTCGGCGTAGGGGTTGGCGTGCAGCGGGGCGAGCGCCTCGGCTGCCTGCTGCGGGGTGTCGGTCATCGACACGCCCGTGACCAGCAGGACGGGCTCGTCCCGGTCGGGCGGTGTCTGGGTGACCGCGACGATCTCCACCAGCTCGGAGACCGTGTGGTGCATGCCGTGCAGCCAGGTCATGACCTCGTCGAAGAGGTCGAGCGGGTAAGCGTGCACGGTGTGCGCCAGATGCCGGGGGAGCTCCCGGGTGCGCAGGTGGAAGCGGGTGACGACGCCGAAGAAGCCGGGGCCCGCGCCGCGCGCCGCCCAGAACAGGTCGCTGTTCCGCGTCTCGTCCGCGCGCACCAGTTCGCCCTCGGCGGTGACGACGTCGATCGCCGCGATGTTCTCCGCCGCCCAGCCCCAGCCGCGCGCGTTCCAGCCCTGCCCGCCCTGCAGCAGGAAGCCGCCGATGCCGACGGAGGGGCAGTGGCCGCCGTTGAAGAACCGGCCGAACTCGGCGAGGTAGGGGTTGAGTTCGTCGCCGCCCTTGACACTGGGTGTCGCCGACACGATCCGCGTGTCGGGGTCGTAGGCCAGTTCGCGGAAGCCGCCCAGGTCGATCAGCAGGGCGTCCTTGCGCACCGACCAGGCGGCCCAGCTGTGGCCACCGGAGCGGACGGCGACCTGCCAGCCCCGTTCCAGGGCGAGCCGCACGCCCTCGACGACGTCCTGCTCGGTGACGGCCTCCAGCACGGCGGCAGGCCTGCGGTCGGAGGGGCGGCGGGCGTTGAAGACCCGGCCGACGCAGGCTTCCTCGAAGCTCTCGTCGCCGGGCAGGTGCAGGGTGCCGGAGAAACGGTTGTCGTTCATGAAGGTCTCGCTCACTTGACCGCGATCGGATTGACGGGGGCGCCCACCGCTCCGGTGACCGGAAGGGGCGCGGCGACCAGCAGGAACTCGTGGACGCCGTCGGCCGCGCAGTCCTCGGCCAGCGCCTCCAGGTCCCACATCTCGCCCAGCGGCAGCCCCATGTTGGGGATCGCGATCTGGTGCAGGGGGGACATCGCCGGCTCGGCGAACTCGTACGGGCGCACCTCCAGGCCCCAGGTGTCGGAGGCGACGGCCGCGATCTCCGTACGGTGCAGCCAGCCGAGCGTGGTGAACGACAGCCCCGGCGCGTCGCCCGCCGCGTACGTGCCCCAGTCGCCGAGCCGCCGCACCCGGCCGAGCTGCCCGGTGCGCACCAGCACCAGGTCGCCGCGGCGCACCGTGGACGTGGCGCCCTGCGCCTCGATCGTGGCGCGCAGGTGCTCCTCCAGGATCGGGAAGCCGTCCGGCAGTTCGCCGTGCTCGTCGCCGACGGCGCGGCCCACGTCGAGCAGGACCCCGCGTCCGGTGAAGGCGTCGCGCATGTGCTCGATGCCGGTGACCGAGTCGCCGTCGCCGTTGACGATGGTGCACGGGCGGCCGTTCCACGCCTGCTTGTTGTCGTAGATGTGACCGAGGCCGTCCCACTGGGTGGACGCCTGGAGGGGCATCACGACGTGGTCGTCCGCGCCGCCGAAGCCGTGCGGGAAGCCCTGCGTGCCGGCCGCCGCGTCGGAGCCGGTGTCCTTCATGTAGTGCACCGGGTTGATACGGCCGCGGAACCCGCGCTGCGGTCCGTCCTCGTTGAACTCCAGCGCCAGCGAGAAGGAACGCCCGCGCCGCACCAGCCCGGCCGCGTGGGCCCGTATCGCGTCGTCGAGGAAGTTCAGCGTGCCCAGCACGTCGTCCTCGCCCCAGCGGCCCCAGTTGCGATAGGCGGCACGGGCCTTGGCGAGCTCTTCCTCGATGGGACCCAGAGTCATCGGGTACGTCCTTTCAGCAGGTCGAGGGCGTTGCCCCCGGCGATCGCGGCCCGCTCGGCCGGGGGCAGGCCGGCCGCGTCCAGGCGGGCCAGCGGGTCGGTCACGCCCATGTCGAAAGGGTGGTCCGTGCCGAGCACGACCCGGTCGGCGCCCACCTCCTCGACCAGATGGCGCAGGGCGCGCGGGGTGTACACCAGCGCGTCGAACCACATGCGGCGCAGGTAGGCGCTCGGGGGCTCGGCGCAGCCGCGGGCGTCCTCGCGCACCCGCCAGGCGTGGTCGGAGCGCCCTGCATACGTCGGCAGGTAGCCGCCGCCGTGCGCGGCCACCAGCTTCAGGCCGGGGAACCGGTCCAGGACGCCGGTGAAGATCAGGTGCGAGAGCGCCACCGTCGTCTCCACCGGCTGCCCGACCGTGTTGCCGAGGTAGCGGGTCGCCAGCCGCTCGCCCAGCGAGCAGCCCCACGGGTGGACGAAGACCACCGCACCCAGTTCCTCGGCTTTCTCCCACACCGGGTCGTGCGCCGGGTCGGCCAGCTCCCGGCCGTCGACGGTCGTGGAGACGCTGACCCCGTACAGGCCGAGCCCGGTGACCGCCCACTCCAGCAGCTCCACCGCGAGGGCGGGGTGCTGGAGTGGCAGGGTGCCGAGCCCGTACAGCCGCTCCGGGGCCTCGGCGCAGTGCGCGGCGACCGTCTCGCCGACCGTGCGGGCGAGCCGGCCGGCGAGGTCCTCGTCCGCCCAGTAGTGGTGCATCGGCATCGGGCCGACGACCTGGATGTCGACGCCCATCGCGTCCAGGTCCGCGAGCCGCTCCGGGACGCTCGTCAGCTTTCCGGCCAGCCGGTGGAGCTGCGCGCGGTTGACGGACAGCGACTCGGGGGAGTGGGCGCGCTGCTCGGCCGCCAGTTCGGCGGCGAGCCCCGGCGCGCCGTCGACCAGGGCGTCGGCGGCCGGGACGGCCAGGTGGCCGTGGAAGTCGACGACCGGCGTGCTCATGCGGCCGCCGTCAGCGACTGCAGCGTCTCCGACATGATCCGCGCCGGGTCGGCGCCCGGCGTGGCCGGGTCGATCTCCCACTCGGCCAGCCGCAGGGAGTTCTCCAGCACCATCCGAACCCGCGGCAGCCGCCGCGCCATGAACTCGTCCAGGGACCGCTCCACCGGCAGTTCCCCGGTGACCAGGGTGGCCAGCAGCACCGCGTCCTCCATGCACATGGCGGCTCCCTGCGCGATCAGCGGCGGGCAGGCGTGCGCGGCGTCCCCGACGACCATCGCCCGGCCGCGGTGCCACGCCTCGTCGACCAGCACCGCCTCGATCCAGCGGTAGTCCACCGCCGTGTCGTCCGGCAGCGAGGCGATGATCTCGCCCCACATGCCGCCGTATCCGGCGGCGCGCTCGCGCAGCAGCGACAGCGGGGCGCGCGGCCCGATCAGCGAGGCGTCGAGGTTCTCGTCGAGGAGGTAGGCGTAGCAGCGGTCGGCGGAGATCGGGCTGTAGCCGGCCTTGAAGCGCGGACCGCCGTAGTACACCTCGGCACAGTCCATCCCGGCGGGCCGCTCGGCGACCACCCGGAAGATCGACATGCCGACCGGGTGCGGCCGCTGGGAGAGGCCGATGAGCGCGCGCATCGACGAGTTGATGCCGTCGGCGCCGACCACCAGGTCGTAGCGGCCGGTGGAGCCGTCGGTGAAGGACACGTCCACGTGTCCGGGCGACTGCTGCAGCCGGTCGACGCTCAGTCCGAGACGGACCCGCACGCCCTGCGCGTACACCGCGTCGCACAGCGCGTCCTGCAGGTCCGAGCGCAGCGCGCCCGCCGTGGACGGCAGGTCCGGGCCGCCGGTGTGCGGGGTCGGCAGCTCGCTGATCAGGCTGCCGTCCGCGCGGCGCAGCCGCATGATGTCGAACGGCACGGCCCGCCGCAGCACCCGGTCCAGCACGCCCACCGAGCGCAGCGCCTTGAGCGCGTTGCCCTGCACGGTGATGCCGTGGCCCACACCGAACCACTGGGGGGAGATCTCGACGAGTTCGACGTCGGCGCCGCGCTGGGCGAGTGCCAGCGACAGCACGCTTCCGGTGATGCCGCCGCCGACGACGAGCACCTTCTGTACGGGCATGGGGATCCTTGCGAACGTAGAAGAGGAGGGGGTCAGCCGGAGAAGCGCGCGCCGAGCTCGTGGTAGTGCTCCACGGCCGGCGGAGCGGCGAAGAACGGGCCGACCAGGGCCCGCCAGCGCGCGAAGCGCTCCGATTTCCGGAAGCCGGCGGTGTGCGCCTCGACCGACTCCCAGCCGACCAGGAGCAGGAAGGTCCGCGGCCGTTCCTCGCACCTGAGCAGCTCGGCCCAGCGGAACCCGTCGGCCTCGGTGAGCACCTCCCGTGCCGTGCCGAAGACCTCCTGGAACTCCTCTTCCCGGCCGGCCTCGACGGTCAGCTCGGCATGCTCGACGACCACGTGTTTCTCCTCATGACGGTGGGTGCTCCGAGACTGCTCGGGCGATCGATGCAGGGTCAACGGATCGAGGCATCGGCAAGGGGGACGTCATGCATTCCGTACGGCGATGGAGGCGCGGTTCAGCCGCCGGGAGGGCCGCCGATGGCAGCCATCGTGAACGGCCATTTCCGCCGCCCGGCCCGGCTGCCTAGCGTCAGGGGCGTTCCCCACCCCGACGAGGAGAGCCGCCCGTGCCCGATCCACTCACCCCTGCCGGACCGTTCGCGCTCGGCACGTTCCGCAGCAGCGCAGGCGTCGCCTTCCCCGGCCTGGTCACCGGGGCCCGCGTACGCGACCTGTCCGACCTGGTGCCGTCCGTGCGCGCCCTGGTCGAGGACTGGGACACCTGGCTGCCCCGGCTCGACGGACTCGCCCGGTCCGCCGACGGCGCCTGGCACGACCTCGCGGCCCTGTGCGTGCTGCCTCCGCTGGAGCCGGGCCAGATCCTGCAGAGCGGCGCCAACTACCGCAAGCACGTGGTCGATCTGGTCGCCGCCGAGAAGGAGAGCGTGCACGGCGCCACCCCCGAGGAGGCCCGCGCCGACGCCGAGAAGATGATGGACGAGCGCATCCGCAGCGGAGTGCCGTACGTCTTCCTCGGCTCGACGCGCGCGATGTGCGGCCCCTACGACGACATCGTGCTGCCCGCGCTCGGCGAGCAGCACGACTGGGAGCTCGAACTCGCCCTGGTCATCGGCAGGAAGGGCCGTGACATCCCGGCCGGGGAGGCGATGTCGTACGTCGCCGGCTACACCATCTGCAACGACCTCACCACCCGCGACCGCCTGTACCGGCCCGACCTGAAGGCCATCGGCACCGACTGGTTCACCGCCAAGAACGCCGACACCTTCCTGCCCACCGGCCCCTTCCTGGTGCCGGCCGCCTTCGTCGGCGACCCGGACGACCTGCGCATCACCCTGCGGCACAACGGAGTCGTCCGGCAGGACGAGTCCACCAAGGACATGATCTTCGACATCCCGCGGCTCATCGCGTACGTCTCCACGACCACCACCCTGCACCCCGGCGACCTGCTGCTCACCGGCTCCCCGGCGGGCAACGGCGCGCACTGGGGCGTCTTCCTGAAGCCGGGCGACGTCCTGGAGGCGGAGATCACCGGCCTGGGCCACCAGCGCAACACCGTCAGGAGCCAGCCATGAGTTTCCAGCCCATCACCCACCTGCGCCATGTCGACCTGGCCGTCCCGGACTTCGACGCCCAGCGCGCCTTCTACGGCACCACCTGGGGCCTGACCGAGATCGCCAACGACAGCGGCCTCGCCTTCTTCGCCGCCGAGGGCAGCCCCGAGCAGTACGTCGTACGGATCCGCCAGGACGAACGCAAGCGCATGGATCTGGTCGCCTTCGGCGCGGTGTCGCCCGCGGCGGTGGACGAACTCGCGCTGCGCCTCGGCCGGGCCGGGGTCCGGATCGTCCACGAGCCGAAGCCGCTGGACACCCCCGGCGGCGGCTACGGTCTGCGCTTCTTCGACCCGGACGGCCGGGTCGTGGAGGTCTCCGCGGACGTCGCCGACCGCGCCCACCGCAGGATCGAGGAGCGGGAGGCGGTCCCCGTGCGCCTGTCGCACTGCGTCGTCAACTCCCAGGACCCGGCCGGTCTGCGCGACTTCTACGTCGAGCACCTCGGCTTCCGGCTCACCGACACCCTGTACTCCACGCACATGGGCGACCTCATGTACTTCCTGCGGTGCAGTCCGCTGCACCACTCCTTCGCCATCGCCCGCGGCCCCCATGTGTCGTTGCATCACGCCTCGTTCGAGATGCGGGGAGTGGAGGAGTACATGCGCGGCACCGGGCGCGCGCTGCGTGCCGGCACCCGGCTGACCTGGGGCCCGGGCCGGCACCTCGCGGGAGACAACACCTTCTCCTACTTCCACGACCCGCACGGCAACACGGTGGAGTACACCACCGAACTCGCCGTCCTCGAAGAGGACCTGTGGCATCCAGGCCGCCACGACGTCGACGACCCGATGACCCAGGACCAGTGGGGCACCGCCGACCCGATGAGCGAGTCGGTCGCCAAGGAGCAGTTCAACGACCCCGACGTGCTGTTCGAAGCGCCGCCCGTCTGACTCCCTTCCCACGACCACCAGAAAGGCCCCAGTCGTGTCAGAGATCCTGAAGCACGCCGTCCCCAAGGCGGAGGTCGCCGCCTCCCTCGACCAGGTGCGCGAGACCGTCGCCGGTGTCATCGCGGACATCCGCGAGCGCGGTGACGACGCTGTACGCGCGTACTCCGAGAAGTTCGACAAGTGGAGCCCGGAATTCTTCCGGCTGAGCGAGGAGGAGGTCGAGAAGATCGTCGCGTCGGTGCCGCAGCAGGTCATCGACGACATCCGGTTCGTGCAGGACCAGGTCCGCACCTTCGCCCGCCACCAACTCGACTCCCTGAAGGAGTTCGAGGTGGAGACGCTGCCCGGCGTGCGGCTCGGGCAGAAGCACGTCCCCGTGCAGGCGGCGGGCGCCTACGTCCCCGGCGGCCGCTACCCGCTCACCGCCTCCGCCCACATGACCATCGTCACTGCCAAGGTCGCGGGCGTCCCGCGGGTGGTCGCCTGCACGCCTCCCATCCGCGGGGAGATACCCGCCGCCACCGTCGCCGCCATGCACCTCGCCGGCGCGGACGAGATCTGGCTGCTCGGCGGGGTCCAGGCGGTCGCCGCGATGGCCGTCGGCACGGACACCATGCAGCCGGTCAACCTGATCGCCGGGCCCGGCAACGCCTACGTCGCCGAGGCCAAGCGGCAGCTGTTCGGCGAGATCGGCATCGACCTGTTCGCCGGCCCGACCGAGATCCTGGTCCTCGCCGACGAGCACGCCGACCCGTTCGTGTGCGCCGTCGACCTGCTCTCCCAGGCCGAGCACGGCCCCGACTCCCCGGCCGTACTGATCACCACCTCCCGCGAGGTCGCCCAGAAGACGATCGCCGAGGTCGAGCGGCTGCTGCCGGGCCTGCCCACCCGTGACTTCGCCGAGCCCGCCTGGCGCGACCACGGCCAGGTGCACGTCGTCGACTCGCTCGACGAGATGTACGCGCTGGCCGACGAGTTCGCCTTTGAACACGTCGAGGTGCTGACCCGCCGGCCGCGCGAGGCGCTGGCGCGGATGACCCAGTACGGTGCCCTGTTCCTCGGCGAGGGCACCTGCGTGTCCTTCGGCGACAAGGTCATCGGTACCAACCACGTACTGCCGACCCGCGGCGCCGCCCGCTACACCGGCGGCCTGTGGGTGGGCAAGTACCTCAAGACGGTGACCTACCAGGAGGTCACCGACACCGCCTCGCAGGCCCTGCTCGGCCGGGTGTGCGGGCGGGCCTCCCGGGTGGAGCTGTTCGAAGGGCACGCCCGCTCCGGCGACGTACGTGCCGCGCGGGCCGCCGGGGACGAGCTGCCGTGGAACACCGCATGACCCTCCAGGGGCGCACCGCCCTCGTGACGGGCGGGGGAGGGCCGCTGGGGCGGGCGTTCGCCCTGGCCCTGGCCGGCGCCGGCGTCCGCGTCGTCCTGGTCGGCCGGAGCGAGCGAGCGCTGACGGAGGCGGCGGCCCGCGTCACCGAGCAGGGCGGCGCGGCCCGCACCGCCGTGTGCGATGTCGCCGACCCGGCGTCGGTCACCCGGCTCGCCACCGAACTAGCCGACGAGGACGTGTCGTTGCTCGTCAACAACGCAGGCGTCGCAGGCCCGGTGCGGCCGCTCGTCGACATCGAGCCGGACGAGTGGGACGAGGTGTTCGCGGTCAACGTCCGCGGCGTCTACCTCATGTGCCGGGCCTTCCTGCCCCGCATGACCGCGGCCGGGCGGGGCGACGTCGTCAACGTCGCCTCGGTCAGCGGCAAGCGCCCGCTGCTCAACCGCACCCCCTACACCGCCTCCAAGATGGCGCTGCTCGGGCTCACTCGCACCCTGGCGGGGGAGGTGGGCCCGCACGGGGTCTCCGTCAACTCCCTGTCGCCCGGACCGGTCCGCGGCCCGCGCATGGACCGCAATTTCCGGCTCACCGCCGAACTGACCGGCTGCTCCGTCCAGGAGGCCGAACGCGACTTCGCCTCCCGGGCGGCCCTCGGCCGGCTCGTCGAGGAGGAAGAGGTTGCCCGCGCCCTGCTGGCGATGCTCGCCATGCCGGGCCTGTGCGGCGCGGACATCGACCTGTCGGCCGGGATGATCGCCCCCGCGTAAAACGCATCGCCGGCACAACAGAAGTTGAACGACGAGGTGGACGGCGCGGACGCCGCCCGCCTCGTCGTCGTGTCCGCGCCCCGGCCACCCTGTGGCCACTCTGTGTGATTGCCATGGAACGGGCCGCCCGATCCGAGGCATCGGGTTCCGGGATGCGTGTGTGAGGTGCCTATTGACCTCTGTACAGGGCTGGTTCACTCCGTCGTGCACCCCAGGTGCTCTGTCCCGGACCGTCCCGCCGCATGCCCCGCGGGCCGGTTCGTCACGCTGCGCGACAGCGCACTCGAACCGTGGAAGGCACGCAATGACGCTGATGACCCGACGCTCCATCCTGATCGCAGGTTCCGCCACGGCCGGAGCCCTGCTGGTTCCGGCCGCCTCCGCCGTCGCCGCGCCCGTCGTGAGCGGAAACCGGATCACCATCGGCTCCGGCGAGACCTACGAGCTCGCGGCGACCACGCGGGTGAGCCGGCTGACGATCGCGGAGGGCGGGCGGATCGTCGCCCCGGACGGCCACAGCCTCACCCTCACCGTCGACGGGGTGGAGACCGGCCAGCTGCTGACCGAGACCGGCGGCACCGCGACCCTCGTCGAGCCGGGCACCTACCGCGGCGACGTGGTCCTCACGGTGACGGCGCGGAACGAGGTCACGTACCAGACGCTGACCTTCCCCTTCCGGCAGGCGCTCTACGTCGACGGCGACGGCGTGGTCCGCGACAAGTCCGTCCTCGCGGCGGTGGTCGGCGGCAGGCTCACCGACTCCTTCGCCAGGAACGTGTCGATCACCTCCACCGGCGAGTGCTTCGACGGCGTGTACGTGCGAGACGCCGCCTACACGCTGAACCGGCCCACCATCTCCCTCACCGGCAACGGCCGCAGCGACTTCGCCGGCTACGGCGCCGCGGTGGTCGGCGCCGGCGCCTCCACCCGGCTGGTCCTGGACGGGGCCCGCATCACCAACAAGGGAGTCGTCCGCACCGCCGTCATCGCCGACGACGGCGCCGACGTGGTCGTGAAGAACTCCTTCATCCGCTGCCGCAACGGTGTGCTGCCCGCCGACTACCAGGCCACCGTCGAAACCCCGTACATGCAGTCGGTGCCCTGGATGCTCGGCCTCGACGGAAACGTCCGCTCCACCAACCTCCTCGGCAAGGACAGCACCGCCACCTACCTCGGCTCCATCGTCTTCTCGGAGACCTGGGGCGCCCTGTCAGTGGAGGGCGGCAGTGGGCTGAAACTGACGGCGGTCAACAGCCACGTCGGCAACACCGGGGCGTACGGCTACGGCACCTACGCCATCGGCGACGCCGTGGTCCGCGTCCTCGGCTGCCGCTTCGACGTCGGCAGCTACGCCACCATCATCGCGGGCCCGGCCGCGGTCGTGCACTACGGCGACAGCACCCCGGCCGTCGTTGCGGCACTGAACACGGAGCTCGGGCTGGGGTTGTCGAGCGCCGAGCTGGCGGACCTCCCGGCGCGCAACACGGTCGTGAACTCGGGGCACTTCGGCTACATGTTCTTCGGCGCCGGCACCCTCACCCTGGACGGCGGCACGGTCGTCAACTCGGAGCGGGCGACCTTCCTCAACAAGGGCCAGCAGACCGCCATCACCGTCGACGGGGCCAAGGGCGCCCGCCTCAACCCGCGTGACGGCGTCATCCTGCAGATGATCGAGCTGGACGACCCGGGCCCGGTCAACGTCGACGGCAAGATGATGAACGTGGGCGTCTACACCGAGCCCACCGGCGACCCCGCGAAGGACGCCTCCTTCGACGTGACCGCCGCCCACGCCGCCGACTCGGCCGCCACCTTCTCCTCCATCGCGCTGAAGGGCGACTTCTACAACGGCGTGCGCAAGGGCAAGAACATGGTCCTCACCTTCGAGGACGCCACGGTCGAGGGCGTCATCTCGGCCTCCCGGACCAGGCACCGGGTGGACACGATCGACTCCTCCGCCTTCTACGAGCTGGGCATCGTCACCAACACCGTGCGGCCCGCCGTCAACAACGGCGTGGTCGTCCGCCTGAACAGCGGCTCGGCGTGGACCGTCACCGGCACCTCGTACCTGACCGCGCTGACCGTCGCCGCCGACGCGGCCGTCAAGGCGCCGTCGGGCAAGTCGTTGGTCATGACGGTGGACGGCACCGAGACGGCCCTGACCGCCGGGAACACCTACACGGGAGCCATCACGCTGACCGTGGCGTGACCTGCCGTGTGACGTCGCACGGTACGGCGTCGGCGGAGGCGGGTGGCCTCCGCCGACGCGGCGTTCCGGGGCCACAGCGTGTCGGTCGGGAACCGTGAATCCGTCTACCAGCAGCTTCATCGCGTGGGCAGGCCAACCAGCGGTTCCGCAACGAAGTTGGCCGCCGACACACATGGTGGCCATCGCCGAAGTCGACGACACGGCAGCGGCGGAACCCGGCACTGCGCGGAACAGCTGCGGGCTGGTGAGCTGGATATAGAGCCGCCGCAACGTCATCGAGGCCCTGAACCTGCGCACGAGTGAGGAGATCGCTCTCGCCCGACGGCGCATCGCCGACGAAGGGCTGACACTCGGCCTTCCGCTCGCTGCCCAGGTGGAGTTCGACACATGACGGGCCGCCGGCAACCGCACGGTGCCGCATCGGGCATCTTCGCCGATGACGAACCGGTCGTGCAGTCCGTGCCCTTGCTGGTCGGCGCGACGTCCCCGGGTCTTCGGCGACACGACCGGTCGGGACTTCCATGGCGTTCTTCGCCGCCCGGCGAGTCATCCGACCGGGCAGTGGCGGCTGCCGTTCACCAGGCTGAGCCCGGCCCGGAGTCTCCTCGCCCGCGAGTTGGCGATGACCGAGTTCAACCCGCGCCGGTGCACGGCGGCGCGGATGGCCGAGCGATCGACTCCGCAGTGTCCGGACCGTGAAGTCATGCGGGCGGTCGCGGGTCCGCGGTCGTGTTCAGGCCGTCCAGGAGCATGTCGAGGCCGGCGATGAACTGGTCACGATCGGCATGGTCGCGCAGGTGCTGGGTGGTGCGCGTCAGGAAGGGGTAGTCGGCCGGGTCGAGTTCTTCCCAGCGTTGGGCGGTCTCGGCGAGGAAGTCGTCGCGGCTGACGGTCGCGTCGTGGGTGGTGCGCGGGGTGATGATCTGGGCGCTGACGCCGGTGATGTAGTAGGAGATCGCGGTGGCGACCGCGAAATGCCGGTCGGCCGGCAGCCCGGTTCGTGCGACCAGGGTGCCGATGCGGTCGAGCAGGCGCAGCGCGTTCGCCAGCGTGGGCGGCGCGGAGACGTGGGACGCCGCCCACGGGTGCTGGTCAAGGGCGTCGAAGACGGCGACGGCAAGCGCGCGCAGCCCAGAGCCGGTCTCTTCCTCAGGGCTCGCGTGCGCGGCGAAGGCGTGGCCGAGCACCTGATCGGCGGCCAGGGCGACCAGCTCGTCCTTGTTCGCCACGTGCCAGTACAGCGCGCCGGGCCCGGTGTTCAGCTCTTTGGCCAGCAGCCTGAAGGTGAGCCCCCGCTCGCCCAGCTCGTCCAGCAGTGAGACGGCCGCGCCGACGATCAGCTCTTGGGAGAGGGCGTCGGCCCGCCCCCCGGTGGGTGCTCTTCCTCGCGTCCGCTGCATGACCTCATTTTGACACACCCTGGACCGGCGTTCCATATTGCTTATGGAACGCCGGTCCAAATGGACGTCGGGTGCGTGCCCGACGCTGCGCCGTGCGGAAACGAGGAAGCCCATGAACACCAGCCACCATCCGATCGCTATCGTCGGCGCCGGCCTCGGCGGCCTGACCCTCGCCCGGGTCCTGCACGTCCACGGCATCCAGGCGACGGTCTACGAGGCCGATCCCTCGGAAAAGTTCCGCACGCAGGGCGGGCAGCTCGACATCCATGAGGCCGACGGGCAGCGCGCGCTCGCGGACGCCGGCCTCACCGACGAGTTCCGCGCGATCATCCACGAGGGCGCCGAGGCGTCGCGCGTGCTCGACCAGGACGGCAAGGTGCTGTTCGAGGCGCCGGACGACGGCGCGGGGCGGCGTCCCGAAGTGCTCCGCGGAGACCTGCGCCGGATCCTGCTCGACTCCCTGCCCGATCAGACGGTCCGGTGGGGACGCAAGGCCACCGGTGTCCGGCCCCTCGGCGACGGCCGACACGAGCTGACCTTCACCGACGGCACGACCGTGACCACCGGTCTCCTCGTCGGCGCCGACGGCGCCTGGTCGAAGGTCCGCCCGCTGCTCTCCGACGCCGAACCGAGCTACACCGGCACGACATTCATCGACGTCTACCTGTACCACGCCGACGAGCGGCACCCCGCGGCGGCCGAGGCGGTCGGTGTCGGCGCGATGTACGCACTGGCTCCGGGCAAAGGGATCATCGCGCACCGCGAGGCGGGAAACATCCTGCACACGTACGTCGCGCTGAACCGCTCCGCCGAGTGGATCGCCGCCATCGACTTCACCGACGCCGCCGCCGCGACCGCCCGGATCGCGGCCGAGTTCCACGGCTGGGCCCCGGAGCTCACCGCACTGATCACCGACGGCGAGACCGCTCCGGTCGCCCGCTCGATCCACACCCTCCCGGACGGACACCGATGGGAGCGCGTGCCCGGAGTGACGCTTGTCGGCGATGCCGCACACCTGATGCCGCCGTCCGGTGACGGCGCAAACCTGGCGATGTTCGACGGCGCCGAACTCGGCAAGGCGATCGCCGCTCACCCCAACGACGTCGAGGAGGCTCTCACCGCCTACGAAGCGGCGCTGTTCGCCCGAACGGAACCCTTCTATGCCGAGGCGCACGACATGCTGAACCTCATGATCGGCGACAACGCACCGTCCGGATTCCTCGACCTCTTCACCGCCGCCGACCAGGCCGAGTGACATCGACACCCGGCAGCCGACCCACAGCAGACGAAGAAGAGGCCAGCTTGAGCACACACGAGACCGACGACGGCATGGGCTGGGCGCCGACCTGGACCCAGGCCATCACCGACTTCCGCGGTGAGGATGACGAGCCGCCTTTCGACGATGTCACCGTCCGCATGACCGTGCCCGCGAGCATCGGCGGCAGCCGCGTCCGGGTGGAGCTGTCCAATCTCTTCGGGGACGGCACCGTTCGGATCGCACGAAGCGCCATCGGCGTCTGCGGACGGTACGTCGAGGTCTCCATCGACGGGCAGTCATCGTTTGAGATCCCGGCCGGCACATCGCGGTGGACCGACCCGGTCGACCTGACCGTCAGCCACGGCGACGAGATCGTCGTCGATCTGTATCTGCCCGAGTCCACGCCCTACACGTCAGCGAACGGATTCACGTTCGACCGGTCCCTGTCGGGCGACTTCGTAGGATCACGGGCGTTCCCGCTCGAAGGATCGACGCCGATGGGGGCCGACGCATCGCGCGAATTCCCTGCCACCAACACCAACACCGGCACCGGACCCGAGTCTGACGGGAACGGCTGGTCCCTGCCTCCGGGAGGTCCTTTCCTGCGTACCGTCGAGGTGGCCGGAGCCGAGGCGAAGGCGGTGGTCGTATGCCTCGGGGCATCCAGCACGGCCATGGGGTGGCCGCAGTACACCGCAGCCCTGCTTCCCGCTGATGCCGGGATCGCCGTCGTCAACCGAGGCATCGCAGGAAACCGCATCCGACTCGACGCACCATCAACGGCTCCGTCCTGGGGCCGGGCCGGCTTGTCCCGGTTCGACGAGGACGTGCTCGAAACCCACGGCGTGACACACCTGGTGATCGCCTACAACAGCAACGA
>NZ_JAMGBF010000178.1 GCF_023516615.1 Streptomyces panaciradicis
GGCACCCCGGCCCGCGCCGCGAGGGTGAGCGCCAGCCGCGCCGCGGCCCCCGAGACGACGGCGGCCAGCGCACCGCGCCCCCACGAGCCGCCGTAGGCCTGGGCCAGCGCGGCCACCTGGGCGAGCAGCACGAACACCAGGGTGACCACCCCGAACGGCCCGATGTCCGACCGCTTCATGATGCGCAGCGCGTCCTCGGCGGGCTTCCCGCTGCCCAGACCGTCCGCGGTGTCCGCGAGACCGTCGAGGTGCAGCCCCCGGGTCAGTACGGCGGGTACGGCGGCGGAGGCGACGGCGGCGAGCAGTGCCCCCGCGCCGAGCGCCAGCAGCAGGAGGCCGGCCAGGGCCGCGCAGCCGCCGACGACCAGCCCGGCCACCGGGGCGCACAGCATGCCGGCGCGGGCCGCCTCACGGTCCCAGCGGGTCACCTTCACCGGGAGCACGGTGAGGGTGCCGAAGGCGAAGCGGAGGCCGTCGAGGGGTGGGGTCTTGGGCACCGGCGCAGGTTACCCGGCGGTCGGAGGAGCGGCCGCGGCACCTACGAATAAAGTGCGCGTATGGGACATTGGTTGCAGCGCAACATCATCGAGCCGGGCAAACTGCCGCTGCTGCTCGCGCTCACCGCGTTCGTGCTGACGTTCCTGGTCACCCGGGTCATCACCCGCCTCATCCGGGCGGGCAAGGGGCCCTTCGGCAACGTCAAGGCGGGCGGGCTGCACATCCACCACGTGGTCCCCGGGGTCGTGCTCACGATCGTGGGCGGCTTCGGCGCGGTCGCCAGCGGCCGGCACGGGTTCGGGACGGCCGTCTTCGCGGTGCTCTTCGGCATGGGGGCCGGGCTGGTCCTCGACGAGTTCGCGCTGATCCTGCACCTCGACGACGTCTACTGGACCGAGGAGGGCCGCAAGAGCGTCGAGGTCGTGGTCCTCACGGCGGCCCTGGTCGGACTGGTCCTCGCCGGCTTCTCGCCGTTCGGGGTCAACAACATGAGCCAGCAGGAACTGCACGACCGCGGGGGTGTCATCTCGACGGTCGCCGTCAACTTCCTGTTCGCGCTGGCCGTCCTCAGCAAGGGCAAGACCCGGATGGCGATCTTCAGCGTGATCGTGCCGCTCGTCGGCCTGATCGGCCTGGTCCGTCTCGCCCGCCCCGGCTCCCCCTGGGCCCGCCGCTTCTACCGCCGCCGCCCCAAGGCCCGGGCCCGGGCCACCCTGCGCGCCTACCGCCACGACCGCCGCTGGGCGGGCCCCCGCCGCAGACTCCAGGACCTGATCGGCGGAAAGCCCGACCCTCAGGCCCTGCCGCCGCACTGACGCCGGGGCGCGTCAGCGCCTGGCGCGAGCCGACACCGGGACCGGAGCGGACCGGCGCGGGTCGGGGGCGGGGGAGCAGGCGGCCGGAGCCGCCAGGCGCCCCGGGTGACGGCGGAGGGACCGCCGCAGCCGCGAGACGGCGATCAGCACCACCACCGCGAAGATCGCCGCGAGATGCTCCTTGCCGGCGAGGTTGCCCTTGAGCAGCACCTCCACCGCCATCGCCGCGGTCACCGCGCCGGCCGTCCAGCGGGCGCCGTAGCGCCAGCCGACGTACACGGCGAGGCCCACCACGGCCGCCGACGGGCCGGTGTCCACGACGCGGGCGTCCGAGGCGGGCAGGCCCAGCAGGCTGTCGAAGCCCAGCCGGATGCCCAGGCGGGCGTACAGCGTCCCGGCGAGGGTCGCGGCGTACGCGAGGGCGAGGGTGCGCGGACGGCCGAGGCAGATCTCCGCGATGCCGAACACGAAGAGGATCTGGATCAGGGCACCCCACACGGGCAGATCCGGCGCCGGCACGAACAGCGACAGCGGAGTGCGCAGCAGGGCCGGCCAGAGCGGGTCCTCGGCGCGCACGCCCCCGAGGCGCTGCACCGGCCCGTACCCCCAGGACTGGTTCTGCACCACCTGCACGAGCGCCGTCAGCGCCATCGCCGCGAGGGTCGTCGGGATCGCCCGCAGACGCCGCCGGACCAGCGCCTCGCGCACCGTGACGTACAGGAACCCCCATTCCGCACGGGCCCAGCGGGCGAGCCTGTTCATCCGGATGGCCCCCATCTGTCCGCTTACAGTGCTTATCTATATGTTTCCAGATGTTTGCGATGCATCCACTTCGGCAGGCCCGGCGCCTCCAGAAAGCCCTCGGCCCGCGCGGACGCGATGCCGATGCGCGGCAGGTCCGCGCTCTTCTCGAACAGCAGGAAGCGCGGCTCCCAGATCGGCCGGTACTTGGCGTTGGCGCGGTACAGCGACTCGATCTGCCACCAGCGCGAGAAGAAGCTGAGCAGCGACCGCCACAGCCGCAGCACCGGCCCGGCGCCCAGGCGCGCCCCGCGTTCGAAGACCGAGCGGAACATCGCGAAGTTCAGCGAGACCTGGGTGACCCCGATCTCCCCGGCCCGGCGCAGCAGTTCGAGGACCATGAACTCCATCAGCCCGTTGTCGGAGTCCCGGTCGCGCCGCATGAGGTCGAGGGAGAGCCCGTGCGGCCCCCACGGCACGAAGGAGAGCAGGGCCCGCAACTCCCCGTCGCCGTCGGTGCACTCGAGCATCACGCACCGACCGTCCTCGGGGTCACCGAGCCGCCCCAGCGCCATGCTGAAGCCGCGCTCGGTCGCCCCGTCCCGCCAGTCGTCGGCCCGCTTCAGCAGGCACGCCATCTCGGCGGCCGGAATGTCCTCGTGCCGCCGCACACGGACGCCGTACCCGGCCCGCTTCACCCGGTTGTAGGCCTGCCGCACGGTCCGCATGGCCCGCCCCTCCAGGGTGAAGTCGGCGACCTCGACCAGGGCCTCGTCCCCGAGCTCCAGCGCGTCAAGACCGTGCCGCGCATACACGCACCCGGCCTCCTCGCTCGCGCCCATCACGGCCGGGATCCACCCGTGCGCGCGGGCCTCGGCCAGCCAGGGCTCGATGGCGCCGGGCCACGCCTCGGGATCCCCGATCGGGTCCCCGGAGGCCAGCGAGACACCGCCCACCACCCGGTAGGCCACGGCCGCCTTCCCGCTCGGCGACCAGACCACGCTCTTCTCCCGGCGCAGCGAGAAGTACCCGAGCGAGTCCCGCTCACCGTGCCGGTCGAGCAGTTCCCGCAGCCGCTTCTCGTCGTCCTCGGTGAGCGGGTCGACGGCGCGCCGGGAGCGGAAGGCGGCGTAGAGGACGGCGAGGACGAGGACGGTGCTGAGCACGTTGATGGCGACGTTCACCCAGTTCGGGACGTCGACCCCGGGGAAGCGGGACTCGTCCACGGCGACGGAGATCAGCCGGAACGTGCCGTAGTGCCAGCGCTCCAGGAACGTCGAACGCGCCGCGTCCGGCGCCTGGTTGGTGACCGTCACCAGCAGCCCGGCGAGCAGGGAGGCGACCAGGGTGCCGCCGACGGCCACGGCTGCGGCCAGCTTCGGGTTCGAGCGGTCGCCCTTGGCGTAGAACTCCTTGCGCCCCACCAGCAGCGCGGCCACGAAGGTGGCGGTGAGGCCCAGGGAGATCCAGTTCTGGGCGTACTGGCGGATCTCGGCGAAGGTCAGGGCGAACGAGAACAGCGCCAGGAACGGCCCGGCCAGCGCCAGGTTGAGGATCCAGGCGGCCCGCTTGCGGCGCCGCATGGTGATGGCGAGGAACGCGGTGAAGACACCGGAGGCGAAGCCGGCGGTCAGCAGGTACGGCGTGAAGAAGTTCTCCTGGTTGTGCCGCCGCACGTCCTGCCCGAGGGAGACCCACACGGCGCTGAGGAAGTTGACGAACGCGACGACCCGCAGGTACCAGACGGCGAAAGCGGCTGCCCGCCGCGAGGCAATTCGGGCATCTCCCATGGATGAGGATCATATGGGGGATGCCCGCCACAATCGTCCAACCTTGGTCTGCGGCGGCACGACTTTCGGCTGCTCCCGCACCCACTTCCGGCGTGGTGGCGCCGCGTTCCCGGCCCGCCGCGACGGCCCCTGCCGTAACGGCGTGTTCCGGCGGTGCCGAAGCGGGCGCGGCTCCTACTCCGCTCCCTCTTCCGCCTTCTCCGGCTCCGCCGCGGCCTCGGGCCGCTCCGGCAGCTCCGCCGCCAGCGCCGCCGCGGCCTGGACCAGCGGCAGCGCCAGCAGGGCGCCCGTTCCCTCGCCCACGGTCACCCCGTGCGCCAGCAGCGGCTCCAGCGCCATCCGGTCCAGCGCCTTGGCCTGTCCCGGCTCCCCGCTGTCGTGCGCGGCCAGCCACCAGTCCGGCGCCCGGAACGCCACCCGCTGCGCCACCAGCGCGCACGCGGCCACCACGACCCCGTCCAGGATCACCGGCAGCTTGCGCACCGCGCTCTGCAGCAGGAACCCGGTGATCGCCGCGAGGTCGGCCCCGCCCACCGTCGCCAGCAGCTGGAGCTGGTCCCCGAGCACCGGCCGGGCCCGCCGCAGCGAGTCCCGGATCGCGGCGCACTTGCGCATCCACGCCAGGTCGTCGATCGGCTCGCCGCCCCGCCCGGTCACCACCGAGGCGTCGGTCCCGCACAGCGCCGCGACCAGCACGCCCGCCGGCGTCGTCCCGCCCACGCTGACATCGCCGAGCACCACCAGGTCCGTACCGGAGTCCGCCTCCTCGTCGGCCACGGCGATCCCCGCCCGGAAGGCCGCCTCGGCCTCCTCCAGGGTCAGCGCGTCCTCGATGTCGATCCGTCCGCTGCCCCGCCGCACCCGGTGCCGGACCACCTCGTCGGGCAGGGAGCCGGGGTCGCAGTCGAGCGCCATGTCGATGATCCGCACCGGCACGCCGAGCCGCCGGGCCAGCACCGACACGGGCCGGCCGCCCTCCAGGATGTCCCGCACCAGCCGCTCGGCACCGCCCGCCGGCCGCGCCGAGACGCCCAGTTCGGCGATCCCGTGGTCACCGGCGAAGAGCACCACCCGCGGCCGTTCGATCGGGCGCACCGGCACCGCGGACTGCGCCGCGGACAGCCACTCACCCAGGTCGTCGAGGCGGCCCAGCGAGCCGGGCGGCACGATCTGACGCTCCCGGCGCGCCTCGGCGTCGCGCCGCACCCCGCCGTCGGGGCGCTCGATCAGATCGGTGAAGTCGTCGAGATTAAGCGAGCTCATTCGCCGAACAGTACCGGCACCGGTCGAACAGGGCGCCGCCACATGGCCACCACGAGCCCCTGACGTCGTTGCCCCCCGCATCGGGATCCCCTACGTTCCCTGTTGTGTCCCATTTATGGGTAATTGCCGCACGTCTTCGGGAGCTGCCATGAACCGCCTCCGCACCCGCGTCAGCGACCTCGACCGGCAACGACGCCACCGCTCGACGGCCCGCGCCGTCTTCCGGCTCCGCCCCGAACCGGAGAGCTGGCTGGACATCGGGACGGGCGAGGCGCACTTCCCCGACACCGCGCGGGAGCTGTTCCCCTACACGGCCTTCGACGGCGTCGACCCCGAACCCCGCGTCCTGTGGGCGCGCGCGGTGGAGCGCCTGGAGGAGGCCTACGTCGGCACCCTGACGGACCCTCGGGTGGCGATGCCCCTGCGGGCCCGCTACGACGTCGTCACCCTGCTCCGCGCCCCGGACTCCCGCGAGGAACTCCACGCGGCCCTCACGCTCCTGCGCCCCGCGGGCCTGCTCCTCCTGGAGATCCCGCACCCGCGGAGCGAGGCCCTGCGCGCCGAACTGGAGGCGCACGGCTGCCTGATCCTCGCGACGACCAGGCTGGTCCTGGACCGCTTCGCCACCAACGCCCACCGCCTGATCGCCCGCGGCCCCTCCGCCAGACCCTGAACCACAGCGCCCGGGGAAGGCGCCGAGACCCCGCTCCTCACCCCCGCAGCACCACCGCCTGCCCGGCCACCACCAGCACCACCTGCTCGCACTCACCCGCGAACGCCGCGTTGAGCCGCCCCAGTTCGTCGCGGTAGCGCCGCCCCGACGCCGTCGCGGGCACGATCCCGGACCCCACCTCGTTCGACACGGCGACCACGGTCCGCCGCGTACCGCGCACCGCCTCCACCAACTCCCGCACCCGCTCCCGCAGGTCCCGCTCGCCGGCGTCCGCCCACACCGCGTCGTCCCACGCCCCGACGGCGTCCATCGCGTCCGTCAGCCACAGCGACAGACAGTCGATCAGCAGCGGAGGCCCGTCCTGCGCCAGCAGCGGCACCAGGTCGCACGTCTCCGTCGTACGCCACGAACCCGGCCGCCGCTCCCGGTGCGCGGCGACCCGCGACGCCCACTCGGAGTCCCCGCCGCGCGTCCCGCCGGTCGCCACGTACAGCACGTCCGGGAACGCCTCCAGCCGCCGCTCGGCCTCCACCGACTTGCCCGAACGCGCCCCGCCCAGCACCAGCGTCCGCCGCGGCACGTCGGGCACGTTCTCGTACACCCCCACCGTCAGCGTCGCCCCGTCCGGCACGGCCCGCGCCCCCGCCGCCGCGAGCCGCCGCGCCGACTCGGCGCCGGGCGGCACGTCGTGGTCGAGGTGCACGGCGACGACGTCCGTGGCCGGCCCGACGGCGCCGGCCGCGCGCAGCCTGGCCAGCGCGTCCGGCCGGCCCACGACATCGGCGAGCACCATGTCGTACGACTCCGCCGTCCCGTTCTCCAGCCCGGCCGGCGACCCGCCGGGCGGCAGATACAGCAGCCGCTGCCCCTGCGGCCCGGTCACCGCGTACCCGGTCCCCGGCGCGTCCATCGCCACCGCCCGCACCCGATGCCCCGTCAGCAGCGTCGACTCCCGCCCGTCCGGCACCCGCACCGGCTGCGGCAGGCCCGCGGGCACCTCCACCGGCGGCCCGTCGTGCGGATGCGACAGCAGCACCTGCCGTACCCCGCCGAGCGAATGTCCGGCCCGGGCGGCGGCGAACGCGGCACCGGGCGTCAGATCGAGCAGCAGCATCCCGTCCACCAGCACGGCGGTGGCCGCCCGCGCGTCCTCGCCGCGGGCCACCGCGCAGGCGGCACACGGGCAGTTCGGGCGGGGGAGTCCCGCGGGGGCACCGGTACCGAGCAACGTCACTTCCACAGAAGTGATTTTCGCGCGTCTGCGCAGGTGCTGCCCCTCCGACTAGGCTTCTGGCTGGAGCCGGACCAAGATCCGGCTTCTGCTTTGCAGGTGATCGGAGACGGGAGGCGTACATGGTGGCATGGACGTGGCGGTTCGAGAAGGCCGACGGCGGGGAGGTCCAGCCCGCGGTGCAGCCCGAGGAGTTCACCACGCAGGGAGACGCCGAGTCCTGGATCGGGGAGCACTGGAAGGCGCTCCTCGAAGGCGGCGCGGACCAGGTCCGGCTGTTCGAGGACTCCACGGAGATCTACGGCCCGATGAACCTGCACTCCGCGGAGGCCTAGGCCGACGCGGGCAGGGGGCGGCCCGCCCGTCGCGGACGGCCGCCCCCTGCCGTCACTGCTCGCCCAGGGTGATGTCGGCCGTCTTCCGGCTTCCGTACCGGGTGAACGTCACCGACGTCCTGTCTCCCGGTTTCCGCGCCGCCAGCGCTTCGGTCAGGGACGTGATGGTGGTGATGTCCGTGTCTCACGTCGACCACGGCGACCCCGACGGACGCCCGGCCCGTGCCGCACGCCCGGACGGGTTCAGTCACGCACTCCGCACAGGTGCAGCAGCGCCGCCACCCGGCGGTAGGGGTCGGTCCGGCCGGCCCGCTCCTCCACCGCCAGCAGCGTCTCCAGGTCGGCCGGCGGCTCCGCGTCGTCCGCCGCCGTGTCGGTGAACACCCGCACCCCGTACCAGGTGTGCAGCGGCGCCCCGATCCCGGCGAGCGTCGCCGTCAGGGTCTCCAGCCGGTCGGCCCGCACGTCCAGCCCCAGCCGGTTGCGGTACGCCACGGTGTCGAAGGCGGCCAGCGCCCCGCCCCAGTCGCCGTACAGCCCCGGCCGCATCGCCAGCGCGTCGGCGTTGCGCACGAGCAGCGACAGCAGGCCGCCGTGGGCCAGCATCCGCGCCACCCCCGCCAGCAGCGCGTCCGGCTCCTCCACGTACATCAGCACGCCGTGGCACAGCACGACGTCGAAGCTGCCGGGCAGGAAGTGCACCCCGGTGTCCCGGCCGTCGCCCTCGATGATCCGCACCCGCTCCCGGATGCCCTCCGGCTCGGCGGCCAGCGCGGCCCGGGCGGCCGCGACCATCGTGGCGTCCTGCTCCAGCCCGGTCACCTGATGCCCGGCGCGGGCCAGCCGCAGCGCCTGGGTGCCCTGGCCCATCCCGACGTCGAGCACCCGCAGCCGCCGCCCGACCGGGAACCGCCCGGCTATCTGCTCGTCGAGCTGCCGGGCCACCAGCTCCTGCCGTACGACGTCACGCAGCCCGCCCAGCCTGCTGAGCCAGGCGTCGGCCGCACCCCCGGTGAACGCCTCCGTGCTCAGGGCCGCTCTCCGCGCTTGACCTGCGGCTTCGGCAGCCGGAGCCGGCGCATCTGCAGGGAGCGCATGAGGCCGTAGGCGACGGCGCCCTTGCGGTTGTGGTCGGGGAACCGCTCGCCGAGCGCCTTGCGCAGCCGGAAGCCGCTGACGAAGGCGTCGAGCACGATGAGCACGATCACGACCAGCCACAGCAGCAGCGCGATGTTCTGCAGCGAGGCCACCCGCACCACGCTCAGCACGAGGATGACCACGGCCATGGGCAGGAAGAACTCCGCCACGTTGAACCGCGAGTCGATCCAGTCGCGCGCGAACTTGCGGACCGGCCCCTTGTCGCGGGCCGGAAGGTACCGCTCGTCGCCGCCGGCCAGCGCCTGGCGCTGCCGCTCCAGCGCGGCACGGCGGTCCTCGCGCTGGCGCTTGGCGGCGTCCTTGCGCGACGTCGACGTGTTGGCCACGCTGCGGCGCTGAGACTGGGCCTCACTGCGCTTGGGCGTGGGGCGGCCCTTGGGGGCCTGCGGATCACGGGTCTGCTTGGAGTCGGTCACGGCCGCCTTGTCGGCGGGGGCCTTCTCATCCTTGGCGCGGCTACGGAACACAAAACCCAAGGGTACGGGGTGCCCGGGGTTGGACCCCAGTCCCGCGGGGAACGATCCGGCAACGCCAGTCGTCATGTAAGGGACAGAGGGGGCCGTTTCCCCAGGGGGACACCTACTCCCTACGCCGGAGCGGGAGGGCAGGCAGTCGTCCTTGGGGATGAGCGCATCCGTCCCCGAACAGTGCGTCAATGGATGCAGGGCCCGTACTGTGGGTTCTGTCGCAGAGCTGGAGCTGGAAGTCCGTCAGAAGGGGGCGCGCGAAGCCCATGAGCGGTGTCATGAAGCGTATGGGGATGATCTTCCGCGCGAAGGCGAACAAGGCCCTTGACCGGGCCGAGGACCCGCGCGAGACCCTCGATTACTCGTACCAGAAACAGCTGGAGCTGCTCCAGAAGGTCCGCCGGGGCGTCGCCGACGTGGCGACCTCGCGCAAGCGCCTGGAGCTCCAGCTCAACCAGCTGCAGCAGCAGTCCGGCAAGCTGGAGGACCAGGGCCGCAAGGCGCTCGCGCTGGGCCGCGAGGACCTGGCCCGCGAGGCGCTGTCCCGCAAGGCCGCCCTCCAGCAGCAGGTGACGGACCTCGAGACCCAGCACGCCACGCTCCAGGGCGAGGAGGAGAAGCTCACCCTGGCGGCCCAGCGGCTGCAGGCCAAGGTCGACGCCTTCCGCACGAAGAAGGAGACCATCAAGGCCACCTACACCGCCGCCCAGGCCCAGACCCGCATCGGCGAGGCCTTCACCGGCATCTCGGAGGAGATGGGCGACGTCGGCCTGGCGATCCAGCGCGCCGAGGACAAGACGGCACAGCTCCAGGCCCGGGCCGGCGCCATCGACGAACTGCTCGCCTCCGGCGCCCTGGACGACCCCACGGGCATGCACAAGGACGACATCGCCGCCGAGCTGGACCGGATCTCCGGTGGTACGGATGTAGAGCTGGAACTGCAGCGCATGAAGGCCGAGCTGGCCGGAGGCTCGCCCCAGCAGGCGATCGAACCCGGCACGGGCCAGCCGCAGTCCCAGCAGCAGCCGCAGGACACCCCGCGCTTCGACAAGCAGTAGGGGCCACATCCAGGAGGCCTACATGGGCGACATGGTCGTACGGATCATGGGGGAGGGCCAGGTGAGGCTGGCGGACAGCCACCTCACCGAGCTCAACACCCTGGACGACGAGCTCCTGCGGGAAATGCAGAACGGCGACGGCCCGGGCTTCCGCGCCACCCTGCAGGCGCTGCTGTCCAAGGTCAGGGAGCTGGGCACCCCCTTGCCCGACGACTCCCTGGAACCCTCCGAACTGATCCTCCCGTCCCCGGACGCGACCTTGGAGGAAGTGCGGGAGCTTCTGAGCGACGACGGGTTGATTCCAGGCTGAGGGTTCCTGGGGTTTCAGCAGTCACCCCAGGTACCCGCACCTGACGTTCCGGCCAGGACAACCCACCCGTACTGTTCAAGACGTGGGCACCCTGGAACGAACCCGATGCCGGCTGGCGGCGCACCCCCTCGCGCTGGACGCGGCCCTGGCGGCGGGCGTACTGGCCTGCATGATCGCCGGCTCCTTCGTCGACCCGCGCGGCGACAACGGCGTCAGCTGGGGCGTGCGCACCCCCGACCCGCTCGCCCTGGTCCTGATGACCCTCGGCGCCCTCGCCCTGGTCTTCCGCCGCCGCGCCCCCAGGACGGTCCTCGCCCTCACGGGCACCGTCTCCGCCGTCGAGTGCGTCGTCGGCGACCCCCGGGCCCCCGTCGCCATGTCCGCGGTCATCGCCCTCTTCACCGTCGCCTCCACCACCGACCGCCCCACCACCTGGCGCCTGGGCCTGCTCACCATGACCGTCCTGACCGGCGCCGCGATGCTCGGCGGGCCCCTGCCCTGGTACGCCCAGGAGAACCTGGCGATCTTCGCCTGGACCGGCATCGGCGCCACCGCAGGCGACGCCGTACGCAGCCGCAGGGCCGTCGTCCAGGCCATCCGCGACCGCGCCGAGCGCGCCGAACGCACCCGCGAGGAGGAGGCCCGCCGCCGGGTCGCCGAGGAACGCCTCCGCATCGCCCGCGACCTGCACGACGTCGTCGCCCACCACATCGCCCTGGTCAACGTCCAGGCGGGCGTCGCCGCGCACGTCATGGACAAGCGGCCCGACCA
>NZ_JAMGBF010000179.1 GCF_023516615.1 Streptomyces panaciradicis
GTCGTCGCCCACCACATCGCCCTGGTCAACGTCCAGGCGGGCGTCGCCGCGCACGTCATGGACAAGCGGCCCGACCAGGCCAAGGAGGCCCTCGCCCACGTGCGCGAGGCGAGCCGCTCCGCGCTCAACGAACTGCGCGCCACCGTCGGCCTGCTGCGGCAGTCCGGCGACCCCGAGGCGCCCACCGAACCGGCCCCCGGTCTCGACCGCCTCGACGAACTCGTCGGCACCTTCCGCAGCGCCGGGCTGCATGTCGAGGTCGCCCGCGCCGACAACGGCACCACGCTTCCCGCGGCGGTCGACCTCGCCGCCTACCGCGTCATCCAGGAGGCCCTCACCAACGTCCGCAAGCACGCGGGCGGCGAGGCGAAGGCGGAGGTCAGCGTCGTCCGCGTGGGCCCGAACATCGAGATCACGGTTCTCGACAACGGCAGCGGGGAGGACCCGGACCCCTCCGAGGGCGGCGGCCACGGACTGCTCGGCATGCGCGAACGCGTCACCGCCCTGCGCGGCACCCTCACCACCGGGCCCCGCTACGGCGGCGGCTTCCGCGTCCATGCGATCCTGCCGGTCAAGACCCGTACCGCCGCCACCGGGGGAAGTGCATGACGATCCGTGTCCTGCTCGCCGACGACCAGGCCCTGCTGCGCAGCGCCTTCAGGGTGCTCGTCGACTCCGAGCCGGACATGGAGGTCGTCGGGGAGGCGTCCGACGGTGCGGAGGCGGTACGGCTGGCCAAGGAGCAGCGGGCCGACGTCGTCCTCATGGACATCCGCATGCCCGGCACCGACGGGCTGGCCGCCACCCGCATGATCAGCACCGACCCGTCCCTCGCCCACGTGCGCATCGTCATCCTCACCACCTTCGAGGTCGACGACTACGTCGTGCAGTCGCTGCGCGCCGGGGCCTCAGGCTTCCTCGGCAAGGGCAGCGAGCCGGAGGAACTGCTCGCCGCCATCCGGGTCGCGGCCGGCGGCGAGGCGCTGCTCTCCCCGGCCGCCACCAAGGGTCTGATCGCCCGCTTCCTCGCGCAGGGCGAACCGGGCGACGACGACCACGACCCGGCCCGCGCCGAACGCCTCGACGCCCTCACCGTCCGCGAACGCGAGGTCCTCGTCCAGGTCGCCGGCGGCCACTCCAACGACGAGATCGCCGACCGCCTGGAAGTAAGCCCCTTGACGGTCAAAACCCACGTCAACAGAGCCATGTCCAAACTGGGCGCCCGAGACAGAGCCCAACTGGTGGTCATCGCCTACGAGTCGGGCCTGGTGCGGCCGAGGGCGGAGGGCTGAGCGCAGTTCCGCGCTCGCGCCTAATCCGAAAGATCCTCAGGAACGGGCACTTCTTGCAGGCGCTGGATGATCAGCTCCAGATCCGACAGCGCTTTGGCGCAGAACTGTGGATCTTGCATGTTGACGGAGTGGACGACGTCGGCGAACGCGGGATTGTCAAGCCCTTGCGCCTCGCTCAGGATGCGGGACGGCACGAGGACCCAGTTTCTCCTCGTCCTGTCCAGCGTCCACTCGACTTCGGTCCGCGAATCCCTTGTGACATCTTCTATGAGCCGCGCAACCTTTTCCCGCGGTGACTTGTATCTGAACCCCATGTACGGCACCTGCCGATACCCGTGCACGGGATGAGTCTCCGCAGGCAAGGAGAACCAAGCGAGATCCCCGAACCTGAGAAGTGTCTGAATTGCCTGCTCGCTGCGTGCCGACACGGCGAGATCCTCCACGCATCACCAGAGCGGACCTGAGTACCCACCGTCGTGGACGAGGAGTTTCTTGCCTGGGTTCAACAGTCGAATGGCTCGCTCGAAGTCACCGTACGGAATCGGGTCTGACGACATTACCGGATCGTACACGTACCGGCCGTCGGTGTAGACGTCGTGGTAGCGGTATTCCGTGACAACTTGGCCTGAACTTTCAGGAATGTTGATGATTGGGTCGTCGTGTAGGGTGAAGTTTACAATTTTCCCCTGCCCGCCTGTTCGTCGCAGGATGTATTCGGCGACCTCTGAGCAGTCGATATTTCCGCCGGTCGGCGCTGACCGCATGGCTTCGGTCGCTTTTTCGGTTGGAGGGAAATTGGGGTTCGGCTCTCTGAAGTCGAAAGGCCCCCGAGCATTACTGCCAAGCGGGCAATCTGGAGCAAGCCCGAGTGAATCGGACCGGATGTGTGGGTTGGGTACATAGGAAGCCGGGTTTGGGCTGGGCACCAGTCCCAACGGGTCCTGTGTGAGGTACCTGGCTGTTTCGGGGTCGTAGTGGCGGAAGTAGTTGTAGTGGAGGCCTGTTTCGGGGTCGGCGTACTGGCCTGGGAAGCGGAGGGGGGTGGGGGTGTTGTGCCAGGTCGTGGTGCCCCACAGGGTGGTCCGGGCGTGACCGGCGATCGTGCCCGCCTCGTCGACCAGTTCCGTGGGGGTGCCGATCAGGTCGGTGACGATCGCGTAGAAGCGGGAGTCGATCTCCTTCTGCGGCGCGTCCGGGAGGAGCCTGCGTTCGCTCTGGGTGAGGGGGCTCAGGCCGTCGTGGTCCCAAGTGAGAGCCACGGCGGAGCCCGGGACGTGCGTGACCTGTTCGGCCAGTGTGGTGCCGTCCCAGGTGAAGTCCACCTGTTCCAGGACCGTCTCGCCGTCCGCGGCCAGGCGCTGCTTGGCCGTGCGGCGGCCGAGGGGGTCGTAGCGGTAGCGCCAGGTCGTGCCGTCCGGGGTGATCACCGAGGTGAGGCGGTCCTCGGCGTCCCAGGTGTAGCGCCAGGTGTCCGGTTTGCGGGACAGGCGCGTCTTCTGGCGCAGAGTGACCCGCCCCGCGGCGTCGTGCTCGTAGCGGACGCTGCCCGCGCGGGTGATGCGCGTGCCCGCGTAGACGCGCTCGCCCGTGGCCTCCTGGCCCGGCATGGAGGCCGGCCAGGTCGCGTGGGTCTGGTTGCCCGCGGCGTCGTAGGCGTAGGACTCCGTCCAGTCGGCCGCCCGGACCGCCGTGACCCGGCCGCTCGGGTCCAGGGTGAAACGGCGGCTGCCGTTCAGGTCGTCGTCGACGCCGATCAGGTGGCCGTCGGCCCGGTAGGTGTAGGCGCGGTGCTGCAGGCGCCGGTCGGCGGGGCCGGTGAGTTCCTGTTTCGTCAGGCGGCCCAGCGGGTCGAAGGAGTGCTCCAGGGTGGCCAGTTCGCCGATGTGCCGGGTCACTTCGCGGCCGGCCGCGTCATGGGTGAAGGTCAGGGTGCGGCCGGCGGTGGTCAGCGCGGTGCGGTTGCCGGCCGCGTCGTACGACCACACGCTCCTCGCCCCGGTCGGCGTCGTGCGGCTGATGCGGCGGCCCAGAACGTCGTAGGTGTGGGCGAGGGTGCGGCCGTCGACCGTCTCTGATGTCAGACGGCCCGTGTCGTCTCGCCGCAGCTCCAGCACCACATCCGGGCCGGCCGCCCGCGCCAGGCCGCCCGTCGTGTCGTACGCGTACGTCGTGACCGCGCCCGCCGCGTCCTTGCGCACCACACGGCCCAGCACGTCCCGCTCGAAGCGGAGGACCTCGCCGGAGGCCGTCGTGGTGGCGGTCAACTGGCCCGCCGCGTCATGGGCGTACGCCACCGCACGGCCGTCGAAGTCCGTCTCCGCGACCAGCCGGCCGACCAGGTCGTAGTCGTAACTCCACGTCAGACCCTGCGGGTTGGTGACCTTCGTCAGGCGCAGTTCCGTGTCGTGGTCGAACTCGTACCGCACGCCGTCCGGGCCCGTGCGGGCCGACATCAGGTCGAAGTGCGTGTACTCGTACCGGGTGACCGCGCCCAACGGGTCGGTGTGGCTGGTGCAGTTGCCCTCGCCGTCGTACGTCCACGACTCCGTCGTGCCGTCCGGGGCGGTACGGCGGGACAGCCGGCCCTCGACCGTCCACTCCAGGCGGGTGACGGCTCCGAGCGGGTCGGTGATCGTCGTCGGGCGGCCGAAGGCGTCGCGTGCGTAGCGGGTGACCGCGCCCAGCGGGTCCGTGACCTCCAGCGGCAGGCCCGCCGCGTTGCAGCGGACCGTGGTGGTCGCGCCCAGCGCGTCCGTGATCGCCGCGAGGTTGCCCAGGGCGTCGTAGGCGAACCGGGTCGTCGCACCGGAGGTGTCCGTCACCGCGGTGCGGTTGCCGAACTCGTCGAACTCCTGGCTGGTGTACGTCCCGTCGGCGCCGCGGATCGAGACGGGCAGGCCGCGGTCGTCGTAGCCGACGCTGGTGTAGGCGCCGTCCGGGCGTACGGCCATCACCACGCGGCCGGCGTCGTCGTAGGCGTGGCTCACCGTGCGGCCCAGTGGGTCCGTCTCGGTCAGCGGGCGGTCGTGCCGGTCGTACGTGGTGCGGGTGACGGCGCCGTCCGCGGCCGTCACCGCCACCACCTGCAGGTCACGGTTGACCTGGTAACGCGTGGTCTGCCCCAGGGAGTTGGTGGCCGAGACGGTTCGGTGACCGGTGTCCGGACCGGGGTCGCCGTAGGTGAAGGTGTTGCGCAGGTGGCCGGCCTCGCCCGACTGGGAGACGCAGCGGTCCTGGTCGTCGTAGACGTACGTGTACGACGAGTCGTTGGTGTCCGTCCAGGCGGTGATCCGGCCCGCGGCGTCGTTCGTGAACCGGGTCGGGATGCCGGAGGAGTTCGTGACCGTGGCGAGGTGGCCGTGAGCGTCGTAGCCGAAGCGGACCAGTTCGATGTCCTGGCCGCGGTCCGCCAGGCGCAGAGCGGTGATGCGGTTCCCGGCGTGCTCGATGCCGAGACGGTAGCCCGCTGAGTGGACGATCGCGGTGGGTGAGGCCTCGTCGTCGTACTCGAAGGCGAGCCACTGGCCCGACCGGTCGGAGATCTGGGCCAGGAGCGCGATGCCGTCGCCGTCGCCGCCCGGTGCGGCGAAGAACCAGGTGCGGCCCGAGGCCGGGTCGTTGACGGTGTAGTCGCCCCAGGTGTCGACCGTCAGCGGGTGGCCCTCGCCGGCCAGGGGCAGGACCGGGACACCGGGAGCCGGATGCGGGTAGGCGAGCAGCGAGCCGTCCTCGCGGACGAAGACGACGCCCTCGGCGTCGATCTCGAGTCGCTGGTCGGCCGTCGAGGTCCACGCCGGGCCGAACCAGCGGCCCGCCCGGTACGACGACTCGAACTGCCGGGTGAACAGCAGAGGCAGCCTGGCGGGGAGCGTCACGTCCGTCTGGGGCAGCGACACACGGCCGGTCGCCATGTCGACGGGGTCGCCGCCGAACACCTTGCACTTGATGCTCCGGGCGGTGTCCGCGAGCCGCTCGCTCACGCTCCGCCGTGCCGTCGCCGTCATGGCGTCCCTGGCGGCCACCCGGCTGCTCGCCCCGATCGCGCCCCTCTCCAGCCCACCGGCCCCCTTGCCGCCGATCAGGTTGGAGATCAGGTACCCGCCCGCGTCGGCCGGATCGCTGCTCCAGCCGCTGCCCAGGATCGCCTTCGGCAGGCGCTCGGGGTGGGCGGCGGTGCCCACAAGACCGGCCAGCAGCATGTTGCTGTTCGCCATGAACTGGGCCGGGTGGGTGAGGTTGTAGGGGTCCATGGGGTTGACCGAGCGGGCCAGCTTCACCGCGTCCACGCCGCCCCTGACGAGACCGCCCATCCCGTGCAGCATGTTGAGTTCGGTGCCGGCCAGGGCGTCCTTGGCGTCGGCGCCCATCCGGTCCGTGAACTCCGGCCTTGCAGGGGCCTGTTCCAGAGCGGCCGCGACCAGCCGCTGCGCGTCGCGGGCCGCGTCGGTGCGCTGACGGCGGGCCTCGGCCAGGATGCTCTCGGCCGTCTCACGGCCGGCCGCTCCGGGGTCGACGAACGTGCCCGGCGCGGTCGGCTTCCGCCCGGGGTCCTGCCCGTTCAGCGCCTTCGCGTTGTACTGCTCGGCCGCCTGGTTGTAGGCCCTGACGTCGGCGTTGTACGCGTCCGCCGCCTGCTTGCTGAGTCGCTGCGCGTCCCGCCAGGCGTCGATCGCCAGCTGCGCCTGCTGCTGGGCCCAGCGCACCGTGCTCGCGTACGCCTCCAGGGCCTTGGCCGCCGTGTCGCAGGCGTCGGCCGCCGTCAGCCACTGCTTGGGGTGCGGCTCGAACTTCGCGCGGAAGGCGTCCGCGGCCTCGCCCCGCCAACTGCCGGCGTCCAGGGACCGCAGCCCCTGCCCGACGTTCTCGAACGCCCGGGAGAATCTGCCCAGATGACCGGCGCGCTCCTCCAGCGCGGCCGGGCTGCCGTGGACCAGCTCCTTGGGGTCCTCGGTCTCGCCCAGGCGCCGCTCGGCGACCTCGCCGCCCAGCCGGTTGTTCACGCCCTCGCCGAAGTCGCGGACCCCTTCGGCCATGCCGTCCGCGCCGACGGCCGACAGGCCGTCCGCCGCCTGGTCCGTACCCCAGTTGACGGCCTCACCGACGCCCCGCTTCACACTGCCGGCGGCGCTCTCCAGACCGTCTCCGAGATCGTCGACGAAACCCCCGATGCCCATCAGCCCTCACCCCCGCCGGACTCCGAGCCGGCCGGAGGCGGCCCGCCCCACTGCCATTCGGTGCGCGGATCGAACAGCGCGTCCGGCGTCACCGTGGAGGTGTCCAGGTCCTTCCCCGTCTGCGCCCAGGCCGCCGCCACCTCCCGGTCGCCCTCGACGAAGGACCCCATGCTGTAGTCCGCGTTCGCGGCCTGGGAGTAGTTGTTGTCCTCGAACGTCTGGGACCAGGAACGCTGTCGGGCCTGCTCCTCGGTCAGGTTCGGATTGCCCGCGGCGGCCGTCCACACGTTCTTCAGGACGCCGGAGACGTACTGCTCCTGGTCGTGGTAGAGCCCCGCCGACAGGCCCAGGCCGTACGCGAAGTCGTTGGCGTCCTGCATCAGCGACCGCACGCCCCAGCTCCATCGTTCGCAGAAGTCCGCGAACACCTGCCGCAGACTGCCGTCCCCCACTTCCAGACCGTCCAGCTCCAAGTCGTCGAAGCCGCGCCCGAGATTCGCCTCGACGTCGAAGCCCTGCGTCTTCAGTTCGTCCATCGCCTGGTCGATGCCCTTGGTGATCCGCTGAAGCGCCTCCGGATCGACCTGGTAGCCGCCGCCCTCGCTCACGCCGTCACCTCCGCGGCGTCCACGGCCACCTCGTCCGGAACGATTCCTCTCACCGGCGGCAGCACCATCCCCGCCGGGCTGCCCGCATCCACCGCGATCCCGGCCGGCCCGCCCACCCGCGGAATCACCTGATCCAGCAACCGCGCCCCGAACACCGGCACTCGCTCGGGCACCGCCTCTCCGCGCGCCCGCGCGAAACGCTCCAGGGCCGCGTCGTCGGTGAACGCGAACAGCCAGCGGATTCCGCCGGCTTCGACCGACAGCACCGAGTCGTCCACGACCGGAACGAGCACCTCACTGCGCCGGAACCGCCCTACGGCCCGCCGCAGGTCCCCGGGCCGGGGCGTCGCCGGATCCGCCGGCCGCGGTCGCAGTTCGTCGGCTTCCACTTCAGCCCCCGTAGTACAGCCAGTCGTTCATCGCCAGAATGATCGATTCTGCCAGCGGCCCGGATCCAGGGGATGCCCGGCCTTCGCGTTTCGGACAAGGACGGCGGGGCCGGTGCCCGGGGCGCCTACGACTCTTTCCGTATCCTGTGACCTCGAACTGCTCTTCGGGGGAGAGGATCAGAGCGGTGGCACTGCACGAGGGCGATCCCGGGGCGCTGGGTGAGTACCGGATCGTCGACCGGCTCGGGGCCGGTGGCATGGGCGTGGTGTACCGGGCGAGATCGCGGTCCGGACGCGAGGTCGCCGTCAAGGTGGTGCACGCCCAGTACGCCGCGGACCCGGTCTTCCGCGCCCGCTTCCGCCACGAGATCGCGGCCGTCCGCAAGGTCAGCGGGGCCTTCACCGCGCCGGTCGTGGACGCCGACCCGGAGGCCGAACTGCCGTGGATGGCCACGCAGTACGTGCCCGGGCGCTCGCTCGCCGACCATCTGCGGGCGCACGGCCCGATGGCGGGCGCGCAGCTGCGGAACCTGGCCCTGGGCCTGGTGGAGGCGCTGCGCGACATCCACCGCACCGGGGTCGTGCACCGCGACCTGAAACCGGCCAACGTCCTGATGGCCGAGGACGGCCCCCGGGTCATCGACTTCGGCATCTCGCGCGCCGCGGAGAACCAGACGCTGACCGAGACCGGGCACATGATGGGCACCCCGCCCTTCATGTCTCCCGAACAGCTCTCGGACGCCCGCTCGGTGGGACCGGCGTCCGACGTCTTCTCGCTCGGCTCGCTGGTGGTGTTCGCCGCCACCGGCCGCGGCCCCTTCGACACCGACAGCCCCTACCTGACGGCGTACCGCGTGATGAGCGAGGAACCGGCGCTGGACGCCGTACCCCCGCCGCTGCGCGCGGTCGTGTCCCGCTGTCTGGCCAAGGAGCCGGCCGCCCGCCCCGGGCTGGACGAGCTCTCCCACGCCTTCACCACCGCCCTGCCGGACGCGGTGCCGGGCGAGCTGCCCACGGTGCCCCACCGGAGGCCCGACCCGCAGCCGACGCTGCCGCCGGCAGCCGCCTCCGTGCCTCCCGTCGAGGCGCAGGCCGCGCCGCGCCCGCCGAGTGCCGCCGGCCGCCGGCTGCGGGTGCCGGTCGCGGTGGCCGGCGTACTGGCGGTCGCGCTCACCGCCTATCTGCTGGGACCGTTCAAGGGCGGCGGCGGCACGGTCCAGGAGGGTGCCTCGCCCAGTCCCTCGGCCACCCGCTGGGCCGCCTACCCGGCCGGCTGGCGGCCCTGGCGGACGACCGTGTACGCGGACGCCGCCCAGGGGGTGCGGAAGAGCGGGGCGCCGGACATGCGCGGCTACGGCTCCGGGCCGCATCCGACGTGTGTGCCGGGCGGCGCGTCCTTCTACTGCGCGGGGCAGAACGCCCTGCCGATCCGTGTGGACGCCGCGACCGGCCGGACCCTCTGGCGGGCCGCCGCCCGGCCCGGGAAGACCCCGCTCGACCGCTACGGGGCCCAGGTCCTCGGCGTGCGCGACGGCGTGCTGCTCGTGCGGGAGACCATCGGGAACGCCGCCGGCGACAACGAGACGATCACCGTCTCCGCCCTCTCCGCGGACAGCGGCAGACGGCTGTGGTCCAGGCAGGTGTCGAACCAGTGGGTCGCCACGGCACTCGTGGGCGGCCTGGTCCTCGTCCCGGACGGCTCCGGCGTCACCGCCCGCTCCCCGCGGGACGGCGCCGCACGGTGGAGCGTGACGCTGCCCTCCGGCTACAACTGCTCGTACGTCCTCGACGGCGACCGGGCCTTCGTGGACTGCCTCGACTACCACACCCCGTCCGGCGCCCAGCGACGGCTCTTCGCCCTCGACCCCGCCGACGGAGGGCTGCGACGACTGGGTTCCGCCCCCTCGGTCGTCGCGGCCTACGCCGGGGTGCTGGACGGGCGCCTGGTGTTCGTCGAACGGCGCAGCTCCGATCCGAACACGGAGGACAGCCCCTTCGACCGGGTGGTGCTGATCGACCCCGCGGGCGGCCGGGCCCGCACCGTCGAACTGGCCCGGCAGCAGGACGGGGACGTCGGTCTGGCGCAGGGGGTGCTGTGCTTCGTCACCACCAACGGCCGGCTGGCGGCCTTCTCGCCGCTGACCGGCAAGCCCCTGTGGAGCACCGCGACGACGCTGGAGCAGCCGGGCCGGCCGACCTTCGACGGGCACCGCAGCCTGTTCGTCGCCAGCGCCAGCGGCCGGGTCGCCGCCCTGGACGCCCGCGCGGGGACGCTGCTGTGGGAGTCGTACCCGCGCGCGGGCCGTGTGAACAGCATGAGCGGCCCGCTCGCGGACCCGGTCCCGCACCGGGGCGCCCTGCTGGTGGCGGCCCCCGACGGCACCCTCGTCACCCTCGACCCCGCGCACCCCGAGCGGAAACCCGTCTCGGGGTGACACGGGAGGTGGCGCCTACGGCAGCGCCAGCATCCGCTCCAGCGCCAGCTTCGCGAACTTCTCGGTCTCCTTGTCGACCTCGATGCGGTTGACCAGCGTGCCCTCGGCCAGCGACTCCAGCGTCCAGACCAGGTGGGGCAGGTCGATGCGGTTCATGGTCGAGCAGAAGCAGACCGTCTTGTCGAGGAAGACGATCTCCTTGCCCTCGGGGGCGAAACGGTTCGCGAGACGGCGGACCAGGTTCAGCTCCGTGCCGATGGCCCACTTGGAGCCGGCCGGGGCGGCCTCCAGCGCCTTGATGATGTACTCCGTCGAGCCTACGTGGTCGGCGGCGGCGACGACCTCGTGCCGGCACTCGGGGTGGACCAGGACGTTCACGCCCGGGATGCGCTCGCGCACGTCGTTCACCGAGTCCAGCGAGAAGCGGCCGTGCACCGAGCAGTGCCCGCGCCACAGGATCATCTTCGCGGCGCGCAGCTCCTCGGCGGTCAGCCCGCCGTTCGGCTTGTGCGGGTTGTAGACGACGCAGTCCTCCAGGGACATGCCCATGTCCCGGACGGCGGTGTTGCGGCCGAGGTGCTGGTCGGGCAGGAACAGCACCTTCTCGCCCTGCTGGAACGCCCACTCCAGGGCCCGCTGGGCATTGGACGAGGTGCAGATCGTGCCGCCGTGCCGGCCGGTGAAGGCCTTGATGTCGGCGGAGGAGTTCATGTACGACACGGGCACGACCTGCTCGGCGATGCCGGCCTCGGTCAGCACGTCCCAGCACTCGGCGACCTGCTCGGCGGTCGCCATGTCGGCCATCGAGCAGCCGGCGGCGAGGTCGGGCAGGACCACCTTCTGGTCGTCCGAGGTCAGGATGTCGGCCGACTCGGCCATGAAGTGCACACCGCAGAAGACGATGTACTCGGCCTCCGGGCGGGCCGCCGCGTCCCGGGCCAGCTTGAAGGAGTCGCCCGTGACGTCCGCGAACTGGATGACCTCGTCGCGCTGGTAGTGGTGGCCGAGCACGAAGACCTTGTCGCCGAGCTTCTCCTTGGCCGCGCGGGCGCGCTCCACCAGGTCGGGGTCGGAGGGCGAGGGGAGGTCGCCGGGGCACTCGACACCCCGCTCGCTCCTCGGGTCGGCCTCGCGGCCGAGCAGCAGCAGGGCGAGCGGAGACGGCTGTACGTCGAGCTCCGGGGTCTGGGCGGTGGTCACGACACGCACCCTTTCTGTTCTGCGGATGTTCTCTGCGGAGTGCTTTTCGTCGAACTGACGCTATCTATCATAACCCGGTTCACGTCACTTTGACGATGGTCATAGCGTCGATGTGACATGAATCCCGGTGCCGCAGCGGCGCATGGCCTTCGGGGCGCTGTTCGCTTCCTCGCGGGTGTGCGAGCATGAAGAGACAGGGCGAATGACGAAGCAGTCGCTCGGCCCGGAATGAATCCGCGGCCCCGGCGGTTGAAACCGTCGGCAAGCAGTCTCCGTACAACCCGGGAGAGATGTAGATGTCCGTATCGGACGAGACCGGCACCGTCACCGACGGCATCATCCTGTCCGACGCCGCCGCGGCGAAGGTCAAGGCCCTGCTCGACCAGGAAGGCCGTGACGACCTGGCCCTGCGCGTCGCCGTTCAGCCCGGTGGCTGCTCCGGCCTGCGTTACCAGCTGTTCTTCGACGAGCGTTCCCTCGACGGCGACGTGGTCAAGGACTTCGGCGGCGTCAAGGTCGTCACCGACCGGATGAGCGCCCCGTACCTGGGCGGCGCGTCCATCGATTTCGTCGACACCATCGAGAAGCAGGGCTTCACGATCGACAACCCGAACGCCACGGGCTCCTGCGCCTGCGGCGACTCCTTCAGCTGAGCCGTCCCGCACGGCGAGCGAACACCGCGAAGGCGGCGGCCCCCTCCGACCGGGCCGCCGCCTTCGCGCGTCTCCGCTCCCGCGGCGCTCTTCGCTCCACAGAGGCGGGCGCAGCCCTACCGCACCCCGGCCGACGTCCGCGGCAGCCGCGCGCCCGGCTTCATCTGCGGAATCTCGCTGCCGTCCGAGCCCACGACCTTCCGGTCGCCCAGCGGCTCCTTCAGGTGCACCGTCCGCACCATCTCCTTGGCGATCATGATGCAGACCTTGTTCTTGTACGGCGTCTCGGTCACCGTCACGGTCACCTTCTCGGGACTCTCGCTCGCCGTCGCGGCGTAGTCGCCGCACACCCCGCCCGTGAAGGACACGGTGAGCGTGTTGTCCTCGGCGATGTAACCCTCCACCTTCACGTCCCGGGTGGCCGGAGCGGAGGTCGAGGACGGGGTCGGCTGCCCGGAGGGCGCGCCCGAGCCCAGGTACTTCGGATCGATCGCCGGATACGTCACCGTGAAGGCGTCCGGCGCGCCCGCCGTCCGCACCTCGAACAGCCAGGACGGAACCAGCGCCGGCCGCCCGGCCACGGTGTGCGCGGCCAGCCCGAAGACGGCCTTCTCGACGGTGGCGGTCGGCTTCGCCGGCGTCGCCGTCGCCCCCGGGGTCGCCTCGCCGCAGGGCGCCTCGAGGCGGTCCTTCAGCGGTACGGGGCTGGCGCAGCCGCCGATGCCCATGCGGTGGTCGGTGACGGGCGCCGCGTTCATCAGCTCCAGCGTCCTGCGCGCGCCCAGCACGGGATACGTGTCCCCCTTCACCGGCGCCTTCAGCCGGCCGCTGCCGCCGACCACCTCGCCCTGCGCGCCCACCGTCAGCGCCGTCGTCCAGCCGTAGGTGGGCAGTCCGCCGACCAGCGGATCGGCGTTCACCATCCGCTGGGCGCCCATCACCTGGCTCGCGTCCACCTTCGCGTCGTCCTGACCCGCCGCCTTCAGGACCGGCGCCGCCGCCTTCTTCGCGGCCGCCTCGCTCACGGTGTCGACGGCCGGGTTGGCCGGGTCCTTGTGGCACACGGCGACGTCACGGCAGTCGTCGGTCCCGGCGGCGTACCGGTGGTACGTCCACGTCCCGGGCGCCTGCTTGTCGACGACGAGGCCGGGGCCCGACGGGTCCTTGGCGGGCCCCACCCGCCAGGCCTGCCCCTGCGCCACCGGCGCCCCGTCCAGCCCGAGCGCCTTGGCCAGCCGGGCGACCTCCTCCTTGGTGACCTCGCCGCCCGCCCGGTACACGGGCGCCGAGTCCGGCCCGCCGGGCAGGCTGCCGACGACCTTGTACGTCGTGCCGTACGGGTTGGGCTCCCCGGGCGCGATCCCGTTCGAACCGCTGTCGCCGTAGCCGTCGAGGGCGAGCGGCGGGGGAGGGGTGCCGTCCCCGGAGGCCCCCGAGCCGGTACGGCCACCGGGCCCGCCGGAGGCCGACGCGGCGAGGTAGGCCCCGCCACCGCCGACGAGCAGGACGGCGGCGGCGACGGAGGCGACGAGCGCGGGCGAGCGGCGACGGGACGGACGCGGGTGCTCGTCATCGGGATCGGGAGTGGCATCCGGCACGCCGTCGCCGGCCCCGCCGCCTCCACCGGCCCCGTTGCCCCCGTCGGCCCCGTCGGCTCCGTTGCCCCCGTCGGCTCCGTGGCTCCCGTCGGCCCCGTCGACCGCACCCGCCTCGGTCTCCTCGGCGGCCTCCCGCTCGTCCGCCGCCTCGGTGACGTCTTCCGCCGGCTCGGCCGCCTTCGTCCCCTCAGAAGCGGCGTCCGGAGTCCCAGGGCCCTGTTCCGCCACGGCGCCCTGCTCCTCGGCGTCCTTGTCGGGTCGCTCCGTAGTCACCGCATCGCTCCTTCACGTGCTGTCCCAGAACCCTGACCCGGCCCTGTCAAAACGGCCGGAGAAGGGTCGTATCGCGCATCCCCTCAAGGGGGGACGGCGATGGGACGCGCCGGGGGAGCGCACGGTTCCCTCGCACGCGCCGATCCGGACCCACCGCGCCGGTCTCCCGGCCGCCGCGCAGGCCTGCGGACCACCGCGCCCGGCTCAGTCGCCGTAGTCGGACATCGCCTCCAGCAGCCGCGCCGACGTGGAGGGCACGGTGACCCCGTGGATGCGCGACGGGGAGACCGGAAGCGGAAGGACCCGGTCGGGAGCGGCCCAGTGCGGGACCATCCGGGCGCAGTCGCCCCACAGCGACGCCATGTCGCCTTCGAGGTCGACCGGGGCCGGGGCGTGGACCTTGAGGTTCGTCATACCGGAACCGTAAGCACCGACCCGCCCGTCGAGAAAGATCTACTATCGGGTAGTTCCAGCCAGTTCACCGCCGGGATCCCGGCCCGCTGGAGCGCTCCGCTACGACCCGGTAGCGTGAAGCGTCAATTCGCCCTCCCGTCTCCCGCCACCGCCCTTCCAACGAGCGCTCTCGCGCACCCCCTTTAATTCACAGGAGAGTCAACGCCGTGCGCATCGCAGTCACCGGCTCCATCGCCACCGACCACCTCATGACCTTCCCCGGCCGCTTCGCCGACCAGTTCGTCGCGGACCAACTGCACACGGTCTCGCTCTCCTTCCTGGTCGACAACCTGGACGTACGCCGGGGCGGCGTCGGCGCGAACATCGCCTTCGGCATGGGCCAGCTCGGCACGACCCCGATCCTGGTCGGCGCCGCCGGCTTCGACTTCGACGAGTACCGGGCCTGGCTGGAGCGGCACGGCGTCGACACCGACTCGGTGCGCATCTCCGAGACCCTGCACACCGCCCGCTTCGTGTGCACCACCGACTCCGACCACAACCAGATCGGCTCCTTCTACACGGGCGCGATGAGCGAGGCCCGCCAGATCGAGCTGAAGACCGTCGCGGACCGCGTCGGCGGCCTCGACCTCGTCCTGATCGGCGCCGACGACCCCGAGGCGATGCTCCGCCACACCGAGGAGTGCCGCTCCAGGTCCATCCCCTTCGCCGCCGACTTCTCCCAGCAGATCGCCCGGATGAACGGCGACGAGATCCGGATACTGCTGGAGGGCGCCACGTACCTGTTCTCCAACGAGTACGAGAAGGGGCTCATCGAGGCCAAGACGGGCTGGTCCGACACCGAGATCCTGGCCAAGGTCGGCCACCGCGTCACCACCCTCGGCGCGCGCGGTGTCCGCATCGAGCGGCTCGGCGAGGACCCGATCGAGGTCGGCTGCCCGGACGAGGAGCGCAAGGCCGACCCCACCGGCGTCGGCGACGCCTTCCGCGCCGGCTTCCTCTCCGGCCTCGCCTGGGGCGTCTCCCTGGAGCGCGCCGCCCAGGTCGGCTGCATGCTCGCCACCCTCGTGATCGAGACGGTCGGGACCCAGGAGTACCAGCTGCGCCGCGCCCACTTCATGGACCGCTTCACCAAGGCCTACGGCGACGACGCCGCCACCGAGGTCCGCAAGCACCTGGCCTGACTAGGACACCCGGCGGACCACATACGCGGCACCGTGGTCCGCCGGTTCCTCGCCGACGTACTCCTGCCCGCGCATCTCGCACCAGGCCGGGATGTCCAGCCGGGCGGCCTCGTCGTCCGCCAGCACCCGTACCGTGCCGCCGACCGGGACCTCCCCGATGACCTTGGCCAGCTCGATGACGGGCAGCGGGCACAGCTTGCCCAGGGCGTCCACGACCAGGGCGTCCTGCTGACGCACGGTCGTGGGCGTCGGCGCCCCCAGCTTCTCCCGCACCGCCGCCACCGCGCCCGGCAGCACCTCCAGGAACCGCTCCACGTCCTCGGCCGCCGCTTCCGGCGGCAGCGAGATCCGCACATTCCCCTCACTCAGCACGCCCATCGCCTTCAGCACATGGCTGGGCGTCAGCGTGCTGCTCGTGCAGGAGGATCCGGACGAGACGGAGAAACCCTCCCGGTCCAGCGCGTGCAGCAAGGTCTCCCCGTCGACATAGAGACAGGAGAAGGTGACGATCCCCGGCAGGCGCCGTACGGCGTCGCCCACCACCTCCACGTCCGGCACCAGTTCCGGCACCCGCACCCGGATCCGCTCCGTCAGCTCCCGCAGCCGTACCGCCTCCTGCGCCGCCTCGTCCCGCACCGCCCGCAGCGAGGCGGCCGCCGACACGATCGCCGGAAGGTTCTCGAACCCGGCGGCCCGCCCGGACTCCCGCTCGTCTGCAGGCCCTTGGACGGCGAACCGCACCCCCTTGCGGACGGCCAGCAGCCCCACTCCGGCCGGCCCGCCCCACTTGTGCGCGCTGGCCGTCAGCAGCGACCAGTCACCGTCGACCGGCCCCCATCCCAGCGACTGCGCCGCGTCCACCAGCAGCGGCACCCCCGCCGCCCGGCACGCCTCGGCCACCGCCGCCACCGGCTGCACGGTCCCCACCTCGTGGTTGGCCGACTGCAGACACGCCAGCGCGGTGTCCTCCCGGAGCGCGGCCGCGAAGGCCGCCGGATCCACCGCGCCCGACCGGTCCACCGCCATATGGGTGACCGTCCCGCCCCCGGCCTCGTGCGTTGCGGCGGCATGGAGCACCGAGGAATGTTCGACGGCGGACACGATCAGGTGACGTCCGACCCGCCTTCGCCCGGCCAACGCGCCCGCGACGCCGGTGTGTACGGCCGCGGTCCCGGAGGAGGTGAAGACCAACTCGTCGGCCCGGCACCCCACCGCCTCGGCGGCGGCCTCCCGCGCCGCGTCCAGCAGCATCCGCGCCCGGCGTCCTTCCCGGTAGAGCCGGGAGGGGTCGGCCCATCCCTCGTCCAGCGAGGCCAACAACGCCTGTCGGGCGACGGGATGAAGCGGAGCACTGGAAGCGGCATCGAAGTAGGGCATACGCACACGCTAAGACGTCCCTCGGAGCAGCGTCCCAGGGGCGCGGGGAACTGCGCGACAAGCCACAAAGTCACCCGCAGCCGCCAATCCAGCGAACCACCCCACCCACTAGGCACCCCTCCCCGCGAACCCTGAGAACGCGTCGGCTAGGGTTTGGTCCGCATAAACATCCAAACCCCTGCCCGACGCAGGGCGGCGACCGACCACCGAAGAAGGCAGGCCGCAGCCAATACGCGCGGGCGAGACTCTCGGGAAGGCGCTACGTGAGTCCCAACGGCTCCGACCGCTCGCCGCGGCGCCCGATGCGGCGGAAGCTGCTGCAGGCAATGACCGCGGGCCTGGTCCTGGCGACCGCCACCGGTTGCACATACAAGGACTTCCCCCGCCTTGGTATGCCCACCCCGACCACGGAAGAGGCTCCGCGGATCCTCTCGCTGTGGCAGGGCTCCTGGGCTGCCGCGCTCGCCGTCGGCGTGCTGGTGTGGGGTCTGATCATCTGGAGCGCGATCTTCCACCGGCGCAGCCGGACCAAGGTCGAGGTTCCCCCGCAGACCCGGTACAACATGCCGATCGAGGCGCTGTACACGGTCGTCCCGCTCATCATCGTCTCGGTGCTCTTCTACTTCACGGCCCGTGACGAGTCGAAGCTCCTCAGCCTCACGGACAAGAAGCCCGACGTGACGGTCAACGTCGTCGGCTACCAGTGGAGCTGGGGCTTCAACTACATCACGCCGGTTCCCGGTGTGTCCGGCGACGCGAAGACCGACAAGAACCTCGCGGCGATCCCGGACCGGTTCAAGAACGAGTTCCCGGCGAACGCGGGCGGTGTCTACGACACCGGTACCCCCGGCACCCGGAACCCGCAGACCGGCAACCCGGGTCCCACCCTGTGGCTGCCGAAGGGCAAGACGGTCCGCTTCGTCCTGACCTCCCGTGACGTCATCCACTCCTTCTGGGTGGTGCCGTTCCTGATGAAGATGGACGTCATCCCGGGCCACACCAACTCCTTCCAGGTGACCCCCAACAAGGAGGGCACCTTCCTGGGCAAGTGCGCCGAGCTGTGCGGCGTCGACCACTCCCGGATGCTGTTCAACGTGAAGGTCGTCTCCCCGGAGCGCTACGAGCAGCACCTCAAGGACCTCGCCAAGAAGGGGCAGACCGGTTACGTTCCCGCCGGCATCGCGCAGACGAGCCACGAGAAGAACCGGGAGACGAACAACCTGTGAGCATCCTCAACGAACCCCAGGGTGCCGCGGCAGCAGGGTCCCACTACGCGGACGAGCTGCCGGTCCGGCGCCAGAACCGCGGCGGTGTCGTGATCAAGTGGCTGACGACCACCGA
>NZ_JAMGBF010000018.1 GCF_023516615.1 Streptomyces panaciradicis
GCCGTGTCAGCCGCCGACTCGCCCTCGGGGCTGCGGCGGTGGGCCTGGTGGCCTCGCTGGCCGGCCCGACGGCGTACACCCTCAGCACCGTGCAGAGCGGCCACACCGGTTCCATCGTGACGGCCGGCCCGGCCGGCGCGAGCATGATGGGCGGCGGCGGTGGCGGCATGCGCGGCGGTTTCGGGGGCGGCGGCATGCCGGGCCAGCAGAGCCAACAAGGCCGGCAAGGGCAGCAGAACGGGAACGGCTTCCCCGGTGGCGGGATGCCGGGCCAGAACCAGCAGAACGGCAACGGCGGCACCCAGAACCAGCAGAACGGCAACGGCTTCCCCGGTGGCGGCCGGATGGGCGACGGCGGCGGTATGGGCGGCGGCGGTGGCGTCGGCGGCCTGCTCAACGGCGCGAGCGTCTCCTCGCAGGCCAAGAAGCTGCTGGAGACGGACTCGTCGAAGTACACCTGGGTCGCGGCGGCCATCGGAGCCCAGAACGCGGCGAGCTACCAGCTCTCCACCGGCGAGCCGGTGATGGCGATCGGCGGCTTCAACGGCACCGACCCGTCCCCGACGCTGGCCCAGTTCAAGACGTACGTGGCGGACGGGAAGATCCACTACTTCATCTCGTCCGGCACCGGCGGCGGCATGGGCGGCAGCAGCAGCGGCACGTCCTCGCAGATCACCTCCTGGGTGGAGAAGACCTTCAAGAAGGTGACGGTGGGTTCGGCCACCTTCTACGACCTGACGCAGAAGGCGAGCGGCTGACCCCGGCGCCTGACCAGAACATTGCTGTACACCGTATAGTGATCGCTATACGGTGTACAGCATGTCTGTCTCCCCGGGTGCCCAGGGCCACCCCCAGCGCTGGCTGATCCTCGGCGTCATCTGTCTCGCGCAGCTGACCGTGCTGCTCGACAACACCGTCCTGAACGTGGCCATCCCCTCCCTCACCCGGGAACTGGGCGCCGAGACCTCCGACATCCAGTGGATGATCAACGCGTACTCGCTGGTCCAGTCGGGCCTGCTGCTCACGGCCGGCAGCGCGGCCGACCGCTACGGCCGCAAGAAGATGCTGATCACCGGCCTGGTCCTGTTCGGCATCGGTTCGCTGGCCGCCGGCCTCGCGAACGGCACCGGGCAGCTGATCGCGGCGCGGGCGGGCATGGGCGTGGGCGGCGCACTGCTGCTGACCACCACCCTCGCCGTCGCCATGCAGATCTTCACACCCGAGGAGCAGCCCCGGGCGATCGGCATCTGGGCGGCGGTCAACGCGCTGGGCTTCGCGGCGGGACCGCTGCTCGGCGGGTTCATGCTCGACCACTTCCGGTGGGGAGCGATCTTCCTGGTCAACCTGCCGGTGGTGGCGTCGGCCCTGGTGGCCGTCGTGGTCCTGGTACCGGAGTCCAGGAACCCGCGCGGCGACCGCCCCGACCTGCTCGGCGCGCTGCTCTCCACGATCGGCATGGCCTCCCTCGTCTTCGCGATCATCTCCGGTCCCGAGCACGGGTGGACGTCCGTCCGGGTGCTGTCCACGGCGGCCGTCGCGGTCCTGGCCCTGGGTGCCTTCGCGTACGGGGAGAGCCGGATCCCGTACCCGATGCTCGACCCGCACTTCTTCCGCGACCGCCGGTTCACCGGGGCGGTCACCGGAGCCGTGCTGATCACCTTCGGCATGGGCGGGGCGCTGTTCCTGCTCACCCAGCACCTGCAACTCGCCCTCGGATACGGCCCCCTCGAAGCCGGCCTGCGCACGGCGCCGCTCGCGCTGACCGTCGTCGCGCTCAACTTCTCGGGTCTGTCGGCGAAGTGGGCGGCCAGGCTCGGTACGCCGGTGTCCATCGCGGCGGGGATGGTGCTCATGGCGGGCGGCCTGGTCGCCATCGCCGTGCTGGACGCCGGGGGTTACGCCGGGACGCTGGTGGGGCTGCTGCTGATCGGCGCGGGCTGCGCGATCGCCAACCCGGCGATGGCACACGCGATCATGAGCTCCATCCCGCCGGAGAAGGCGGGGGTGGGGGCCGGGATCAACGGGACGCTGGCGGAGTTCGGCAACGGGCTGGGGGTCGCGGTGCTCGGAGCCGTGCTCAGTTCCGCCGGAGGGCTGGTGGAAGGGCTGCGGGCCGGGCAGTTGGTGGGAGCCGCGGCCGTGCTGCTCGGCGGGTTCGTGGCGGCGGCGTTGCTGCGGCGGGCTCAGCGGGCAGACTCGGAGATGGTTGTCGCCCACGGACCCGGGTGACAGGGCAGTCGTGCGGCTACCGGTCGTATGGGGTTGATCGCGCAGTTCCCCGCGCCCCTGGATGTCGGCTGCCGCCTAGCATCTTGATCAATGAGGTCGGACAGGGCTAGGAAGGTGCGCCATGGTGAAGGCGGCTGAGCGTGCGGCGCGGACCAGCGTCTGGCTGGAGGGCAAGGTGCGCCGGGGCGGTCGCGGCGGCCAGCCGTCCGGCCTCGACCGCGACCGGATCACCGAGGTCACCGTCCGTCTCCTGGACGCCGAGGGGCTGGCGAAGTTCTCGATGCGCCGGCTGGCCGGGGAGCTGAACGTCACCGCGATGTCCGTCTACTGGTACGTGGACACCAAGGACGACCTCCTCGAACTCGCCCTCGACGCGGCCTTCGGCGAGCTGATCCTGCCCGACCCGGAGGCCGACGAGGACTGGCGGGACCAACTGCGCACGCTGGCGCGGGAGTACCGCGCCCTCCTGGTCCGCCACCCCTGGCTCTCCCCGCTGGCCGGAACGTTCCTCAACATCGGCCCGAACTCCCTCGCGTTCTCCCGGGTCGTCCAGCAGGTGATCCGCAAGACGGGCCTGCCCGTGCCCGGACTGACGGGCGCCCTCTCCGCCGTCTTCCAGTTCGTGTACGGCTTCGGCACCATCGAGGGCCACTTCATCGCCCGCTGCGCCACCGCCGGCATGACCCAGGACGAGTACTTCCGGCACGCGATGAGCGCGGTGACGAGGTCCCCGGAGGCCGCGGAGATCGTCAAGGAGAACGAGGAGATCATGGCGGCCCGCGGCGGTGACACGGTCGAGGAGATGCGGGACCGCGACTTCACCTTCGCCCTGGACCTGCTGGTGGCGGGAATCGAGGCGATGGTGGAACGCGCCGGATCCTAGGGCGGGTGTCGCCCTAGGCGTCCGGTGAGGCCAGGCGGGCCGGGAAGCCGCCGGTCGCGACCGGACCCCACCGCTTCGGCGTGACCCGGATGATCGACTTGCCCTGCTTGACCATCGCCTCCCGGTACTCGTCCCAGTCCGGGTGCTCGCCGGCGATGTTGCGGTAGTACTCCACCAGGGGCTCCACGGACTCCGGCGTGTCGATGACCTCGGCCGTGCCGTCGACCTGGACCCACGGCCCGTTCCAGTCGTCGCTCAGGACGACGAGGCTGACCCGCTCGTCCCGCTTGGCGTTGCGGGTCTTGGCCCGCTCGGGGTACGTCGAGACGACGATCCGCCCCGAGTCGTCCACACCGCAGGTCAGCGGCGAGGCCTGGGGGCTGCCGTCGGCCCGCCGCGTCAGCAGGATCGCGCGATGGCGGGGCCGTACGAAGTCCAGCAACTCGTCGAGGGAGACGGACGTGTTCGTAGCGATGTTCGGTGCCATGGCCTCAGCCTAGGCGTCCGGCACCCGCTCAGCCTGTCCCCGCCGGGCCTACCCTTGCGGCAGGGACTCCCCCTGCACCGCCTGGACGTCCAGTTCCACCTTCAGCGTCGTGCCGATCGCCGCGATGCCCGCCTGCACCACCTGGTTGTAGTTCATGGCGAAGTCCTCGCGCCGCAGCTCGGTCGTGGCCCGGAAGGCGGCCCGGGTCCCGCCCCACGGGTCGGCGCCCGTGCCCAGGTAGGCCAGGTCCAGCTCGACCGGGCGGACGACGCCGTGCAGCGTCAGCTCCCCGTGCACCGTCCAGCGGTCCGAACCGGCCGCCGTCAGACCCGTCGACCGGTAGGTGATCTCCGGGAACCGCTCCACGTCCAGGAAGTCCGGCGAGCGCAGGTGGTCGTCGCGCATGCCGTTGCCGGTGTCGATGGACGCGGCCCGGATCACCGCCTCCACGCTCGACTTCTCCACCTCGTCCGGCGCGATCTCGATACGGGCCGTGAAGTCGGTGAAGCGTCCGCGCACGCTGGAGATGCCCAGGTGCTGGGCGACGGCGGCCACGGACGAGTGCGCCGGGTCGACGGTCCACGGTCCGGGCGGCGGCAGCTCGGTGCCGCCCTGCCGTGCCAGCGTCACCGGGCCCAGCTCGGCCCGGCCGCTCGCGGTGACGATCGCCGTGGAGGCCGTGGGCGCGTACCCGACGGCGGTGACGATCACGACGTACGGCCCGGGCGTCAGCGCCGTCGCGTCCCGCACGGCCCCCTCGGCGTCCGCCTCGGCGCGCAGCACCTGCGTGCCGGTCATGTCGGTCACCGTGACGACCGCGTGCGACACGGCCCATCCGTCCCGCGTCCGGATCCTCGCGCTCAGTCCCATCCCGTTTTCTCCCTGCGGTGCAAAGTGGTCTCAAAGAAACCGGCCCGCGGCTTCCGGCCGCGCGACTCCCACACAGGAGCACGCGCACCGTCCGCCACGGGCCGGAGCGATACCGAACTACTCGGCCGGGTGGGCCAGTTCGATGTCGTGGTCGTCGACGCCGCGGCCGTTCACGGTGAGCGCGGTGGCGACCGGCGGGTAGCCCGTCGCGATGACCGTGTACTCGCCGCTGTTCAGGTCGGTGAAGGCGTACGCCCCGTCCGGCCCGGTGGTGGCGGTGCCGACCACGTTGCCGGCCGCGTCCACGAGGGTGACCCGTGCGTCGGCCAGCGCTCCGTGCGGCGCCCGGACGACGCCCTGGAGCTGGGCCCCGGAGTCCAGGTCGATCTCGATCCGGGTGACCCCGGTGCCGCCGACCTCGACGGGCAGTGCGCGCGGCCGGAACCCGGCGGCGTTCACGGCGACGGTCACGGCGCCCGGGACCAGCTCCGCGAAGGAGAACTCGCCCTGCTCACCGGTGTTGCCGGTGGCCAGCAGGTCTCCGCGCACGTCGGTCACGATGACCATCGCGTCCTTGACGGGCAGCGCGTTCTCGGCGGCCCGCACCACACCGCTCAGCCCGCTGGTGCCGCTGAGCAGGACGTCGTACGAGACCGGCTCGCCGTTCACCACGACGGTCGACGCCTGCGGCTGGAACCCGTCGGCGGCGGCGATCAGGACGTAGGAGCCGACGCTCGGCGCGTCCACGGCGTAGGAGCCGTCGGCCTGCGTCACCGACCGGCCCAGCTGGCGTCCGGCCAGCGAGATCAGGGTGACGGCGGCCTGCGGGACGGGCGCGCTCTCGTTGCCGCGGACGAAGCCGCGCACCGGGATGCCGCCGGAGCCGGCCGCCTCCTCGGGACGGGCGATGGTCGCCACGGCGGCCAGCCGCTGCGTGCCGTCACCGGCGGTCTCCGGTTCGGAGGCCACGGCCCAGCTCGGGACGTGCTCGGCGGCGGCGGTCTCGGCGGCGGCCGGGGCGGCCTCCGCGTCGGCCGGGGCGTCCGCCCCGCTCGCGGCCTGCGCCAGGGCGCCCTTGGTCCGCAGCGGGACCTCCTTGATGAACAGGGTGATGAAGAACGCGATGGCCGCGAGGGCGCCGGCGATCATGAAGACGTCGGCGATGCCGTGGCCGTAGGCGCTCTCCATGAGCGTGCGGATGGGCACCGGCAGCTTGTCCATGTCCGGAATGGTGTCCGTGGACGAGCTGGAACCGGCCAGCGCGGCCCGGTACTGCGGGTCGAGGGCGGCGATGCCGTCCTTGACGTAGTGCGTGATCCGGTGGGCCATCACCGCGCCGAGGGCGGAGACGCCGACAGCACCGCCGAGGGACCGGAAGAAGGTGACCGTGGAGCTCGCCGAGCCGAGGTCGCTCGGCTCGACCTGGTTCTGCGTGCACAGCACCAGGTTCTGCATCATCATGCCGATGCCGAGACCCAGCAGGGCCATGAAGATGGCCATCTTCCAGTAGGCCGTGTCGTACCGGATGGTGCCGAGCAGGCCCAGTCCGGCCGTCACCAGGACGCCACCGCTGACCAGCCACGCCTTCCAGCGGCCGGTGCGGGTGATGAACTGCCCGGAGACGGTCGAGGAGACGAACAGGCCGCCGATCATCGGGATGGTCAGCACGCCGGACATCGTCGGGGACTTGTCGCGGGCCAGCTGGAAGTACTGGCTGAAGAACACCGTGCCCGCGAACATCGCGATACCGACGAACATCGACGCGAGCGACGCCAGGGTGATGGTGCGGTTGCGGAACAGGCGCAGCGGGATGATCGGCTCGCTGGCCTTGGACTCGATCAGCACGAACAGCGCGCCGAGCAGGATCGACCCGCCGACCATGCTGTACGTCTGCCACGACAGCCAGTCGTACTTGTCACCGGCGAAGGTGACCCAGACCAGCAGCAGCGAGACGGCGGCGGCGATGGCGGTGGCGCCGCCCCAGTCGACCTTGACCTCCCGCTTGACCACGGGCAGGTGCAGGGTCTTCTGCAGGACGATCAGCGCGATGACGGCGAAGGGGACGCCGACGTAGAAGCACCAGCGCCAGCCCAGCCAGGAGGTGTCGGTGATGACGCCGCCGAGCAGCGGGCCGCCGACGGTGGCGACGGCGAAGGTGGCGCCGAGGTAGCCGGAGTAACGGCCGCGCTCACGGGGCGAGATCATCGCGGCCATGACGATCTGGGCGAGGGCCGACAGACCGCCGACGCCGATGCCCTGGACGACACGGCAGGCGATCAGCATGCCGGAGTTCTGCGACAGGCCGGCCGCCATGGAGCCCAGGACGTAGATGACCAGGGCTATCTGGACGAGGGCCTTCTTGCTGTACAGGTCGGCGAGCTTGCCCCACAGAGGAGTGGCCGCGGTCATCGACAGCAGGGCGGCGGTGACGACCCAGGTGTAGGCGGACTGGCCGCCGCCGAGGTCGCTGATGATGTGCGGCAGGGCGTTGGAGACGATCGTCGACGACAGGATCGCCACGAACATGCCGAGCAGCAGACCGGAGAGCGCCTCCATGATCTGCCGATGCGTCATCGGGCCGTGCTCGGCGGAGCCTCCCCCGTGCTTGGCATGAGCCCGCACACCGGCTGGTGTGGTCGTTGCCATGGGCTTCCTTTTCTTACGTGTTCGCGGGTGTACGGGTGGTCGCTTCGAGTTCGGTCGCGGGAGGCGGCAGCCGGGGCGGTACGCCGACGCGGCTGTCGTCGAAGCTGGCGCGCAGCCGGGCCATGAGCCGCGTGAGCTGGGCGACCTCCTCGTCGCTCCAGTCGCTCAGGCAGTCGGCCAGCAGCTGCGTGGTCCGCTCGGAGAGCAGCTCCAGCTGGGCCCGGCCCTTGGGCGTCAGGTGCACGATCCGGGACCGCTTGTCCGCCGGGTCGGGGGAGCGGTCGATCCAGCCGCGCTCGGCGAGGTGGGCGACATGGCGGCTGGTGACCGACATGTCCACGGCGAGCAGCTCGGCGAGCCTGCTCATGCGCATGTCGCCGAAGCGGCCCAGCAGGGTCAGCACGCCGGCGCTGCCGCTCGGGCAGTCGGACGGCATGATCCGCCCGAGCTCCCGCTTCACGGCGCCGAAGGCACTGAACTGACGCATCAGTTCCTCGTACTGTGCCCGCTCGGCCATGACACCTCCCGCATTCGTTGCTTAGGGCAACCATAGGAGTTGTTGGTTGCTGCAGGCAAACATATCGGGGCCGGGTGACATAAAAACTTGGCAAAGGCAAGTATTGCGAACGTAAACGCGCAGGTGGAGGCCGTCCTCCTGGGGTCCGGCCCCCCACTTGGGCCACAACCGCGGATTCGCTAGGGTCTCGGGCTATGGCAAACCCCCAGAACCCCCAGGGCAACTACGACCCCGCCGGCAGCACCCAGATGTTCCGCGCGTTCGTGGACGAGGGGCCGCAGGGCCGACAGCAGCAGGCCCCCGCCCCGGCGGGCCCCCGCATCGGCCTCATCGTCGGCGTCGTCGTCGCCGTGGCGGTCGTGGCCGCCGTGGCCTGGCTCGCCCTGATGTAAGCGGTACGACAGCTCACTTCCACCGGACGGTGACGTCCCGCGTCTCGATGTGCATGCCCAGCGGCACGCGCCAGGCGTCGACGCACACCGTCCAGGTCTTCTCCCTGCGCGCCCCGGCCCCGATCGGCGCCGGCAGCGCCACGTCCGAGGTGACGGTCCCCCAGTCGATGCCGAGCGCGCCGATGACGTGCGTCCCGAAGGTCACCGTGCCCGAACGCACCGCGGTGCCGCCGGAGTTGGTGAGGGTCAGGGTCACGTCCTCGCACCAGCGCTCGCCGGTGGCCTCGCGGACCGGGTCCGACCAGGTCAGGTCGGCGGGGCGGGCAGGGCCGGACGGGGCCGCGCTGGAGGGCGGAGCGGCCGTCGTCGGGTCCGATCCGGGTTCGTCGCGCGCCGGACTCCCGCCCGGGCCGGGCGCCGGCGCCGTGGTGCCGGGCGAAGTCACCTGTGCGGCAGGGGCGTTGTGGCCGGCGGCCGACGGTGACCCGCTCGCCTCGCGCGGACCGTCCAGCGGCACCAGCGTCACCCTGCCCGTCGGCCTCATCGCCGTACCGGAGGACGCGCCGCCCACCGCTCCGGTCGCGACGTAGCCGCCGCCTCCGCCGCCGCCCCCGCACGCCGCCAGCAGCGCGCCGAGACAGACGGCGGCCGCCGACGCGCCGATCAGGGCGCCTCGACGGCCGGGTGTCCACGTCGGCCCAGGAGTCCCACGAAGCATCGCGCCATGGTGGCTGACACTCCGTCAAAGAGGAACCCCCGCGAAGGGATCAGTCCGAGATGAGGCCCTCGCGCAGCTGGGCCAGCGTCCGGGTCAGCAGCCGGGAGACGTGCATCTGGGAGATGCCGACCTCCTCGCCGATCTGCGACTGCGTCATGTTCGCGAAGAAGCGGAGCATGATGATCTGCCGCTCACGGGGCGGGAGTTTGGCCAGCAGCGGCTTGAGCGACTCGCGGTACTCGACGCCCTCCAGGGCGCTGTCCTCGTAACCGAGCCGGTCGGCCAGCGAGCCCTCGCCGCCGTCGTCCTCCGGGGCCGGCGAGTCCAGCGACGACGCGGTGTAGGCGTTGCCCACCGCCAGGCCGTCGACCACGTCCTCCTCGGACACGCCCAGCACGGCGGCGAGTTCGGGCACGGTCGGGGAGCGGTCCAGCTTCTGCGACAGCTCGTCGCTGGCCTTGGTGAGGGCCAGGCGCAGCTCCTGCAGGCGGCGCGGGACGCGCACCGACCACGAGGTGTCGCGGAAGAACCGCTTGATCTCGCCGACGACCGTCGGCATCGCGAACGTGGGGAACTCCACGCCCCGTTCGCAGTCGAAGCGGTCGATCGCCTTGATCAGGCCGATGGTGCCGACCTGGACGATGTCCTCCATCGGCTCGTTGCGGGAGCGGAAGCGGGCCGCCGCGTACCGCACGAGCGGGAGGTTGAGCTCGATGAGTGTGTCCCGGACGTAGGCGCGCTCGGGGCTGTTCTCGTCCAGGGCGGCGAGCCGCAGGAACAGGGAGCGGGACAGGGTGCGGGTGTCGATGGACTCGGACGAGGCCGGGAGAGCCGGAGCCGGCAGGGCCTCCAGAACCGGGACGTCGTCGAGCACGGCGTCGGGCGCGGACTCGCTCTTCGTGAGCGTGAGCACCTTCGAGCTGCCCTGTTCTGCGGACATGCCACCCCCTCTGGGTCGCGGGACGGTCGCGGCCGACCCCCGCCTCATGGCGAGGAGTTCAGCCTTCACCTGAATACCGGAGCCGAAGCCACGGCAAACGCTCTGCCGGAAGAATGTCACATGTCGGCAACACGCTGTAGTGACATGTCGACACCGCAGAGGCGAATCGGCCCTGGAAAGAGGCGGTCTGAGCGTTTTTCTGCGCAGAAAGGTCGGGAAGAGCGCCGATGAGCGATTCGCTCGCGCCGGCTACCGCTCGATCCTGCTTGCGAACTGCGATGATCCGCAGTGTTCTCGGGTGTGCTCCCGTGCGCCTCTTATGCCTCGATCCGATTCGCGGAACGCAGCCGCTGGAAACTACGCGCGAGTAGCCGCGAGACGTGCATCTGAGAGACGCCGAGTTCGGCGCTGATCTGCGACTGCGTGAGATTGCTGTAGTAGCGCAGCAGAAGGATGCGCTGTTCGCGTTCCGGGAGCTGGACGAGGAGATGGCGGACCAGATCGCGGTGCTCCACGCCGTCCAGCGCCGGGTCCTCGTAGCCGAGCCGGTCCAGCAGTCCGGGCAGCCCGTCGCCCTCCTGGGCGGCCTCCAGCGAGGTCGCGTGGTACGAGCGGCCGGCCTCGATGCAGGACAGCACCTCGTCCTCGGAGATCCGCAGCCGCTCGGCGATCTCCGAGGTGGTCGGGGTGCGCCCGAAGGCGGTCGTCAGGTCCTCGGTGGCGCTGTTGACCTGCACCCACAGCTCGTGCAGCCGGCGCGGTACGTGGACGGTCCGTACGTTGTCCCGGAAGTACCGCTTGATCTCGCCGATGACCGTCGGCATCGCGAAGGTCGGGAACTGCACGCCGCGGTCCGGGTCGAAGCGGTCGATGGCGTTGATGAGCCCGATGGTGCCGACCTGGACCACGTCCTCCATCGGCTCGTTGCGGGAGCGGAAGCGGGCGGCCGCGTAGCGCACCAGCGGGAGGTTGGCCTCGATCAGGGCCCCGCGCACCCGGTTGTGCTCGGGCGTGCCCGGCCTGAGCTCCTTGAGCTGGGCGAAGAGCACCTGGGTGAGGGCCCGGGTGTCGGCGCCGCGGCTGCGCTGCGGAGCGGCCGGCGCTGCTTCCGTGACTTCCGTGACCTCCTGGGGAGGCGCAGTACTGGCCGACACGGTCAACGCCACCTCTTCAAACGGTCTTCATCGGTCAACTCATCCGTCAAAAGCGGTCATAGCATCACAAGACATGTGCACTGTGTGCAAGCACCGCATAACTCCGTGTTATCCCGTGTTGACGCGCGAAAGCCCTCCGCCGTTGCGGCGGAGGGCTCCGGAAGGGGTGGCAGGTGACGTGGTCCGGCTCGGTCGGCCTGTCGGCTCAGTACGCGTAGTCGGCGATCACCCAGGTGGCGAACTCCTTCCACAGGGCCACGCCGGCCTGGTGCTCGGGATGCTCGAGGTAGCGGCGCAGCGCCTCCGGGTCGTCGAATCCGGAGTTGATGGCGAAGTCGTAGGCGATGGGCCGGTCGCTGAAGTTCCAGCCCAGCTCCCAGAAGCGGATCTCGGGGATCTTCCCCTCCAGCGCGCGGAAGGCCTCGACGCCGGCCACGACGCGCGGGTCGTCGCGCTCGACGCCCTCGTCGAGCTTGAAGAGGACGAGGTGGCGGATCATGTGCGCTCCTGAGGGGTGACGGTCGGTCACTTGGCTCCGTCGGCGAGCCAGGTGAAGAAGTCGCCGATGGCCTTGGCGGCGTCCGAGATGCCCTCGAACGCTATCTGCACGTAGTCGGCGGCCTTGGCCGGGTCCGTGATGATCACGTAGAGCGCGAAGACCACGAGCGCATAGACGGCGATCTTCTTCGCGTTCACCGCCATCGCGGCCTCCCCTGTGACTGATGTGCTGCTAGGGACCCCTGTTGCCGCCGGTGAGTGTAACTTCACACGGACTTTAAGGACCAACGGCCCGCCTGCCCGGGGCCTTTGCCGGATCCGCGCGGCCGCGTCGAGGAGCAGGATGGAGTCGAGCCCGCAGGATCTGGCAGGAATCCCGGGCTCGGGACCGAACCCCACTGCGGGGTGCGCACCGCTGTTCTCCCCCGTCGGCGACGCGCACTTGAGGGTCCGGTCCCCGCCGGGGGAGGCGGCTCATCCCTCGAAGCCGTCTCCCTCGTCCTGCATTTCGCGTGCCGACGCACAAAGGGCCCCGTCTTTCGACGGGGCCCTTCTCAAGCGGTAGCGGAGGGATTTGAACCCTCGGTGACTTGCGCCACACTCGCTTTCGAGGCGAGCTCCTTCGGCCGCTCGGACACGCTACCGAGGGAGACCTTACAGCACAGAGGCCCATGCCCTGAAATCGGTATTCGGGTGGCTCTCAGCGGGCCCGGAAGAAGTCGGTGAGCAGCCGGGCGCACTCCTCGGCGAGCACGCCCTCGACGACCTCGGGACGGTGATTGAGCCGGCGGTCGCGGACCACGTCCCAGACGGAGCCGGCCGCGCCGGCCTTCTCGTCGCGGGCGCCGTAGACGACCCGGTCCACGCGGGACTGGACGATCGCGCCCGCGCACATCGTGCACGGCTCCAGCGTGACGACGAGCGTGCAGCCGGACAGCCGCCACTCGCCGAGGCCGGCCGCGGCCCGCCGGATCGCCAGGACCTCGGCGTGCGCGGTCGGGTCACCGGTGGCCTCGCGTTCGTTGTGCCCGGCGCCGATCACCGTCGTGCCGTCCGGGGCCAGCAGGACGGCGCCGACGGGGACGTCCGCGCCGGCCCGCCCGGCCTCGGCCAGGGCGAGCCGCATCGCGGCCCGCCAGCGGTCACGTACGGGGTCGGCCGCCGTCAGCGGACGGTCTCCAGGACCTCCGAGGCGCCCAGGGCCTCGGCGATCGCGGTCAGCGCGTCCTCGTCCAGGGAGCGCAGCTCCTTGGCCCCGACGCCGAGGTCGTCGAGGATCTCGGCGTCGCCGACGGGGCTGTGCGGCACCGCCTCGGCGGACCCGCTCGCCTCGTCCCCGTCGTCGTCCTCGTCCTCGCCGTCCTCGGTCCCGTCGAGGTCGAGGGCGTCCAGGTCGGGGCCGTCGTCGCCGGGCTCCCTTCCGAGCAGTTCGTCGGTGAGGAGGATCTCGCCGTAACTGCTGCGAGCGGCGGCGGCGGCGTCCGAGACGTAGATACGAGGGTCGTCCTCGCCGTCCACGCGGACGACGCCGAACCACGCGTCCTCCTGCTCGATGAGCACCAGCACCGTGTCGTCGTCGGGCGAGGCTTCACGGGCCAGGTCGGCCAGATCCGACAGCGTCTCCACATTGTCGAGGAGCTCTGTGTCGCTCGCTTCCCACCCGTCTTCGGTGCGCGCGAGCAGTGCGGCGAAGTACACCGTGACTCTCCCACTGGTCATAGGTGTGCCGGTTGGGGGTCCCCCCGGCGGAGGTTTCGGGCGGAGAGAGCTTGGCTCCGAGCCCCACCCACTCGGAATCGTGGCAGAAACAAGGCGTGCAGGGGACGTCTTCGGCTCCCTGTGTCCGCTCGTTTTGATCGACCACCAGCGGGATCGTACGCGGCAAACGTGAGGCACATGCACCCGGTTGCCCTACTCGGCTCCCGCGACGGCCCCCGGCTACCAGCGGAACGTCCGCATGCGCATGGCGTGACGAAGGCGGGCGACCTTGGCGCGGCGGGGCTGCACCCGGTCCCGCAGTTCGCGGGCCTCCGCGAGCTCGCGCAGGAACCGGGCGCGGCGCCTGCGGCGCTCGGCGTCGGTCTCCTGCTGTGACGTGTCCGCCCGGGACTCAGGTTCAGGCATTGGTTCACCACCCCGTTTGCGTCCCTCCCACTTTCCCTCCGATGGGCGGTTTGATGCCAGAGCGAGCGTTCCCCGGCCGCGGTTACTGTTAGGTCATGCGTCTCCACGTCGTCGACCACCCCCTGGTCGCCCACAAGCTCACCACCCTGCGCGACCAGCGCACCGACTCCGCGACCTTCCGCCGTCTCGCCGACGAGCTGGTCACCCTGCTCGCCTACGAGGCCACGCGCGACGTGCGCACCGAGGCGATCGACATCCAGACGCCGGTCGCCCGGACCACCGGTGTGAAGCTCTCCCGGCCGCGCCCGCTGGTCGTCCCGATCCTGCGGGCGGGCCTCGGCATGCTGGACGGCATGGTCCGGCTGCTGCCGACCGCCGAGGTGGGCTTCCTGGGGATGATCCGCAACGAGGAGACCCTCCAGGCCTCGACGTACGCCTCGCGGATGCCGGAGGACCTCTCCGGGCGCCAGGTCTACGTCCTGGACCCGATGCTGGCGACCGGCGGGACGCTGGTCGCGGCCATCCAGGAGCTGATCAAGCGCGGTGCGGACGACGTGACCGCGGTCGTGCTGCTGGCGGCCCCCGAGGGCGTGGAGATCATGGAGCGCGAGCTGGCGGGCACGCCGGTCACGGTCGTGACGGCGGCGGTCGACGACCACCTCAACGAGCACGGCTACATCGTCCCGGGCCTGGGCGACGCGGGAGACCGCCTCTACGGCGCGGCCGAATAGCGGCTGCCCGCAACGCCGTCAGGGGCGCGGGGAACTGCGCGACCGGCCACGTCAGGCCGGTGGCCGCCGCACCATCGCACCCCTGCGGCGCGCAGGCGTCTCAGCAGGTCTTCTTCGAAGAGGTGGGCGCCGGCACCGGCTTGCCCAGCGCGGCCATCGCCTTGTCCGCGTCCGCCTGCTTCGTGAGCGACGTGAAACCCGTGCCGATGATCAGATCGACGTCGGCTCCCTTGCGGGAGGCCTCCGTGCGGCGCTCGGCGCCGGCCAGCTGGGTCCCCAGCACGGGCAGCGAGGTGTTCAGGGACGACGCCGGGCCCAGCAGTATCCCGGTGCCCTTGACCTTCTTGTCGAACTCCTTGGCCGCGTTGCCCACGTCACCGATCTTGAAGCCGCGCTTCTTGAGCTCGTCCGCGGTGTCCTTGGCCAGTCCGCTGCGCGGGGTGGCGTTGTAGACGTTCACGGTGATCTGCGCGGGCTTGGGCACCTTCGCGGCGGCCGCGGCGGACGCGCTCGCGCTGACCCGCGTGGAGCAGTCCGCCTTGGGGCCGGCCGCCGAGGCCTGCTTGCCGCCGCCGGTGAAGACGTCGACGAGCTGCAGCGTGCCCCAGCCGAGCACGCCGAGCACGACGACGGAGGCCGTGGCGGCGAGCGTGAGCCTGCCGCGCCTCCGGCGAGGACGCATCCGGGGGTACTTGTCTCCCTTGATCCGGTACTTACCACCCATGCCGGGGGGAGTCAGCATGCTCATGAGCGCAGCGTAGTGCGCCTGGGCGGCGATGCCTACTAGATGATCATTCGACGCCGCACAGGTGAACCCGAAAGGGCCAAGCCTTTACCGACCGTCCTCGATCCCGGGCGTGTCAGTCCAGTTCCAGCACGCGCGCGTGGAGCACCTGGCGCTGCTGCAGCGCCGCCCGCACCGCGCGGTGCAGGCCGTCCTCCAGGTAGAGGTCGCCCTGCCACTTGACGACATGGGCGAACAGGTCGCCGTAGAAGGTCGAGTCCTCGGCCAGGAGTGTTTCCAGGTCGAGCTGCCCCTTGGTCGTCACGAGCTGATCGAGGCGGACCGGGCGCGGCGCGACGTCCGCCCACTGCCGGGTGCTTTCCCGGCCGTGGTCGGGGTACGGCCGGCCGTTTCCGATGCGCTTGAAGATCACACGGAAAGCCTACCGGTCAAGACCTTCCGGGCGCAGCCATGGAGACGGAGTGCGACGCTGGAAAAGATGCCGCAAAGCGGGCCGAACCGGGAACAGAGGGTCTGACATGAGCGAGCGCGAGACCGTGCCACCGGCAACCACGTCCGAAGCCCCGGGAAGCGCCCGCGCCCTCCCGCGGGAGGCCCTGGAGATCGCCTCCGGGTACGCCTTCACCGGCCCGGCGCTGGACCTCGGCGCCCTGATGTGGGGCGGGGAGTGCCTGCCGGACGCGCAGATCCGCATCCCGCTGACCATGCTCAACCGCCACGGTCTCGTCGCGGGCGCCACCGGCACCGGCAAGACCAAGACGCTCCAGCTCGTCGCCGAGCAGCTCTCGGCGCAGGGCGTGCCGGTCTTCCTCGCCGACATCAAGGGCGACCTGTCCGGCGTCTCGGCGGCCGGACAGCCGAACGACAAGGTGCGGGCGCGGGCCGCGGAGGTCCACCAGGAGTGGACGCCGACCGGCTTTCCCGCCGAGTTCTACGCCCTCGGCGGGCTCGGGCACGGCATCCCCGTGCGGGCCACGGTCACCAGCTTCGGGCCGGTGCTGCTGGCCAAGGTGCTCCGGCTCAACCAGACCCAGGAGCAGTCCCTCGGCCTGATCTTCCACTACGCCGACACCAAGGGCCTGGAGCTGGTCGACCTCAAGGACCTGCGCGCGGTCGTCGCCTTCCTCACCTCCGACGAGGGCAGGGCGGAGCTGAAGGGCATCGGCGGGCTGTCGGCCGCCACGGCCGGCGTCATCCTGCGCTCGCTGACCGCGTTCGAGGCCCAGGGGATGGCCGACTTCTTCGGGGAGCCGGAGTTCGACACCGCCGAGTTCCTGCGTACGGCGCCCGACGGGCGGGGCGTCGTCTCCGTCCTCGAACTCGCCGCCGTACAGGACCGGCCGCAGCTGTTCTCGACGTTCCTGATGTGGCTGCTCGCCGACCTCTTCCACGACCTGCCGGAGATCGGGGATGCCGAGAAGCCGGGGCTGGTGTTCTTCTTCGACGAGGCCCACCTGCTCTTCGACGACGCCTCCGAGGCGTTCCTCGACGCGATCACGCAGACCGTCCGGCTGATTCGCTCGAAAGGAGTCGGCGTCTTCTTCGTCACCCAGACCCCGAAAGACGTACCCTCCGACGTCCTCGCCCAGCTCGGCAACCGTGTCCAGCACGCTCTGCGGGCGTTCACACCGGACGACCAGAAGGCCCTCAAGGCGACGGTGAAGACCTTCCCGAACAGCGCCTACGACCTGGAGGAGCTGCTCACGGGCCTGGGGACCGGCGAGGCCGTCGTCACCGTGCTCAGCGAGAAGGGCGCCCCGACACCGGTCGCCGCCACCCGGCTGCGCGCGCCCGAGTCCCTGATGGGCCCGCTCGACGGCCCCGCCCTGGACGAGGCGGTGCGCTCCTCGGCGCTGTACGGGCGTTACGCACAGGCTGTGGACAGGGAATCGGCGTACGAGAAGCTGACGTCGGACCGGCTCGCCCGGGCCAAGGGGCCGGAGGAGATGAAGGAAGCGGCCAGGGCGCCGAAGGCGAAGCCGCAGCCGAGCGTGGTCGAACAGGTCGTCGGCAGCGGCATGTTCAAGTCCCTCGCCCGCTCGGTCGGCACGCAGATCGGCCGAGAGATCACCCGCTCCCTCTTCGGCACGGCACGGCGGAGGCGGTAGGCCCGCCTCCGCCGCCCGGTCAGCGGCCCCGTTCCTGCGGGGGCCGCTGCTGCTGCGGTTTCTTCGCGTCCGGCTTGGGCGCGCTGCGGGCGGCCTCCGCGCGCAGCAGGGCGCGCAGGATCGCGTAAGGGTCTGTGGGCATGGGTGTGTTCCTCGCGTCGTGACGGACCGTGCCTGGGGGCGGGGTCCGTCAGCAGCGCAGGACCACGGTGCGCAGGAGACGCGGGAGGCGCGCCGGGAGGCTCCGGGAGGGCGCCGCGGGCCCGATGGGCGCCGGGGGCGGCAGCGGCGCCGGCCGCGGGGGCACGGCCGGGCGCCGCAGGGAGCGGAGGAGGGGTGGCAGCGCCGCCGCCTCCGAGACGTCGTACTCGGCGCTCATGGCCTGCGGCGGCGCGGACGGGACCGTCCAGGCCTCCTGGGGGACCAGGAGCGCGAGCAGCAGCACGAGCGCCCGCAGCCAGGAGCGGCGGTGCGGGCGGCGTCGTGCGGAGGTCACGGGGATTCCTCTCCCCCGACACGCCCGCCGTTCGGCACGCCGGGTGCCGGATACGCCCGTACGGAGCACACGGCGCCGCTAGAGCGCTTGCGGCACCTCGCGGGCCCGGCCCCGGATGCGGATCGCCGTGATGATCTCCACGATGCCGACGGCGACCAGCCAGATGCCGCTGACCAGGGTCAGTACGGCGACCGACTCGAAGGGCGAGTCGATCAGCACGATCCCGGCGACGAGGGTCAGGACGCCGAGGAAGATCTGCCAGCCGCGGGCCGGCATCTCCTTGTCGTGCGCCGCGGCCAGGGTCTGGGTGATCCCGCGGATCAGCCAGCCGATGCCGATCCACAGGGCGAGCAGCAGGATCGACCGCATCGGGCCGCGCAGACAGAACAGGCCCAGCAGGATGGAGAGGGCGCCGCTGATGAAGGCCAGGACGCGCAGGGACGTCGACCGGTGCGTGCCGAAGGCGGCGATCAGCTGGAAGACGCCGCTGACGAGGAGGTAGAGGCCGAACAGGACACCGGCCGCGAGCAGCGAGGCGCCCGGCCAGACGAGCACCAGGACGCCGAGGACCAGCGAGGCGACGCCGGTGAGCAGGACGACCTGCCAGGCGGCGCGGGACAGGGCGTGCAGGGGGCCTTCGAGGGGCGGCTCGGACGCGGTGGCGTACGCGCGGTCGTCGTACCCGGCGCCCCGGTCAGCAGTGTTGGGCAGGTCGGTCATGCTCCATGCTGGGATCGGCGCCGGGCACTCCGCCACCGCAGGACCCCACTTGGGCCACGCCTATCCCCGCGTCTTCGCGGCCTTGGCCGCCGCCTTCATCTCCTGCTTGTGCGCGCGCACCCTGGCCAGGGACTCCGGCCCGGTGATGTCGGCGACGGACCGGAAGGACTCCGTCTCGCCGTAGGCGCCGGCGGCCTCGCGCCACCCCTCGGGCCGCACGCCCAGCTGCTTGCCGAGCAGCGCCAGGAAGATCTGCGCCTTCTGCTTGCCGAAGCCGGGCAGGTCCTGCAGACGGCGTAGCAGCTCACGGCCGTCGGCGACGCCCTTCCAGACGAGCTCGGCGTTGCCGTCGTAGTGCTCGACGAGGTACTGGCACAGCTGCTGGATCCGCTTGGCCATGGAACCGGGGTAGCGGTGCACGGCCGGCTTCTCGGAGAGCAGCGCGACGAACGCCTCCGGGTCCTGCGCGGCGATCTCGTGCGCGTCCAGGTCGTCGGCGCCGAGCCGGTCGGCGATGGTGCGGGGCCCCTTGAACGCCCACTCCATCGGGACCTGCTGGTCCAGCAGCATCCCGACCAGCGCGGCGAGCGGGGAGCGCCCGAGGAGCTCGTCGGCCTCGGGGTCCTGGGCGAGGTGAAGGGTGACGTCCATGACCCCGATCATGCCTCCGCGGCGGTCGGAGCTCCACGTGAGCACCGCGAGCGACCGCCGTTTTCCGGTCCCCGTCCCCGTCGAAGTCCTTCTGTACGGCCACCGAGAGGGCCCAACTCGACGCGTCGCGCGGGGAGTAGCGTGCCGGAGATGAGCCAGTCGAATCCGGTGACGCCGGAAGACCTCGTCGCGCACTACGCGCTGGAGCCCATCCCGCGCGAGGGCGGCCTGTTCCACGCCACCTGGGCGGGACCCGAACGGGCCGACGGCCGCCCGGAGGGCACCGCGATCGTCGCCCTGCTGAGGGCCGGCGACCACTCCGCCCTGCACCGCCTGCCGAGCGACGAGATCTGGCACTTCTACCTCGGCGACCCGCTCGAACTGCTGCTCCTCGCCCCCGACGGCACCTCGTCCACGGCCGTCCTCGGCCCGGACGTCCTGGGCGGCCAGCACCCCCAGCTGACCGTGCCCGCCGGCACCTGGATGGGCGGCCGGACGCTGGGCGCGTGGACGTTCTTCGGCTGCACGATGGCCCCCGGGTTCACCTACGAGGGGTACGAGCACGGCGACGCGGGCCGCCTGGCGGCGCGGTATCCCGACCGGGCGGCCCAGATCCTGGAACTGTCCCGCCCATGAGACTCCTCGAAGGACAGGTCGCCCTGGTCACCGGCGCGGGCGGCGGCGTCGGCCGGGGCATCGCGCTGAGGTTCGCCGAGGAAGGGGCCGCGGTCGCGCTGCACTGCCGTACGTCCGTGGAGGCCGCGCGTGAGGTGGCCGAGCGGATCGGGCGGTCGGGAGGCCGGGCCGCCGTGGTGCGAGGCGACCTCACCGACGAGGACGTGTGCCGGCAGGTGGTGGGGGAGGCGGCGGCGTGGGGCGGCCGGCTGGACGCCCTGGTCAACAACGCGGGGGTGCAGCCCGTCCAGGAGCTGCCCGGGATGACGGCGGGCGAGTGGCGGGCGGTGGTGGACGCCAACCTGTCGAGCGTCTTCGCGTGCACGCAGGCCGCGGCGGAGCTCATGCGCGAGGGCGGCGGCGGTTCGGTCACCCACATCGCGTCCGTCGAGGGCCGCCAGCCGGCCCCCGCGCACGCCCACTACAGCGCCTCCAAGGCGGCCGTCGCCATGCACGCCCGGTCGGCGGCCTTGGAGTACGGGCGGTACGGCATCCGCGTCAACACCGTCTCGCCGGGGCTGATCGACCGGGAAGGGCTGGCCGAGGCCTGGCCGGAAGGGGTGGCACGCTGGCGGGCGGCGGTACCGCTCGGGCGGCTGGGGCGGCCGGAGGACGTCGGGGACGCCTGCGTGTTCCTGGCCTCCCGGCTCGCCTCCTGGGTCACCGGCCACGACCTGGTGACGGACGGCGGGGTGTCGGCGCGGCCGACGTGGTGAGGGGCACTGAGCACACGGCGGCTTCCGTGCGTACCTAACCGGAAGGCGGCGAGTCCGACGACGGAGAGACGACGTGAGGTGTGAGGGTGCGCGCGGCGGACGGCGGCCGCGGGAGGCCGGTGTGCGCGCGGGAGTCCGGGGACCCCTGCTGCTGGGCGCCCTGCTGGTGCTGCTCGTCCTCGGCGGCGCCGGACCGGCGTCGGCCCACGCGGCCCTGAAGTCCACCGACCCGAAGGACGGAAGCGTCCTGAAGTCGGCGCCCCGTTCGATCACGCTGACCTTCACCGAGTCCGTCGGCCTGCTCGACGACTCCTTCCGCGTCCTGGACCCCGACAACAAGCGGGTCCGCACGGGACCGGCCGAGCACGGTCCGGGCGGCTCGGACACCGCGCGCGTGACACTTCCCGCCGAACTCGCCCGGGGCACGTACGTGGTGGCCTGGCGGGCCGTGTCCGCCGACAGCCACCCGGTGTCGGGAGCGTTCACCTTCTCGGTCGGCAAACCCTCACCGACGGTCGCCGCGGTGAACGCCGGCTCGGTCGAGAACCCGGCCACCGCCGGCCTGTACAACATCGCCCGCTATCTGGCCTACCTCGCCGCCGCCCTGCTCATCGGCACGTCGGCCTTCGTCGTCCTGTGCCGCCCGGCGGACCCCGCTCCTCTGCGCAAACCCCTGGTGGCGGGCTGGTGGACCCTCCTGGGCACCAGCCTGTTCCTGCTGGCACTGCGCGCCCCGTACGAGACCGGGGCCGGCCCGGCGGCGGCCTTCGACGCCGGGGCCCTCACCCGGACCCTGACGGGCCGCCCCGGGATGGCCCTGCTGGTGCGGCTGGCGCTGCTGCTGATCGTCGCCGCCGCCTTCGTGTCACTCCGCAAACGACCGGGCTGGTCCTGGCTGTCGGCGGCGGGCAGCGGTCGGTCGGCGCGGTCCGTCCCGGATGCCTCGCGGGGGACGGCCGCCGACGCCGCCCCGGACCGGCCCGAGGCCCAGGACAAACCGAACGAGGAGGCCGTCCACGCGGCCGACGGGCGTCCACCGGTGGCCGAGGCCCAGGACGGGCCGCACGGGGCCGAACGGCGGCCCCCGGCCGTGGCGGACGCCGGACGGGCGGACGCGGGGTCTGAGGCCGCCCGCCGGGCCGTCTCGCGGCCGATCCCGGCCGCCTCCCCGCCGCTCCTGGCCGCCCTCACCGCCGTGGCCGTCGCGCTGGCGCTGACCTGGGCCGCCGCCGAGCACGCCTCGGCCGGCATCCAGGTGCCCCTGGCCATGACCTCCTCGGTGCTGCACCTGCTGGCCATGGCCGTCTGGCTGGGCGGACTCACGGCCCTGCTGGTCCTGCTGCACCGCACCGAACTCGCCCCGGCCGCCGTGGCCCGCTTCTCCCGTCTCGCCCCGGCCTGCGTGACCGTCCTCGTCGTCACCGGCGTCTACCAGTCCTGGCGCGGCCTGGGCTCCCTGAACGCGCTCACGGCGACGACGTACGGCCGTCTGCTGCTCGCCAAGCTGGCCGCGGTCGTGCTGCTGCTGGCCCTGGCGTGGCTCTCCCGGCAGTGGACGGCACGGCTCGTCGCGGCGCCGGCCGAGGCGGTCGTACGGGAACGGGTGCCCGAGCCGGTCGGCGGCGGGCCGGCGCTGCCCGCGCCGGACGACCCCGCCGGCCCGTCCGCGGCGCCCGCGTCCGCCGACCCGGCGGAGTCCGCCGCCTCCCGCCGCGGGCTGCGCCGCTCCGTTCTCGCCGAGGTGACCGTGGGCGTGGTCGTCCTGGTGGTCACCACGGTTCTCACCGGCACCCTGCCGGGCCGCGCCGCCGCCGAGGCCGAGCAGGCGCCGACGACGGCCGGCGGGCTGCCGGCCACGTCCGTGACCATGATCCCGTTCGACGTCGGCACCCCCGGCGGGCACGGCAAGGTGCAGATCACCCTCGACCCCGCACGGGTCGGCGACAACTCCGTGCAGGCGGTCGTCTTCGGCCCCGACGGCGGCATCTCCACCGTCCCCGAGCTGCGGCTCTCCTTCACGCTCCCCGCCCGGAGGATCGGCCCGATCGACGCGCGGCTGACGAACCTCGGCGGCTACTGGGGGACCGACTCGGTGACCCTCCCCATCGCCGGGACCTGGACGTTGAAGGCGACGGTCAGGACCTCCGACATCGACCAGGTCACCGTCTCCAGGACCGTGCGGATCACCGGCTGACCTCGGTCGGCGCCCGGTGCGAAACCGGCATGTCCGCTTATCTCACGGCACCTCTGTCCGACCGCTCGGACGAGATCGATCTAAAACATGTCGGTCACGTTTCCACAAAGCTCTTGGGCAGCTATTGACCCATGAGCGGACATGACGCTGTTATTACCGCCACGATGTTCGGTCGAGTTGATTTCTGGTCGGTTTCGACTTGTTTCGACATGGCGCAGTTGTGGCCGAACCCTGCCTTCAGGAGCCGTACATGGACCTCTCCCCCTCGGGTCTCTCCCTTCCCTCCCCCAGCCGCCGCAGTCTGCTGCGCGGCGCGGGCGGTGCCGCGCTGCTCGCCGGAGCGGGCATACCCCTGCTGAGCGCCTGCGGAAGCAGCAGCAGCGGGTCGGATTCCAAGACCGTCAGCGTCGGTTCCAACGACTCGGATGCGGTGCCGAAGAAGGCGTACGCCGCCGTCTACGACGCGTTCAAGAAGCAGTCCGGCATCACGGTCGACGTCAACACGAAGGACCACAACACCTTCCAGGAGCAGATCAACTCCTACCTGCAGGGCACGCCGGACGACGTGTTCAAGTGGTTCGCGGGCTACCGCATGCAGTTCTTCGCCAAGAAGGGCCTCGCGTCCCCGATCGACGACGTGTGGGACAAGATCGGGGGCAACTTCCCCGACGCGATGAAGAAGCTCAGCAAGGGCGAGGACGGCAAGTACTACTTCGTGCCGATGACCACGTACCCGTGGGCGGTCTTCTACCGCAAGAGCGTCTTCCAGGCGAAGGGCTACCAGGTGCCCACCACCTGGGACGAGTTGGTCGCCCTGTGCAAGAAGATGAAGAAGGACGGCCTGGTCCCGATCGCGTTCGGCGACAAGGACGCCTGGCCGGCCATGGGCACCTTCGACCAGATCAACTTCCGCCTGAACGGCTACGACTTCCACGTCGAGCTGATGGCGGGCAAGGCCGCCTGGACCGACGCCAAGGTCAAGGCCGTCTTCGACCACTGGGCCGAGCTGCTGCCCTACCACCAGGACGGCTTCATGGGCCGCACCTGGCAGGACGCCGCGCAGACCCTGGTGTCCAAGAAGGCCGGCATGTACCTCCTGGGCACCTTCGTGGCCCAGCAGTTCACCAACAAGGCCGACCTCGACGACCTCGACTTCTTCGCCTTCCCGGAGATCAACTCCGCGTACGGGCAGGACACCGTGGAGGCGCCCACCGACGGCTTCATGGTCTCCAAGGCGGGGAAGGGCAAGGCCGGCATGGTCAAGCTGATGGAGTACCTGGGCACCCCGGGCGCCGAGGAGCTCTACCTCAAGGGCGACCCGAGCGTGGTCGCGGCCTCCAGCAAGGCCTCCACCGCCTCCTACACGCCGCTGCAGAAGAAGGCGTTCGAGATGATCTCCAACGCCAAGAGCCTGACGCAGTTCATGGACCGCGACTCCCGGCCGGACTTCACCTCCACGGTGATGCAGCCCTCGCTGCAGAAGTTCCTGCAGAACCCCAAGGGCGTCGACAGCCTGCTGGCCTCGATCGAACGCCAGAAGAAGACGATCTTCGCGTCCTGATGAGCGCCGACACCACCACCACGAGCCCGGAGGCGGCCCCCCAGCCGTCTTCGGGCCCCGCGCCTGTCAAGGAGCGGGTCCCGCGGGGCCACAAGCGCCTGCTGACCCGCCGCGACCGCATCACGCTCGCCTTCATGGCCGGCGTGCCGACGGTCCTTCATGTGGCCCTCGTCTGGGTCACCGCCATCGCGTCGATCTTCCTGGCCTTCACCAGCTGGGACGGCATCGGCTTCGACTCCATCAAGTGGGTGGGGCTCGACAACTTCAAACAACTGTTCAGCGACAACCCGCAGTTCTGGCCCGCGGTCGAGCACAACATCATCTGGTTCGTCGTGCTCATCCTGATCCCGACGCCGATGGGCCTGTTCCTGGCCGTCCAGCTGGACAAGAAGATCCGGTTCTCCCGGGTCTACCAGACCGCCTACTTCCTGCCGGTCGTGGTCTCGCTCGCGGTCACCGGCTTCGTCTGGCAGCTCGTCTACAACCCCGACACCGGCCTGATCAACAGCCTCATCGGGGCCAACAAGCCCGGCCACTACATCGACTGGATCGGCGACCCGCACCTGAACCTGTGGGCCGTGCTGGTCGCCGCCTCCTGGCGGCACACCGGCTACATGATGATCCTCTACCTGGCCGGCCTGAAGGGCGTGGACCCCTCCCTGCGCGAGGCCTCCGCCCTGGACGGCGCGAACGAGTGGCAGACGTTCAAGAACGTCATCTTCCCCACCCTGCGCCCCACCAACACCGTCGTCCTGGTGGTCACGATCATCGAGGCCCTGCGCGCCTTCGACCTGGTCTTCGTCTTCAACAAGGGCGCCCAGGGCACCGAGTTGCTGTCGATCCTGATCACCAACAACATCATCGGCGAGTCCAGCCGGATCGGCTACGGCTCCGCGATCGCCGTCGTCCTGCTGGTGATCTCCCTCGCGGTCATCATCCCGTACCTGATCGCGACCTTCCGGAAGGAGCGGCGCGCATGAGCACGGCTGTCGTCACCAAGCAGCGCACTCCCGTCCGCCCGGCCCGGATCCTGCTGCACGTCTTCCTCGTCACCACCTCGCTGGCCTGGCTCGCCCCGCTGGTGTGGGCGGTCTTCGCCGCGCTGCGGCCGTACTCGGAGACCAGCAACAAGGGCTATGTGTCCTGGCCGGACAAGCTGACGTTCGACAACTTCAAGAACGCCTTCGTGCAGTCCGACATGCTGCACTACTTCGGCAACACGCTGATCATCGCGGTGCCCGCCGTGCTGCTGACGCTGCTGCTGTCGTCGATGGTGGCGTTCTACGTCAGCCGGTTCGACTTCCGTCTCAACATCGCCCTGCTGCTGGTGTTCACCGCCGGCAACCTGCTGCCCCAGCAGGTCATCATCACCCCGCTGTACCGGATGTACCTGCTGATCGACCTGCCGGGCGTCACCGCCAGCGGCAAGCTGTACGACTCCGCGCTCGGCCTGGTGCTGATCCACGTCGCGTTCCAGTCCGGGTTCTGCGCGTTCGTGCTGTCCAACTACATGCGGATGCTGCCGCACGAACTCACCGAGGCCGCCCTGGTGGACGGCGCGTCGGTGTGGCGCCAGTACTGGCAGATCGTGCTGCCCCTGTGCAAGCCCGCCATGGCCGCCCTGGCGACGTTGCTGTCCATCTGGATCTACAACGACTTCTTCTGGGCCATCGTGCTGATCTCCACCGGCGAGAACATGCCGATCACCAGCGCGTTGAACAACCTCTCCGGGCAGTACTTCACCGATCCCAACCTCGTCGCCGCCGGAGCCCTGCTCACCGCGATCCCCACCCTGATCGTGTACTTCGTGCTGCAACGGCAGTTCGTCAGCGGCCTCACCCTCGGCGCCAACAAGGGCTGACGCCCCCTTTGTGAAAGAGACCCCCGTGCACCACCCCTTCACCCCCGTCGCCTCCCTCCCCGTGGACCCGCTCAACGCCCGGGTCCACGAGGAGGGCTGGCAGTCCTGGAGCCCCAGCGGGGCCTACGCCCCGGGTGAGCGGCCGTACCGCCCGACCAACGACAACTGGGCGACGGTCTGTTACCGCCCCGGCGTTACCGTCCCCGAGGGCACCTTCCAGGGCGAGGGCCTGCTGGCGCTCGACCCCGGCGACGGCTCACCGGCCCGGTTGTGGGCGGCCGTCGACCCCACCGGCGAGGTCCCCTCCATCCGGCTGACGGTGACGGACGGCCTCGCGGAGGTCACCGCGGACGGTCCGGTGAAGGAGTGGACGGGCACCGGCATCCAGGAAGCGCTGGGCGGCTGGGCCGACAGCCTCGGCGTCGCACCGCCGCGGCCGGCGCCCACCGTCTGGTGCTCCTGGTACGAGTACTTCACGCACGTCACCGAGGACGACATCCACGAGAACCTCCGTGCGATGGACACCCTCGACCTGCCCATCGACGTCGTCCAGATCGACGACGGCTACCAGAAGGCCCTCGGCGACTGGCTCACCCTCTCCGGCCGCTTCCGCTCCCGCGCGGGCATCGCGGACGCCATCCGGGCGCGCGGCCGCCGGGCCGGCATCTGGACGGCCCCCTTCCTGGTGGACCCGGCGAGCGACCTGGCCGGCGAGCACCCCGACTGGCTGGTCCGCTCCGCCGACGGCGGCTTCGCGCACGCCGGCCGCAACTGGGGCCACGACCTGCGGGTGCTGGACACCACCCACCCCGAGGCGGCGGCGTACCTGACGGACGTCTTCCGCACGCTGCGCTCCGAGGGCTACGACTACTTCAAGGTCGACTTCCTGTACGCCGGCGCGCTGGACGGCGTACGGCACGCGGACGTCGACGCGCTGACCGCGTACCGCGACGGCATCCGGCTGATCCGCGAGGCCATCGGCGCCGACGCCTACCTGCTGGGCTGCGGGGCGCCGATCCTGCCCTCCATCGGCCTGTTCGACGCGATGCGGGTCAGCCCCGACACGGCCCCGCACCGCCGCCCCGAGGCCGACGACTACAGCCAGCCCGGCCAGGACCCGGCCGAGTTCACCGGCGTGGGCCGCCAGTGGCAGCACGGCCGGCTCTGGACCAACGACCCCGACTGCCTGATGGCCCGCCCCGCCGTGGAGACCCGCGAGCGCTGGGCGGCCCACGTCGAGGCCACCGGCGGCCTGATGGCCTCCAGCGACCGGTTGCTGTCCCTCGACGAGTGGGGCGTCGCCACCACGCGCCGGCTGCTCTCCGGAGGTGCCCGATGACCCGCGCCCTGAACGTCCCGGGCATCGCCTACGGCGGCGACTACAACCCTGAGCAGTGGCCCGAGGAGGTGTGGGCCGAGGACATGCGGCTGATGGCCGAGGCCGGGGTCACCATGGTCAGCGTCAACATCTTCTCCTGGGCGCTGCTGGAACCCTCCGAGGGCACCTACGACTTCTCGCGCCTGGACCGCATCCTCGGCCTGCTGCACGAGCACGGCATCGCCGCCGACCTCGCGACCCCGACCGCGGCCCCGCCCGCCTGGTTCTTCGTCGCCCACCCGGACGCCCTGCCGGTGGACGCGGACGGCCGCAGGCTGTCGTACGGCAGCCGCCAGACGTTCTGCCCGTCCAGCCCGGCCTACCGGGAGGCCGCCCTGCGGATCGTCGGCGAACTGGCGCGCCGGTACGCCGATCACCCGGCCGTGGCGATGTGGCACGTCCACAACGAGTACGGCTGCCACAACGCCGAGTGCTTCTGCGACACCAGCGCGGAGGCGTTCCGCGCCTGGCTGCAGGACCGGTACGCGAGCCTGGACGCCCTCAACCACGCCTGGGGCACCACCTTCTGGAGCCAGTGGTACTACGACTGGGACCAGATCCTGCCCCCGCGCGCGACCGGCGCGGTCCCCAACCCCACGCACCGGCTGGACTGGCGCCGCTTCTGCAGCGACGCCCTGCTGTCGCTGTACGAGGCCGAACGGGACGTCCTGGCCGAGGCCGCGCCGACGACCCCGGCGACCACCAACTTCATGGTGATGTACAACTTCGACGCCCTCGACTACTGGCGCTGGGCCCCGAAACTGGACATCGTCTCCAACGACCACTACCTGCGCTCCTGTGACCCCGAGTCCGAGATCGACATCGCGCTCAGCGGCGACCTGGTCCGCTCCCTGGCCGGCGGCCCCTGGCTGCTGATGGAGCACTCCACGGGCGCGGTCAACTGGCAGCCGGTCAACCGGGCCAAGACGGCCGGGGAGTTGCGCCGCAACGCCCTCGCGCACGTCGCCCGGGGCGCCGACGGCATCGCCTACTTCCAGTGGCGGGCCGCCAAGGCGGGCGCCGAGCAGTGGCACTCGGCGATGCTGCCGCACGCCGGGACCGACAGCCAGATCTGGCGGGACGTCGTGCGACTGGGCGCGGACCTGCGGGCGCTCGCGGAGGTGCGCGGCAGCACGACGCCGGCCGAGGTGGCCGTGGTCTGGGACTGGGACGCCCGCTGGGCCCTGGAACTGCCCTCGCAGCCGAGCGGCGAACTGCGCTTCCTGGACCTGGTGCGGGACTGGTACGAGCCGTTGTGGCGCGCGGGCGTGGCGGTGGACTTCGTCCGCCCGGACGCCGACCTGTCGGCGTACCGGCTGGTCCTGGCGCCCAGCCTCTACCTGGTCGACGACGCGGGCGCGGCGAACCTCTGTGCGTTCGCCGAGCGTGGCGGTACGCTCGCCGTCGGCTTCCACAGCGGCATGGTCGACGCCGACTGCCATGTGCGGCTGGACGGTTACCCGGGCGCGTTCCGTACGGCCCTGGGCATCCGGACGGACGAGCTGTTCCCGCTGCTGCCCGGGGAGACGGTGGCCCTGAGCGGCGGCGGCACGGGCTCGCTGTGGTCGGAGCGGGTGCGGCTGGAGGGCGCGGAGGCGGTGTCGTCGTACACGACGGGCCCGCTGGCCGGGATCCCGGCGGTGACCCGCAACGCGCACGGCTCGGGCGCCGCCTGGTACCTGTCCACGCGGCCCGACCCGGCGACCCTGGCCGGCCTGCTGGAGCGGGTCCGCGCGGAGGCGGGCGTGACGGCCGTCCGCACGGCGCCCGCCGGGGTGGAGGCGGTGCTGCGGCGCGGCCCCGACGCCGACTACCTGTTCCTGATCAACCACGGCGGCGAGGACGCGACGGTCCCGGTCGCGCCGGGAGCGGTCGAACTGCTCACCGGGAAGCCGGTGGGCGACGCGGTCGCCGTGCCGGCCGGCGACGTCGCCGTGGTGCGGGAGCCGCACCGCCGCTGACGGCCCCGCGCGCCGCACCGCCCTTCGCGCCCTGTTTAACCGCTGCCCGGCAGCGGTTGAACAGGGCGCTTCGCGTTCAATTTCCCGCCTTTCTTGATCGGTTGACGGAAATCCGCGTCCCCGGCGAAGATTTCATCAGTCGCCGGGAACAACCCGGCGAAAACAAAGAGGGGAAGTGAATCGCGATGGAGAACGTCGAGTTCGACGACATCGAGTTCATCGAGACGGCCGAGGAGCTGCTCGCCACCTCCTACTACAAGA
>NZ_JAMGBF010000180.1 GCF_023516615.1 Streptomyces panaciradicis
ACCTGGGCGATGTTGCGGACCTGGGAGGTCAGGTTGCCGGCCATGAAGTTGACCGAATCGGTCAGGTCGCGCCAGACACCGCCGACACCGGGCACCTGCGCCTGACCGCCGAGGCGTCCCTCGCTGCCCACCTCGCGCGCGACGCGGGTGACCTCCGCGGCGAACGACGACAGCTGGTCGACCATCGTGTTGACGGTCTCCTTCAGCTGCAGGATCTCGCCGCGGGCCGGCACGTCGATCTTCTGGGACAGGTCGCCCTTGGCGACCGCGGTGGCCACCTGGGCGATGTCACGGACCTGCGTGGTCAGGTTGCCCGCCATGGCGTTGACCGAGTCGGTCAGGTCGGCCCAGGTGCCGGAGACTCCCGGCACCTCCGCCTGACCGCCCAGCGTGCCCTCGGTGCCCACCTCACGGGCCACCCGCGTCACCTCCGAGGTGAACACGGACAACTGGTCGACCATGCCGTTGAAAACGGTGGCGATGTCGCCGAGCAGCCCCTCCCCGTCCGACGGCAGACGGGTGCCGAAGTCGCCGTCCCGTACGGCGGTCAGCCCGGCCAGCAGCTGCCGCAGCTCCTGCTCGCCCGGCCCCTGCTTCTCGGCCTCGACCGACTTGGTGGTCATGCGCATCCTCGTTCCGCTCCCCAAGAGCCCTCACCCCGAGGACTCGGAACCGCGCCGGGGCCCCGCAGGGCCCCGCTGTGAGCGGCAATTTCCGCAGTTCACGGATATGCCTGATGAGAAATCCGTCGAAGGTTAACGCAGTTCCCGGGCGGCGGCCAAAGCCCCGCGGAGGCATCCGAGAACGGCGAAAAAAGGCATGCGGAAACCGGCATGCCTTGACAGAGGAGGGGTACTCGGACGGTTTATCCGGCGGTCGTCCACCGCCCGCCCGTCACGGCCGAACGGCGTCCTCGACGCTCGGACAGCAGACGATCACCGCGTCCTGACCCACGAGCTGCAGGGTGCGCAGCACCGCCCCGCGCACCCCGGCCAGCCGCAGCCACCCGTCCACGGGCTGCCTGGCCTGGTGGGCGCCGATGAGGGCGTTGACACCGCTGGAGTCCATGAACGAGACCCGGCTCAGGTCGAGCACGAGCCGGCGGCCCGGATCGGCGTCGGCCCGGGGCATCGCCCGGGTCAGGGCCGACGCGCTCTGGTAGTCCACTTCCCCCTCGAGCCCGAGAACGGCGACGCCGTCGACGTCGTGACGGACCACGGACAGCCCACCGTGGCCCACTGCTTCCCGGTTGTCTGACACTCGCATCCTTCCGCGGTCGATCGGCACCCCGTCACCCCTTCTGTTGCCATCGCTGCCCCGTATTCCGGGCTCGATGCACGCACGCGCCCCATTCATGTGCGCGCGGCGCAGGAGTAGGACGAGACGCACGGGGTAGTCGCGCGCTCATGAACGGGGTATTGCACATCGGCGGCAGCGAGACTGTTCCGCCCGAGGAGTGGTTTCGGATGCCGGAAGCCGCACCTGCCGAGGTAACCGTGGCCCTCGACGGAGCGCCGGGCTGCATCGCCGACGCCAGGGACCAGGTGTCGGCCTTTCTGGCGCGCGCCCAGTCCGAACACGGGCTTCCGGTCGCGGCGCGGACACTGGACCTGTCGCAACTGGTCGTCAGCGAGCTGGTCACCAACGCGCTCAAGTACGCGCCCGGGCCGGCGCTGTTGCAGCTGCGCGTCGCCGACGGCAGCATGGTGGAGATCGAGGTGTGGGACACCGATCCCACGCTTCCCTGGGCCCATGCCGCCGACGCCGGACGCGTGGGACAGCACGGCCTGGAGATCGTGATGGCGGTGGTGCAGGGCTTCGAGGCTCGCCGGGAGCCCGTCGGCAAACGCGTCACCGCCAGGCTCTCGCTCTTCGACGATCCGCTGCTGGGCTGAGCGGGACGCCGTCGGCGGCACCGGAGGCGTCAGCCGGACCGGGCCGCCGACGATCCCGACGGCTGCCGCTCCGACGCGGCGAGCAGACCCGCGGCGGCCCTGGTGTGCAGGGAGTCCAGCCTCTGCGTCTGCCGTTCCGCCCGCTGCCGCAGCTCCTCCAGCCGGTCGCGGTCGAAGCGCGGATCGTCGCCGGCCATGGTGAGCAGGGCCCGCCACAGCAGCGCCTTCCCCGCCACGCCCGACCGCAGCGCCTCCAGCTCGATCAGCAACGTGAGGCCGGAGCGGCGCAGCAGGCGGCCGTTGGGCTTGGCCCGGCCGAGCTTCTCGCCCAGCCACGCCCCGTAGACCTTGTACCGCCGCGCGGGCACGTCCAGCTCGCCCATGATCCGCAGCAGGGCCCGCCGGTCCTGCGCGATCTCGGTCGCCAGGTTCCGCAGCTCGTTCCCGTACGCCGTGTCACCGTGCTCCTGGACCATGCGGTGCCCCAGCTCGGCACCGACGGTCGCGCCGGCCAGGTGGTCGTTGAGATAGACGCCGAGCAGTCGTGGCGCAGGCATGGCACTCCTTGGGGTCGTCGAATCCGCCGTCGGCCCGCGAGTGCCCCGTCCGGGCCGGTCCACCGCCCGGCCGACCGCCTTTCGCGGGCGACCACCGCGCTCACCCGGCGGCGTCACCTCCGGCGCCGTCCCGTGCGCAGGGGCCGGGACGCGCCCAGCCGTACGTGCCGGACGCCCTGCGAGTAGTGCACGACGGGCTCCGCGGCGGGGGAGGGCAGGCCCACCGCGGCCGTCAGCGTCTCCTCCAGGACGTCGACCCTCGCCTCGGCCAGCGGCCACGGTTCGTGCTCGACCGGTGTCTCCCACAGCGTCCCGAACCGCCGCGTGTACGACCGCCAGCGGGAGGTCAGCCACACGTCGCGCTCGGTGGGCTGGGCCGGGTCCCCGGGGCGGACGGCGAGCCGGTAGGAAGGGCCTCCGCCCCACCGCACACCGGCGTACGAGACGATGTCGCCGTTCCCGCGCACGCTCAGTCCGCCCGGGTGGTACGGCGCCCCGACGGCACGCGCCGCCAGCATCAGCGGACAGGAGACCTCGATCGAGAGGAACCACAGTCCGTCCTGTCCGTCGCCCCGGCGGACGTAGGTGCGCAGGTTCGTCTCCGCGAACGTCAGCCCGGCGCCCGGCACCCCCGGCGGCCGCACTCCCGCCATCTCGAACGGGGTCAGACCCACCCAGGCGGCTCCGTCGTACCCGTCCACGACGAGACCCTCCGGCAGCAGGGCCTGCACCGTCTCCGCAGGGAACGGCCAGTGGACGAACGTCTGCCTCAGCCAGCGCGCCCGCAGTGCCGGCATCCGTACCCGCTGCTCCGCCCCATAGGCCACCACACGCTCATCCGTACCCGCTGCTCCGCCCCATAGGCCACCACACGCTCCGGGTCCCCCGGTCGGCCCGTAGGAAAACCGCAGGTCACAGCGGCGCCCACGGTCCAGCCGCGACCAAGGCACCCCGAGGAGGAACCCGCGTCGCGCCCAGTCCCTCTACTGAGGTGAGCCGGGCGGGGCCGTGTCCTCGGCCGCCCCGGTGCCGACAGAACGTGCAGCGGAAGGACGGGGTGTGCCGAACGGGCGAACGGCGGGTCCCGCGCCCGGAGGCGGGGAGCGGTTCGGCCGGACGAAGTGGCTGCCGGTCCGCCGGCACACCCTGCTGCTGGCCGTGTGGACGGCCGGCTGGTTCGTCGTCGCCGAACGCCACGAGGCCGTCTCCTGGCACTACTTGAGGACCGGCCAGCAACTGCTGTTCAACCAGATCCCCGGCGGCGGCCTCGCCCTCTATGCCAACCACCCCGAACTGCAGATCGGCCCCGTCAGCTTCCTCGTCGCCGGACTGTTCGCGCCGTTCCCGCCCGAGACGGGGGAGAAACTCGCCGACCTGTTCATGTCGGTGCTGGGCCTGTACATGCTCGTCCTGGTCGGGCGGGCGGCCGCGGACCACTACCGGGGCACCGGCGTCAACCACAGGCGCCTGCAGCAGCGGGTCCTGATCGCCGGGGCGGCCTTCATCCCCATGTGGGTGGAGGTCGCCGTACGGTTCGCGCATCTCGACGACGTGCTGGCCCTGTTCTTCACCACGCTGGCCGTGCGCGCCCTGGTCCGCGGCAGGGCCACCGCCGTCGGCGTCTGCCTGGCCCTGGCCGTCGGCTGCAAACCCTGGGCGGTCGGCTTCGTCCCGCTCTTCCTGGCCCTGCCGCGCGGCGGCCGGGCGCGCGCCGCGGCCTGGCTGTTCGCCCTGGTGGCCGCCGCCTGGCTGCCGTTCTACCTCACCCACACCGAGACCTTCGCCGCGGCCCGCTTCACCATCCCCAACCAACCGGCGTCCTCCCTGCGCTGGTTCGGCGTGCACGACCCCGTCACCCCCTGGTGGGACCGGCCCGCCCAGATGAGCCTCGGCGTCGCCCTGGGCGTCCTCGCGGTCCGCCGGCAGCGCTGGCCGGCCGTCGTCCTGCTCGCCGCCGACGCCCGCATCGCCCTGGACCCGAGCGTGTACACGTACTACAACGCCTCCGTCCTCCTCGGCACCCTGCTCTGGGACTCGATCGGCCAGCGGCGCCTGGTCCCCTGGGTCAGCTGGATCGCCCTGCTGTCCCTCTACGGCAGCGCCCTGCTGATCCCCTCCGACGGCGCCCGCGGCCTCATCCGCCTCGCCTTCGCGTTCGGTTCGGCCGCCTACGTCCTGTGGTGGCCGCAGCGCACACCACGCGGCAGACGCGGCAGCCCCCGCCCACCGGAACCCGATCCGCGCCCTGACCACCGCCCCTTGGCCGGTACGCCGGGCGAACCGCCCCGCGAACCGGGGGTGTTGTCAGTGGCGCCTGTCAGGCTTCAGGCATGGTGGGCATGAGTGAGGACTGGCGGTCCTTCTTGCAGCGGTGGAGCGAGGAGTGGGCGGACGCGCGGGAGCCGCGGGCACCGGAGGGCGAAGACGCGCACGACGAGGAACCGAGGCGCGCACGGTGGCTGGGGTTTCCGCCCGCGTCCGAGGAGCGCATCCAAGCCCTGGAGGCACGGCTCGGGCACCGGTTGCCGCCCTCCTACCGGACGTTCCTGGCGGTGAGCGACGGCTGGCGGCACGCCGGCGGCTTCGTCTGGCTGCTGGCGGGCACGGACCGGATCCGTCCGCACGAGGACGCGGCAGGGCTGTCCGAGTACTTCCCCGGCGAACCTGGCGAGCCGCTGTCGGCCGGGATGTGGCAGCGGGCGCTGCAACTCGACGTGGAGTCCGACGTCATGTACGTCCTGCTCGACCCCGGTGACGTCGACGACACGGGGGAGTGGGCCGTCTACACCTGGGCCCCGTGGCGCGCGAGTCCGCCCGAGCGGTACGCGTCGTTCCGCGCCTTCATGGAGGCCATGCACCAGGAGTTCCACCAACTGGAGGCGGATCGATCGGCGCGCGAGGGGCGGGAGTTCGCCAACGCGACCACGCGGTCCCTGGACGCCTCCGTCGAGGCCGCCCGGCTCGACGCCCTGGCCGGACGGCACGAGCGGGCCTCGGCGGCCCTGGCGGAGGCGATCGCGTACGGCAGGCCCCGCGCGACGGGGCTGCGGGACCAGATCCGACGCCTGCTCGGCGAGACGTACACGGTGTCCTTCCACGGGCTCGCGGACGACCCGCGCTACGCCCCGGAGATGCTGCCGGTGCTGGCCGACGAGCATGTGCGCAACCGCTGGGACGACGGCATGTTCCTGCGGACGGCTCCCGAGACCGTGCGTCCGGTGGCGGACGACGCCCTGCGGCAGGCGCGGGCGGGCACGTTCCGCTACACGCCCGCGGGCCCCTTCGCGGCGGCCGTGGAGGAGGCGCGGGAACAGGCCCGCTGGGGCGAGAGCGACGCGGCCTGGCACACGCTGCGCGCCGCGCTGCCCGAGTGGCGACCGCTCGGCCCGGACCACATCGCGCCCGTCGGCCTGTGCGCCGACCCGGTCCTCGGCCCTCTCCTCACCCCGGAGCGGGGCCGGGAACTGCTGGCCACACCGAGGGCCGGACAGCACGGCAACGCCCCGGCTCCGGCCCCCGACGAGGATCCGCCGGGTCTGGCCTGGCTGGTCGACACGGACCGGGGCAGCATCCTGACGTCGTACCGCTTCGTCCTGGTGGAGGGGGTGGAGCCGGCCCAACTGCCCGGCCGCATCGGCGCGGACGAAACCACGACCCTGCGGGAGCCGATGACGGTGTGGGACGCGCGCAGGAACGCGCGCGACCATTTCGGCCTGTCGACGTCCGGGGACGAGGCGGTGGCCGTCGTCGGCCGGGCCGGAGCCGGCTGGAGCTTCGCCCTGGAGGCCGGGCCGGGAGGCTTCGACGAGAGGCGGTTCGTCTCCCCGGGCGACGCCGCCTCCCTGGGCACTCGCGCGGTCACGGTGTGGAGCGAGCCCTCCGACGGAGCCCCCTTCGGGCACTTCCTGCTGTCGGTCGCGGAGAACGGCGAGGAGATCTGCGGATTCACCGTGCGGCCGGGCACGATCGGCAGACGAGGACCCTTGCCCGCCGCACTCGACCCGGACCGGCTCTTCCCGCCCGGCGAGCATCTGGCGGAGCGGCTGGGCGAGCGGCGCGTCCTGGAGGCTCTCGCATCCGAGTTCGGTGTCCGCCTGCCGAGACTCGCCCTCACCCGGGGACGCCTGCACAGCTTCCGCACCCGGCCCTGGAACCGTCCCCCGGCCCCGGGCGAGACCGGGGCGACCCTGCGATTCGTGCGGCATCGGCCGTGAGCCCCGGCCGCCGGCGCTGTCCGGCGGGCGTCCGGTGACCTGTCCGGCTCCGTCAGGAAGGCATCAACCGGCTGGTCACGGCACATACTTGAGGGTGCGGGGAGAGCCCGCGCCGGACGACGGGGGAGTGGCGGACATGAGCGGTGTCGGCGAGGGCCTGCGCAAGGTCGAGGTCAGAATCAAGTGGGACCCGAGTCCCTTCGGCGAGCCGGCCCGCCACCTCGACATCATCGGCGCGACCTACCCGGCGGACGATCCCCATGGACGGCCCGTCTACGTCGTGCACTACGAGAGCCGCTCGCCCGACGGCACCATCAACATGACCCGGCACAGCGAGACCGGCATGGGATTCGGGTATGTCGAGGTCATGGTGCTGGAGTTCGACCGGCTCGCGCCCGTCTACGGTCGGGTCGTGGTCGGCGTGGCCATCCACCAGGACGGCGGCCCCCGCACGTTCGGCGACCTCACCAACGCCGGTGTGCTGGTGGTCGAGGGCTACCGGAAGCTCCTCGTGGACGACTTCACCCAGGTCGCCGACGCCACCGCCGCGACCATCGCGGAGTTCACCCGCGACGCCTCGGGCCGGTGGGAGATGCACGAGATGGTCAGAGGGTTCGACAGCGACCCCGTGCTGTTCACGGCGGAGATGGGCGGCGTCCGGCCCTGACCCCGCCCCGACCGCCTCGACCCGATCCCACCCGACCGCCCGGCCGCGCTCTTCCGCCTCGCGCCGCCGTCGAACCGGTTCGAGCACCTTACGGAACGCGGCGCCGCGGGTGTTGACAGCCGTGCGGGCAGTTCCTACGTTCACTGCACGCGAACCGGTTCGACGAAGGGCGGCTCGCGGTGACCGGTTCGAGCAAGGAGCCTCTCGTGAACATCGGTGAGATCGCCCGGCGGGCCGGTGTCTCGCGGAGCACCGTGTCCTACGCGCTGAGCGGCAAGCGCCCGGTCTCGGACGCCACCCGCCGGAAGATCCAGCAGGTCATCGACGAACTCGGCTACCGCCCGAACGCCAGCGCCCGCGCCCTGGCCAACGGCCGCACCAGCACGATCGGCCTGGTCTTCCCGCCGGCCGGCCCCCACTACACCGGTATGCAACTGGACTTCATCGGGAGCGTCGTCGAGGCGGCCGCGGCCCACGACTACGACGTCCTGCTCTCCCCCAGCGGCGTCGACAGCGACCGCTCCTTCCAACGGCTGCTCGGGGAGCGGCGCGTCGACGGCGCGATCCTGATGGAGATCAGGCTCCAGGACGACCGCGTCGATCACCTGGCCGCCCTCGACTTCCCCTTCGTCGCCATCGGCCGCACCGCCCGACCCGAGGGCGGCTGGTGGGTGGGCCTGGACCACACCTCGCTGGCCGCGGCGTGCGTCCACCACCTGGCGGACCTCGGCCACCGCCGGGTCGCCTTCGTCAACCGGCCCGAGCAACTGCTGCGGTGCGGATACGAGTCCGCGCGGCGCGGCCTCGACGGCTTCACCAAGGCCGCCGCCGAGCGCGGGCTGACGGTACGCACGTACTGCTGCGGCGACGACGCCGCGTCCGGCCAGGCCTGCGTGGAACAGATCCTGCACGACGACCCGGCCACCACGGCCCTGGTCACCCTGAACGAGGCCGCTCTCGGCGGCCTGTACCGGGGGCTCGCCCAGGCCGGCCGCCATGTGCCGCGCGACTTCTCCGTCACGGGGGTCGTCGCCGGCCGCTGGGCGGAGACGGTGACCCCGCGGCTCACCGCGGCCGACGTACCGGCGGAGGAGATGGGCCGGCGCGCCGTCGACCTGCTGGTGGAACGGCTGGATCACCCCGAGGCGCCACCCCGCCACCACCTGCTGACCCCGCCGATCTCCCTGCGGGCCAGCACCGGTCCCGGCCCGAGGAACTGACCAGCGGCCGCCCCCTGCTCCAGAAAGAGTCCCGCCACATGACCGCCGTCCCGCCCGGCCCGGCCTTCTCCCTCCGCGACATCCCGTTCTCCACCCACGGCTCCTGGTTCGACGTCTCGCCCGTCGTCGCGGAGAAGACGTACGCCGAGGACCTCCACCTCGTCTCGCACCAGAACGGCATGCACGCCGTACTGCGCCTGGTCCCCCTCGACCCCGGTGGCGGCGACCGCGTCGACACCCGCGTCGAGGCCACCCCGGCCCTGCTCCGCTGGATCGGGCCGCGCGGCCGCATCGACCTCGCCTACGAGTCGCCGGACACCGTACGTCTGCGCGGCAGCGGACTCGGCGTCGGCGTCCTCGCCGCGGCCCCCACCCTCACCCCGTTCAGCGGCACGTACTTCTTCCACGACCCCGTGGCGGACGCGCACGTGTTCACGTCGTACGAGACGGGACGCCGCTACCGCGTCACCGTGCTGCGCGGCACCACCGCCCGGACGTCCGGAGACCAGGCCCTGGGCGGTGCGGAGCGCGGTCTTGCCGTGACCGGGGAGGCGGACGGCACCTGGGAGGTCGCGATCGAGGAGTACGAGACCGCGCGCCCTCCCTACGGGCCCGCGCCGGCCTTCGACGAGGTCGTGGACCGCGCGCTGAGGGCGTTCACCGGCTTCGTCGACGCGGTCGCGCCCTGGCGCTCGTCCGCCACCCCGGCGGCCGAACTCGCCGCCTACGTCCTGTGGTCGGCCACGGTCCGGCCCGCCGGCCTGGTCACCCGGCCCGCCGTGCTGATGTCGAAGCACTGGATGGACAAGGTCTGGAGCTGGGACCACTGCTTCAACGCCCTGGCCCTGGCCCGCGGTTGCCCCGAGCTGGCACTGGACCAGTACCACCTCCCCTTCGACCACCAGGACGCCGGCGGCGCCCTGCCGGACTCCGTCACCCACTCCGAGGTCCTGTACAACTTCGTCAAGCCGCCCATCCACGGCTGGGCCTACGGCCAGCTGCGCCGCCGCCTGCCGACACCGCCCGGCCGGGCCGAACTCGCCGGGGCGTACGACCGGTTGGCGCGCTGGACGGACTTCTGGCTCACCGCACGACGGGCGCCCGCGTCCCGACTGGCCCACTACGAGCACGGCAACGACAGCGGCTGGGACAACGCCACCACCTTCGACCCCGAACGGACGGTGGCCACCGCCGACCTGGCCGCCTTCCTCATCCTGCAGATGCACGAACTCGCTTCCTTGGCGGACGAGTTGGGTCGAGCGGAGCAGGCGGCCCGGTGGGCAGCCGCCGCCGCGGAGATGCAGACGGAACTCCTCGACCGGCTGTGGACCGGCGACAGGTTCCTCGCCCGTGGCGCCGCCACCGGCACCACCTGGAGCAGCGCCAGCCTCCTCGACCTGATGCCCGTCGTGCTCGGCGAACACCTGCCCGCCGAGGTCGCCGGCGCCCTGGCCGACCGCGTCAAGGGCCACCTCACCCCGTACGGCCTGGCCACCGAACGGACCACGTCACCGCACTACCGCGCCGACGGCTACTGGCGCGGCCCCATCTGGGCGCCCGCCACCGTCCTCGTCGAGGACGGCCTGCGCCGCGCCGGACACCACCGGCTCGCCGACGACATCAGCGCCCGCTTCCGCGCCCTGTGCGAGACCCACGGCTTCGCCGAGAACTTCGACGCCCTCACCGGAACGGGCCTGCGCGACCGCGCCTACACCTGGACCGCCGGCAGCTACCTCCTGCTCGCCGAAGCACACGCCCACCCACCGGAGGCCGGGCCGCCGAGGACCCGCACCGTCCTAGGTCACTGACCCGGCGCGAGGATGTAGCCGTTCAGCGTGGCCACGGTGGACAGCGGGCTGGGGGAGCCGAGGTCGTAGCGGTCCACGGCGACGTAGTTGGGCTTCTTGCGGGCGGCCGGTGTGCAGAAGTTCTGCGCACGGTTGAGGATCTTGCCGTTGTCGGTCGAGGCGGTGCCGGCGATGGGGTAGTCACGGAAGTGGTTCATCACGAACAGCGGGTGGAACGCGGCGGAGTCGGCGGTCAGCGGTCTGGTGTCCCAGCGGCTGTAGCAGGACCAGTCCGAGGTGCCGAGGCCGCCGCCCATGGACCAGTAGTTCTCCACGGTCCACTCGCGCTGGTACATCACCCCGAAGGTGTCCCGGGTGCTCCAGCCGTTGGCGGTGTCGCTCTCGCGGGTGCGGTCGCTGAAGATCAGCAGCTGCTTTCCGCGGGCGGCGAGGTCGGCCATCATGGGCCAGCCCTTGGTGGCCGCGCCTTCCTGGTCGGGCCGGTAGAGCACGTCGGAGAGGCCGTTGACGCCCGCGAGGGAGGACTTCAGCACGTCGGAGGAGGCGTAGTCCTCCAGGAAGACGGTGGCGAACTGGCCGGGGCGCGCTTTGAGGAAGTCGACGATGCGCTGCAGGTCGGTGGCGAGCGGCACGGGGTCGGCGACGCCGTCGCAGCTGTTGTGGCACAGCACGGCCCGCCCCGAGACGGCGTAGTCGTCGAGCATGAACCCCCGCACTCCGTCCGCGAGTTGACGGTCGATGCCGTAGGTCTGGTTGGGGAACCAGCTGACCGGCCAGGAGGCGAAGTCGCCGTCGGCGCCGTTGGCGAAGGCGTTGTGCGCGGTCAGGAAGGTGACCTGGTCCAGGGTGCGGGTGTCGGCGGAGGGCATCGCCGTGGTGGCGTAGGCGACGGGGGTCAGGTACCAGCGGGCCAGGTCGCCCGCGGAGCCGAGCTGTACGGCGCCCGCGTCGGAGGAGGAACCGGTGAGGTACTGCGAGGTGCCGGGGGCGGAGACGGTCCAGGTGCCGTCGGCGCCGGCGGTGAGCGTCCACGTCGTGCCGTCCGCGCCGCAGGCCGCGGTGACGGCGGCGGTGCCGCCGCGGCCGAGGCAGGTGCCGGACTCGTCGGCGTTGCGCAGCTGGTAGCCGCCGTCGAGCGCGACCGGTGTCCACTGCTGGTGGTCCTCGTTGCCCTTGGGGTGGTGCGCGGCCACGGTGCCGCCGCTGTCGGCCGCGTTGCGGCCGGTGACGTAGTTCTGCAGATAGACCGAGGAGGCCGGGACCGCCGCCGAGGCCGTGCCCGGGAGCACGGCCGGCAGGGACAGGGCGAGGGCGGCGGAGCAGCACAGGAGGCGCAAGGGGCGCAGGCGCACGGGGTCTTCCCTTCACTCCGGCACGAGAATGCCGATGCTGTCGGAGACATGACATACCGGAGGAGGGGCGGGGCGCGCCAGGTGCCGGGGGTGAATTCCCGCGACCGTACCGGGTTCGGCCGGCCGCACCGGCCCGGTGTCCTACAGTGGACACCACCTGACCTGGCAACTTCGGGACCTGCGAGGACATGCGAACCATGCCGACCGAAACGTTTGAGTTCCAAGTGGAGGCCCGTCAGCTGCTCCAGCTGATGATCCACTCCGTCTACTCGAACAAGGACGTCTTCCTGCGGGAGCTCGTCTCCAACGCCTCCGACGCGCTGGACAAGCTGCGCCTGGCCGCCCTGCGGCAGGACGGCCTCGACGCGGACACCTCCGACCTGCACATCGAGATCGAAGCCGACCCGGACGCCCGTACGCTCACCGTCCGGGACAACGGCATCGGGATGTCGTACGACGAGGTCGGCAAGCTCATCGGGACCATCGCCAACTCCGGCACCGCCGAGTTCCTGAAGGAGCTCGAGGAGGCCAAGGACGCGGCGGGCGCCGAGGGGCTCATCGGCCAGTTCGGCGTCGGGTTCTACTCCGGCTTCATGGTCGCCGACGAGATGACCCTGGTGACCCGTCGCGCCGGCGAGAGCAAGGGCACCCGCTGGTCGTCGCGCGGCGAGGGCACGTACACCCTGGAGTCCGTCGAGGACGCGCCGCAGGGCACCGCCGTCACGCTCCACCTCAAGCCGGCCGACCCCGAGAACCAGCTGCACGACTACACGTCCACCTGGACGATCAAGGAGATCGTCAAGCGGTACTCCGACTTCATCACCTGGCCGATCCGGCTCGTGCCCGGCACGAAGGGCGAGGGCGAGGGCGAGGAGACGCCCGGGCCCGAGACGCTCAACTCGATGAAGGCGCTGTGGGCGCGCTCGCGCGACGAGGTCTCCGACGACGAGTACCACGAGCTGTACAAGCACGTCAGCCACGACTGGCGCGACCCCCTGGAGACCATCCGGCTCCAGGCCGAGGGCACCTTCGAGTACCAGGCCCTGCTGTTCCTGCCGGAGCACGCCCCGCACGACCTGTTCACCCGCGACTTCCGGCGCGGCCTCCAGCTGTACGTCAAGCGCGTGCTGATCATGGACGACTGCGAGGCGCTGCTGCCGCCGTACCTCCGCTTCGTCAAGGGGGTCGTCGACGCGCAGGACCTCTCGCTCAACGTCTCCCGCGAGATCCTCCAGCAGGACCGGCACATCCGGATGATCCAGCGCCGGCTGACCAAGAAGGTGCTGGCGTCGGTCAAGGAGATGAAGACGGCCGACTCCGCCAAGTACGCCACCTTCTGGCGGGAGTTCGGGGCCGTCGTCAAGGAGGGCCTGCTCGGCGACGCCGACAACCGCGACGCCATCCTCGCCGTCGCGTCGTTCGCGAGCACGCACTCCGCGGACGAGCCGACCACGCTCCAGCAGTACGTGGAGCGGATGAAGGACGGCCAGGACGACATCTACTACATGACCGGCGAGTCCCGGCAGGCCATCGAGAACTCCCCGCACATGGAGGCGTTCCGGGCCCGGGGCGTCGAGGTCCTGCTGCTCACCGATCCCGTCGACGAGGTGTGGGTCGACGCGGTCGGCGAGTTCGACGGCAAGCGGCTGCGGTCCGTCGCCAAGGGCGAGATCGATCTGGACGTCCAGGGCGGCGAACAGGCCGAGGGCGAGCGGGAGAAGCAGGCCGAGGAGTACGCGGGCCTGCTCGGTTGGATGAAGGAGCAGCTCGGCGAGGACGTGAAGGACGTCCGCCTGTCGACCCGGCTCACCGTCTCCCCGGCCTGCGTCGTCTCCGACGCCCACGACCTGACGCCGGCGCTGGAGAACATGTACCGCGCCATGGGCCAGGAGGTCCCGCCCACCAAGCGGATCCTCGAACTCAACCCCGCGCACGCGCTCGTGCGCAGCCTGAACGAGGCCTACCAGGAGCGCGAGGACCGCACCGAACTCGTCGAGACGGCCGAGCTGTTGCACGGCCTGGCCGTCCTCGCGGAAGGCGGCCAGCCGAAGGAGCCCGCGCGCTTCGTGAAGCTGGTCGCGGAACGACTGGAGCACGGCCTGCGCTAACGGTCGCCCCGACGGCCCCGACGGCCCCGACGGCCCCGACGGCCCCGACGGCCCCGACGGTCACCGGCACCCGGGTCACGGCAGGCGTCAGCCGGTCGTGTCACCGGTGCCGGGTGGCGTCGTACGACCCGCGACCTGCTGCCCGGGTGCCCGGGGGGTGCTGTGGCCGTCCGGGCCGTAGCCGAGTCGCAGCACCAGGTGCGGGTGGCAGCGCTTGTGGCCGGCAAGGGCCGTCGCCGCCCGCAGGTCCGGCCATTCCATGGCCTGGTGGAGGAGGGAGGTGCGCAGCCCGCGGGCGGTCGCCGTGAGCAGGACGTACTGCAGGGCCTGCCCCGCGCGCAGCCAGTCCTCGCGCCGGTCGTTGCCCGTCCACAACAGCGCCAGCTGCACATGCCGTTCGAACCACAGGGCGGGCCGCCGCAGGCCCGGCAGCTCGCCGGTGAAGTCCCGCATCGGCATCCGCCCGGCCGCGTCGGGCGGGCCGAGGGCGGTGACGGGGATGCCGTAAGGGGTCTTCGCCTCCGGTGCGTTGAGCCAGGCACGGGTCTCCGCGGCACGGTCCGGCCGGGCCTGGTTGCGGGCCTCCGCCAGGGCGGTCAGGCGCAGGAGACGGCGGGTCCCGGCGATGTCCGGTACGTGCAGCCGCGCCCCGGCGGCCTGTGCCGCGGTCACCAGCTCCGCCAGGACGGGATCGGGCACCGGCCGGCCGGTGAACGGCAGCCGGCTGGTGTGACGGCGCGCGATGGCGTCGTGCAGGCCCGGGTCGGCGCGGCGCTCGTCGGCGGTGAGCGAACCGGTCAGCCGGACGGTGGCCAGCAGCCCCGGCCGGCCCCGGTCCGGCAGCAGCCGCACCTCCGGCCGCCACCCCGAGCGAACCGCGGCGAGACGGAGGTTGAAGAGCGCGGCGCCCACCGACAGGTACTGGGCTCGATGCACCGGATCGGCCAGCGGAAGGGTACGGCCGGGCACCGCGTGCACCTCCACCCGTCTGCCGTCGGGGTCGGTGCGGAAGCGCCACGGCTGGGTGTTGTGGATCGACGGGGCCGCCACGGCGGCCGTCAGGAGCGAGTCCATGGTGGCGGTGTCGAGCGGGGCCTGTACGGCCTGCATCAGATGCCTCCCCTGCTTGTCGTGACAGTGGTCGGATGGTGGGGCGGGCAGGGCCGGGCCGAGCACGACCCCTGCGACGGCCGCCGGGCGAGCCGGGACCGGCGGGGCCGCGACGGCACACCACACGGCTCGGGCGGCCGGCGGTGCGGTCGGTGCGGGTCCGGCCGACGGCGCCGCTACCCGTGGGCGTGCAGGTAGCGGGCGGGGTCGCCGTCGAAGGCGGACGCGCAGCGGGCGGAGCAGAAGTGGAAGAGGGCGCCCGCCGTCTCTCTGCGCGGGGTGGCGCCGTACTTGCTGATCTGCATGCCGCACACCGGGTCCGTGACCGTCTCCGCGGGCTGGTGCCGGTGGTGGTTGTGACGCCGGATGCTCATGTCGCCTCTTCGCAGTCGGAGCGCCGCCGGGTCGCCGGTCGGCGGTCGTGCCTCCACGATCACCGTGCCCGCCCCTGCCCGGGGAGGGGACCACGGTCCCCCGACCCGGACCGAAAGACCCCTGGGGCGGGTGCCGGGGCGGCGGGACCCCGGCACGACGATGGGCGTACGCGCGGGTGGGTCCATCGGTCCCGGGGTGAGGCCCGTCGGCCACCGCCGCGGACGGCCCGCGCGGGCATCCTGAGAGGTGTAAGGACAGGGGGCTGTCCATGTCCGGTATTCCTCCCGATCCCGCTCTGCACGCCCGCCTCACCGACTGGGTGGCGGCGGGGCTGCTCGACGGCAGCCAGGCCGAGCGGATCGAGGCCGTCGAACGGACGCGAGCGGCGTACGGCACGGTTCGCGCCCCGCGTTCCGGCGCGCCCGAGGCGGCGGACCGCGGCCGGCGTGTGTCGCTGGTCGTCGAGGCGCTGGGCTATCTGGGCGCGGTCATGGCGGCGATCGCCGGATTCCTGGCCGTGGACATGCTGTGGCCCGGCATCCCGGCCGGGGCCCAGGCCGCCTTCGCCGGGGCGGCGGCCCTCGCTCTGGGCGCCGCCGCGATCCCGCTGCGCGGCTCGGCCGAACCCGCCCTGGTTCGGCTGCGCAGTGTGCTGTGGCTGGCGTCCACCGTCTCTCTGGCCGCGTGCGCGGGCGTCCTCGCGGGCCGGGTCGGCGGCTTCTCGCCCCAGGTAACGGTGCTCGCCGCCGCTGGCACGGCGACTGTCTACGCCGTGCCGCTGTGGCTGCGCGCGCCGCTTCCGCCGCAGCACCTGGCCATGTTCGCGGGCGCGGCGATGACGCTGGGCTCCGCCGTCGCCTGCCTCGGCGAGGACGTGCCGCTGTGGGCGCCGGGGATCGCGGTCTGGCTGCTGTCCGCCGCATGGGGAGTCCTGGCGCACCGCGACCGGCTGCCGCCCCGTGGAACGGGCTATCTCGCCGCCGCCATCGGTCTGTTGAGCGGCGCGCAACTGACGCTCGCCGTGCCCCTCGGACACCTCCTGGCGCTGGCCACCGCGGGCGGCCTGGTGGCCGCCGGAGTCGGTCTGCGCCGCGTGTGGCTGCTGGCGCTGGGCGCCTACGGGACCCTGCAGACGGTGCCGCAGACCGCCGAGCGGTATCTGCCGGGTTCGCTCGCCGCGCCCCTGTCCGTGCTCACCGTGGGAGTGATCCTGCTCGTGGTGGCACTGCTCCTCGCGAAGTGGACGAAGTGGACGAGGTGGGCGGAGCGGCCGGGGGGCCCGCGGTCCGGCGGAACCGCGCGGCCGGCGGGCTGACGCATGCGCCGAGGGACCTTCAGCCCCTGGCCCGTGACGGGCGACAGGGGTTGGCTCGTGCACAGGGCAGGTTTCAGGCAGGCGGCTCCACGCAGACCTGATGTGCCGGTCGCGTCGGAGTCGGAGTCGGACGGAGGTGGCGTGATGGCCACGGCGGGAGGACTGCACCGGCTGGACCGGTGGCTGTACCGGGGCGGGCGCCCCCACCGTACGGCCCGGGTGCTCAACCGCCTCGGGGCCCTGCAGTACGCGGCCGGCCTCGGCCCCCGCAACTGGGTGGCCCTGGAGGTCCGCGGGCGGCGCACCGGACGGCTCATCAGGTTCCCGGTCGTCGTCGCGGAGCACGACGGGGAGCGCTATCTGGTGTCGATGCTCGGCCGGCGCGCGAACTGGGTGCGCAACGTCCGCGCCGCCGACGGGCGGGCGGTGCTGCGGCACGGGCACCGCGAGGAGGTCCGGCTGGAGGAGGTGGACCCGGGCGACCGGGCGCCCGTCCTGCGGACGTATCTGCAGCGGGCGCCCGGCGCCAGGGCGCACGTCCCGGTCGACCGGCACGCTCCGCTGGAGGACTTCGCGCGGATCGCGGACCGGTACCCGGTCTTCCGTATCACCACCCTCGGGTAGGTGTTCTCCGAGCCCGGACGGGGTCCTCGCTCAGCGGTTGACGGTCAGCGGGACCGTGTCGACGGTGACGGGCCTGCCGTCCTTCGCGGACAGGTAGTAGGCGGTGAGCAGCCCGGGGCCGGTGCGGGCGGCCTTGTAGGGGAAGGTGACGTCGAAGGTGCCCCGGGTGCCGGTGCCCGAGGTCGCCTGGACGCGTACGTCGGCGCAGGTGCGCCCGGTGATGTCGGTGACCTTCAAGCGGAACACGGCCTCGAAGGTGTTGGCGCTGCCCCAGACCCGCAGGGGCGTGTGCACGCTGTTGCCGATCACCGGGGACTCCATCAGGACGGCCGGGGTCACGTCCTCGAAGTCGGCCCGTCCGACGGGCCTGTTGAGCACGATGCCCTCGCCGCCGAAGTACTTCACCGGCTTGCCGTCGAGTGCGAAGCGAACGGAGTGGATGGAGGAGAAGCGGGTCGCGGTGAACACGACCTGGGCGAGGCGGGCCCGCATGGACAGGCTGCCGCCGCCGTCGTCGTACCGCCCGGAGAGGTCCACGGTCGCCACATGGTTGCGAACCACGATCGAGCGCAGCCTGGTGCCGGACGGGATGGCCGTCGTACGGCCGTGGGACCTCTCGTAGCCGCTGGGGCCGGCCAGCAGGGCGCGGACGGCGCCGGTGGCGGTGGCCGGGGCGGTCACGGTGCGCGGGGCGGGCGAGACGTGCTCGCCGTGCAGGAAGTAGACCGACGTACGGATCTGCTTCACGGCCGTGCCGGTCGCCGTGCCTGTCCCGGTCACCGTGCCCGTGCCGCCGCTCGTCGAGGGCGCCCGGGCCGTCGTGCCCGGCGCGGTCGACGCCGACGGCGTGGAGGGCGCGGACGTGCCGGAGGTGCCGCCCGAGGTGGCCGCGCCGGTCGTGGGGCGCGTGGTCTGGTCGACCACGCTCGGGGCGCCCGAGCCGTTGGTCGTGCCGCACGCGGTGACAGTGAGCAGAGGGAGCGTCAACACCGCGGTGACCGCTGCGCGGTGGCGTCGACAGGTGTGGGCGCTCGGGGCCTGAGTGTTCATGGCAGCCTCCTGAGACACTTCCATCCAACGCGTCGGCCGATCCGCGGACCAGGGCTGACCGGCACTGTCACGAGGCCCAATGGGGTGCAACCGCGGGCCGACAGACCTTTCGGCGGCGGCATGGTTCCGCGTACGGCCGAGAAGGTTGAACATGTTCAAATCTTCCGCCATGATGCCGTCGGCGGACCTGTGGGGGGCCGCATCGAGAGGACGGCGGCCTTGACGAGTTCACTTCTCATGCCCCGACGGCGTGCCCGGCTCCGCACGAGCGGCGCGGAGGCGGCGGTCTTCGGGAGTACGGCCCCGACGCCGATCCTCGACTGGCGGCAGCCCCGCGTCGCCGCGCTGCTCCGCCGGATCGAGGAGACGGCCGGCGTGGGGGAGGACGCGGAACCTGACGATCGGTCGGCGTTCCTGCGCCGGGCCCACCGGCACATCGCCCAGACGGTGCGGCCCGTGTACTCGGTGCGGGACGACCTGCCCGTGTCCGGGGTGCTGCGCCGCGGCCGGGGCTCCTGCAGCCAGCGGCTGGCCGTGCTGGAGGCCGTGGCGCGGGCGTCCGGGGTGCCCACGCGGGTGCGCGGCCTGCTGGTGGACGGCAGGTTCTGGTACCCGCGCTTTCCGCGCCTGCACCGCGTCGTCCCCGACCAGGTCGTGCTGGCCTGGCCCGAGTTCCGGGTCGAGGGCCCGGCGCCGGCCGCGGGGGTCGCCGCCGGGCCCGCCACGGCCTGGCTGTCGGCCTCCGAACTCTTCGGCAGCCTGGACGAGTTGAGCGTCCGGCGCGCCGACGGCTTCAGCAACGCGGGCGCGGAGACGCTCTTCGACGCCCTGTCCAGGACGGCGATCGACTGGGACGGCGCGACGCTCTGCCCGGCCTCCGGCGCGGGCTGCGACCTGTCGGGCCACGTCCTGGCCGACCTGGGCCGCTTCGACTCCCGCGACGAGCTCTTCGCCCGCCACGGGCAGACCCTCTGCGCCACGGCGAGACTGCTGGCCGAGCCGGTCCTGGGGCGCCGGGGAGCCGGGGCGGCGGCCGAACCGGCCGCGTGACGCTCACCGAGCCCCGAGCGATCTACCGTGCCCCGAGCGACCGGCCCCTCACCGACCTCAGAGGGACCGGCCCCTCACCGAGCCCCGAGCGGCCGGGCCCTCGCCGGGTCCTGCGCCACCGGGAATCAGCCGCGCCCGAGCGACCGGCCCCTCACCGAGCTCAGAGGGACCGGCCCCTCACCGAGCCCCGAGCGGCCGGGCCCTCACCGGGCCCTGCGCCACCGGGCACTAGCCGCGCCCGAGCGACCGGCCCCTCACCGAGCCCCGAGCGGCCGGCCCCTCACCCAGCCCCGGGCGGCCGGGCCCTCACCGGGTCCTGCGCCACTGGGAACTCCCCGCGCCCCG
>NZ_JAMGBF010000181.1 GCF_023516615.1 Streptomyces panaciradicis
CCCCTCACCCAGCCCCGGGCGGCCGGGCCCTCACCGGGTCCTGCGCCACTGGGAACTCCCCGCGCCCCGAGCGATCGGGCCCTCACCCAGTCCTGGGCGGCCGGGCCCTCGCTGAGCCCCGAGCCGCCGGGAACTCACCGCGCCCCGCTTCGCCTCTCGATCGCGCGCAGGACCGCCACCATGTCCTCCCCGCCGTGGCCCTGTTCGACCGTCTCGCCGAACAGGGCGTGGCAGACGTCGAGCAGCGGGGAGGCCAGGTCCGCCTTGCGCGCGGCCTCCGCGATCAGCCGGTTGTTCTTCAGCACGTCCGCGGCGCCCGCCTGGACGGTGAAGTCCCGGTCCACCAGCTTGGCCCCCTTCACTCGGGAGACGGCGCTGGCCATGGGGCCCGCGTCCAGGACGTCCCGGAGCAGGCGCCGGTCGAGTCCCTGCCGGTCGGCGAAGTGGAACGCCTCGGTCAGGCCGGTGACCATGGTGATCAGGAACAGGTTGACCGAGAACTTCATCAGCAGCGCGCCGGGCACGCTCCCGCAGTCGAACAGCTCGCGGCACACCGGAGCGAGCAGCGGCCGCACGGCGGCCACCGCGTCGGCGTCGCCCGCCAGCATCCCCACCAGCTCACCGCGCTCGGCCGGGACCCGGGACCCGGAGACCGGCGCCTCGACATAGCGGCCGCCCGCGGTGCCGATGTCCTCGCGCAGACCGCCCGAGTACTCCGCCGAGGTCGTGCCCATGTGGACGATCGTGTGCCCGGTGACGCGCGCGGTGAAGTCGGGGCCGCCGCGCCCCAGGACGGAGTCCATGGCGGCCTCGTCGGCCAGCATGAGGATCACCGTCCCCGCCCGCTCGAAGACCTCGGCGGGACCGGCCGCCACCTCGGCCCCGGCCGCCCGCAGGGGCTCGCACCTGGCCGGGGTGCGGTTCCAGACGACGAGGGGCGTCCCGGCGCGGGCGAGATTGAGGGCCATGGGCTGCCCCATCACCCCGAGGCCGACGAAACCGACGTACACGACGCACCACCACCCGACGGTCCATGACAGCGGTCATAGCTCTATGACCGCTGTCATGGTAGCGGAGTTGTATGACGCCGGTCATAGGATGGGTGTGAGGCGCACATACGAGGAGGCCGGGGATGTCCGAACGCGGGCCGCGCGAGCGGATGGTCTTCAGCGCGGCCCAGCTCATCCGGCGCGACGGGGTCGCCGCCACCGGGATGCGCGAGGTGGCCGCCCACGCCGAGGCGCCGCGCGGATCGCTGCAGCACTACTTCCCCGGCGGCAAGGAGCAGCTGGTCAACGAGGCGGTGAGCTGGGCCGGCCGGTACGCGGGCAGGCGCGTCGCCCGGTTCCTCGCGGCGCTGGACGAGCCGACGCCGAGCGGGCTGTTCGCCGAGATGGTGCGGCAGTGGACCGACGAGTACGCCTGCGACGGGTTCGCCGCCGGCTGCCCGGTCGCGGCCGCGACGGTGGACTGGGCAGAGTCGGTGCCCTCCACCCGGGAGGCCGTGGCCGCCGCGTTCGCCACCTGGACCACCCCCGTGGCCCAGGCGCTCGCCGACATGGGCGTCCCCGAGGAACGGGCCGGCGCGCTCGCCACCCTCATGATCAGCGCCCTGGAGGGGGCCATCCTCATCGCCCGCGCCGAACGCGACGTCCGGGCCCTGACGACCGTGACCCGGGAACTCGGCCCACTCCTCGACGCGGCGGTGCGCGAGCACGGCTGAGCGGTCGCACGGCGGTGCCCGGCACCGCTGTCGTACGACCGCCCGGTCGCCGCCGCTTGCGCGGCCGCTCAGGCGTCGGCGCCCGCCCGGGTGCGCTGGCGCAGCGAGATCCGGTTGCCGTCCGGGTCCACCGCCTCGATCCGGATGCCGAACGGATATTCCACGGGCTCGGGCTGGTCGAAGGCCACCCCTCGCTCGCGGAACAGCTCGAAGTCCTTGCGCAGGTCGTCCGACTCCAGGAAGACCGGGCCCGGCGCGATGCCCGTCCCCACCCGCACGGGCTGCCCCGCGGACGCGGCGTGCGGCCACAGGACGATCTCGACCGGGCTGCCCGGGGTGCCCACGGTGAGGAAGCGGCCCTCGGGGGCGCGGTGGTCGACGCGCTTGTGCAGGCCCAGTCCTTCCGTGTAGAAGGTCAGCGCCCGGTCCTGGTCGGTGACGTAGATCGTGACGTACATGATGTCGGTCAGCACGGTGTCGGCCTCTCCTCGGTCGGTAGGGAACACATCGCTGACGAATGCCGCCGGACGTTTGTGACGGGCACGCGGGCGGAGGTGCGCACGCCGTGCCGCGCGGGCCGCACTACTGTCGTGGCATGACAGACGACACGCTGCGCTCGGTCACCGTACGGCGCACCGCAACAGGCCACTTCACCGCCGTCAACGCCCGCGGCGGCACGATCGACTTCGGCACCGCCGGGGAGCCGGGCGGCACGGAGTTCACCCCGGTCGAGCTGCTGCTCGCCGCGATCGGCGGGTGCACCGCGGCCGACGTGGACGTGGCCACCACCCGCCATGCCGAGCCGACCGGGTTCACCGTCACCGTGACCGGCCACAAGATCAGCGACGAGTCCGGCAACCGGATGACCGACCTCTCGGTCGACTTCTCCGTCACCTTCCCCGAAGGGGCGTCCGCGGACCGGGCCCGGGCCATCCTGCCCCGGGCGGTCAAGACCTCCCACGACCGGCTCTGCACGGTCAGCCGCACCGTCGAGCTCGGCACGCCGGTCACCGTGACGGTCACGGACACCCCCTGAACGTGTCGGTCCGGTGACGGCCGCGCCGGGCGGTCACGGGCGGGCGACGGTGTCCTGGTCGGCCGTCCTGTCCTGCTCGGCGGTCCCGGCCGGCGGCGCCGCGGCGGGGGTGCGGAGCAGGGCGGTCAGCCGGGTGGCGACGGGCTCGGTGAAACGGGCGGTCAGCGGGCCGAGGACGACCAGGATGAGGACGTAGGCCGTGGCCAGCGGGCCGAGGGAGGGCTCGATGCCCGAGGTGACGGCGAGCCCGGCGATGACGATGGAGAACTCGCCGCGGGCCACGAGCGTGCCGCCGGCCCGCCAGCGGCCCCGGACCGACACATGGGCGCGGCGCGCGGCCCAGTAACCGGTGGCGATCTTGGTCAGCGTGGTGACGACCGCGAGGGCCAGAGCGGGCAGCAGGACGGGCGGGATGCTCGCCGGGTCGGTGTGCAGGCCGAAGAAGACGAAGAAGACCGCGGCGAACAGGTCCCGCAGCGGGGCCAGTAGTCCGTGCGCGCCCTCGGCGACCTCGCCCGACAGGGCGATGCCGACCAGGAACGCGCCGACGGCGGCCGACACCTGCAGCTGCTGGGCCAGCCCGGCCACCACCAGGGTCAGCCCGAGGACGACCAGCAGCAGCTTCTCGGGGTCGTCGCTGGAGACGAAGCGGGAGATGTGGCGGCCGTAGCGCACCGCGAGTACCAGGACGAGGGCGGCGACACCGAGGGCGACGGCCAGCGTGACGCTGCCGGCGGCAAGGCCCGCCCCGGCCAGCAGGGCCGTGACGATCGGCAGGTAGACGGCCATGGAGAGGTCCTCCAGGACCAGGATGCTCAGGATCACCGGGGTCTCCCGGTTGCCGAGCCGGCCCAGGTCCCCGAGGACCTTCGCGATCACGCCGGACGAGGAGATCCAGGTGACCCCGGCGAGGACGACCGCGGCGACCGGCCCCCAGCCCAGCAGCAGGGCCGCCGCGGCACCCGGCAGGGCGTTGAGCGCGGCGTCCACGAGTCCGGCCGGATAGTGGGTCTTGAGGTTGGAGACCAGGTCGCTGGCCGTGTACTCCAGGCCGAGCATGAGCAGCAGGAGGATCACGCCGATCTCCGCGCCGATGGCGACGAAGTCCTCACTGGCGCCCAGCGGGAGCAGCCCGCCCTCGCCGAAGGCGAGCCCGGCCAGCAGGTAGAGCGGGATGGGGGAGAACCGCAGCCGCCCGGCCAGGCGCCCGAGCAGCCCGAGGGCGAGGATGATGGAACCGAACTCGGTCAGGAAGGTGGCGGAGGAGTGCACGGCTCACTCCCGCCCGAGTATCGTCGCCGCCGCGTCCACGCCCTCGCGGGTGCCGATCACGATGAGCGTGTCACCGCCCGCGAGACGGAAGTCGGGCGTGGGGGAGGGGATGGCCTCCGCCCTGCGCAGGACCGCCACCACGGAGACGCCGGTCTCGGTGCGCATACGGGTCTCGCCGAGGACCCGGCCGTTCCAGTACGACGTGGCCGACAGCTCGATGCGCTCGGCCACCAGGCCCAGATCCGTGGTGGACAGCAGGTTCGGCGTGTGGTGGTCGGGCAGCAGCGCGCCGACGAGGGCTTCCGCCTCTCCCGCGGTGAGCCGTACGGACAGGGCGCAGGCGTCGGGGTCGTCCCTGCGGTAGACGCTGAACGTCCGGTCGCCGTCGCGGTGCGCCACCACCGACAGCGGCTGCCGGTCCCGGGTCGTCATGTCGTAGCGGACGCCGATCCCCGGAAGAGGCGTGCTGCTCAGGCGTGGTGCGCCCATGTCTGGTGTCCCTTCGGCGGCGGAAGCGCGGTGATCGTTCGGCCCACCTACCCTAACCTGCCGCCTTTACCCTTCCATTACCGAAGGGTCGCGTCACATCGGTTCCGGGCAGCGCGGAGGGCCCCGGCCGTCGCCCGGCCGGGGCCCTCACCTGTGCTTCCGCGTCCGGGAGTTACCCGGCGACGGAGGCGTTGCTCCTACGGCGGCGCAGTGCGAAGCCCGTGGCGAGCGCGCCGGCGGTGACGACGCCGGCGGTCAGGGCGATCGGCAGGGCCGGGGAGGCGGAGCTCGCGTCGGCCACGTTCTGGGCCTTGAGATCCTGCACGTACGCCGGGTACGGCGCGTGCGTGGACGCGGACGAGGCCGTCTGCGTGTAGTGGTGCGGGATCGGCTTCACGGACTTCACCGAGCCGTCCGCGTTCAGCAGCACCTGCTTGCCGTTGGGGTGCCGGAAGTCGAACATGCCGCCCAGGCTGCCCGCCCGCCGGTCGAAGGAGGCGTCACCGATGCGGCCGGTGCCCCAGTTGTTCTCGATGAACTGGGTGATCGACGTCTGCTCGGTGGCCGTGTGGTCGACCGAATTCACCTTGCTGTAGGGCGAGATGACCAGCAGCGGCTGCCGGGTGCCCGGCCCGCAGCGGTCCGCGTAGCCACCCGCGGCGGCCGGCCCGGACTGGCACATCGGGCTGTCCAGCGCCTTGCCGTTGGAGCCGGTGGTGGAGTCCTTGGAGCCGTTGAGGACCTTGGAGGTGACGTGGTCGTACCAGCCGTCGGAGTCGTCGTAGGCGACCACGACCGCGGTCGACCTCCACTGCGGCGACTGCTGCAGCGCGTTGATCTCCTTGATCAGGAAGTGCTGCTCGTCGGTCGGGTCGGAGTAGGCGGCGTGTCCGTCCTGGTACTCGGCGGCCTTGAGGAAGCTGACGGCGGGCAGGTTGCCGGCCTTCAGGGCGGCGTCGAAGTCGGCCAGGTCGTAGTTGTGGTTGGCGCGGCCGGCGTGCCCGATCTCGGCGACGTTCTTCGGCGCGAGGTGGTGCGGGTTGGACGTCGACTTGTAGTACTCGAACGGCGAGTGGTGCGGGCTGTAGTCGACGACCGAGGCGCCGCCGACGTTGGTGTGCGTGGTGTCGCACTTCGCGTAGTGGCCGCTCTGGCCGTCCCACGCGGTGCTCGGCCGGAAGCCGCCCTGGAACCAACCCCAGCTGACGTGCTTGGCGTTGAGCAGGTCGCCGATGTTCCTGCCCTGCATCGCGGCGAGCGCGTTGGTGCTGGTGTGGTCCTTGCCGGAGCAGTCGTCGAACGCCGGGTCGGGGTCGTTGACCAGCGTGCCGACACCCTGGGCGTTCGGGGAGAGGACCGTGTACGGGTCCGGGGTCGCCGTCTGCTTCGGGTTCTCGGTGCCGGAGGCCGGGTCGACGGAGATCACGCCGTGGGTCTGGCCGGAGACCAGGTTGAGCGCGCCGGGCGTGGAGGGGCCGTAGACCGAGCTGAAGGAGCGGTCGTTGAGGGCGTAGTGCTGGGCGTAGTTCCACAGACCCGTGACGGTGTTGCCGTCGTAGTAGTCCATCACCAGGCCGGGTTCACCGAACAGCCCGCCGCTGCACTTGCTGACCTCGGTGTTCTCGACGTACTTGTCGGCCTTGCCGTTGTCGGCCGCGTACTGCTCGGGGCCGTAGGAGTGGTTCTGGTCGCAGGTCATGGCCTGCGAACTGGCCAGCCGCTTGGGCGCGTACAGGTTCGGGTTGTTCTTCAGCAGCCCGGCGTTGAGCAGGTTGTCGACCTTCGGGGTGTGCCCCGCGGCCTTGAACGGGGTGCCGTCGGTGTTGGCCGCCTTGGGGTAGGTGGCGAAGTAGTGGTCGAACGAGATGTTCTCGTCGTAGATCACCACCACGTGCTTGATCGGTGTCGCGGTGTGGGGGCCGTGACCGCCCGCCGCGGCCGCCGTGGCCGGAACGGCGCCGCCCGCGGTCGCCAGCGCCGCCGCGCCCAGCAGGGCGCCCACACGGCTCAGGCCGCGCCGGGCACTTGTCGTTCTTCCTGTACCGATCATGCTGTCTCGCCTTCCGAGGACACTGCTTCAGAGACCATGCTTCCGAGAGCACTGCGTTTCGCCGCCCCGATATCGATGGTCGGGGCAACTACGGTCGGATCTTCGGCAATCGTTGCGGCGGGTCGGATGAGCGGCAATGACATGCGCGCGAATGTTCGGTCAGGAAATCCTCATGGTCTCTTGAGACGCCTTTGACTCACAACCGCGAGATCAGGCCAGCAGCGCGCGCCCGTACCAGTCGGAGTCGTCCCGGACGCCGGGCAGGGCGAAGAAGTAGCCGCCGCCGAACGGGGAGACGTAGTCGACGAGCGGCTCACCGGCCAGCCGCTTCTGCACGGCCTCGAACTGCCGTGCCAGGTCCTGCTGGTAGCAGCAGAACAGCAGGCCCATGTCGAGGTTGCCGTTGCCGTCCACGCCCCGGTCGTAGTTGTAGCCGCGGCGCAGGATGCGCTGGCCGGCACTGGCCGCGGTGCGGGGGTCGGCCCGGCGGATGTGGCTGTCCAGCGGGATGACGTCGCCCTTGGGGTCCTGCGCGTACTGCGGGACGTCCTTCTCGTGCCGTCCGTCCAGCGGGGCGCCGGTGTCGCGGGCGCGCCCGAACATCCGCTCCTGCTCGGCGAGCGAGACCCGGTCCCAGAACTCCACCAGCATCCGGATCAGCCGTACGACCTGGTAGCTGCCGCCCGTCGCCCAGTCCGGCTCGCCCGAGGCGGCGCCGACCCACACCAGCCGGTCCGTCTCCCGCGCGTCGGTGACGTCCGGGTTGGCGATGCCGTCCTTGAAACCGAAGTGGTTGCGCGGCGTGCCGGACGGGCGCGGCGGGCTGACGAAACCGTCCATGCGCCATCGCACCTGCAGAGCGCCCCGGGTGTGCCGGGCGACATCGCGCAGCGCGTGCAGGACGGTGTCCGGACTGTCCGCGCAGAACTGCACGCTGAGGTCGCCGTGGCACCAGTCGGCGTCGAGGTCGTCGTCCGGGAACGACGGCATGGCCGTCAGCCGCCGCGGCCTGCGGGCCGTCAGGCCGTAACGGTCGTCGAACAGGGAGGCGCCGACGCCGACGGTGACGGTCAGCCGGTCCGCGGGCACCTCCGGGCCGAGGGTGCCCGAGTCGGCGGGCGGGCCGGTGATGCCCAGCTCGTCCGGGCTGCCGCCGGTGGCCAGGAAACGGGCCCGGTCGGTGAGCGCGCGCAGCGCGTCGCGCAGTTCGGCGCGGTCGCGCGCGGTCGCGTCGAAGGAGACGAACGCCGTGGCGCGCTGCGATGGCGTGAGGATGCCGGCCTGATGGCGGCCGTGGAAGGGGATCCGGCCGCTCTCCTGGGACGCCGTGGCCGAGGCGGCCCCCCGGTCGGCGGCCACGAGTCCGGCGCCGGCCACGGCCGCCGCGCCCGTCAGGAAACCCCGGCGGCCGACCTTGCTGACGGGCTTCACGCGGTCCTCCGTACGTCGGTCAGGGCGGCCACGTCGGCGAGCCGCTCCACCAGTTCGCCCAGGTCCGCGTCGACGGTCTCGCGCTGGGCGCGGGTCAGCCCGGCCAGGGGCGTCCAACGCGCGCCGTGCCGGAAGGAGTCCAGCAGCCGCTGGGTGCGCTCCAGCCAGGAGTCGAGGCCGGGCAGGCCGTCGTCGCGGGTGGTGAGCAGGGGGCGCAGGTGTCCGAGGAGCACCCGGGTGCCGTCCAGGTTGGCGCGGGCCGTCGCCAGGTTGGTGCCGCTGCCGTAGTCGGTGCGGCCGGTCAGCTCGAACTGCACGGTGTTCTCCAGGATCTCGTGCGCGCGCAGCCCGACGTCCGCCGGGTCCATCCGCTCGTCGGGCCAGCGGGCGCGCAGCGCGTGGACGGCCTCGGCCAGCCGGTCGGCGGGGCCGCGCAGAGAACGCGCCGACTCCCCGTGCCACAGGCCGTACTCGACCCGGTGGAAGCCGGTGAAGTCCTTGTCGTGGACGCCCCCGGACAACCCGGCGGTGGTGCCGTCGATCTGCCCGTCGGCGTCCCCGAAGGTGCCGTACGCGGCGCCCATCCGTTCGTACACCAGGTGCGCGGGCAGCCAGGCCGCGCGCGCCGCCGCGAGGTCGCCGCGGTGGACGGCGTCCCGCAGCACGTCCGTCCTGCGCTCCAGTTCGACGGTGCGGGCCTGGATCCACTTCTGGTAGGCGAGGGTCGGCGGGATGAGGTCCTGCTGGGTGACCGGCACCGCGGCCGGGCCGCTTCTCGCCTTCGCGCCCGTGATGCGCACGGTGGGGCCGGTGACGGCGTCGGCGTCGTCGGGCAGGCACTTGAAGGCGTACGTGCCGTTGCCGAGCGTCACCCGCAGCGGGCGGACGGTGCCCGGGGCCAGGCCCTCCACCTCGCCGTAGACCGCGCCCGTCCTCGGGTCGGTCAGGTCGACCTCGGCGGCCGTGCTGGAGGTGTTGTGCAGGTCGAAGACCTGACGGCCGCCCACGGGGTGGCTCCAGCCGCGCCCGCAGCCGGCGGGCGTGACCTCCACCGAGGTGTGCCGCAGCCCGTCGGCCGTCGCCGCGGCGGGCCGGCCGCCGGAGCCGCGGGCCAC
>NZ_JAMGBF010000182.1 GCF_023516615.1 Streptomyces panaciradicis
TCGCCGCCGCGGACGCCTCCGCCGGGCCGGCCGGGCCGAGCCGCGGCTCGTCGACGTGGGCGAGGCCGAGGCCGAGCCCTGCGGCGGCCAGCCGGGGACGCAGCCGCGTGAGCCCGGCGACGGCCACGGCCCCGTCCGGCTTCTCCTCGCCGGACCCGGTCACGAGGCTCAGGCCCCTCACCGTCAGGCCCGCAGCAGCTTCTTGATGATCTTCCCGGCGGGGTTGCGGGGCACCTGCTCGATGAACTCCACGCTCCTGGGACGCTTGTACGGAGCGAGCAACCGCGCGACGTGGCCCAGCAGTTCCGCCGCGCTCGCCTCCCTGTCCGGCTCCAGGGCCACGTAGGCCAGCGGCACCTCGCCGTAGTCCTCGTCGGGCGTGCCGACGACCGCCGCGTCATGGACCGCCGGGTGGGTCATCAGGGCGCGCTCGATCTCCGAGGGGTACACGTTCTGGCCGGCGCGGATGATGACGTCCTTGGTACGGTCCACCAGGCTGATGCGGCCCTCCTCGTCGACGAACCCCAGGTCGCCCGTTCTCGTCCAGCCGTCGAGGGTGATCTCGCGGGTGGCCTCGGGGTCGTTCCAGTAGCCCTGCATGACGCCGGGACCGCGCACCACGATCTCGCCGATCTCGCCGCACGGCACCTGTCGGCCCTCCCGGTCGACGGCGCGCGCCGACATGCCCGGCACGACCCGCCCGCACGGGATGCGCGCGGTGACGTCCCCCGGCGCGGGGTGCTCGTCGGGGCCGAGGGTGACGAAGGGGCCGCCGACCTCGGTCATGCCGTACACCTGGCGGAAGCCGCAGCCCAGCCGCTCCACCGCCTCGGTGTACACGTCCAGGGGCATCGGCGCGGCGCCGTAGAGGATCTCACGCAGCGAGGAGAAGTCGGTGCGCTGCGACGACCTGGCCTGGAGCATGAACCGCAGCATCTGCGGCACCATCCACATGTGCGTGGCGCGGTGGCGCTCCACCGCGGTCAGCGCCCGCTGCGGGGTGAAGCCGGGCATGAGCGCGACGGTGGCGCCGGCTGCCATGTACGTCAGCGAGACGACCATGCTGCCGTGGTACAGCGGGCAGCAGTTGACCATGACGATGTCGTCGGTGGGCCGGGCCATGACCAGCCAGCCCAGGGCGATCGCCCGGAACGAGGCGCTGTCGACCGTGACGCCCTTGGCCTGGCCGGTGGTCGCCGAGGTGTGCAGCACGGCGATCGGGTCGGTGTCGGCCACCGGGGGCAGCTCCCGCCGCGGTGCCAGCGTGCCCAGCGTCGCGAAGGCGGGCTTGTCCAGCGCCACGCGCACGCGCACCGACTCCGGCAGTCGCGCGTGGCGGTCGAGCAGCTCCGACTCGCCGAGCACCGCGGACGCTCCGACGCGCTCGACGATGCCGGCGACCTCGGGCTCGGCCAGGCTGTGGTTCAGCGGCACGAACAGCGCGCCCAGCCGGGCGAGCGCGAAGTAGCTCTCCAGGACCTCGATGCGGTCCTTGGACAGAACGGCGACCCGGTCACCGCGCTCGATGCCCAGCTCGGCGAAGCCGCGGGCCAGTTCGGCCGTGCGGTCGTACAACTGCCCCCAGGTGACGCTGCGTTCCTCGTCGACGAGCGCGGTCCGTTCGGCGAAGCACTGCCGGTTGCGCTCCAGCAGCTGCGTCAGCCACATCACGCACCGCCGGCGGCGCCGGCGGCGGAGCGCTCGGCCACGAACCGCTCGTAGTCGGCGATGGTGTGCAGCTTCTCCATGTCCTCGGCCGTGATCTCCACGCCCAGCCGCTGCTCCACGAGCAGCACCAGACGCACCAGGTCGCCCGAGTCGATGCCGCTGGCGGCGAGGTCGACGTCGTCGCCGACCGCCTCCGCGTACTCGACGGTGCCGGTGAGTTCGACCAGCAACTCCCTGATGGTGCTCATGGTTTCCCCTTTCGCCACGGCGCGTCGGCCGCCGTGCGGGCCTCGAGTGTCACCTCCTCAAGAGGCGGCCGACGCCGCTCGCACTCCCCCGGCCCGTCCGTGAGCTTTGTCACGCGCCCGAACCCCGGCCGACAGGGATAGCCGGGCCGCCCGCCCGGCCTCCTTACCCGAACGAAGACACCTGCTCCGCCCGGTCCGTCCCGTCGCGCGATGGGGACGGGCCCCGAACCAGGGAGTGATGCGCGTGCCCAGGCAGCCGGTACGGGTCCGGTCCACCGCAGGAGGTTCCGCGTGGCCCGTGCGCCCCGCCATCACGGCGAACCACGTCCGCCGGAGCGTTGCCGCGTGAACGCGAGGCCGGCCGTCGGCGACAGGCCCGAGCAGGCGACGCGGGACGCCACGCGAGCCGCAGGCACCACGACGGCCGCCCCACCATCCGGGCAGGCCCACAGCGCCGCCTCGGCGGGCCAGGGCGCCGGGCAGGACGAACTGCTCGCCCACTTCGACGCCTTGATCGAACAGGGCGAGACGATCGAGCCCCGCGACTGGATGCCCGACGGCTACCGCCGCATGCTGATCCGCCAGATCGCCCAGCACGCCCACTCCGAGATCATCGGCATGCAGCCCGAGGGTGCCTGGCTGACCCGCGCCCCCTCCCTGCACCGCAAGTCGGTTCTCATCGCCAAGGTCCAGGACGAGGCCGGTCACGGGCTGTACCTGTACTCCGCGGCCGAGACGCTGGGCGTGGACCGCGCCGATCTGCTCGACGCCCTGCACCTGGGCCGCCAGCGCGCCTCGGCCACCTTCAACCACCCGGCACTGACCTGGGCGGACACCGGTGCCATCGCCTGGCTGACCGACGGCGCCGCCGTCATCAACCAGGCCCCCCTGTGCCGTACTTCCTACGGGCCCTACGCGCGGGCGATGCGCCGGGTCTGCCAGGAGGAGGCCTTCCACGTGCGCCAGGGCTACGACCTGATGCGCGCCCTGTGCAAGGGCACGCCCGAGCAGAAGGCGATGGCACAGGACGCGGTGGACCGGTGGTGGCTGCCGGCCGTGGCGCTGATGTTCGGCCCGCCCGACACCGAGGCGGGCGGGTCCGACGCGCGCACCGCCGCACTCGGCGCGGCCGTCTCGCGCCGCGCGATGGCCTGGGGCATCAAGCGCCACACCAACGACGAACTGCGCCAGCGCTTCGTCGACCAGTGCGTGCCGCAGGCCGAGCGCCTGGGCCTGACACTGCCCGACCCGGCCATCCGCTGGAACGAAGAGCGCGGCCACTACGACTTCAGCCCGATCGACTGGGACACCTACCGCACGGCCCTGGGCGAGGACACCCACTGGGCGCGCCGGCGCATCGACCACCGCAAGGCCGCCCACGACGAGGGCGCCTGGGTCCGGGAGGCCGCCGCCGCGTACGCCGCCCGGGAGGAGGCCTCCGGGGCACCGGCCGGCCCGGCCGCGGACGTCCACCGGCAGACGCAGGAGGAGCGCGTATGAACCGCAACGACGAGGGCGCGCCCGCGTCCTGGGAGGTCTTCCTGCGGGCCCGCCGCGGACTCGCCCACCAGCACGTCGGCTCGGTGCGCGCCGCCGGCCCCGACACGGCGCTGGCGGCCGCCCGTGATCTGTACACGCGCCGCGGCGACCCGCTGTCCCTGTGGGTGGTGCGTTCCGACGCCGTGCACGCGGCCTCTCCCGACGAGCGCGACCCGTACTTCTCGGGCGCCCGGCACAAGCCGTACCGCTACCCCGAACACTTCCCGCCGCTCAACGACAAGGGGCCCGAAGGTGACCACGACCAGTGACCAGCGGGCGAACCCCGCGGCAAGCGCCTGCCCCGACGTCGATCTCGCCACGCACCTGCTGCGCCTGGGCGACGACGCCCTCGTCCTCGGACAGCGGCTGTGCGCCTGGATCACGCGCGCGCCCCTGATCGAGGAAGACCTGGCCCTGTCCAACATCGCCCTCGACCTCGTCGGCCACGCGCGTGCGCTGCTCACCCGCAGCGGCCGGCTCGACGGCACCGGCCGCACCGAGGACGACCTGGCCTTCACGCGCCGCGAACGCGACTTCACCAACGCCCTGTTGACGGAACTGCCCAACGGCGACTTCGCGACGACCATCGCACGCCAACTCGCCTACACCCACTACGCCTGCCTGTACTACGAGGCCCTGGCCGGCTGCCCGGACCCCGAACTCGCCGCCTTCGGCGCGCGGGCCGCCAAGGAAGTCGCTTTCCACCGGCTGCACGCCGACCGCTGGGTCCGCCAACTGGGCCTCGGCACAGCGCAGAGCGCGCGCCGGATGCAGCAGGGCCTGGAGCGGGTGTGGCCCTATACGGCCGAACTCTTCGACGAGGACGACGTCGTACGACGCCTCGCCGCCACCGGTGCCGTGCCCTCCCCGGCGCCGCTGCGCCCCGCGTGGGAGCGGGAGGTCACCAAGGTCGTCACCGGCGCGGGCCTCACCGTGCCGACGCCCTCCTGGACGGCCGGAGGCGGCCGATCAGGTCTGCACACCGAGGAGTTCACCGACCTGATCGGCGAACTGCAGTCGGTGCACCGGCAATTCCCCGGGGGGACCTGGTGAACGCCGCCGCACGCTCACAGACCCCCCTCGGCGTGGCCGAGGTGCGCGGGCGGGTGGCGGACCTGCCCGACCCCGAACTGCCCGTGATCACCCTCGGCGACCTGGGGGTGGTGGGTGCCGTCGGCCCCGGACCGGACGGGACCCTGGAGGTGGAGATCACCCCCACCTACCTGGGCTGCCCCGCCCTGCCCGCGATCACCGCCGCCGTCCACGAGGTCCTGGACGCCTGCGGCCACCCCGACGGCCGCGTGCGGCAGGTGCTCTCCCCGCCCTGGACGACCGACCGCATCACCCCGCGCGGACTGCGCACCCTCGCCGCCCACGGCATCGCCCCGCCCCTGCCCGCCCGAGCCGACGGCCCGGTCACCGTGGAGCTGGGCGCCGTCGCCTGCCCGCACTGCGGCTCGCGCGCCACCCGGCCGCACAGCCCCTTCGGACCGTCCCGCTGCCAGTCGATGCTGTGGTGCACGACGTGCCGCGAGCCCTTCCCCCACCTGACCGCGCTATGAGGCACACCGTGAACACCCCCGCCACCCCACCGACCGTCCTTCGCCAGGAGACGTCCGCCGAGCAGCCCGTCCCCGGGGGCCAGAGCCCCCGATGGCATTCGGCGACGGTCGGTGAAGTGTGCCGGCTGACCCCGGACGCGGTGGCCGTCACCCTGGAGGTGCCCGCCCGGCTGCGGGAGGTCTTCGCCCACCGGCCCGGACAGCACGTCATCGTCCGGCACCGCCGCGCCGACGGCGAACTGCGCCGCGCCTACTCCCTGTGCCCGCCCCCGCACGACCCCACGGCCCTCCGCCTGGTGATCAAGCGCGGCGCCCCGGACGGCTTCGGAGCCCACGCCGCCCGCCTGAGCCCCGGCGACCGGCTCGAACTGTCCTCCCCCACCGGCCACTTCGCCCTGCCGGACGTCCACGGCGCCCACCACGTCCTGATCGCCGGCGGCTCCGGTATCACCCCGCTGGCCGCGCTGGCCGCCGACGCGCTGCGCCGCGACACCACCTGCCGGGTGTCCCTCGTCCACTCCGTCCCGACCGCCGCGCACGCCCTGCTCTCCGACGAACTGGCCGCCCTCAAGGACACGTTCCTCGACCGCTTCTCCGTCCTGTACGTCCTCACCCGCGAGGAGCAGGCCCCGGGCGGCGGCCCGTTCCGCGGACGGATCGACGCCGACATGCTGTCCCGTCTGCTCACCGCCCTCGTCGCCGAGCCCGCCGAAGACACCGCGTTCGCCCTGTGCGGACCCCCGGAAATGATCGCAACCATACGGAGGTGCCTGGACGCCTGGGGCGCCCAACCATCCCTCATCCGCTGGGAGTTGTTCACAGCCGGCCCCACCACCACGGCCCCCGCCACCAGCCCCGCGCCGGCCCGGCTCCCCGCCGACAGCACCTCCGAGACGTCACCGGCCTCGGCAACCAGCCGCATCACCGCCCTCCTCGACGGACACCGTCGGCACACCACCGTCGGCCCCCACGACACCGTGATCCTCGACGCCCTGCTGCGCGCGCACCCCGACGTGCCCTACGCGTGCCGCGAGGGCGTGTGCGGCAGCTGCCGCGCCAAGATCCTCTCCGGACGCGTGCGAGCGGATCACCAGCACGCGCTGGACGACCGCGACCGCGCCGCCGGCTACACGCTCGTGTGCCGGGCACGACCGGACACCGCCGAGGTCGTCCTCGACTTCGACGCATGACACCCGCCTGCCGTCCCTCCGAGGCCACCGCCCACGACCACCGCACCCCGTCCGCACCCAGCGAAGGAGACGCACGTTGAGCACCACCGCCCGCCTTGCAGGCAAGACCGCCCTGGTCACCGGGGGCAGCCGGGGAATCGGCCGGGCCATCAGCCGCCGTCTCGCGCGCGACGGCGCGCTGGTGGCCGTGCACTACGGCCACGACCCGGCCGCGGCCGAACGGACCGTCAAGGAGATCGAGGCCGACGGCGGCCAGGCCTTCGCCCTCCACGCCGAACTGGGCGTTCCCGGCGACGCCGACACCCTGTGGTCCGCCTTCGACCGGGCCGGCGCGGACCGGGGCACGGACGGCGGCCTCGACATCCTGGTCAACAACGCGGGCATCACCGTCCCGCGCCCCCTCGCGGAGGTGAGCGAGGCCGACTACGACCGGGTGTTCGCGATCAACACCAAGGCACCCTTCTTCATCATCCAGCGCGGCCTCACCCGGCTCCGCGACGGCGGCCGGATCGTCAACATCTCCTCCGTCGCCACCCGGGTCGCGTTCCCCGCGATCATCTCGTACACCATGACCAAGGCCGCCCTCGACTACCTCACGCTGACCCTCGCCCAGGAACTGGGCCCTCGGGGCATCACGGTCAACGCCGTCGCTCCCGGCTACACCGAGACCGAGATCAATCCCACGCTCGCCGTCCCGGAGATCCGCCGCCGGTACGCCGAGGCATCCACCTTCAACCGGCTCGGCCAGCCGACGGACATCGCCGACGTGGTCTCCTTCGTCGCGAGCGACGAGGCCCGCTGGGTGACCGGACAGTGGATAGACGCCTCCGGCGGAGCCCACCTCGGTGTCTGACGCGCCCCCGCACCGGCCTCGCCCCACATCCGCCGCACCCTCACGCGCCCGTCCTTCCGCACGGCCGCAGCACCAGGAGACGCGATGAACGACCGCACCACCGCCTTCGCCGACCCGCGCACGGACGACACCCTGACCCAGCCCTTCACCGGCCCCAGCCCCTACGACAACTACGTACACGCCTCCGCCCTCAACTCGATGCAGCAGCCGCTCACCGAGGCACCCGACGAGATGGGCTTCCTCGTCACCACCCAGGTGATGGAACTGTGGTTCACCCTCATCGTCCACGAGTGGCGCACCGCGCAGGTGGCCTTCGCCAAGGACGACCTGCCGGCGGCCATGGACGCCCTCACCCGCAGCCGCCGCGCCCTGACCGCGCTCAACGGCGCCTGGGCGCCGATCGCCGCCCTGACACCCGCTCAGTTCGACGGGTTCCGCGCCGCGTTCGGCAAGGCATCGGGCTTCCAGTCGGCGATGTACCGGCACATGGAGTTCCTGCTCGGCGACAAGTCCGCCGGGCTGCTGCGCGCACACCGAGGAGACCCGGCCGTCCACCAGGCGCTCAGCGAGACCTACCGTGAACCGTCCCTGTACGACGAGGTGTTGGCCTTCCTGCACCGGCAGGGCCTGCACGTGCCGCTCCGCGTCCGCGAGCGGGACGTGACCGACCCCTACACCTCGGACCCCGGCGTGGTGGACGTGTGGCGGGAGATCTACGCCGGCCCGCAGCATCACCCTCACCTGGCCCTGGGCGAAATGCTCACCGACATCGCCGAGCTCATCACCCGCTGGCGCTTCGAGCACGTACTGGTGGTCCGCCGCGCCATGGGCTCCAAGCCCGGAAGCGCCGGCTCCTCGGGCCTGGCCTGGCTGGAACAGCGCGCCGCCCGCCCGGTCTTCCCCGAGCTGTGGGAGGTGCGCGGTGGCATCTAGGGTCATCTCCGCCTTCGCCGCCGAGGAGGAGCAGCGCGTCCTGAGCCTCAAGCCGGTCCTGGCACCCGTGCACCGTCGCTACGGCGACCATCCCCACCAGGTGTACGACGCCTGGCCCTCGGACGACCCCGACGCCCCGCGGGTGATCCTCCTGCACGGCGGCTACTGGCGCTACGACCGCATGCACCTGACCCCGTTCGCCGCCTACCTGGCCCAGCAGGGCTTCGACGTCCTGCTCCCTGGCTTCCGCCGCTCAGGAGGAGCCGGCGGCTACCCCGAGACCTTCGACGACGTCGCCCGCATCGTCGACACCCTCCCCGAGGGACGGCCGTACGTCCTGGCCGGCCACTGCTCCGGCGGGCATCTGGCCCTGTGGTGCGCCGCCCGCGGGCTGCTGCCGGCGGGCTCGCGCTGGCACACCCGCAACCTGCCCCCGAGCGTCCTCGCCCTCGCGCCGCTCACCGACCTCGTCGCCACCCGCCGGGACGACCTCAGCAACGGTGCCGCCCTGCAACTCCTCGGCGGACCGGAGCACTTCGAGGAGCGCCTGTCCGAGGTCGACCCCCTGACCCTGCTGCGCGACGCGGGCACCACCGGAGTGCCGACCGTGCTGCTGCACGGCGCCGTCGACGAGGAGGTGCCCCTCACCCAGTTCTCCGACTACGCGGCGGTCCATCGCGACCTCCGCACGGTCGTCCTGCCCGGCACCGGCCACTACACGCTCATCGAACCCGGCGCGCCCGGCGCCCGCGCCGTCGCCGACACCCTGCGGGACATGGCGGCCGCCTTCCCCGCCCAGCACTCGGCACCGGCACCGGCAGACGAGGAGTTCCTGCACCGATGACGACCACGCCGACGACCACCGCACAGGTGGAAGACCTGACCGAGGTCGCCGCGCGACTCGACGCCGTCGACTCGCTGGCTCACCTGCGCGAACGCTTCCTGCTCCCCCCGGACGTCGTCTACCTCGACGGCAACTCCCTCGGCCCGCTGCCCGCCGCCGTCCCGCCGGTCCTCACCGACGTCGTGACCCGGCAATGGGGCGCCGACCTGATCGGCTCCTGGAACGACAACGGCTGGTGGGAGGCGCCCCTGCGCGTGGGCGACACCATCGGCGCGCTCATCGGCGCCGCACCGGGGCAGACGGTCGCGGGCGACTCCACGAGCGTGCAGTCGTACACCGCCCTGGACGCGGCCGTCTCGCTCCGGCCGGACCGCACCCTGCTCGTCACCGACCCCGACCACTTCCCCACCGACCGCTTCATGGCCGCGGCCGTCGCCGAGCGCCGCAACCTGGACCTGCGGCCGGTGGCACCGGCGGACCTGCCCCGCTTCCTGCGGGACGAGGGCGACCAGGTGGCCGTCGTCAGCTACTCGCCCGTCGATTTCCGCACCGGCGAACTGTTCGACATGCACGCCCTGACACGGGCCGTGCACGACGCCGGCGCTCTGGTCCTGTGGGATCTGTGCCACGCCGCCGGCGCCCTACCCGTCGAACTCGACCTCATCGAGGCCGACTTCGCGGTGGGCTGCGGCTACAAGTACCTCAACGGCGGCCCCGGCGCCCCGGCATACCTCTACGTGGCCCACCGCCACCACCGGGAACTGCGCACGCCGTTGCCGGGCTGGACCGGACACGCCGACCCCTTCGGCCTCACCCGTGACTACACCCCCGCCCCGGGCATCGCCCGGGCCAGAATCGGCACGCCCCCGATCCTGTCCCTGCTCGCGCTGGAGGCGGCCCTGAGTGTCTACGACGGGGTGGACATCGCCGAGGTCCGCGCCAAGAGCCTGTCCCTGACCGGATTCCTCCTGCGCTGCGCCGAGGACCTCCTCACGCCCTTCGGTTTCACCTCCGTCACCCCGTCCGACCCCCACCGGCGCGGCAGCCAGGTCTCCCTGCGTCACCCCCACGCCCACGCCCTGACGCGCGCGCTCGCCGACCACGGCGTGATCGCGGACATGCGCGCCCCCGACCTGCTGCGCTTCGGCGTCAACGCCCTCTACACCACTCACCAGGAACTGCTCACCGCGGCACGGCGCCTCCGGGACATCACCGCCGAGGGCGCCTACGACCCGACACCGCGGGCATCAGGCCCGGTCACATGACCTCACCCCTACCGCCGCGTGCTCACTTGAACGGCGATCAGCACGCACTTGGGTAACCGGCTTGCGACAGCCGTAGACGAAAGAACAACCAAGATCGTGCGACGCTTCCTGCGCAGACAGGTGGACGAGCATGGCGTCAGAGGGTCGGCACCGCGCTCGCTCAGCCCCAGCGGACCAAGGCAGATCCACCTTTATTGCAAGGCAGCCCCGCCGGTTCCTGCGGACGAGCTGACTCCTGGGACCCGAGGGGCCATCTACTGGCACGGGAACCACTGGGCGACGACCGGCCTGCGCGGGAATTGGGACCCGTTCGTGTTCGCGTGGGACGCCGAAGCGAAACACTGGAACAGCCGCCTCACACCGCCGGACGGCAGAGGCCATCCGACGACCACTTCTCCCAGACAGCCCGCATCGAGGCCCACATCTACGACCTCCTGCGGTATCCGGGGACGCGTAGAGAGCCTCCCGGACTTGGTTGGCAAGGGGTGTGGGTCCCGGGAGGTCTGCTGTCAGAGGCGTATGCCAGAGTCTGCGCATGCTCGAGATCGTGGTGAAGACGGAGAACTGGGAGCGGCACGTCCGTGTGTCCGCCGAGGAACTCGGAAGGCTGGTCCGGCGGATCGGGAGTGCCGGTGACCAGTTCTTGGTGGTCCAGCGGATACCCGACCTTCCTGACGTCTTCGCCCAGGTCTGGCACCAGACCGGTGGTGACTACACGCTGGAGCACCGCGACGGTGCGGCTGACCGGCATTTTCAGGTGATGGTCGACGGACCGGGGGCAGTGATTGCGGCGATGACCGGCTGGGCAAGCCAGGAGGCCGGATGGGACGGTGGTCTGGACTGGTCGTTGCTGGACATGGGACCCGCCCGCGAAGTGCCGCCTCTTAACCTCGGCGAAGACGAGTGCAAGGAATTGGAGAAGCGCGTCCGAGAAGTGCTGGTCGGCGGCTACGCCTCCCGCGCCGAACTGGCCGAGCTCGCTGAGGAGTACCTCGTCACCAACGACCGCCGGCCCGTCTCGCGCGAGCAGGCTCAGTCGCTGGCCGACCGGCTGTGGCTGGAGCGAGTCGCAGAACAGGCCAAGTGGCAGGGCGAGACGGACCCTGAGCGGCTGACCCGGGCGTTCACCACCCTGCAGGCTGACAGGATCACTGCCCGCGAGAACTTCACCTGTTGCCGTAGCTGCGGTCAGTCCGAGATCGGTGCTGAAGGCGGACCCGATGCCCGTGGCTTCGTCTACTTCCACACTCAGTGCACGGACTCTGCCGCAGCCGGCCACGGACTGACGCTGCTGTACGGCGGCTTCGACGGCTCGTCCGAGACCACTGCAGCCATCGGCCACGAGGTCGTGACCGCGCTCGAAGCAGTCGGCCTCCACGCCGAGTGGGACCACGACCCCGGCCGAGCCATAACCGTCACCCCGCTGGACTGGCGCCGCCGCTTGGTCGGCTAGGGAGGGCGCGCCATTGCTTCGGCATGTTGAAGCATCGTTCGACGCGAGCTACCGCGCGTGGCTCGGACGGCGATAACAGACGCCGCCACGCTGTCACAGCCGTCCGTCATGCTCTGCCCATGAACGAGAACGCCTTCTGGCAGCTCATCAGCGACTGCACATCCCCCCTACCCGACCCCGACGCCGTGCGACTGGCCGCGGCACTGACGAACCGTCTGGCCGCAGGCCGGTTGGCGACGGTAACCGGGTTTGCCGAACAGTTGTCATGGGCGCTCTACCGACTCGATCGCAGGGAATACGGGCACGACCTGTCCGGCGGCGGCTTCCTCTACACGAGGGCAGCGGTCGTGGCCGCCGGCCGTGAGGCCTACGAGGCCGTGCTGCGCGACCCTGAACTCTTCGTCCCCTACGCCGCAGGGCTCGTGTGGGCAGAGGACCTGCTCTACGTACCCGACATGGCATACAGACGTATCACCGGTGAGGAGTGGGATCGCAGCACCCGCTACTCATACGAGTCCTACTCAAACGCTGCCGGATGGGCCGAGGGATAACCCCTCCAACGCCCGTTGCCATGCAGTCCGCTGCCCCGCGGCTAGGTTTCGGTACTCCGCGGCCCGGAGCATTCGAAGGAACCGCCGCGGGCAACGGCCTGCAAAGGCCCCGGTGACGGCTCATTGTCGGCGCCCCTCCGCTGTTACTGTCGCGCCATGTCCAAGATCGAGATCGACGCGGTGACCGCCGAGTTCTTCGGCGCCTTTGACAACCGGGGCGGCAAGGCTGCCGACGTGGCCCGGATCCGCCGGCTGGTTCTTCCAAGCGGCGTGATCGTCAAGACCGGGCCGGAATTCACGGTCTACACCGTTGACGGGTTCATCGAGCCGCGTCAGCGGCTGCTGGCTGACGGTCGGCTGGTCGAGTTCTCCGAGTGGGAGGTTTCCGAACGGACCGAGATCGCGGGCGATATCGCGTCGCGGTTCGGCGAGTACCGCAAGTCCGGGATCTTGGACGGTGAGCCGTTCGAGGGCGGCGGCACCAAGACCATCCAGTTCGTCCGCACCTCAGACAGGTGGCGGATCTCCGCAGTCGCCTGGTACGACGAACACTGAAGCTCATCGAGCACGGGCTGAGTCGTCAGACCGCTTCCTCGCCACACGCCAGGGCGATGCGTCGAGAAGTTCACCGGAGCTTTCCGTCGGCGCTCACTCGCTACTCACCCGGCCCACGCTCCGGATGGCCCATGGCCGGCGGCTCGTTGTACGTGACCACGACCGGGGCGTCCGCCTCCTCCCGGGCGCGGTCCGACGCCGTCGCGATCTCCTCGTAGGTCCATTCCCTGTGCAGGCGCTCGCCGTGGGCGTCGGTGATGTCGATGACCACGCCGGTCCACTCCTCGCCGGGCTGTTCGGGAACGAGTCCCAGCGCGTACGTAGCCTCCTGGAGGAGGGATTCCCTGACGCGTATGCCGGTCAGCCTCTCGGCCAGTGCCAGGGTCGCGGCCTTGCGGTCGACGTCCGGGGCGGTCTCGTCGACCCGTCCCTCAGGAGTCAGGGGAAAGCCCACTTCCCGCAGCAGGGGGACCAGTTGATCGGGGGCGTTGCCGTCACGTGCGGAGGGTTCCTCAAAGGTCGTACGGAGTTCGCCGTCCTCGAACCAGTGGAAGAGGTGAATGGGCTTGCCGCCGTTGGCCGAGTGCGCCACCACTCGACCGCCCATCGACAGCCTCCGCGCGCATGCGTCGACGATTCCCAGCCCGCCGTCGAAGCCGAGGACGAGTGTCCAGGCGTCCCTCGGGCCTGACGTGCTGAAGGCGCCCGCGACGTAGGACCCGTCCCAGTAGTCGTAGTCGCTCTCGGCGCGGTGAGCATCATCCGCCGCGATCAGCCCGGCCGTCCCCTCTGCGGTGCCGCGCGGTTCCGCCTGCATGGCATGCAGCACATCACCCGGCGCCCAACCCCGTATCAGGGTCAGGCTGTATCCGCTCTCCATCATGTGACGGAAGAGCGGTGAGGTGCGGATCCAGGCGTAATCGTGCGCTGTCACCAGATTCATACGACGCAGTGTGCCTGACGCCTCTGACAACGCACGATGCGCCGCTGCCACTGGCGCCGGCGACCTCCCTGCACTTGACTCCGTCTGTGCACTGCCGGCCCCGGAGCGCCGGGTCGGACGGGGACTGTCCGTCCTACGCAGGTTGCGCGGCGGGCGCGTCCTCCGACCCGCCCGCCGGCTTGCTGACTGTCTCCCGGTCAGTTGAGGGTGCAGACCGGGTGGCCGGGCAGACCGGAGGAGTCTCCGGTGGCGTTGAAGCCGAACGTCGTCCGGCCGGAGGGCGGGATGGCGCTGTTGTAGTCGACGTTCAAGGCCGTGACCGAGGAACCCGACTGCGTCAGCGTGGTGCTCCACGCGGTCGTCACCTTCTGGCTGCCGGGCCAGTTCCACCCCACCCGCCACCCTTTGCTGGTGGACGTGCCGGTGTTGGTGAGCGTGACCTCGGCGGTGAAGCCACCGGGCCAGGAGTTGACCAGCTTGGTGGCGGCGCTGCAGCCCGAGTCCGTTCCGCCGCCCGTGGAGGTCTGGGTGGTCGCCGAAACGCTGTTGGAGGCGGCCGAGGTGCCTCCCGAGCCGTCGTGCGCCTTGACCGTATAGGTGTACGACGTCGAGGCGGACAGGCCGGTGTCGGTGAAGGACGTGCCGGTGGTGCTGCCCACCGGCTGCCCGTCGCGGTAGACGTCGTACCCGCTGGCACCGGTCGAGGCGCTCCACGACAGCGAGACGCTGCCGGCGCTCGTGGCGGTCACCGCGAGGTTCGTCGGCGCGTCCAGTGACCCGCTTCCGCCGTCGCTGGTGGTGTAACCGACCGCCGTGTACGGCTGGGTACATCCGGAGGTGCAGGAGCTCGGTAGGGCGAAGGTGTACGTGCGCCCGCCTTGAACGAGCTTGCCGTCCACGTCACGGACCCGGACGGTGTACCTCGATCCGCCTGCGGAGTTCGGACCGATCGTGTACTGCTGTCCCAGGTCGCTGACCATGCCGGCCGACACCCACGCACTGCCGTCGTAGTACTCCACTCCGTGGATGCCGTTGGGCAGGTGTGTGACGTCGATGGTGGGCCACCACGTCGCCGCGTTCTGGACGAAGCCGATGGAGATGTCGCCGGAGTAGCCGGGCGCGGGGATGAACGACCAGGAGATGTGCCGGTTGTTCCAGCGGTCGGGGTACATGTCCGCCACCGGTCGGCCGCCGAGCTGGAAGGCGTTCAGCGAGTGGGTTGCCAGGTCCAGGTGGTACGGGTCGTCCCGGCACCATGCGTTGGTGTCGCCGCAGCTGTCGGCGACCAGCATGTCCAGCGTCGCGCCGTTGTACTTGTCCGACGTCCAGTTCCCGTTGCGGCAGAACGCCTGGCCCGCCGCGCCGTCGTTGGTGCCGGTGCAGTAGTCGCCGATCGTCACCCGGACCCAGCGCCCGCAGTTGTGGCCGTTGTCGAACGGTCCCATCCTGTCGGCGTCGCTGGAAGGGACGGGACGCGGAGTGGGCTGCCCGGCATAGTCGCCCGGGGTGTCCCACACGTTGAGCGCCACGAAGTTCTGCGACTCGAGATCCGTCTGCGGTACTCCGCAGCCGCCGTACGGAGATCCGAGGCCGTCGAAGTGCGTGGCGTTGCCGGTCTCGACCGACGAGTCCGCCAGGACGACTCGGCCGTCCGGTGCGGCGGACACCGACACGGCGGCGGACGACTGGCCGTACAGGAACGACGAGGCGAGCAGCAGCACGCCGAACACCGACGCGATGAGTAATCGTCGGCCCGTGCGTCGTGCGAGAGGGGCGGTGATCATAGGTGACCTCCCTGGTGCCGGACCCGATGACCGGCACGTCGACTGGCCCGGCCTCGCGGTCCCCGCGCTCCACCGGTCGGGTTCATGCCAATAATGCGACCGGAACCGCGCTCGGTCACGCCCGCGCAGGAATGTCGGCACAAGGCATTTACTGCACCAGCAGTAAGCGCTATACCCGATAGGTGGGAGCGCTCCCAACGCGTAGCCCCGCTCGACCCCGGACCATGGTGTGCCGACTACGGGAGCCTGCCACGCACGGTCGCACCACCCGCTAGAGGGCCGCCTTCGGCCCTGCCGGATGTCACCGGTCCGACGGCTGACGGTGCCTGACCGGCGCTTGCCCGGTGCCTGTCCTCCCCGCAGCGGTCGGATGACCCCAAGGAGACCCCCCACATGAAGATCGCACGCACCAGGCGACGCACGGCACCGCTGCCCGGCCCTCGCTTACTGAGCCTGCTGGGAGCGGTGCTGCTCGCCCTCGTCCTGAGCTCGCTGCCCTCGCCTGCGTCGGCCCACGGTGTCGCCATGGTCCCGGGCTCGCGCACCTACCTGTGCTACCAGGACCTGATCGCCCACAGCAGCACCCAGATGCCGGCCAACCCGGCCTGCGCCGACGCGGTCAGGGCGACCGGCACCACACCGCTGTACAACTGGTTCGCCGTCCTGGAGTCCAACGGCGGCGGGCGGACCAAGGGCTTCATCCCCGACGGGGAGATCTGCAGCGGTGGCCACACCGGCCCGTTCAACTTCTCCTCGTACAACGCGGCCCGGGCCGACTGGCCCAAGACGCACCTGACCGCGGGCTCGACCATCCAGGTGCAGTACAGCAACTGGGCGGCCCACCCCGGCACATTCAACGTCTACATCACCAAAGACGGCTGGTCCCCGACCAAACTCCTGGCCTGGGACGACCTCACGCTCATCAAGTCCGTCACCAACCCGCCGCAGTCCGGCCGTGCCGGCACGGACGGAGGCCACTACTACTGGGACCTCACGCTGCCGAGCGGCAAGACCGGCCAGCACGAACTGTTCATCCACTGGATCCGCTCGGACAGCCAGGAGAACTTCTACTCCTGCTCCGACATCGTCTTCGACGGCGGCCACGGTGAAGTGACCTACTGATCACGGCATGACGCGCTGTCCCGGCCCGCCGGACCACCCGGCGGGCCACCCTGCGGGCCGTCACCCCGTCCGATCATCCGCCGGCCCGGACACTGATCCCCCGCCGTCCTGGTACCGCACCCGGAACAGTTCCTGAACCCGCACGCTGCCGACCCGCCGCACGACTGCACCCTTCGGTACGACATACTCTGCCGATGAGTACACGCACTTCCCCGATCAGCCAGCCGATCATGATACGGAGGGCCGTCGCGCGAGATGCCAAGCGCCTCACGCGGATCGTGCGCGGCTCGAAGGCATACGAGGGGAAGTACGCAGCCGCAGTCGCGGGCTACCGGGTCGGTCCTGATTACATCGAGGCGCACCGGACCTTCGTAGCCGTGGTCGCCGACGAGCAGGGAGACGGGCAAGGAGACCGCGTGCTCGGGTTCTACTCGCTCGTCCTCTCCCCACCGGAACTCGACCTACTGTTCGTCGCAGACGGAGCACAAGGACGCGGCATCGGACGGCTGCTCGTCGCGCACATGCGGTCCGAGGCTCGTGCCGCCGGGCTCGACCATGTCAGGGTCGTGTCGCACCGTCCCGCCGAGGGCTTCTATCACCGCGTCGGTGCGGTGCGAACCGGGACCGTGCCCGCGAACCCGCCCGCCGTGCCGTGGGACCGCCCCGAGTTCGGATTTCTCATCCCGCCGGAGTGAGGCGCTGCACCGTTCGCTCAGCGGCGGTTGATACCGGGCAGGCGTACGTCGTAGCAGGCCAGCGTGCTCAGGGTCCGTGCCCGCGATCGATTCTTCGTCGCACCACCACGGAGAGCGCAGTCTGCCGGGACACAGGGACGCAGATGGACGTATGCGTACCTGAAGACGTCGATTCCGAACACCTGGACGAGGACCCGGTCTGCGGTTCACGGCATCAGGGAGCTGGTCACACCTTCCCCATGGGCCTCTGATGCCCGCGATCACGTTCGGCCCGCGCTCCGGAGCAGGGTCGATTCTCCCAGTCCTTACCACTGCGGGATCACCGCAGCAATGCGACAGTGAACCCATGAGCCGTCACCGACGCCCGCCGCGGCGGGCCCCGTGGATCGCGGGCGGCGCCGCCGTTCTCGTTCTCGGCGGCGCCGGAACATGGCTGCTTTTGGAATCGAACGGGCACACACCCGACTCAGCGGCGACGGCACCGAGCGCGTCCCCATCAAGAGCGAGGCCATCGGAAACACCCGAGCCACACACTCCCACCTCGGCGAGCTCGACACCGTCGGCGACATCCAAACCGACCGCGACCCCGACATCCCCCTACCCCAAGCCGGTGCCCTCCACGGACCGCCCGACGACGGTCGGCTCGCGTACCGCTCATCCCCCGCAGCCGACGCACACGTCCCCTCAGACCAAACGTCCCCAGTCGGCGACGCGTCCCCCACAGACCAAACGTCCACAGCCAGCATCGCCGCCTCCTCAGACCCCGACGCGACCGACGTCGACCGCCTCGACCCCCGTCCCCCGCCCGTCGTCGACGTCAACACCTCACCCTCAGAGCAGCGGGCCGGTCACCACGACGTGGTACACGTCCCCCACCGCCGTTGCCGCCGCACAACGCATGGCCCTGGCCGCGACCGTCGGCGATCCCGCATGCTCCCTGGCCTCCGTAGGTCCCCCCGACCCCAGCCTCGTACCGCCCGTGAGCCGGATCGGTATCGGCAACGCGGGGAACTACTGGTGCCTGATCTGGTGACGGAGGAAAGGGCAGGACGTCGTCACATGTTCCGGCAGGCCCTGGCCTTGAATGCCGCCATGGAAACAGTGATCGCGGACTCGTCGCCGTTGCCCGAGATGCTCGTGTAGCGGACCTTTCCGGGCGCGAGCCGATCCCGGTCGGCCAAGGTGAAGGAGACGCTGCTCGACGACCACGAGTTGTCCTTGGTCCAGCCGTAGAACGCGTGCGTGGTCTTGGTAGTGAGCGGAGCCAGAGATTTGGTCGCACTCCAGCCAGCAGCAGGGGAATCGAGGGCCCAGGAGACCAGACCGGGCCTGAGGGGACGGTCGGCGGTCCATGAGCCGACCGTTTCCGTCTTGTCCACATCGTCGCTGTCCACGTAGAGGAGCGCGCCATCGATGTGATGTCCGCAGACCATCATCACGCCGAGCAGGTGGCCGTCGTCAGTCACGGAGATACCGGCTACGGCGTCTTCGGGGACCGTGCATCCCGAGGTCGAGGCCAGGGCCGCGCCGACCATGACAGCGCCGACGAACCGGCGAAGTACCGGCCGCGAAGCGGTCGACCGCATGACCAGCCCCTCCCCTGACGCACACATGGGCCATGCCCCCGGATCACCGCAGGCGAACGCCGAAGACGCGGCCAAGGTTGATCACCAGATCCACCATAGGATCAGCCGACGGTCGCAGGCCACAGCATAGATCCCACCTACCGGCAGGACTTGTTCGAGACCCGTTCGAGACCCTCATGGACGTCACAGCGGGGCGTTTCACCCGAGTCGGAGCTCGACGGCGGCGCAGAAGTTCGTGCTGAAACTGGTGCAGACCGAGGACCGGGCCCCGGGACGCCGTCCGGCGGTCGGCAATGGCCCATGAAGTGAAGACCGCTTCGCGTCTTCCGAAGCGGCCTCGACCCTCCGCATGGCCCGATCCCTGGGCACACCTCACCCGGTCTGCACCTGCTGTGGACACGCGCCCGCGGCGGAGGGTCCGTCGCGGGCGCCGCTGTCTCAGCTTCCGGGGACGGTGTCCTCGAAGTTGACGCCTGCCGTGCGGTAAGCGTTGATCTTGGCCGCCACCTGGGCCGGGGTCAGGACCTGGTCCTTGATGTGCAGGACGTAGTCGACTTGTTCGTCGTACGACCGGGCGGTGGAGCTGCTCAGGCCGCCGAAGTCGATCAGCCACTGGTTGAAGTTGATCGACATGCCCCGTTCGGGCAGGTAGGCGGCGTCATGGGTGCCGAAGAGCCGGCCGTCGATGTAGTACTTGATGGTGCTGTTGTCGATGGTCAGCAGCAGGTCGTGCCAGCCGGCGTAGCTCTGCCGGGACTCGGTGTGCTGGTTGACCGCCTGCCAGGGGTCGGGGTTGTAGGTCTCCCAGGACGTCGTGTACAGGATGTCGGAGGACTCGCCCCAGCCGCCGTTGGGGAGGTACTCGAAGTCGTACTCCGAGTAGTCGTCAGCCATCGGGGCCTTGAGGTCGTTGATGGTGAAGAACGTCTGGACGAGGTGGTCGCCGTCGGGTCCGGAGACCGGCGCGTCGGCGAAGCGCACCCGAGCGGCGTAGGTGCCGTTCTTGAACTTCATGGCCTTGGTGAGCACTTCGGTCTGCTTGGTGCTCTCCCCGGTGCCCGAGGTCGAAGTCCGCAGGTTCATCACGGAGTTGCCGCCGGAGTCGGAGAAGGTGACGTTCTCCGGGGCCCAGGTGGCGCCCGATACTCCGGGGCCTCCGGAATTGGAGCGGACGTTCCAGCCGTTGGCGGAGATCCTCGGGTCGCTGGAGGTCGTGTAGTTGAAATCGTCGAACAGGCTCTGCCCACCGGTGGGGGGATCGGTCGGTGGATCCGTGGGCGGGTCGGTCGGGTCGTTGCCCTCGGGGGCGGTGCCCCACACGATGCCGCCGGCCAACTGGGCGGTCACTTTGGTCCAGTTGGCGTACGACGTCTGGGAGGCTCCGAAGGAGTAGTCGTCGCTCTGGTTCAGAGTCTGCCAGTCGGCGCGGTAGAACCGCAGTTGCATGTCTCCGGTGTCGGCGCCGGGAGCGAGACTGCCGGCCCCCGAGGTGAACCCGATCTCGAGGTAGCGGTCGGCCGTGGCCGTCGGGTGGGCGAGCGTGCCGAAGGTACCGGTGATGTTGGCGCAGCCCTTCACCGCCCACGAACAGGCGAAGCGGTAACCGGAGCTGCCGGCGTCCGCCTTGAAGTAGTAGCGCACCTTGACATCGGAGAGCTGGACGGCGGCGGAACCGCTGTTCTTGACCTTGAACCAGGGCTCGGCCTGGTCCGCTGTGGTGCCGGACGCGCTGGTGCGGTACTGGACGGTCACGGGCTCTCCGGCCGCCGTGGCCGTACCGGTGAGGGCCGCCAGACCTCCTGCGGCGGTGACCATGGCGACCGCGGTCGCCATGGCTACGCGCACTCTGTTGCGAGCGGACGTGCTGGAGGGAGTAGAGGGGGGATTCATGGTGCTCCTTCCGAATGCGTCTGACGTGCGGCCCGTTGGTGAGGCACAGGCATGACGTGGGACGTCGAGGCGCGAGCCCTGGACGCGCAGGCGGGGTGCGCAGCCTGGCCATGGGGTGCGATCGCTCCCCCATCCATCGGCCGGGATGCACAGGCGGGTCGCCGAGGTTTCCGATACTTCGGTCTTGATCTCCGTCCCTTCGTCTCCGGAGTCACGGGGCAGGTCCGAGCGAAGCTGTGGGCACTGAGGCCGTCAGCAGCGACGGAAGGGGATCCATCTGTAAGCGTGCGGAGCTTCACGGTTCACCCCGGGAGGGAGACACCAAAGGATTTGACCAGTGGGACAACTGGACAGGTGACCTGTTGCTCGCGATGAAGGTGGCATAGACCAATCCGAGCGTCAACCCCTGCTGCACGCAGAGGACTTGGGGAGCAACTAATGGAAGGCCCACTCACTCGATCGGCCGGAGGGATTACACTGCGGTTGACCAGCTGGCACAGTGGTCAACCGCAAGGCCACTGATCAGTGCGGTACACCGACGGCGAGCGAGAGCGGACACCATGAAGGCTGGCGAGTCGGGGGCGGTCCTCAAACGCGAGCGCGTGCGCGATCACATCCTGCAGCTCATCGACGCACTGCACCCCGGGGACTCGATTCCTTCCGAGCGGTCGCTGTGTGCCGAGCTGGACGTGTCGCGGCCAACCCTTCGGGTGGCTGTCGACGAACTCGTCGCGGCGGGGCTGCTCGTGCGGAAACACGGGCGCGGAATGTTCGTCGCACCTGAGAAGGTCACCCAGGAACTCGTCTCCGATTCAGACGGCATGACGCTCCCTCAGGCATCCGGCATCTGGTCCAGTCGCCTGCTGGAGTTCACCACCATCGCCGCCGGCGCCCGTGTAGGCCGCAAGCTCAGCCTCTCCCCCGCCGCAAACGTCGTCTACGCGGCCCGACTGCGGCTCGTCGACGGCTCTCCTATGGCGATCGAACACCTCCACATCCGTGCGGACTTGGTACCGAACCTCACCACGCAGGAACTCGAGGCCGGAGACCTCTACGAGCACCTGCGCGAGCGCCATGGTGTTCGGGTCAGTGACGCCGTACAGACCATCGAGCCGACCGTCGTCAGCCAGGCCGAGGCACAACTCCTCGAGGTGCCGCACCTTTCACCTGCGCTGCTCTTCGAACGACTGACCAACGACGACACGGGTCGGCCTGTGGAATATGTCCACTCCATCTATCGCGGCGACCGCTACCGCATCGTCTCCCGCCTCACGTTGAACGCATCCCCCACGGGCGGGCGGGCGCCCGCGAGGGTCCTCCTCCCGGGCATGGAACCCGGCAACGTCACCCAGTGGGAAGCCGCGTCCACTGACGGCTGATCGACGCATGCGACGTCGATCTGCGCTAGTCCGAGAGGGAGGGCAGCCAGTCGGGAGGCTCCGGCCCGTGTTCGTCCCGGCTCGCTCAACCTGCGCAAGCGCTGGACAGTCCTACCAGATGCCGAGTCGATACAACGGTTCAGCCGCAGGCACATGGACAGAGAACGGGCATCCGAACGCTGACCGGGAGAGGGATGACGAATCCGAACAGCAAGGTCACCTGGATCGACGCACGCGAGAGGCTGCCGCGGGACGGCGTTCCGGTGGCTGTGGCGGTCACAGGCCGGTACCCAGCCGAAAGCCCCGAGTCCGAGGACGCGCTGGGGGAGGCGTTCTGGCTGGTAAGGCCGATGTACTTCACGAATCGGCACTTCAGTGAGGACGGAACGGAACACAGGGACTGCTTCGTCGACTCCGACGGATACGTCCATCGGCCCTACGGTCTTGCCGACGATGACACGGTGACTCACTGGGCCGAGCTGCCCACCCTGCCGGGCATGACGACACACCTCGTTCTCGGGGACGCCGTGCAGCCGGCGCTCCAGAACGCATGGCATGCCCGCACTGACAGCTGACCCACACCCCTTTAGACCGGAAGCGAGCGACGCCGCGTCAGGCGGCCACCGGTTCGATACCCCGCTTCCACGACAGGTGCAGGCAGTTGTCGAAGTCGCAGCCGCATTCGGCGTGCAGATGCGATCGGTTGGAGCCACCAACAGCTCGTTCGCCGGTGCCGGGATCAGCTCCGGCGAGTCCGTCATTCTGTTCGGGCCCCTCGGTGTCGGGAAGACGCACGTCGCTCAGGCCCTCGGCCACCAGGGCGCCAACGTCCGTCCTAACCCGGTCGTCGCCGAGTCACTGCTGGACCGGCTGATCAACTCCAGCAACCAGGTCATCATGAACGGCCCCAGCTATCGGCCCAACAAGCGGCGGAAGGGCCCGACCCAGAAGCCAGGCACACCCTCGAACGGCTGATCCGATGCCCCTCCGCCACTGTCACAGGCCCCCGCTACTCTCACCGCGTCGAGATCAAGGAGGACCAGGTGCTTGAAGGCGTGCTGATCGCGGAAAGTCTGCGGCCCGGAACGGAGTTGACCGGAGTCCCCATGCACATCACCAAGATCGCCAGAGTGGAGGTCAACAACGCGGCGGCCGAGCAGCCGCAGCAGTGGACTCTCCTGGACTTCGCCGCCGAGGAGGCCGACTCCGAGCGTCTAGCTGAGCAGTTGGCTGCATGCCTGGCCCCGACCGGGGGCTGGTATGTCAACTACAACACCACCACGGAGGCGTTTGTGATCTTCGCCGAGAAGATCTTCCGCTATCCGCGTAAGCAGGTAGAGGGCCGTCGGCAGGCGCAGGACTACGCGCGCTCCATCGGCATTCCCGAGCCACAGCTGGACTGGCAGGACTGACCCGTCAGGCCCCGCATCACCAGCGGGGCCCGACCGCTGCTACGGCCACCACCTGGGGAATTACGTGAACACCGGGGGGGAATCGGCTGACCCTCGACAGCGAGGTCGCCCAGGCTTCGATTTTCCGGATTCTCGGCGATCGGCACGCCTCTCAGCACCAATTCCTGGACGAGGCAGCACCGGAGCTCGTCCAGGGCGTCGGCGCTCGAACTGCCCGACGCGAAAGCGAACTTCAGGTTCCGCGGGGCCTGACCGTCGACAAGCAAGGACGCAGCGCACCGAGCCAACATCCCGTTATCCGGTGCCGCAGCGACGAGACGTTCGGCCGACGCAGCATGTTCCTGACCCGGAGTCAGAGCCAACAGGCGCAGAGGACGGTCGAACACACTGCGGTACTGCCAGATCCGAGCGTGGGACGAGCCGTAATGCGTGGCCAGAACAAGGGACGTGGCGGGTGCGGTGTGTCCCAGCATGGGAGGCCCCGGGCCGCTGCGGGGTGGATGCCGGGCTATAGTCGCAGGGTCGCGAAAAACGATGTCTCGCGGGTCCACCCGCCGGGCATCGCGCATACATCGATGCAGATGGTTCTGATCGGTGAGCGTCTCCTGCCGAGAGCGGACATCCCGTCCGCTCACGGCGCTGGCCATCGCCGACGTGGGTCGGCGCTACAGAGGAGCGCACCATGCAGAAGACCATCGCCATCGTCGGAGCGGGACTGGGCGGGCTGACGCTCGCCCGGGTGCTTCAGGCTCACGGCGTCGCCGCGACGATCTACGAGGGTGAGGCCTCGGTGACGACCCGTACGCAGGGCGGCCTGCTCGACATCCACGAAGAGACCGGACAGGTCGCGCTACGCGCAGCTGGTCTGTACGACGAGTTCCTCACTCTCGTCCGCCCGGGCGAGGACGCCAAGCGTGTGGTCGACCGCCACGGCATGATCCTGTTCGACATGCCTGCGAACCCCGCTTCGGCCCGTCCTGAAGTGGATCGCGGCGAACTGAGGCGCCTGCTCATCGACTCGCTGGCGCCCGGGACGATCAGGTGGGGTCACAAGGTCACCTCGGTTCTGCACCGTCCGGAGGGCGGCAACGTCCTCACCTTCGCGGACGGTTCCGCCGTCCGCGCCGACGTCGTCATCGGCGCGGACGGCGCCTGGTCGAAGGTCCGTCCACTGCTCACCCCTGCCCAGCCTGCCTTCAGCGGCACCTGTTTCATCGAGATCGCCCTCACCTCGGGCGGGCAGAACTGCCGGGCGAGCGTGGCCGCGATCGGCAGCGGCACGCTGATGGCGGTCGCGCCGGGCAAAGGCATCATCGCCCATCGCTACGCCGACGGGCACGTGCGCGGATACGTGGCGCTCAACAAGCCCGAGGAGTGGGTCAGGTCGATCGACTTCGGCGACCCGTCCGCGGGCCTCCGGCAACTTGCCGACGAGTTCGACGGCTGGTCGCCGCTGCTCACTGCCTTCGTGACAGAGAGCGACGCCGAGCCGTGGCTCCGTCCCATCTACGCCCTCCCCGTCGGGCTCACATGGGACAGGGTGCCCGGAGCGACGCTCGTCGGCGATGCCGCGCATCTGATGTCGCCCTTTGCCGGCGAGGGCGCGAACCTCGCCATGTACGACGGCGCGGACCTGGCCGGCGAGCTGGTTGAGCAACCCGACATCGAAGTCGCGCTGAGCGCCTACGAAGAGCGGCTGTTCTCGCGCAGTAGCGACGCCGCCGACCGCTCGGCGCGAAACCTGAAAAGCTTCTTCGGCCGGGAAGCCCCGCAGAGCGTAGTCGCTCTGTTCGATCACTCCTGACACCTCAGTCCGGGTTCACGATCACCCGCGGACCCGGCGGAAACGTCTACGGCCATCGCGTGATCACCGGGGGTTGTGTGGACTCCCGAAGATCGTGCGGTGGCCGGAGGCCATGGCGGCGCGTGAGCGCGAACTGACGAGGTATAGCGACCTGGGAACACGCTCGCGGGGTCACGACCGGTCAGTCACAAGCGGCGAACAGCTCTTCGAGCGCGACACGGATGGCTTCGTCCTGGGTGAAACCCCGCCAGCCACCGTTGCTGCGGAGCCGCTGATCACGGGTCGGCACGTCGCGCAGAAGCAGCGCAGCGGGTCGAGCAGCGTGACCGATCTGAGCCAGGTATTGCACAGCGGGGAGCATGACCGGGAGGTAGGTGCCCTTGGCCAGTCCTCGAACGACACTCGTCATGGCCGGGACGCTGGTCTCGGTGTCGCCGGTCGTCGCCCAGAGCGCGTACGCGGCCTCGATACGAGTCCAGGGGTCGCTGTCGGCGGCCATCCGCCGGAGTTGATCCGCGTAGTGAGCGGCGTAGGGGCCAAGGTCAGCGAAAATACGGAGGAAAGGACGCGGAATGCTCCCCTGAGCGGCGGCGTGTCCAAGCGCTTCCAGGACCGGTCCGGGCTCGCCGCTGACCTTCCAGCAGGCCCAGGCTGCGACTTCCGCACCTGCCTCACCGCTGCTTGATCGGGCCGACAGCAGATCTCGTGCCCCGTACCGTGCCGTCCCGGTCCCTGCCGTCCCGATCCCTGCCAACGCGTTGGCCGCCGCTGCCCAGGTCCGATCGTCTTCCAGGAGGCCAAGCAGCTGAGGAACCGCCGCCTTCGCGACGGCACCCCAGGCCTCGAGCACCCGGCACATGCCGTTGAGGGCGTGATCGTCCGTGACAGCGTCGAGCTGCTCGACGATCGCCGGCAGGAGCAGCTCGGCGTAGTCAGGAAGACAGGTCAGGACCTCGGTGAGCGAGGGGAGGACGACATGGTGCAGGCCGGTGGTGACGGGATAGCCGGCGGAGCCGGCGGCGAAGCCCGATCGTGAGCCCCTCGTCAGCTCGATCAGGCCCGGCACGCAGCGCGGATCGTTCATCCGGGCCAGCGCCCACACGGCGGCTTCGGACACGGTCTGCCGTGTCCGGGTGTCCCGCGCGGCGGTGTCGTCGAGCAGGACGGCTACCTTGTCGGCGTGAGCCACGGCGGCCGGGCCGAGGCAGGCCAGTAGTTCGGCCGCGCGGAACCGGACCTCAGTAGCGGGATCGCCCAGCCGGGCGGCGAGAAAGGGAAGGAGGTCGACGCTCACCGAACGCCATTGCGCCAGCAGCCCACCTGCCTGCGCCAGTGCGCCGATCCGCTGGTCGACATCGGGATGGTCCTTCAACAGGCCGAGAGTGAACGTGGGGGACGGCCCGGTGAAGAGCGCAGCCGTCCAGTTGTGGACACCTTGGACGGCGGCATCAACCGAGCTGGTGTGCTGCCACAGTTCGACGCTCGGGTCCCGTACCGCTTCCAGCAGGAGGTCGACTCGTTGTACGGGTAGGTGGGGGGCGGCAGGGGCCAGCGCGTGCACCGCCGCAAGGCGGGTCTGCGCTTCCGGGGCGCCGAGCAGCCCCCGAAGCAGCTCCATGACCTCGGTAGCCTGCCGTCCGGCCGGCTGCCGGTTCACCGCCCTCCCGAGCGCGAGGACCACGTCGAGGCGAGTCGCCGGATCGGTCTCCGCCTGCCAGCACCGCATAAGCGCCGGCAGCAGGAGTTCACCGGAGCTGTCGCATACACCGAGCAGGTGAGCAGCGTCCCGCCGGATTTCCGGGACGGGGTCGGTGAGCAGGAGAAACACCCTCGGCAAAGCGTGTTCCCAGGCCGGCTGCCAGCCAGGGTCAAGGAACCTCTCCGCCACCTGGCCGGCCTCCGCTGCCAGCCTCCACAACAGCTCCAGCACTTCGCGACGGCTGGGGAGCGGGACGGTGGCACTCTCGGCCAGGCGCAACAGAAAGGGCAGCGCGGCCGGTGCCGCCGAGCAGATCCAACCACCCTGGTGGAAAAGGCGATTGAGCAGCTCCAAAGCCGCGTAGACGGCGTCGTCCGGATCCGGTTCGGCGCACCGGCGCAGAAGGTCGGGCACGTCCTCGGCAGATCCGTAGTTGTGGCTCAGCGTCGCCCAGTCAACCGCGTCCAGCCCCTCCCACATGCCCACGACCTTATCGTCCGGTGCAACACGCAGGCGATGGAGAGCCGGAACCATGGCTAACGACGACGCGGCCACCCAACTCCCATTGTTCCGGAGGCGACCTGTGGACGCCGAGCAACAAGCTCCACGGCGGCGCAATGGCCTGACGGCGGAATCAGGGGCACGATCCGCACCAGGCACGCCAAGCGGCGGAGAAGTCGAGGTGCCATCGGAGGCGACGGTCAGCGGGCCATGGCGGGGCGCAGCGCAGGCCCTGGGGTGGAAGGACGTGAAGGAGCTCAGGGCCGTCGGGCCACGCCATGGTGAGGGTGCTCTCGTCGCCGATGAGCGTGAGCTGTCGTAGATCAAGCCCGACCACCGTGACACCGGCACACCGCGCCGCGAGCATCTCGCGCAGCTGAGGGCCGGTCTTCTTGGTGAGAGGGCCCGCCACGGTGCACCACAGGCAGGTGCCCGACACGGCAAGGACTCGAACGGAGAGAATCGCCGACACTCTTCGCCAATCCCCTTCTCGTCGAGGGCAGTGACGCCTTGAGGCGTCGTCAGGACAGGGCGGGGGGACCTGGCGGTGCTCATCGGCAGCCAGCCGGCGTAGGTGTCCCGGCCGGCGGGAGTCCGCCGGGGATACGCGAAAAGCAGCGGTCGAAACACGGGCAACGCCATCGGACCATCAGGACTGTGGGATGGAGGCGAGGAGTCCCAGGACACGGGAGCGCATGGCCGCGGGCGCCTGGATCGGTTGCGACGTGGCCAGTTCCACCACGGCGGCGGCGAGATCCTCGACTTCCTCCCTGCACGCAGGGCAGGCGACAAGATGCAGTTCGAACAGCAGCAGCTCATGTTCGGGGAGAGCATCCAAGGCATAGGCGGCGGTGAGCGTGTGGAGATCGGCATGATCGTTCAAGCACTCGCTCCGAGACAGTTCGGACAGAAGAAACGGAACCCGGCCGAAGCGTGGCCCCTCCGCTCGCTGGAGCGAAGAGGCCATGAAGGTTCAAGGGTCAGTGGGGAGAGGTGGCACGGCGGGGGACGACCCCATACGACATCCCGTCCCCCGCCGGCCTTCCCTTCCCCGTACCGGGCCACCGGGCAGCGACCCACACATGCACCGGTGGTCCGGCGTCTTCGACCGTGCGTCAGCTGGTGGGCATCAGGACCGAGTCGACGAT
>NZ_JAMGBF010000183.1 GCF_023516615.1 Streptomyces panaciradicis
CGCGGGCGGCCCCCGCCACCGCCCCGGCCGCCGTACCCACCGCGGGAACCGTGCCGCGGACCAGCAGCCGCGGCCCGGCCACGGCGAGCCGGCCCGCGGTGGCCGCGGGACGTGTCAGCAGTCCCAGAGCCATCACACCCCCTCACCCGGGGCACGCCCGCCGACGCCGTCCTCGCCCGAACCGTCCCGCTCCGCCTCGGCAGCCTCTTCGGCGGCCCCGGGCTCCGGTGCCTCCGGACCGGGCAGGTCCTCCACATCCCGGGCGAGCACGGGACCGGGCGCCTCGGTACCGGACGCCTGCCGCGTGTCGCCGGACGCCGGCTCCATCGCACCGGGGTCCGGCTCCTCCTCCGCGTCACCGGCGGCCACAGACTCCGGCATCTGCGCACCGGACGCCTGCCACCCGTCACCGGTGACCGGCTCCATCGCGCCGAGGATCGGGGCCTGCGAGCCGAGAACCCGGTCCGCGTCACCGGTCATCACCCCGGCCTCTCCGGGCGCCGGGGCCTGGGGACCGGTGGGCAGCTGGGTGTCGCCGGTGATCACCGGCTGCGTGTCGGACGGCAGGCCGCCGGGCGCTCCGCCCCTACCGGCACCGGGCGTCGTGCCCACGTCACCGGAGGGTGCGTCGAACACCTGACCGGAGGAGGTGGCGGACAGCCCCTGGCCCGAGGAGGTCCGGGAATCCTGACCGGAGGGGGTCTGGGAATCCCGGCCGGAGGAGGTCCGGGAATCCCGGCCCGAGGGGGTCTCCCGCACCTCGCCGGCGCGCATCTCCCCCACCTCGTCCTCAGGCGCCTCGGGCTCCTCGGGCTCCTCGGGCTCCTCGGGCTCCTCGGGCTCCTCGTCCAGCGGGATCACCCCGATCTCACCCGCGGGCACGGCGCCTCCGGACTCCTCCGAGTCCCCGGAGGGCTCCCGCTCCTCCGGCCGCGGCTGTGTCAGCCAGGCCACCGCCGCCCCGGTGACGGCGACCGGCCACTCCACGATGCCCGCGACGCCGAGCACCCCGGCCCCGGTGTACACCGCCAGGCGCCGCCCCCGCGGTGACACGGCCCCGATCTTGTCCAGCGCTCCTCCGGCCACCCTGCTCACCGTTCCGGCGCCGGGCACGTGCCGCAGCGCCGAGGCCGCGGTCCGCAGCGGCTCCGGAAGGGTCGTCGACGACGACTGTCGCTCCTGCCGAGCCATGACTCTCCTCGTTCCGTATGAGTTCGCTTTGCCGGATTGGCCGGGTTCCCGTTCCGCGCCACGTCACCCGGACTCGAAGGAGAGAGAGCACCGCGAAAAGGCGGCGCCCGGGAGCAGGACGAACGACGCGGTGGCCGGAGATCGCCCGTCCCCGGCCAGCGCGTCATCCGTAAAGGTCAACCAGCCGTGCAGGCAGTCCCGTTGAGCGTGAAGGCGGCGGGCGCCGCACTGTTGCCGCTGTGGTTCGCCTGGTAGCCGATGCTCACGCTCGCGTTCGGGGCGATCGTCCCGTCGTACGAGGCGTTGGTGGCCGTCACCGCTCCGCTGCTCGGCGCGTACGTGGCGCCCCAGCCGTTGGTGATGGTCTGCCCGGCGGGCAGGGTGAAGCCGAGCCGCCAGCCGTCGACCGGGGTGGTGCCGGTGTTGGTGATGGTCACGGAGGCCGTCAGTCCCGTGCTCCAGGCGCTGGTGGTGGCGGACACCTTGCAGGTGCCCGGCTGGGGCTGGGGCGTGGAACCCGAGCCGTCGAGGCCGAAGAAGGTCAGCGCCCGGGAGGCCATCCCGTTGGCGTAGAGGTTGTGGCCGACGCCCTGGAGGCTGATCGCCTCGACGGGCGCCTGGTCACCAGTGGAGCCGTAGCGGGTGCGGGTCCAGCCGGAGACGGGGGTGTCGGTGGCGGCCGGGGTCTGGCCGGCGCCGAGGACATCGGTCCACTGCTTGATCTCCTCCCCGAAGTTCGGGTACCGCAGCGTCGTGTCCTCGGTACCGTGCCACAGCTGCATCCGCGGACGGCGCCCGGTGTAGCCGGGGTACGCGGCCCGGACCAGGTCGCCCCATTGCTGCGGGGTGTGGGTGACCGTGCCGTTCGCGCAGGCGCTGTTCCACTCGGAGCCGTCGGTGGTGGCGAAGCAGCCGAAGGGCACGCCGGAGAAGGCGGCGCCGGCCGCGAAGACGTCCGGGTAGTCGCCGAGCAGGACGTTCGTCATCATCGCGCCGGAGGAGATGCCGGTGGCGAAGATCTTGCCGGTGTCCGCGTCGTAGGTGCGGGTCACCCAGTCGATCATGGACTTGATGCCGACGGGATCGCTGCCGCCGCCGCGCTTGAGGGCCTGGGGCGAGGAGACGTCGAAGCACTTGCTGGCGCGGGTGACCGAGGGGTAGATCACGACGAAGCCGTGGGTGTCGGCGAGTCGGGCCCACTCGGTGCCGTTGTACATGGCGGGCCCGGAGCCGGTGCAGTAGTGCACGGCCACGACGACCGCGGGGTGCGCGGTGACGTTGTTCGGCACGTAGAGGTACATCTGCAGGTTGCTGGGGTTGGTGCCGAAGTTCGTGACCTCGGTGAGGGTGGCGGTGGGGACGGCGGCGCGCCGGGCGGTGGCGGCCGGGGGTGCGGCGGCGGCCGGGGGTGCGGTGAGGGCCCCCGCGGCGAGTAAGGGCAGCAGTACGGCGGCCAGCACCGACAGGATCGTCCGCGGCGGTCGGCTCGTGGTCATGTGGGGGCGGGTGCGGGTGGACACGTCCTCGTACTCCGTTCTCGGCGTTCCGGAAGGGTGAGCCACCCCTTCCGGGAACCTCTCGGAACCTCCGGGGAATCTCCCGGAAAAGGGGAGGCGTGCGTCCCGCATGGTGGCATGGACACAACCATCATGGAAGCGCTCCCACACCACTTGCCCCGACCGGGTCCGGACACGGCGCCGCAGCCCGCCGACCGGACGGAATTGTGCTGCGCAAAGCGTTGACGCAGAAAGCGCTTACCCCCTACGGTCCGTTCAGCGACGTGACCGAGAGGCCTCTCCATGGGGCCAAACGGTCACAATAGTTCGCGCAGTGCTCAGCATGGCGAACATCGTTCACATACACGATCACGCACGCTGTCGAAGGGACGCACCCGCATGCGTACTCGCCCCCCACGTACACACGCGCAAAGATCCACGGCAGTGACGGCCGCGGCGGCCGCCCTCGCCGCCGTCACCCTCCTCGTCCTGCCCCGGTCCGCCTCGGCGGCGGAGTCCTCACCGGTCGGGTTCGGCGCCGGCACCACCGGCGGCGGCAGCGCCTCCGCGACGACCGTCACGACGCTGTCGGCGTTCAAGTCGGCCGTGACCGGAAGCACCGCGAAGGTCGTCAGGGTCAGTGGCATCATCTCCCTGAGCGGCCAGGTGGACGTCGGCTCCAACACCACGGTGCTCGGCGTCGGTTCGTCGTCCGGGTTCACCGGCGGCGGACTGCGGCTGAAGAACGCCACGAACGTGATCGTCCGCAACCTGAACATCAGCAAGGCCGTCGGCACGGACGCCATCACGGTCCAGAAGTCGACCAAGGTGTGGATCGACCACAACTCCCTGTCCTCCGACCGCGACCACGGCAAGGACTACTACGACGGCCTGGTCGACATCACCCACGCGTCCGACTACGTGACCGTCTCCTGGAACACCTTCAAGGACCACTACAAGGGTTCCCTGGTCGGTCACAGCGACAACAACGCGAGCGAGGACACCGGGCACCTGCGGGTGACGTACCACCACAACTGGTTCGACAACGTCAACTCCCGCATTCCGAGCCTGCGTTTCGGCACCGGGCACTTCTACGACAACTACGTCGTCGGCGCCGAGACCGCCGTGCACTCCCGCATGGGCGCGCAGATGCTCGTCGAGAACAACGTCTTCCGCTCCACCCAGGTCGCCGTCACCACCAGCCGGGACAGCGACGAGGACGGTCACGCCAACCTCAGGGGCAACGACCTGGGCGGCGCCACGACCGAGATCTCGCAGGTCGGGACCTTCACCAGCCCGCCCTACGGCTACACCGCCGAGCCGGCCTCCTCCGTCGTCGCCTCGGTGACCGGCGGCGCGGGCGCCGGAAAGCTCTGACCCGTCGGAAAGCTCCGACTCCACCCCCCATCCGGAAGAAGGCATCGGGACATGACTTCACCAGCTTCCTTACGCGCCCGCAGGCGCGCGCTGACCGGCACCCTGGCCGCGCTCGGCCTCACATCTGTCATGATCATGACGGACGGGGCCGCTCCGGCGACCGCCGCGACCTGGCCGACCGCCAACGGCAGCCAGGCCGTCACCGCCACCATCTCGGTCTCCGGCACCAAGGACTACGGGATGAAGCGCCTCTACGGCAGCGGCGACCTGGGCACCGGCGGCCAGAGCGAGAGCCAGGACCCGATCCTGGACCTGGCGGCCGGCGCCGTCCTGAAGAACGTCATCATCGGCGCGCCCGCCGCGGACGGCATCCACTGCGAGGGCAGCTGCACGCTGCAGAACGTGTGGTGGGAGGACGTCGGCGAGGACGCGGCGACGTTCCGGGGCTCCTCGTCGTCCAACGTGTACACCGTCTCCGGCGGTGGCGCGAAGGAGGCCAGCGACAAGGTCTTCCAGTTCAACGGCGCCGGCACGCTCAACGTCTCGAACTTCGCCGTGCAGAACTTCGGCAAGCTGGTGCGCAGCTGCGGCAACTGCAAGACGCAGTACAAGCGGACCATCAACCTCGACACCATCGAGGCCACCTACAAGGGCAGCGCGCTCGTCGGCATCAACACCAACTACGGCGACAGCGCCACCCTGAAGAAGATCACCATCGTCGGTGACAGCGGCAAGAAGATCGTGCCCTGCCAGAAGTACATCGGCAACAACACGGGCGCGGAGCCGCCGAAGAACGGTTCGGGCCCGGACGGGACGTACTGCAAGTACGCGAGCTCGGACATCACCTACAAGTAGCCCCCCCACGGTGGATCAGGCCGTACGAAGCACACCCGCGCGGTGCTTCGTACGGCCGCCGTGTCAGCCGCCCATGTCCCGGGTGATCTGCCGCTGGTAGTCCGCGTACGCGGCGCGCAGGGCCGCTCCCGGCCAGTCGGCGGGGAGGAGTGCGGCGGGCAGCACGGGGTCCGTCAGCAGATGGCGTACGACCGCGGCGAAGGCGGCGAAGACGTCCGCGGGCCGGTCCGCCCGAGCGATGTGGGCCAGCAGAGCGCGGGCGGTGGCGGCCCAGGCGTCCAACGGCCACAGCCGTTCGGCCAGTTCACGCGCCGGGCGGTCGGGGCGGGCGGTGCAGGTCTCGGCCACCGCCGCCAGGTCGCCCGGCAGCGGGCGCAGGAGGTTGGCGGGACGCAGCCACACCCCCTCGCGCAGTTCGGCCAGCCGCAGCGCGGTGAGACGGGCGCGCAGCTCGGCCCGTTCGGCGGGGCCGCGGCCCGTCGCCGTGACCACCACCATCTCCCACTCGCCGTTCCACGCGCGCGTGCCGGCCTCCACCGCCTCGTCCTGCCGGCGCTGACGGGCCAGCAGACGGTCGCTGAGCCGGTAGACGGAGTCCTCGGAGCGCCGCAGGTCACCGGCGGTGACCATGCGGCTGAGCGCGGCACGCAGCGTGGAGCCGCCCACGCCGAAGGGCTCCACCGCCCGGACGAGGTCCTTGACCGCGAGCTCCGGCGGGTGCGTGCCCAGCAGCAGGCTCAGCACGACCGACCTCGCGGACAGCGGCCGCAGATCGACCTCGCCGGACCTCTCCGAGACGTTCACGCGCATGGGCACGTACTCTACGGGCGCCTAGTTGTTGCATCATTGCTGCGGACGCAGAAAAGATGCAACATGACGGCATGGTCTCGACACCCGTTCCCGCGCGGCCGCAGCCGCAGTACGCGACGCACGACGTCACCAACCAGCCGCCTCCCCTGACGCCGTACGACGCCTCCGAGGACACCGCCCTGCTGGAGGGACTGCGCCGCGAGGGTGCCGGCTGGGCCGAGGAGGACGTGCGGCGGCTGGGACTGCGGGCCGGCAGCGCGGAAGCGCAGGAGTGGGCGGAACTGGCCAATGTCCACGAGCCGGTGCTGCGGACGCACGACCGGTACGGCAACCGGATCGACGAGGTGGACTTCCACCCCGCATGGCACCACCTGATGCGGACCGCGGTCGCCGAGGGGCTGGCCGGGGCGCCGTGGGCGGACGCGCGGCCCGGTGCGCACGTCGCCCGGACCGCGGGCGGACTGGTGTGGGGCCACACCGACGCGGGGCACGGCTGCCCGACGTCGATGACCTACGCGGCCGTCCCGGCCCTTCGCGCCCAGCCGGAGCTGGCCGAGGTCTACGAACCCCTGCTCACCGCCCGCGAGTACGACCCCACGCTACGGGTGCCGACCGAGAAGCCCGGCCTGCTCGCGGGCATGGGGATGACCGAGAAGCAGGGCGGCTCCGACGTCCGTACGAACACCACGACGGCGTGGCCGACCGCCGAGCCCGGCATGTACCGGCTGCGCGGGCACAAGTGGTTCACCTCGGCGCCGATGTGCGACGTGTTCCTGGTCCTGGCGCAGGCTCCGGAGGGTCTCTCCTGCTTCCTGGTACCGCGCGTCCTTCCCGACGGCAGCCGCAACACCTTCCGCATCCAGCGGCTCAAGGACAAACTCGGCAACCGCTCCAACGCGTCCTCCGAGCCCGAGTTCGACGGGACGGTGGCCTGGCTGGTCGGGCCCGACGGCCGGGGCGTCAAGACGATCATCGAGATGGTCAACTGCACCCGTCTGGACTGCGTGATGATGTCGGCCACGCTGATGCGCAAGACGCTGGTCGAGGCCGGCCACCACGTGCGCCACCGCAGCGCGTTCGGGGCGCGGCTGATCGACCAGCCGCTGATGCGCAACGTTCTGGCCGATCTGGCGCTGGAGTCGGAGGCCGCCACCACGCTCACCCTGCGGCTGGCCGGGGCGGCCGACCGGGCGGTCCGCGGGGACGCCGCCGAGACGGCCTTCCGGCGGATCGCCACGGCCGTGGGCAAGTACTGGGTCACCAAGCGGGGCCCCGCCTTCACCGCGGAGGCCCTGGAGTGCCTGGGCGGCAACGGCTACGTCGAGGAGTCGGACATGCCCCGCCACTACCGCGAGGCCCCGCTGCTGTCGATCTGGGAGGGCTCGGGGAACGTCAACGCCCTGGACGTGCTGCGGGCGCTGCGCCGGGAGCCCGGCACCGCGCAGGCCCTGTTCGACGAACTCGCCCTGGCCCGGGGCGCGGACGCCCGGCTGGACGCCGCCGTGGTCCGCCTGGAAGGGCTGGTGGCCACCGGTTCCGAGGCCGGCGCGCGCCGCCTGGTGGAGCTGATGGCGCTGGCCCTGCAGGCCTCCCTGCTGGTCCGGTGCGCCCCGCCCGCGGTCGCCGACGCGTTCTGCGCCACCCGGCTGGGCGGGGACTGGGGACACGCCTTCGGCACGCTCCCCGACGCCGCCGACCTGGACGCGATCCTGGAGCGTTCCCTGCCGGACGGCGGGTCGTCCTTGCCATAGGCGAGATCTGCGCACAGTGACCCCCCGGTCCCGCTCCGTTGTCAGTGGCGTGGTGCAGACTCACGAGCAGTTGGCGCTTCGCCTGGGGGAGGAAACGTGTTCACGGGGATCGACGAGGTCGACTGGGCCTCGCTGAGGCACGCGTACGGCGGCGCGGAGGACGTGCCCGCACTGCTGAGGGGCCTGGCCTCGGCGGATCCGGCCGAGCGGGAGACCGCACTCGACGGCATGTACGGAGCGGTCCACCACCAGGGCGACGTGTACGACTCGACGCTGGCGTCCCTTCCGTTCCTGCTCGCGCTCGTGGCGAGCGAGACGGTCCCCGAGCGGGGCGGCATCGTGGACCTGCTGGTCAGCATCGGTCAGGAGGGCGAGGAGCGGGTCGGCGACGACACCCGCGCCATGGCCCGCGCCGCGGTCCGCGCGGGCGCCGAGGTCTTCGTGCGGCTGACCCGGGACCCCGACGCCGAGGTGCGGCGCGCGGCGGCGGGCGCGCTCGTGAGGTTCCTCGACGCACCCGCGCGCGTGCTGGGCCTGTTGCGGGAGCGGCTCACCGTGGAGCGGGACGACCGGGTTCTGCTCGCCCTCGCCGAGGCCCTCGGGGTGTTCGCCCGCCGCCACCCCGGGCAGGCGGCCGGGGCGGTGGAGCTGCTGGCGGCCCAGAGCGCGCCCCCGTTCGGGCCCGGGCTGCGGCTGGCGGCGCTCGGGCAGCTCGCGGACTGCGCCCCCGACCGGCTCCCCGAGGACCTGGTGCCCACCGTCGTACGACTGCTCAGGGAGCGCTCGAAGCGGCGGCCGTGCCGGACCGGGGAACCGGACCGGCCGGAGACGGACACGCTCGTCGGCCGGCTGCGGCGGCTGCGCCCCTCCGACGAGGAGGGCTCGCAGCTGCTGCGGACCCTGCACAGCGCGCTCGGCGGCCGGGTGGAGGAGCGGATCGCCCTGCTGATGGGGCAGTTGAGCAGTCCGGACGCGACCGACCGGTGCAACGCGGTGTGGATGTCCCTGGGGCTGTTCCGCGAGTGGCGCGCCGACTACCGCGCACCGGTGGAGCTGATCGGCGCGCAACTCACCGCGGGCGACGACCGGTTGCGGGAGGCCGCGCTGTCCGTCCTCGAAGGCCTGCTCGACCTGGCCGCCCCGGCCGCGGACCACCTGCACACCCTGGTCGTCTCCCGACCGGATCTGTGGGTGCGTCGGTGGGAGTACGGGGCGCCGACCCTCGGTACCGCGCTCAAGTCCCTCGCCCTGTGCGGGGATCCGCGGGCGACGCCGGTGCTGGCTCAGCTGCTGGCCGGGCCGGTCGTGCCGAACGAACTGGGACGCGTGGCCGTCGAACTGGGCGCCGCGGCGCGTCCACTGGCACCGGCCCTGCGGCACCGGCTCGGGCAGGTCCCGCTCGACTCCGCCGAGACGTACGACCGGGCAGCACCGTTGCTGTGGGCCCTGGGGGCGCTCGGGGACGTGGAGTCGGTACCGCAGGTGCTGCGCCTGCTGCTGGGCATGCCGGACGGCCTGCGGTCGCGGGAGGCGGTGGTGGAGTCGGCGGTCCGCGCGCTGGGCGCGTTCGGGGCGGCGGCGGGTGAGGCGGCACCCGTGCTGCGGGGCCTGCTGGACACCGGGCCGGCGGTCGCCGCCGCGGCGGCACTGTGGGCGGTGGAGGGCGACGCGGCCGCTGTACTGCCGGTGCTGCTGCGGGAGTTGCGGGGCGAGCGGCGCGGGCGAGCGGTGGCGGCCGAGGCGCTGGGGCGGCTCGGTCCGGCGGGCCGTCCCGCCCTGGCCGACCTGCGCCGCATGGCGGCGGCCGACGACCTGTGGCAGCGGACGTCGGCGGCGTGCGCCCTGTGGCGGATCGGCGGGGACGACGAGACCGACATCGCCGCCCCGGTTCTGCGGACGGCCTGGGCGACGAACCCGCACACCCGGCCCACCGTCGCGGAGTGCGTCACCGAACTGGGCCCGGTGGCCGCGCCCCTGCACGATCTGCTGCGCGCGGAACTGGCCTCCCCCCGGCGCCACCAGGCGTCCCTCGACGGCTACGGCAGCCACGACATCGCCGACGACGTGCGCCTGCTGCGGCTGTGCCGGGACGGGGTGAGCGCCGGGTAGGGAACCCGCGGGTCGGAGACGGATCCCGCCGGCGGACGGACGCGGTCCGGTCAGCCGGCGATCCGGGCCGCCTGGGCCGTGCTGCTGTTCCTGCTCACCCGGTTCCTGTGGCGGCGGGCCGCCCGCCGTGTCATCGCCCAGGGGACCGGGTGCCCGTCCGTGGGGCGGCGGCGGCCGTCGCGGGCGGGCGGGCGGGCAGGGGCGTCACGGCCGGGCGGGCAGGGCAGTGTCACGGTCGGTGAGCCGGGCGGTGTCACGGCCGGGCGGGCAGGGCAGTGTCACGGTCGGTGAGCCGGGCGGTGTCACGGCCGGGCGGGC
>NZ_JAMGBF010000184.1 GCF_023516615.1 Streptomyces panaciradicis
GTCACGGCCGGGCGGGCAGGGCAGTGTCACGGTCGGTGAGCCGGGCGGTGTCACGGCCGGGCGGGCAGGGTAGTGTCACGGTCGGTGAGCCGGGCGGTGTCACGGCCGGGCGGGCAGGGTAGTGTCACGGTCGGTGAGCCGGGCGGTGTCACGGCCGGGCGGGCCGGGGTGGCGTCACCTCGTCTTGCGTCCCCACAGAGGCCCGAAGCGAGCCCACTCGGTGTCCCACAGGTCCAGGCGCCTGCGTTCCAGTCGGCCGCACAGCACCCGCCCGCCGACGAGGGGCACCGCCGCGGCGCTGATGCCGACCAGGACGCCGATGAGGGAGGCCCGTACATGGGCCTGCGTGACAGTGGCGGGCCGGGTGACCAGGTGGCCCTGCGGGTCCGACCAGATGGGGACCGCGGTGCCGGCCGGGCTGCCGGGGCGGACCCGGACCTGGCCGGTGTGCCGGCTGCCGTCCGGAGCGGTCCAGCGCACATTGCCCCACACCTGGTCGCCGCTCGCCGTCCGGGAGTCGGCGGTGGCCTTCCCGGGGGCCTTCGCGGTCAGCACCGCGTCGACGCGGTGCCATTCGGCGCGCTCACGGGCCAGCCCGCTCTCCACGGACTGGGTGGCCGCCAGACCGGCCAGCACCCCGGCGACCACGGTGACCAGCCAGGCGCCGAGCACGACCCAGGCCTCCACCGTGTCGGTGGGGCGTTTCAGCGGGTTGCGCCGCCAGCGCCACAGCCACACCCTCGGACCACGGAACGCCATAGAAGGCAGCCTCCTCATGAGCACATGACCATCCCCGATCCCCCTCCCTTACGGGCGGAGATCCCCGGATGCTCAGGCGGGTACCCCGACTCGACGGTCGCACGGGGGCCCGATGTGTGCGGGCCACTTCGCGAAAGAGTCCGAAAGATCGCCGTGCCGGGCCGCCCGGGCCGCGCTGAACTGCGGCGATACCGACTCCAGAGGTGACTGTCAGTGGCTGGGTGCAGACTGGCCGATGTCGTGGACGAAGACGTCGCGGAGGTGATCGGCATGACCGAGGTACTGCTCGCCGTGGGCACGCGCAAGGGTCTGTTCATCGGGCGCAGGCGGGGTGGCTCCTGGGAGTTCGACGAGAGTCCGTACTTCAACGCGCAGGCCGTGTACTCGATCGCGATCGACACCCGGGGCGGGCGTCCCCGGCTGCTGGCCGGCGGCGACAGCGCCCACTGGGGCCCGTCGGTGTTCCACTCCGACGACCTGGGCCGCAGCTGGACCGAACCGGCCCGGCCGGCCGTGAAGTTCCCCAAGGACACGGGGGCGTCGCTGGAGCGGGTGTGGCAGCTGCACCCGGCGGCCGCGGAGGAGAACGTGGTGTACGCGGGCACGGAGCCGGCCGCGCTGTACCGCTCGGAGGACCGCGGGGAGACCTTCGAACTGGTCCGCCCGCTGTGGGAGCACCCGACCCGTTCCCAGTGGGTGCCCGGCGGTGGCGGCGAGGGGCTGCACACCGTGCTCACCGACAAGCGCGACCCGCGGGCCGTGACGGTCGCGGTGTCGACGGCCGGAGTGTTCCGGACCACCGACGGCGGTGCGAGCTGGACGCCGTCCAACTCCGGTGTCTCGGCGGTGTTCCTGCCCGACCCCAACCCGGAGTTCGGTCAGTGCGTGCACAAGGTCGCCCGGGACGCGGCCGACCCCGACCGGCTGTATCTGCAGAACCACTGGGGTGTGTACAGAAGCGACGACGCGGGCGCGCACTGGACCGACATCGGCGAGGGGCTGCCGTCCACCTTCGGCTTCGCGGCAGCCGCCCACCCCCACCGCGGGGACACGGCGTACGTCTTCCCGATCAACGCCGACTCCGACCGGGTGCCGGCCGACCACCGCTGCCGGGTGTTCCGCACGGCCGACGCCGGCAAGAGCTGGGAGCCGCTGTCGGCGGGCCTGCCCGCGCAGGACCACTACGGCACGGTGCTGCGGGACGCCCTGTGCACGGACGACGCCGACCCGGCGGGCGTGTACTTCGGCAACCGCAACGGCGAGGTGTTCGCCTCGGCCGACGACGGCGACAGCTGGCGGCAGTTGGCGTCGCATCTGCCGGATGTGCTGTGTGTGCGGGCCGCGGTGGTCGGATGACCCGGGCGGGGGGAGCGCACGGCCTTGGCCACCGGTTGATCTCCGCTGCCCGTACGGCAGTAGGGTGACGCCCGTGGCACCACGACCGTTGCATGAAATCGTCGAAGCGGGCTGGGCGCAGGCCCTGGAACCCGTCGCCGGACGGATCGCCGAGATGGGGGACTTCCTGCGCGCGGAGATCGCCGCGGGGCGCACCTACCTTCCGGCCGGAGCGAACGTCCTGCGGGCCTTCCAGCAGCCCTTCGACGAGGTACGCGTCCTGATCGTCGGGCAGGACCCGTATCCGACCCCGGGACACGCGGTGGGGCTGTCCTTCTCGGTGGCACCGGACGTGCGGCCGCTGCCGGGCAGTCTCATCAACATCTTCCGGGAGCTGAACACCGACCTGGGGCTGCCCCAGCCGTCCAACGGCGATCTCACGCCGTGGACCCGGCAGGGCGTGCTGTTGCTCAACAGGGCACTGACCACCTCCCCGCGCAAACCCGGCGCGCACCGCGGCAAGGGCTGGGAGGAGGTCACCGAGCAGGCGATACGGGCCCTGGCCGCCCGCGGGAAACCGCTGGTGTCCATCCTGTGGGGCCGGGACGCCCGCAATCTGCGGCCCCTTCTCGGCCGCCTCCCCTCGGTCGAGTCCGCCCACCCCTCCCCCATGTCGGCCGACCGCGGCTTCTTCGGCTCCCGCCCCTTCAGCCGCGCCAACGACCTGCTGATCGGCCAGGGCGGCCAGCCGGTGGACTGGCGTCTGCCGTGACCGGCGGGGACCCGCACGGACCGGAGCCGGGGACGGCCTCCGCCGGGCGGGACGGGGGTGTCGCCGGCGTCCTCGCCGTCGACTCCGGGGGCTCGGGGCTGCGTGTCGCCGTCGCGAGCCCGGAGCGGGCCCCGCTCGCCGAGGCGTCGTCGCCGCTGCCGGTGCGGACCGGGCCACGCGGGATCGACCCCGGGCATCTGATGGAGCAACTGGTGCCCATGGTGCGGACGTTGCTCGCCGAGAGCGGGGTGAGCCGGCTGCGGGCGGCGGCCGTCGGGGCCGCCGGGCTCGCCACTCTGGGAGACGGGCTCAGAGCCGAACTCCCGGGCGCGCTGCGGCGGGAGTTCGGGGTCGGGCGCGTCGCTCTGGCGGCCGACGCGGTCACCGCGTACGTGGGGGCGCTCGGTCCGCGGGCCGGCGCCGTGGTCGCGGCCGGCACGGGACTGATCGCCGTCGGCACCGACCTGAGCGGCTGGCGTCGGGCGGACGGCTGGGGCCATCTGCTCGGCGACTGCGGCGGCGGCGCCTGGATCGGGCGGGCCGGGCTGGAGGCCGCGCTGCGCGCGTACGACGGGCGGGCCGGCGGGTCGGCGGCCCTGCGGGCCCGCGCCGAGGGGCTGTTCGGGCCGCTGTCTGGGCTGCCGGGGCTGCTCTACCCGCGTCCGGACCGACCGGCCGTCCTCGCCTCCTTCGCGCCGGAGGTCGCCGCCTGCGCCGAGGGCGATCCCGTGGCGGCGGACATCCTGCGCGAGGCGGCCCGGCACATGGCCGAGTCCGCCGCCGCGGTGTGCCCGGCCGAGGGCGAGCCCCGGGTCGCCTTCACGGGCGGCCTGTTCAAGATGGGTGAGCCCCTCCTCGTACCGCTGGAGGAGGCACTGGCCGAGAAGCTGCCGGGGGCGCGGCGGGAGCCGGCCGCCGGCGATCCACTCGCCGGCGCCGTGCGCATCGCGGCCGATCTCGCGACCGGCGATCTCACTCTGCCGAGTGACGCGGCGATGTTGTCCGTGGTGACCGGATAAGCGACCATCCCCGGGCTTCTCCCCATGCTTGGTGATGCGCCCGGTTCGCACTCCGATCACTTCTGATCCGTACGTTACTCATCAGACAAAACCGGACGGATACCGCTCACCTGCACCCTCCCCGAACAGGGGAGCCCAGGAAGCCAGTAACATGCGTCGCCATGAGCTCCCCCACTGGACCCGCGTCCGGCCTGCCAGTACGAATGCCGCGACCTCGCCAGCCCGGGCGGCACCGCCGACCCGAGCCGCTGGCGGCTCCCGAGGGCGCGCCCGCGCTCGTCCTCGCGGTGCCGGGCACCCCCGCCGCTCCCACGCGCAGTCTCGCCGAGGAGGTCGTGAGCATCGCCCGCTCCGAGCTCCCCGGCCTCGACGCGCGGATCGGCTACCTGGACGGGGACGACGCGGAGTTCCCCACGCTCCAGTCCGTGCTCGCGCACGCCGCCGAGGAGCGCGCGGCCCGCTATGAGCAGGCCAAGGCCGCCGGTCTCGACGTCAAGGAGCCGGACGGCCCCGTGGCCGTCGTCGTGCCGCTGCTGGCCGGTCCGGACAGCGCGCTGCTGCGCGTGATCCGCCAGGCCGTCATGGACAGCCGCGTCGCGGCCGACCTGACCGATGTGCTGGGCCCGCACCCGCTGCTCGCCGAGGCGCTGCACGTGCGGCTGTCGGAGGCCGGTCTGGCCCGTGCCGACCGGGCCCGCCTGTTCACGGTGGCGACCGCCGCTGACGGCATCATCCTGGCCTCGGTCGGCGGTGACGAGGCGGTGCAGGCCGCCGGGATCACCGGCATGCTGCTGGCCGCGCGCCTGGCCGTGCCGGTGATGGCCGCGGCTCTGGACCAGGCGGGCGCGATCGCGTCCGTGGCCGAGCAGCTGCGTTCCTCGGGCTCGCAGCAGCTGGCGCTGGCGCCGTACCTGATAGGGCCGGAGATCGACCCGGGCCTGATCGAGGAGGCGGCCAGGGAGGCGGGCTGCTCCGCCGCCGAGGCGCTCGGCCCGTACCCGGCGATCGGCAAGCTCGCGCTGGCCAAGTACACGACGGCGCTGGGCATCGCCCCGCCGCAGCCGCAGGGTGCGCCGGCGCGCTGACCGACACGCACGGCATGGCCGTACGAACGCCGCAGGGCCCGCTCCGGGATTCGGAGCGGGCCCTGCGGCTCTGTGCCGTGCTGTGCAGGGCTGTGCCGGGCTGTCCTGGGCTCAGGCGAAGACCACGCACGAGGCGGCGGGGACCTTGACCGAGCCCTCGTAGCGGGGCAGTCCCGTGGCCGGGTCGACGGCGAACCAGGTCACCTCGCCCGAGCGTTCGTTGGCGGCGTAGAGGAAGCCGTGGGACTCGGTGAGGGCCCGGGGCCAGTCGCCGCCGCACGGGACCGTGCCGGCCGGCAGCAGTTCGTCGCCGTCCACGACGAAGGTGGACAGGACGTCCTCGCCCCGGGTGGCCGTCCACACGAAGCGGCCGTCGGGCGAGACGACGATCCCCGAGGGGTAGGCGTCGCCCGCCGGGGCGGTGGGCAGCACCTGGATCTCGGCGAGGGGCTTGAGCGTGCCCGCGTCGGCGTCCCAGTGGCAGACGGTGACGGTCGGGGTGAGTTCGTTGACCACGTACGCGCGCGTGCCGTCCGGGTGGAAGGCGAGGTGGCGCGGGCCCGAGCCGGGGCGCAGGGGGCACTCGCGGTGCAGGTCGAGGGTGCCGCCGTCGAGGGAGCACACGCGGACGGAGTCCGTGCCGAGGTCCACGCTGACGGCCCAGCGGCCGCTGGGGTCGGGCTGCACCTGGTGGGCGTGCGGTCCTTGCTGGCGGCGGGCGTGAGGGCCCGATCCGCTGTGCCGCAGGACGCCGGAGGCGGCGTCGGCGAGGCTGCCGTCCGGGCGGACGGGAACGGCGGAGACGCTGCCGGAGCCGTAGTTGGCGGTCAGGACGTGTCCGGCGAAGACGCTCAGATGGGTCGGCTCCTGGCCGCCGACCGGCACGGGAGCGCCGGCCCGTTCCAGCCGGTCCCCCCGCACCCGGTACGCGGTCACCGCTCCCTCGGCCGTCTCGCTGACCGCGTAGAGGGTGTCCGCGCCGGGGCCCAGGGCGAGGTAGGAGGGGTCGGGCAGGCCGTCGAGGCTGCCGAGGAGGTGCAGGCCGCCGCCGTCCGTCACGGCCGCCGTGACGATTCCGGGGCCTCCCGCCGCCGTGAACGACCCGATGAACGCCCGCCGTCGCCGCCCGCCGCCGTCTGTCACCGCTGTCCCCTCTCGGTTGGGTGCCGTCGGAGGCGACCGTAGCAGTCGATCAATCGAGGTCTAGACCAAAGGGGTGGAAAGGTCGGCGGTCACGCGCCCACCAGGCGTGAGCCCGACGGGGTGCGCAGCGGTGTCGCGAGTTCCGCGAGGGCCCGTTCCAGGCCGTGCAGGTGGGTCAGGGCAGGTTCGGTCACGGGCGGCTCGCCGACGAGCGCCACGGGGTGCTCGCGTCCGTCGCCGGTCAGCGCCTCGACGGCGGCCTCCACCCGCCAGCAGGCGGCGGCGAGGCGGGCGTCGTGGGAGGCCTCGGGGTCGGCGGCCACCGCGACCAGGCCGCGGATCTCGCGGGCGCAGTCGTCGAGCAGGTCCAGCACCCGGCGGGCGCGCCGCTTGCGGCCCAGCATCGGGTTGAGGGGGTGCACGAGGGGCGCCACGGACAGCCGTACGCGGCCCAGCAGCTGCTCCAGTTCGGCCACCTTCGGCGCCGGGTCGGCGTCGGGGACGCCCGCGAGGCGCGCGGCGGCCTCCGCAGTGCAGGCGTGCACGCAGCGCAGGGCGCGCTGGATCCAGGCGTCGGTGGTGGTGTGGGTGGTGACCGGCAGGACGAGGAGCACGGCCAGGGCGGCGCCCAGCGCGCCGACGGCGGTCTCCGCCAGCCGGAGCGCCAGCAGGCCGGGGGTGAGCACGCCCAGCATCCCGTAGAGGAGCTCCGCGAGGAGGGTCACGCAGAGCATCATCCAGGTGTACGAGACCGCGGCCGAGTAGAAGATCCCGAAGACGCAGACGGCGAGCAGGACGGCCGTGGGGAGGGCCGCTCCGTCCACCGGGACGGCGATCAGGACGCCCAGGCCGATGCCGATCACGGTGCCCAGGACCCGCCGGAAGCCGCGCACCAGGGTCTCGCCGCGCGAGGTGGTGTTGACGAAGACCCACCAGGTGGCGCCGACGGCCCAGTACCAGCGCTGCCCGGACACCAGCTGGCCGGCGAGAAGCGCGAAGCCCGCGCCGGCGGTCGCCTGGACGGCCTGGCGGGTGGTCACCCGGGCCAGCCCGGTGCCCGGCGGCGGCGCGGGCGCGGCGGCCGGGGGCAGGTGGGCCTCGTAGCACCACAGGCCGAAGCGGACGGCCGCGGCGGTGAGCACGGACAGGACGACGGCGACGTACAGCTCGGGCAGCTGTGCGGTCGTCGCGTGCAGGAACTGCGCCATGAAGAAGGTCATGAACGCGAACACGCCGAGGCTGTGGCCGCGCGGGCCGAAGCGGCGGGCGTACACGCCGGCGCCGACGACGGCCAGGAAGACGAGGTCGCGGGCGACCGGGTGGGCGTGCAGCTCGGCCGCGGCGGCGAGCACCGGCAGGCCGACGGCGGGCAGCAGCGCGGTGGTGACCGCCTGCCCGCGGACGGTGGCGTCGGAGACGGTGAACAGGGCGAGCAGCGCGGCCAGGCCGCCGGTGACCGTACCGGGAAGGGAGACTCCGGCCAGGGAGCACAGGACCACGGCCGCCCCGATCCCTGCGACGGCGCGCGCGGCGAACCGCAGCCGCAGCCGCCCCGGGTCCGGAGCCACGAACACCCTCTTCAGCACGCCTACCCGCCCCCTTGGACACCGGCACGAAAAAGGCGCCGCGGGGTCCGCAGCGCCATCGACGGGCCCATTGCAGCATCCGCCGCCCTGCTGGCTCAAGCGGCGCCGATTATGCTGGGCCATTGGCACAGCGACATCGGTCCGGGGGCGGCCACGGACGGGCCATCGGACCATGCACGAGGAGAACGCGCTCATGGCCGTCGACGAGCTCGACACCCGCATCCTGCGGCTGCTGCTGGAGCAGCCCCGTACGAGCGTGCGCGAGTACGCCCGCATCCTGGGGGTCGCCCGCGGCACCCTCCAGGCCCGCCTGGACCGGCTGGAGCGGGACGGCGTGATCACGGGAACGGGCCCCACCCTCTCCCCCGCCGCGCTCGGTCACCCGGTCCTCGCCTTCGTGCACATCGAGGTCACCCAGGGACACCTCGACGACGTGGGGGACGCCCTGGCGGCCGTGCCGGAGATCGTGGAGGCCTTCTCCATCACGGGCGGCGGCGATCTGCTCACCCGGGTCGTGGCGCGCGACAACGCCCATCTGGAGGACGTGATCCAGAAGCTGATCAGCATGCCCGGCGTGGTCCGCACCCGCACCGAGGTGGCCCTGCGCGAACGGGTCCCGCAGCGGCTGCTGCCGCTGGTCGAGTCGATCGGCCGCACGGCACGGAAGTGATCCCCGACCCCGAAGCCGCTCGGCCGGCGCGCCTGAGATCATGACCGGGCCGGTCGATGAGGTCCGTGTCCAGGAGGACTCCCATGGGTGCTGCCGCCGTGCTCGTCGCCAACCGCGGGGAGATCGCCGTACGTGTCCTGCGCGCCGCGGCGGAAGCCGGGCTGCGGACGGTCGCGGTGTACGAGGAGGGCGACACCGCGCACACGCGGCCGGCCGACGAGGCGGTGCCGGTCGGCGGATACCTGGACGGCGAGGCGCTGCTCGCCGCCGCCCGCGCCACCGGATGCTCACTTCTCCACCCCGGTTACGGCTTCCTGAGCGAGGACGCCGGGTTCGCGCGCCGGTGCGGGCAGGCCGGGATCGTCTTCGTCGGGCCCTCGCCGGAGGTCCTGGAGGTCTTCGGGGACAAGCGACGGGCCCGGGAGCTCGCCGCCGGGCTCGGGGTGCCGGTGCTCGCGGGGGCCGACGGGCCGGACGGGGCACGGGAGTTGCTCGCGGACGGGCCTGTGATGGTCAAGGCGGCCGGCGGGGGCGGCGGGCGCGGGATGCGGGTCGTGCACCGGGCCGAGGAGCTTCAGGAGGCGTGGGAGCGGTGCCGGTCGGAGGCGGAACAGGGCTTCGGACGCGGCGAGTTGTACGCGGAGCGGCTGCTGGAGGGCGCCCGGCACATCGAGGTGCAGATCGTCGGTGACCGGGCCGGCGCCGTCACGCACCTGTGGGACCGGGACTGCAGCGCCCAGCGACGCCATCAGAAGCTGATCGAGATCGCGCCCGCTCCGGAACTCGGCGACGGCGTACGGGAGAAGATCCTCGACGCGGCCCTTCGGCTGGCCCGTGCCGCCCACTGCTCCAGCCTCGTCACCTTCGAGTTCCTGGTGCGCGGCGAGGAGTTCGCCTTCATCGAGGCCAATCCCCGTCTGCAGGTGGAGCACACGGTCACCGAGGAGGTGACCGGCCTCGACCTGGTCGCCCTGCAACTGCGGATCGCCGGCGGGGCGACGCTCGCGGAACTGGGACTGCCGGGGCCGCCGGCCGCGCCGCGCGGGTTCGCCGTGCAGGCGCGGGTCGTCGCCGAGGAGGCCGGGCGGATCTCGCGCTTCGACCTGCCGGCCGGGCCGGGCATCCGGGTGGACACGGCCGTCCGGTCGGGAGCCGAGATCGGCACGCGGTACGACCCGCTGCTGGCCAAGGTGGTCGCGCACGTCCCGTCCGGCGGAGTGGAGGCGGCCTGTGCGCGGGCGCGGCGGGCGCTGGGCGAGTTCGGGGTGGAGGGGGTGCGGACCGGGATCCCGCTGCTGCGCGAGGTGCTCGCCGAGCCCCGCTTCTGGGCGCACACGGGCGTGGTGGCCGAGCTCGCGCAGGCCTCCGCCGGCCCGGGCACGCCGGCCGTGGACGGCGCGGTCCTCGCGCCGCTCGGCGGAACCGTCGTCTCCGTGGACGTCGCCCCGGGCGAACACGTCGGCGCCGGGCAGCAGTTGCTGGTGCTGGAGGCGATGAAGATGGAGCACGTGGTGCGAGCGCCCGGCTCCGGAGCGGTACGGCTGCTGCACACGCGGGTCGGCGAAACGGTGGGCGCGGGAGCCCTGTTGGCCACCCTCGACGAGTTGGCGGGCGGACACGAGGGCACCGGCACCGCCGAACCGGCCGACCCCGACGCGATCCGCCCGGACCTCGCAGAAGCCGTCCACCGGCACTCCTTCGGCCTGGACGAGAACCGTCCGGAGGCGGTGGCCAAGCGGCACTCCCTCGGGCGCCGCACCGCCCGGGAGAACATCGCCGACCTGTGCGACCCGGGCACCTTCACCGAGTTCGGGGCCCTGGCGATCGCCGCCCAGCGCCGCCGCCGGTCCCTGGACGACCTGATCCGCTCCACGCCGGCCGACGGCATGGTGACCGGCACGGGGAACGTCGACGGCCGGCCGTGCGTGGTGATGTCGTACGACTACACGGTCCTGGCCGGCACCCAGGGGCTGCAGAACCACCGCAAGACCGACCGGATGCTGGAGCTGGCCGGGCAACGGCGGCTGCCCGTGGTGCTGTTCGCCGAGGGCGGCGGCGGGCGCCCCGGGGACACGGACACCACCGCGGTCGCGGGACTGGACGTGACCACCTTCGGACGGATGGGGCGGCTGAGCGGGACGGTTCCGCTGGTCGGCATCGCCTCGGGCCGGTGCTTCGCGGGCAACGCCGCCCTGCTGGGCTGCTGCGACGTCGTGATCGCCACACCCGACGCGACCATCGGGATGGGCGGGCCCGCGATGATCGAGGGCGGCGGGCTCGGCGTGTACCGGCCCGAGGAGGTGGGCCCGCTGTCGGTGCAGGTGCCCAACGGGGTGGTCGACGTCGCGGTCGCCGACGAGGCGGAGGCCGTGCGGGTGGCCCGCCGGTACCTGTCGTACTTCCAAGGGGAGCGGGCGAGTTGGGAGGCGCCGGACCAGCGGCTGCTGCGCCACGTCGTGCCGGAGAACCGGCGGCGGGCGTACGACATGCGGGCGGCGGTCGCGGGGCTCGCGGACACGGACTCGGTGCTGGAGCTGCGGCCGGAGTTCGGGGTCGGGGTGCTGACGTGTCTGGTGCGGATCGAGGGGCGGCCGCTCGGGCTGATCGCCAGCAACCCGGCACATCTGGGCGGGGCGATCGACCGGGACGCGGCCGACAAGGCGGCGCGCTTCCTTCAGTTGTGCGACGCGTTCGGGCTGCCGGTGGTCTCGCTGTGCGACACACCGGGGTTCATGGTCGGCCCGGACGCCGAACGCACCGCCACCGTACGGCACTTCGCGCGGCTGTTCGTGACGGGGGCCAATCTGCGGGTGCCGCTGGTGAGTCTGGTGCTGCGCAAGGCGTACGGGCTCGGGGCGATGGCCATGATGGGCGGCTCCACCCGGGCTCCGCTGGCCACGGCGGCCTGGCCGAGCGGGGAGTTCGGCGGGATGGGCCTCGAAGGCGCGGTCCGTCTCGGCTACCGCAAGGAGCTGGAGTCGATCGCGGACCCGGCCGAGCGGGCCCGCGCCTTCGAGGAGCGCGTCGCCGAGCTGTACGAGCGCGGGAAGGCGGTCAACGCGGCGGCCGCGCTGGAGATCGACGCGGTCGTCGACCCGGCCGGGTCGCGCGAGTGGATCCTGGCGGCGCTGGCGGGTCACCCCGTCCCGGAGCCGGGCCACCGGCCGTTCGTGGACACCTGGTGAGCGGGGGGCGTACGGATACGCCCGGCGGTGCCCCGTCCCCCGCCCGGGGCACCGTCCGGTCCTCGGACCCGGTCAGGCCGGCCGGATGTTCTGGTTGAGGCGGAAGACGTTGTCCGGGTCGAGCTCGGCCTTGATGCGGGCCAGCCGTGCGTAGTTGCCGCCGTAGCTGGCGCGGATCCGCTCCTGGCCCTCGTCCATCATCATGTTCACGTAGGCGCCGCCCGCCGAGTACGGGTGCAGGGCGTCGGAGTAGTCGACCGCCCAGCGCTTGACCAGCTCGGCGTGGGCGGGGTCGGGGTCGACGCCCGCGTACACGGTGGACCACCGGGCGCTCCGGTAGCCCCACGGTGTCTCGTCGGGGCCGACGTCGTGGGCGGCGCCGTCGATCGGGTAGAGGTGCATCGTCGACTGGACGGTGGGCACCTCGGCGCCGAACTTGGCATGCAGTCCGACGGCCTCGTCCGGGATCTCCTCGACGAAGTCGGCGCGCCAGTACCACTGGTGGCCGGGCGGATAGAGCCCGTCGAACATGGACTGCAGGTCCGGGTGGGGCATCGGTCCGACGGCGTGCAGCATCGGCTCCGGCAGCGCGTCCAGCAGCGGCGCCATCTCGCGTGCCGCGGCCTCGGGGTCACCGCCGGTGTGGCACCAGACGACGCCCGCGATCTTGCGCAGCTGGATCTCCTCGGGGAACGGCGGGGCCGGCGGCACGGTGCCGTGGAGGAAGAAGGCGTTGAGCTCGCGGGGCGCGTTCGGGAGGAAGTCCCGGTAGGCGGTCAGGACGTCGGCGCTGATCTCGACGGGCCAGAACGTCGGGCCGGCCACCACCGTGTCGATCTCGTGGAGCCGGAACCGGAAGGAGGTGACGACGCCGAAGTTGCCGCCGCCTCCGCGCAGCGCCCAGAACAGGTCGCTGTTCTCGTCGGCGCTCGCGCGCACCTGCCGGCCGTCGGCCAGGACGACGTCGGCGGAGAGGAGGTTGTCGATGGTCAGGCCGCACCTGCGGGTGAGGTGGCCCAGGCCGCCGCCGGTGGCGAGGCCGCCGACCCCGGTGGTGGAGACGATGCCGCTGGGGGTGGCGAGGCCGTGGGCGTGGGTGGCGCGGTCCACCTCGCCCCACACGCAGCCGCCGCCGACGCGGACCGTGCGGGCCTCGGGGTCGACGTGGATGTCCTTCATGGGGGACAGGTCGGCGACCACTCCCCCGTCGACGGTGCCCATCCCGGCGCCGTGGTGACCGCCGCCTCGGACGGCGAGGGGCAGGTCGTGGGCGCGGGCGAAGCCGATCACGCGGGCGACGGCGTCCGCGTCGGCGCAGCGCGCGACGAGGGCGGGACGCCGGTCGATCATCGCGTTGTAGACGGCGCGGGCCTGCTCGTATCCGGAGTCGTCGGGGCCGATCAGCTCTCCCGTGAAGTCCGCGAGCTCCCGTCGTGCCGCCTGGGCGGGTGTGATGGTCATGCGATATACCCCGTTTCTTCGTGAGTCGGGTTGATACGCACGTTCTACCCGGGTTGCGCGGGGGCCGACATCGGCGGGCATCACCTACGTCGGCCGCCCGGCATACCTACCTTTCGCGACGGTGCAGCAGCCCGAGTTCCGCGGCCCGGTCGGCGACGTGCCGGCGGGTGGGGGCGTCCAGCTTGCCGAGGACGGCGCGGACGTGGTTGTCGACGGTCCGGACGGACACGACGAGGCGCGTGGCGATCTCGGCGTTGGTCAGGCCCTGGGCGAGCAGCCGCACCACCTGGAGCTGGCGTTCGGTGAGCCGTCCGGGGTTGCCGCGGGTGGCGGCGAGCGGGCCGCGCGGGATGTGCCGCACCCCGAGCCCGCGCAGTTCGGCCCGGACGAGTCGGGCCAGCGGCTCGGCACCCAGGGCGTCGAGTGCGGCGAGGGCGTCGAGCTTGTCGGCGGGGTGCGGGCTCTCCGCGACGGCGGCGGCGTGCTCGTAGGGGCAGCCGGCGGCCTTCCAGACGGCCGCGGCCTCCCGCCAGTGACCGCGTGCCTGCAGGGCGTAGGGGTGGTCGGAGTCGTCGTCCGGCACCGGATGCCCGGCCTTGGTCAGCCAGTAGCCCAGCTCGGCGCCGTAGGGGATGCCGGTCAGGTGGCGGGCCTGGGCCTGGACCGGGGCCGCGGCCTCCACCACGGCGTCCGCGTCCCCGCGCAGCCAGGCCGCCTCCGCCAGCGCGGCCGCGACGGGACCGGTGCGCTGGAGTTCCCTGGTCCGTACGGCGATCTCCCGGGCCTCGGCGAGGAGTTCACCGGCCCCGGGCCTGCCGCACCGGACGCGCACCCGCGCCAGCACGGTCAGGGCGGGACAGCGGGCCGGCGGGAAGTCGTGGACGCCGAACTCGGCGTGCCGTTCGGCGTCCTCCCAGTCGGCGGCGGCGAGGCGGCGCAGGGCCAGTTCGACGTGGAGGTAGGTGAGGAAGCCGAGGTGCTCGGCGCGGTCGGCCAGCTCCAGGGCCCGCGGCAGCAGCCGGTCGGCGTCCGCGAACTGCAGGTTGTCCAGGAGGGTCCAGATCAGGTTGGCGTAGGAGCGGCAGGCGTGCTCGGCCTCGCCGGCGCCGAGGGCGACCTCCAGGCTCTCCTCCAGCTGCTTGCGCCCGTCGGGGTCGCCGCCCCGCCAGCGGGCCGTGCCGAGGTTGTTGAGGGCGTGCGAGAGGATCGCCGCGTCGTCGGTCTTGCGGGCCAGCACGATGGCGCGCTCGGCGTGCTCGACGGCCTCGGGGTAGCGGTCGGAGAGCATGCGCAGCTGGGCGATGTTGCTGACGGCCAGGGCGAGCAGCCGGTCGTCGCCCGCGTGCTCCAGGACGGTGACCGCCTCGCGGGCGGCGGCCTGGGCCTGGTCGGCGTCCCCGGCCCACCAGTGGATGCGGGAGAGCCAGCGCAGGTCCGAGCCGAGGGCGAGGATGTCGCCGAGCGAGCGGCGCAGCGAGACCGCCTCGCGCTCGGCGGTGACGGCGGCGGCCGTGTCGGCGATGGTGTAGCTCTCCACGGCGAGGCGTTCGAGCAGGTCGGCGAGCTCGGCCGGGCCGTAGCGGTGGCGCTCGCCCAGCACGAGCCTGAGCTGGGCCGCGGCCTCGCGGTGGGCACCGGCGTCGGAGGCGTCGCGGGCGGCGTCCGGGCCGTAGCGGGCGATGGCGTCCAGGTCGCCGGCCCGGGCGGCGTGGTGGACGACGCGGGCGGCGTCGGCGCCGGGCCGGGCGACGAGCGCGGCGAGGACGCGACGGTCGAGGTCGATGCGCCGGGCGGCGGGCACCGAGTCGGCGACGGCCCGCCGGATCAGCTCGTGCCGGAAGGCGATCCGTTCCGGGGTGACGGTGAGCAGCCCGCGCTGCTCTGCCTCGGCGAGGACCGCCACGCCGTCGGCGAGCAGCGCGTCCACCAGCGGGCGTTCGACGGCCGAGGGGATGACGGCGAGCTGCTCCAGGGCGTCCACGGTGGCCGGAGGCAGGCCGCGCAGCCGGGCGAGGACCGCGTCGACGACCGTGGGCGGCACTCCCCCGGTGCCGCCGGCCGCCAGGACCTCGGTGACGAAGAAGGGGTTTCCCGAGGTCACCTGGTACACCTGCGCCGGGTCGAGCCGGCCGGCCGCGCCGAGCTCGGTGACGGCGCCGAGGGAGAGCCGGGCCAGGGGGAGGCGGTGCACGCGGGGCGCCCGGGAGACCTGGCCGAGGAGGTGGCGCAAGGGGTGGCCGCGGTGCAGTTCGTCGTCGCGGTAGGTCAGGACGAGCAGGGCGGGCAGCCGGTCCATCCGCCGTACGAGGAAGCGCAGGGCGTCCAGGGACGCCTCGTCGGCCCAGTGCACGTCCTCGACGACGAGTACCGCGGGATGCGGAGTCATGGCGAGCTCGGCGTGCAGGGCCTCGTAGACGCGGTGGCGGTCGCCGCCCTCCGTCACGGCTCGGGCGAGGTCGGCGCCGACACTGCCGACGAGGTCGCGGAAGGGTCCGAGGGGGCGCCGGGTGGCGAGGTCGTCGCACTGGCCGACCAGCATCCGCGCCCGTCCGGGCAACCGGTCGGGCAGCGCTGTGACCAGGCTCGACTTGCCGATGCCCGCCTCGCCGAAGACGAGCGCCACCGCACCGGCGCCGTCGGCCGCCTGCCGTGCGGCCGAGCCCAGCAGTGCCAGCTCGGGCTCACGCTCGAGGATCCCCCGGTCCACCCACCGATTGTGCCACCGGGTCGGGGGCGGCGTCCCTGCGGCGCGGTGCCGCGCCGGGCCTGGTACGCGGCGGCGCGGCCCGCCCGAGGCCGGGCGGGTCGCCGCACTCCGCCGACCCGTCGAGAGGTGCCGGGCGGTTGCGTGCGCGGCGGCGGAGCTCGCCTGCGTGCACGGGGAGGGACCTCGCCGCCCGCACGGACCAGCCGTTTCGCGTTGAGCGGCAGGTCGGCCCTGGGAGGGTCCCGTCCCGCGCCGTCGAGACTACGAGCGGCGGCGGGGTTTTCCTCGCTTGGGGGTCTTCGAGGTGCCCGCCCTGGGGTTGCGGCCTGGTGTCTTGGCCGGCGCGGGTTTGCGGCGGGGTGCCGGCTTTTCCGCGGTCTTCTCGGCCGGCTGGGGCTTGCGGCCGCGGGAGCTGTTGGCCGTACGGCCGCGCACGATGCCGATGAAGTCCTCCACCAGGTCGGTGGTGGCGTCCTCCGGCCAGGACAGGGCCACGCTCGACTGGGGCGCGTCGGTCACCGGACGGTAGGTGAGGTCCCTGCGGTGGTGCAGGCGGGCCAGGGACTGGGGCACCAGCAGCAGGCCGACGCCCGCAGCGACGAGCTCGACGGCGTCCTCGGTCGTCGCGGGGCGTTCGAAGGCGGGCTCGCCCGGTGGGGCGTCCCAGTCGAAGACGTCGTCGAGGGGGTGGAAGAGCACCTCGTCGGCCAGGTCGGCGAGGGTGATCTCCTCCGCCGCCGTGATCACGTGGTCCTTCGGTACGACGGCCACGGTCGTCTCGGTGTAGAGGGGGATGGCGCTGAAGTACGTACGGTCCACCGGCAGCCGCACCAGGCCCGCGTCGGCCTCGCCGGCGCGCAGCACGCCGGGCGCCTCGGCGGCCGGTACGGGCTGGAGGATCAGCGGGATGTCGGGCAGGCGCTCGTTCCAGATCCGCACCCACTTGGCGGGCGTCGTCCCCGGGACGTACGCAAGCCGGAACGTCTGGGATGCTTCCGAGCCTGTCACCCCGCCAGGTTACCGGCCGTGGTCGGAGGCGTCGTACACGCTCGATACCCTGGACCCCATGAAGTCGCACCAGACCGCCCAGACGATGAAGCCCGCCACCGCGGCGAAGAAGCTGGGTGTGTACCTCGAGGCCACCCCCGCCGAGTTCCGGGAGGGTGCCGTCTCGCGCACCCAGCTCGACGAGCTCCAGGCGAACCCGCCCGAGTGGCTGCGCGAGCTGCGGGCCAACGGCCCGCATCCCCGTCCGGTGGTCGCGGCGAAGCTGGGGATCTCCATCTCGGGTCTCGCGCGGGGCGGGGTCACCGAGGCCCTCACCACCGAGGAGATCGAGGCGCTGAAGCAGGAGCAGCCCGAGTGGCTGGTCAAGGAGCGCGCCACGCAGGCCGAGGTCCGCAAGGAGGGCGCGCGGATCAAGAAGCGCAACGCCGAGCGGGCGGCAGACCAGGATGAGGACCGGCGTTCCTGATCCCCTGCGGGCGACGGCGGCAGTTCGGTGACTCCCTGTCACCGAACTGCCGCCCTCGGTTCACCGTCGAGGCATCTGACGGTACGTCACGACGAAGGTCACAAAAGCGTATCGGACATTCCGGCCGTCAACCTTCACACGAGGCGCACAAGTTGGCTAGCTTGGCCTCAGGTCGCTCGTGTCACTCCGACGAACCCCGTCGGGAAGAGCGGCCTCCGCCGAATTCGGTACGCCTTCGCGGCAGCCGGAACCGGGGACCCAACCGAACATGGGGTGAATCGGCCCGACCGCCCTTCGGGGCAGCGGCCGTAGGGCATGCCTTCCGGAATCGACCGCCCGAACCCGACAGCTAACTCGGTAGGCGGAGCACGGAAGGAGTACGGCCCCCATGGCGCCGGAACGATCGTCGCGTGCCGGAGGCTTCGGCCTCCCCGGTGTGCGCAACTCCGCCCTCGCGACGGCCGCCCTCACCTCGGTGGCCCTGTTCTCGCAGACGGCCGACGCCTCGCCCCAGCCGGGCGACGAAGCACCCAGCCGGGAAGACGTCCAGCAGCGCGTGAGCAGCCTGTACGCCCGTGCCGAGGACGACACCGGGCAGTTCAACCTGACCCGCGTGCAGAACGCGCGCGGCACCGGCGAGCGGGGCGGTCAGCCGCGCCGGACCTCGGACCCCGATCTCGACAACGTCAGCCGGCAGTGGTTCGACATGGCCCGGACGTCCATCGGGCCGACGGTCCCGGCGATCCTCCCGGGCGACCGTACGCAGGCCGGGCGCCCCGCGGCGGGCCGGCCCGCGCGGCCGGTGGAGGCCCGTGCGGCTCGTGAGCTGGAGGCCCC
>NZ_JAMGBF010000185.1 GCF_023516615.1 Streptomyces panaciradicis
AGAACGTCTGGCACGGTCCGGCGGGCGCCGGCAACACGGTGGTGGACGGCGGCGAAGCCAGCCCGGCGGCGCAGCCGCAGCCGGCCGGTGCGGAGGGCGCGGCCTGGCCCCCGGTCCAGCCGGCCGGTACGGAGGGTGAGGTCCGGCCCCCCGTCCAGCCGGCCGGTACGGAGGGCGCCGCCTGGCCCCCGGTCCAGCCGGTCGTTGCGGAGGGTGAGGTCCGGCCCCCCGTCCAGCCGGCCGGTGCGGAGGGCGCCGCCTGGCCCCCGGCTCAGCCGGCCGGTGCCGCCGGCCACCCGCCTGCCGGTGCC
>NZ_JAMGBF010000186.1 GCF_023516615.1 Streptomyces panaciradicis
GCGGAGGGCGCCGCCTGGCCCCCGGCTCAGCCGGCCGGTGCCGCCGGCCACCCGCCTGCCGGTGCCAGTACCGGTACCGGTGCCGGTGCCGGTGTCTCCGTGCCGCCCGCCGCCCCCGCCTCCTGGTCCGTCCCCGAGTGGTCCGGCGGGGCCGCCTGGCCCCCCGTCGAGCCGGTGCCCGCGCCCGCCCCCTCCGGTGGGCTCAGCAGGCGGCTCGTCTGGTCCGTCGTCGTGGGGGCGGCCGTCGTCGGTGTCGCCGTGAGCCTGGTGCTGACGCTGGTCGTCGGCAAGGGCGGCGACGACGGGAAGCGGCCGGTCGCGGCCGGGTCGACGTCGGCGCCGGCCTCCTCGCCGGAGCAGTCCGCGTCGCCGTACGCCGAAGGCACGACGTCCCCCTCGGCCTCGCCCTCCGCCTCCGCGCCGCCCGCCGGGTACGAACTGCGCGACGACGCCGAGGGCTTCCGGATCGCCGTGCCCAAGGGCTGGAAGCGCAGCACCGTCCCGTCGCAGTACGGCATCGCGGTCGTCAACTACCGCAGCGCCGACAAGGAACACCGGCTGCAGGTCTACCAGGTCCAGGAGGAGTCCCCGGACGCCTCCTTCCAGCTCTACCTGTCCGACCAGACCCGCAAGCCGTCCGGCTTCGAGAAGCTCGACCTGCAGCGCCTCGACGACGGCGAGTTCACCGGCTCGCGCCTGGAGTACGTGGCGGACTCCCTCTCCGGTGAGCCCGACATCGGCACCTGGCACGTCTACGACGAGCGCTTCGTCGCCGCCGACGGCAACATCTACGCCATCGCCTCCTACGGCCCCGACTCCGACGGCCGCGACGACGAACTCACCTACCTCACCACGGCGTTGGCCTGGTTCTGTCCGCCGTACACCACCTGCGACGCCGACCCCGGCATCGACTAGTCCGGCCCTTCCGTGACCGGGGACGGCCGGTGACACCGGCCGTCCCTGTGGTTCAGAACACCTTCCGGCGGGCGTTTCGTCCCATTCGCCCGCATCTTCAGTGACACAGCGCACTTTCGGCCATGGATTGCGCATGCAACGACGGCCGGGGGGCATGTGCTCACGGTCCCGGTGAGTGACATCCGTGTGACTCACGGGATCTGGACAGCAACGGAAGGCAATACCGATCATGTCGGACCGAGCAGAAGCCCTGGAGCTCGACGCGCAGGCGACCATCCACGTGGCAGGAGAGTGGCGGGAAGCCGTCTCCGGCGCCACGCGCGAGATCCTCGACCCCGCCGACGGCCAGGCCTTCGCTCTGGTCGCGGAGGGCGACGAGAAGGACACGGACCTGGCGGTCGCGGCCGCCCGCCGGGCCTTCGACGAAGGCGAGTGGCCGCGCACCCCCGCCGCCGGCCGCGCCGCCGTGCTGCGCCGCGTCGCCGACCTGCTGATACGCGACCGCGAACGCCTCGGCCGGCTGGAGAGCCGCGACGCCGGCAAGACCGTGGAGGAGGGCCGCATCGACATCGACTGTGTCGCCGACGCCTTCCGCTACTTCGCCGACCTGGTCGCGGCCGAGGCGCCGGGCCGCGTCGTCGACGCGGGCTCGGCCGACGTCCACAGCGTCGTCGTCCACGAGCCCGTCGGGGTCTGCGCGCTGATCACCCCCTGGAACTACCCCCTCCTCCAGGCGAGTTGGAAGATCGCCCCGGCGCTCGCGGCCGGCAACACCTTCGTCGTGAAGCCGAGCGAGATCACCCCCCTCACCACGGTCGCCCTCATCGACCTGCTCGCCGAGGCCGGCCTGCCCGCCGGTGTCGCCGGCGTCGTCACCGGCCCCGGCCACTCGGTCGGCGCCCGGCTCGCCGAGCACCCCGACGTCGACCTGGTGTCCTTCACCGGCGGACTGGTCAGCGGCACCAAGGTCGCCCAGGCCGCCGCGCCCACCGTCAAGAAGGTCGCCCTCGAACTCGGCGGCAAGAACCCCAACGTCGTCTTCGCCGACGCCTGCGCGACCGAGGAGGGCTTCGACACCGCCGTCGACCAGGCCCTCAACGCCGCCTTCATCCACAGCGGCCAGGTCTGCTCCGCGGGCGGCCGGCTGATCGTCGAGGAGTCGCTGCGCGAGCGCTTCGTCGCCGAACTCGCCCGCCGCGCCGCGAAGATCCGCCTCGGCCGCGGCACCGAGGACGGCGTCGAGTGCGGGCCGCTCGTCTCCGAGCAGCAGCGCGCCAAGGTCGAGGACTACGTCGCCTCCGCGCTCGCGGAGGGCGCCGTGCTGCGGACCGGCGGCAAGCGCCCCGAGCCCACCGCGGCCCGTCCCGCCGGCGGCTGGTTCTACGAGCCGACCGTCCTCGACCAGTGCCACCGCGAGATGCGGGTCGTGCGCGAGGAGGTCTTCGGGCCGGTGCTGACCGTGGAGACCTTCCGCACCGAGGACGAGGCCGTCGCTCTCGCCAACGACACCGAGTACGGACTCGCCGGCGCCGTCTGGACCGCCGACGCCGGACGCGCCCGCCGGGTCGCCGGCCGGCTGCGCCACGGCACCGTCTGGATCAACGACTTCCACCCCTACCTCCCCCAGGCGGAGTGGGGCGGCTTCGGCAAGAGCGGAGTGGGCCGCGAACTCGGCCCGGCCGGCCTCGCCGAGTACCGCGAGACCAAGCACGTCTACCAGAACCTGGCGCCGAAGCCGGTGCGCTGGTTCGCGGGCTGACACCGGCCCGCGCCCCCCGCACCCGAACCACCCCTGGCCCCCACCTGGAGTCACCCCCATGCCCGAGAACCACCACACCTACGACTACGTCGTCATCGGCGGCGGTACGGCGGGCTCCGTCATCGCCTCCCGCCTCACCGAGAACCCCGACGTCACCGTCGCCGTCATCGAGGGCGGCCCGAGCGACGTCGGCCGCGAGGACGTGCTGACGCTGCGCCGCTGGATGGGCCTGCTCGGCGGCGAACTCGACTACGACTACCCGACCACCGAGCAGCCGCGCGGCAACTCGCACATCCGGCACAGCCGCGCCCGCGTCCTCGGCGGCTGCTCGTCCCACAACACGCTCATCGCCTTCAAGCCGCTGCCCTCCGACTGGGAGGAGTGGGAGCAGGCCGGCGCCAAGGGCTGGGGCCCGGTGCAGATGGAGGCGTACTACGCGCGGCTGAAGAACAACATCGTCCCGGTCGACGAGAAGGACCGCAACGCCATCGCCCGCGACTTCGTCGACGCGGCGCAGAAGGCGCTCGGCGTCCCCCGCATCGAGGGCTTCAACGCCAAGCCCTTCGACGACGGCGTCGGCTTCTTCGACCTCGCCTACCACCCCGAGAACAACAAGCGGTCGTCCGCGTCGGTGGCGTATCTGCACCCGGTGATGGACGAGCGCCCCAACCTGACGATCCTCCTGGAGACCTGGGCGCACCGGCTGGAGCTGGACGGCACCCGCGCCGAGGGCGTGCACGTGCGCACCAAGGACGGCGAGGACCTGCTGATCCGGGCCCGCCGCGAGGTCGTGCTGTGCGCCGGCGCCGTGGACTCCCCGCGCCTGCTGCTGCACTCCGGCATCGGCCCCCGCGAGGACCTTCAGGCGCTCGGCATCCCCGTCGTGCACGACCTGCCGGGCGTGGGCGAGAACCTCCTCGACCATCCCGAGTCGGTGATCGTCTGGGAGACCGACGGCCCGATCCCGGAGAACTCCGCGATGGACAGCGACGCCGGACTGTTCGTGCGCCGCGACCCCGGCCACGCGGGACCGGACCTGATGTTCCACTTCTACCAGGTCCCCTTCACCGACAACCCGGAGCGACTGGGCTACGAGAAGCCCGAGTTCGGCGTGTCGATGACCCCGAACATCCCCAAGCCGAAGAGCCGCGGCCGGCTGTACCTGACGAGCGCGGACCCGTCGGTCAAGCCCGCCCTGGACTTCCGCTACTTCACCGACGAGGACGACTACGACGCCCGCACCCTCGTCGACGGCATCCGCGCCGCCCGCGAGATAGCGGCCACCGAGCCGCTCGCCGGCTGGCTCAAGCGCGAGGTCGCGCCCGGCCCGCACATCACCGGCGACGAGGAACTGAGCGAGTACGCCCGCAAGGTCGCGCACACCGTCTACCACCCGGCGGGCACCTGCAAGATGGGCGCGGCCGACGACGAACTGGCCGTGGTGGACCCGGAGTTGAGGATTCGAGGCCTGGACGGCATCCGTATCGCGGACGCCTCGGTCTTCCCGACGATGACCGCGGTGAACCCGATGATCGGGGTCCTCATGGTCGGGGAGAGGGCCGTCGAGCTGATCGGAGGTGGTGCGTGATGAGTACGACCCTGGACACGACGCGTACGGACACGGCCGTGTCGGAACCCGTCTTCTCCGTCGACGGGCTGTGGAAGGTCTTCGGCCCGAAGGCCGACCGGATTCCGGACGATCCCGAACTGACCGCCCTCGACCCCGCCGAGCTGCGCGCCCGCACCGGCTGCACGGCCGCCGTCCGCGACGTCTCCTTCGACGTGCGCAAGGGCGAGGTCTTCGTGGTCATGGGCCTGTCGGGCTCCGGCAAGTCCACCCTGGTGCGCTGCCTGACGCGGCTCATCGAGCCGACGGCCGGCACGATCGCCATCGACGGCGAGGACGTCCGCGCCATGGACAGGTCCCGCCTGCGTGAACTGCGCCGCCACCGGGCCGCGATGGTCTTCCAGCACTTCGGCCTGCTGCCGCACCGCACGGTCATCGACAACGTGGCCTACGGCCTGGAGATCCAGGGCGTCGCCAAGGCCGAACGCCGCGAGCGCGCCGCCGAGGTCGTCACCAAGGTCGGCCTGGAGGGCATGGAGCAGCGCCGCCCCGGCCAGCTCTCCGGCGGTCAGCGCCAGCGGGTCGGCCTGGCCCGCGCGCTCGCCGTCGACCCCGAAGTCCTGCTCTTCGACGAGCCGTTCAGCGCCCTCGACCCGCTCATCCGGCGGGACATGCAGGAGGAGGTGATCCGCCTGCACCGCGAGGAGGGCCGCACGATGGTCTTCATCACCCACGACCTGAGCGAGGCCCTCAAGCTCGGCGACCGCATCGCCCTGATGCGCGACGGCCGCGTGGTGCAGCTCGGCACCCCCGAGGAGATCGTGGGCAGCCCGGCCGACGACTACGTCCGCGAGTTCGTCCGGGACGTCTCCCGCGAACAGGTCATGACCGTGCGCACCGCCATGCGGCCCGGCGGCTGCGGCGGCGCCGAGCACCCGGAGGCCCTGGCGCCCGGCGAGCTCGTCGCCGACGCCATCAAGGTCGTCGCCCGCAGCGGCAAGCCGGCCTGCGTCGTCGACGACGGCCGCTGCGTCGGTGTCGTCGATCACGAAAGGCTCCTCGGTGTCGTCGCCGGAACGGAGCCGCAGAAGGAGGCGGCGTGATGGCGACCCTGACCACGTCCGCGCCCCGGGTTGCCGTGCCCGGCGTCCTCAAACACCGGGCCGTGCACAAACTGCTGCTCCTGGCGCTGGCCGCGGCGGTCCTGGTGCCGCTCGCCGACGCGCGCTGGGCCAGCGGCAGTTGGCCGGCCGCCCTCACCGTCGACCTCTCCAAGCCGCTGACCCACGTCAGCGACTGGATCATCGACAACCGCGACAGCCACCCGCTGTTCCTCTACGGCTTCGGCTACGTCAGCAACGCGGTCGTCGTCTCCGTACGCGCCGTCTACCTGGTCCTGCTGGCCGCGGGCTGGGCCGGCGTCACCGCGATCGGCGCCCTCGTGGCCTGGCGGGTCGCCGGCGTGAAGCTGGCCCTCGGCTCCGCGGCGGCGTTCCTCGCCTGCGGCCTGCTCGGCATGTGGATCCCGACCATGCAGACGCTCGCCCTGATGGTGGTGGCCGTCCTCGCGTCGGTGCTCGTCGGCGTGCTGCTGGGCCTGGGCGCTGGCCTGTCCGACCGGCTGGACCGCGCCCTGCGCCCGGTCCTGGACACCATGCAGGTCCTGCCCGCCTTCGCCTACCTGCTGCCCGTCGTGCTGGTCTTCGGCATCGGCGTGCCCGCGGCCGTGCTCGCCACCGTCGTCTACGCCGCCCCGCCGATGGCCCGCCTCACCTCCCTCGGCCTGCGCGGCGCGGACAAGGAGGTCCTCGAGGCCGTCGACTCGCTCGGCGCCACCGGCCGCCAGCGGCTGCTGACCGCCCGCCTGCCGCTGGCCCGCAAGGAACTCCTCCTCGGCCTCAACCAGACGATCATGATGGCCCTGTCCATGGCGGTCATCGCGTCCGTCATCGGCGCCGCCGGCCTCGGTGACCGCGTCTACCAGGCGCTGGCCTCCGTCGACGTCGGCGCGGCCCTCGCCGCCGGCATCCCGATCGTGCTGCTGGCCGTCGTCCTGGACCGCGTCACCTGCGCGGCGGGCGAACACGCGGGCGAGGAGCACCAGAACACCGGCCGCGGCTGGCTGTACGCGGCCGCCGCCGTCGCCGTGGCGCTCGCCGGACGGCTCGCGGGCCGTCTCGACTGGCCCGGCTCCTGGACGCTGAACATCGCCGAGCCGGTGAACCGGGCCGTCGACTGGATGACCGCGCACCTCTACTCGGGCGTGCCCGTCGTCGGCGGCACCGCCGACTGGGCGGGGCACTTCACCACCTGGGTCCTCGACCCGATCCGCGGCGGCCTGCAGTGGCTGCCCTGGTGGTCGGTGCTGCTCGTGGTGGCCGCCCTGGCCTGGCTGATCGGCACCTGGCGCACCGCCCTGACCGCCGTCCTCGCCATGGCCGCGATCGGCGTTCTGGGCGTGTGGAAGCCGTCCCTGGACACCCTCTCCCAGGTGCTGGCGGCCGTCGCCGTCACCCTCGTGCTGGGCTTCGCCACCGGTATCGCGGCGGCCCGCAGCGACCGCTTCGAGCGGCTGCTCCGGCCGGTCCTGGACGTCTTCCAGACCATGCCGCAGTTCGTGTACCTCATCCCCGTCGTGGCCCTGTTCGGCGTGGGCCGCGCGCCCGCCGTGGCGGCGGCCGTCGTCTACGCGCTGCCCGCCGTCGTCCGCATCACCACGCAGGGTCTGCGCCAGGTCGACCCGGCCGCCCTGGAGTCGGCCCGCTCGCTGGGCGCGACCCCCGCCCAGCAGCTGCGCCAGGTCCAGCTGCCGCTCGCCCGGCCCGCGTTGCTGCTCGCCGTCAACCAGGGCGTGGTCCTCGTCCTCGCCGTCGTCATCATCGGCGGCCTGGTCGGCGGAGGCGCGCTCGGCTACGACGTCGTCTTCGGCCTCGCCCAGGGCGACCTGGCCACCGGTCTGGTGGCGGGAGCGGCGATCGTCTGCCTGGGGCTGATGCTCGACCGGGTGACCCAGCCCACCGAACGCCGCGCGAAGAAGGGAGCGTGACATGCGCGTCCGTATCACCGCGACCGCCGCGGTCGCCTCGCTGGCGCTGCTGACCGGCTGCGGCGCCGCCGACATGACCAAGCAGGCGTCCCCCTTCGCCAACGCCGGGGGCACCAAGAGCGTGACCCTGTCCGTGCAGTCCTGGGTCGGCGCACAGGCCAACGTGGCCGTCGCCCAGTACCTGCTGGAGCACAAGCTGGGCTACCGCGTCGACACCGTCCAGGTCGACGAGGTGCCCGCCTGGGACGCGCTCAGCCAGGGCCGCGTCGACGCGATCCTGGAGGACTGGGGCCACCCCGACCAGGAGAAGCGGTACGTCACCGACAAGAAGACGATCACCCGCGCCGGCGGCCTCGGCGTGACCGGCCACATCGGCTGGTACGTGCCGACCTACCTGGTCAAGCAGCACCCCGACATCACGAACTGGAAGAACCTGAACAAGTACGCGTCGCTGTTCCGCACCGCGGAGAGCGGCGGCAAGGGCCAGCTGATGGACGGCTCCCCGTCCTACGTCACCAACGACAAGGCGCTGGTGAAGAACCTGAAGCTCAACTACCAGGTCGTCTTCGCCGGTTCCGAGGCGGCGCAGATCACGCAGATGAAGCAGTTCGCCAAGGAGAAGAAGCCCTTCCTGACGTACTGGTACGCCCCCCAGTGGCTGTTCAAGAAGGTGCCGATGACCGAGGTGAAGCTGCCGCCGTACAAGGAGGGCTGCGACGCGGACCCGGCGAAGGTCGCCTGCGCCTACCCGCACACCCCGCTGCAGAAGTACCTCAACGCCGGCTTCGCGAAGGACGGCGGCAAGGCGGCGGCGTTCCTGAAGAAGTTCAGGTGGACGACCGAGGACCAGAACGAGGTCTCCCTGATGATCGCCGACCAGAAGCTGTCGCCCGAGCAGGCGGCGAAGAAGTGGGTGGACGGCCACGCCTCCACCTGGAAGGCGTGGCTGTCCTGATCCGGGGAGCACGGCCGTTCCCGGTCACATCCGCTTCCTCAGCTCGTCCGTCATCCCCTGCAGCGCCAGTGCCGCCCAGCGCTGCAGCGTCGGCCCGAACGTGACGCGGGTGGCCCCCAGTTCACCGAGCTCGGTGGGCGTGGGGCCGCCCTCCAGCTTGCTGTACACGTTGATCGGGCCCTGGATCCCGGACCGCAGCAGGGGCAGTACGTTCGCCGGGGCGCCGATCGGATAGACGCAGTCGGCGCCCGCGGCGACGTACAACGCGGCCCGCTCGATGGCCCGTTCGGGATCGCCGTCGCCGTGGACGAAGACGTCGACGCGCGCGTTGACGAACAGCCGGTCACCGGCCGCGTGCCGGACCCCGGCCAGCCACTGCGCGTGCTCGTGGGGGTCCTTCAGGACGCCCCCGGTGGAGTCCTCCAGGTTGCAGCCCACCGCACCCGCCGTCAGCAGCCGTTCCACCAGCTCCTCGGGCGCCAGACCGTAGCCGTCCTCGACATCCGCCGACACCGGCACGTCGACGGCCCGGCAGACGCGCGCCACCGCGGCGAACATCTCGTCGGCCGGCGTGGCCCCGTCCGCGTACCCGAGCGACGCGGCGACCCCGGCGCTGGGCGTGGCGAGCGCCGGGAACCCGGCCTCCTCGAAGACGCGCGCGCTGACCGCGTCCCACGGTCCGGGCAGGACCAGCGGGTCGCCCGGCAGACGGCCCCTGTGCAGCGCACGGAACGCTTCCACCTTGCTCACGGCGTGTATCCCCCCGGCGGGATCCGGCGGGCGACCATCACCCGGTTCCAGTTGTTGATGGCGACGACCAGCGCGACGAGATGGGCGAGCACGGTCTCGTCGAAGTGCCGGGCGGCGGCCTCGTAGACCTCGTCGGGCACGAACCCTCCCCCAGAGCCGAAAGCCTGGGAGGTGCCCCCGGTCAGCACGGTCACCGCCTCCGTCAGCGCGAGCGCGGCCCGCTCCCGGTCGTCGAAGACGTCGTCCCCGGCCTCCTCCCAGGCGGCCAGCAGGTCCAGCTGCCGCTCCGGCACGCCGTGCCGGCGGGCGAGGGCGAGGTGCATGTCCAGGCAGAAGGCGCAGTGGTTGAGCTGCGAGGCCCGGACGACGACCAGCTCGGCCAGGGCCGGGTCGCCGAGGCCCTTCTTCGCGGCGGCACTCAGCGCCGACATGGCCTTGGCCACCGCCGGGTCCAACAGCTGTGTCCTGGCGGTCACTTGTACTGCCCCGGCTGGTAGTGGCCGACCTCGCCCCGGCAGGCGACGCCGAACCGGTTCCAGGCGTTGATCACCGCGATCGCGGCGATCAGCTGGGCCAGTTCCGCCTCCTCGAAGTGCTTGGCCGCCCTGTCGTACACCGCGTCGGGCACGAACCTGTCCGTGAGGACGGTCACCGCCTCCGTCAGTTCCAGCGCCGCGAGTTCCTTCTCGGTGTAGAAGTGCGCGGACTCCTCCCACGCGCTGAGCTGGATGATCCGCTCGACGCTCTCCCCGGCGGCCAGCGCGTCCTTGGTGTGCATGTCGAGGCAGCGGGCGCAGTGGTTGATCTGGGAGGCGCGGATCTTCACCAGTTCCAGCATCCGCGCGTCCAGGCCCTGCCGGGCCGCCGCGTCCAGCCGGAGCATGGCCTTGAAGACGTCCGGGGCGAGTGCGGCCCAGTTCAGCCGCGGGGTGTGTTCGGGCGCGTAGGCCGCCGTGTCCTCGTATGTGGTCATGCCCTCGACCCTAGGAGCGAGGCAGCCCAGGAGTATGGTCCATTTCCATGCCGAAACCGTGGGCCACTCTGGGCGTGGACCTCCACCTGGAACCGGCCGGACCAGGGGTGCGCCGGGGTCTGACCGACGCCCTGCGCGAGGCCGTCCGCACCGGCCGGCTGGCCCCCGGCACCCGGCTGCCCTCCTCCCGTGCCCTCGCCGCCGACCTGGGCATCGCCCGCAACACGGTCGCCGAGGCCTACACCGACCTGGTCGCGGAGGGCTGGCTGACCGCGCGGCAGGGCTCGGGCACCCGCGTCGCCGAGCGGACGGTCGTACCGCCCGCCGATGCCGCACCCCGCCCCCGCCCCCGCTCCGGCCCCGCCCACAGCCTGGTCCCCGGCACCCCCGACCTCGGCTCCTTCCCCCGCGCGCAGTGGCTCAGGGCGGCCCGGCGCGCCCTCGCCACGGCACCGAACACGGCACTCGGCTACGGCGACCCCCGCGGCCGCGTCGAACTGCGCACCGCCCTCGCCGGCTACCTGGCCCGCGCCCGGGGCGTGACCACCGACCCCGAACGCATCCTGGTCTGCGCCGGCATCTCGCACGGCCTGCGCGTCCTCGGCGCGGCGTTGCGGGCCCGCGGCGCGAGCACGATCGCCGTGGAGTCCTACGGCCTCGACGCGCACTGGGACCTGCTCGCGGACGCCGGCCTGCGGACCGTGCCGCTGCCCTTCGACCGACGGGGCACCGATCCGGGGGAGCTGACCGACGAGTCGGCCGTGCTGCTCACCCCCGCCCACCAGTTCCCGATGGGCGGCACCCTGCACCGCGACCGTCGGGCGGCCGTCGTCGACTGGGCGCGCCGCACCGGCGGCGTGGTCGTCGAGGACGACTACGACGGCGAGTTCCGCTACGACCGCCAGCCCGTCGGCGCCCTGCAGGGCCTCGACCCCGACCACGTCGTCTACGCGGGCACGGCCAGCAAGTCCCTCGCCCCCGGCCTGCGACTGGCCTGGCTGGTGCTGCCGCCGGACCTCGCGGTGGAGGCGGCGCGGGCGAAGGGGCACATCGACACCTGCGGCGCCCTGGACCAGCTGACCCTCGCCGAGTTCCTCGTCTCCGGCGCCTACGACCGCCATGTGCGCGCCGCCCGGCTGCGCTACCGGCGCCGCCGCGACGCCCTGGTGGCGGCGGTCGCCCGGCGTGCCCCGCACGTCCACGCCACCGGCATCGCGGCCGGCCTGCACATGGTGCTCAGCCTGCCGCCCGGCACCGAGCGGGCGACGCTGCGCGCGGCGGACTGGCAGGGCCTCGCCCTGCACGGGCTGCGCCGCTACCGCCATCCGGCGGCGACCGTCGAACAGCGCGACGCCCTCGTCGTGGGCTACGGAACCCCGCCCGACCACGCCTGGTCGGGAGCCCTGGACGCCCTGTGCTCCGCGCTCCCGGACCCGCCGGAGGCGTGACCGGTCACCGGCGCGCCCCCTCCCCGCCGCCCGCGCGCCCCTGGCGCACCGCGCTCTCCGCGCGCTGCTCCCGTATCCGCTCCACGGTGTGCTCGCGCAGGGCCCGCATCGGGGCCGCCGTTTTCAGCAGCATCTCGTCGTACGCGGCGACCGGGTCGGAGTCGAGGACGATCGTGCTGCCGGCGCCGAGGTGCAGCAGCCCGTCGGCGAACACGGCGGTGCGCTCGACGATGCCGAGATCGGCGCCGCCGCCGCACCCCAGGTAGCCGAGCGCCCCGGAGTGGACACCGCGGGCCTCGGTCTCCAGCGCCTCGGCGACCTCCGTCGCGCGCTGCTTCGGAGCCCCGGTCGCCGACCCGCCGGGGAAGCAGGCCCGCACGCAGTCCACCGCGTCCGTGCCGTCCTTCAGCCGCCCCTCCACGGTGGAGACCAGTTGGTGCACGGAGGCGTACGTCTCGGTGGCCATCAGCCGGGTCACCCGCACCGACCCGGTACGGCACACCCGGCCCAGGTCGTTGCGGAGCAGGTCCACGGTCGTCAGATGCCCGGCCCGCGTCGCGGCGTCCGCGGCCGGCGCGTCCCGCAGCGCCGCGTCCTCCGCGGGCCCGTCGCCGCGCGGCGCGATGCCCTCGACGGGCCGGGCCTCGGCCACCCCGTCCCGGGTGATCCGCAGGAACCGCTCGGGGGACGAGCCGGCCACGTCGACGTCCCCGAAGCGCAGGAACGCGCCGTAGGGGGCGGGGTCGACCCGGCGCAGCACGCGGTGGAAGTCGTAGGCGTCGGGCGGCGCGGGTAGGCGGACCGTGTCGGCCAGGCGGATCCCGTGGCCGGTCCCGGCCCGCACCGCGCGCCGGCAGTCCTCGACGTCGGCGAGGTACCTCGCCCGGTCCCGCACCAGCCACGGCTCCGCGGCACCGAGGTCGGGCCCGGGCGCCGCCGGCGCGTGCCGCGGGGGCCGTCCGGTGTCGGTGGCGACGAAGCTCAGCTGGGCCAGCGCGCCCTCCAGCCAGTCCTCCGCCTCCCGCGCGGCCTGCGGGGTGTCCTCGGCGAGGCAGACCGCGTAGGTGAACCGCTTGAGGTGGTCCACGGCGATCAGCCGGTCGGCGAACAGCCAGCAGGCGTCCGGCAGTTCGGAGGAGTGCCGGTTCGCCGAGCCGCAGTCGGCCTTCGTCTCGTAGCCGAAGTAGCCGACATAGCCCGCGGTGAAGTCGAACGGCAGCCCGGCCGCGTCCACCCGGCGGCTGGTCAACTGCCTTTTCAGATAGTCGAAGACGCTCGCCGTGACCTTCCGGGTGGGCCGCCCGGCCCGCTCGATCTCGCACCGGCCGGCGTCGACGTCGTAGCGCACGAACTCCGCGAGCGGACCGCTGTCGTCCCCGAGGAACGAGAACCGCGACAACCCCTCCTCGGCGAGCGCGCCGTCCAGCCAGAAGGCCCGCCGCGACGCCCCGTACATCCGCGTGAACGCGGCCTCCGTGTCCACCGCCCCGGCGATCCGGCGGCTGTGCAGCCGGAAGGCGGGCATCGCCCGGCGGGGCCGTACCACGGTCGGCGCGGGGGTGGGGATCGCCGCCGCGGCCGGGGTGACCGCGGTGTTCTTCGTCCGCGGCCTGCGCGCCCGTACCGCCGTCAGATTGCGGAAGTTGACCATGATCCGGTGGCCGTACTCGGTGAGCGCCGAGTCCGGGCGGAACTGCACCGCCCACAGGGGCCGGCCGCGGTGCCGCAGCCCCAGCGGCTCACCGTCCTCGGACCACGCGGTGGCCTCGAGCGTCTCCGGGAGCGGCTCCCGCACCGCAGGGGAGGGGTGCCGGACCGCGGTGAAGTCCTGCGGGAGCCCCTGGAACAGGTCCCGTCCGTCGTGCCTGACCCTGGACAGCCGCCCGGCCCGGGGCCGCGGCACCGGCGCCGCCCCGCCCCGCTCGCCGGGCGCGCCGCCCGGAAGCTCCGGACAGACGCCGAGCACCGGGACCACCGGCCCGGCGAGCGCGGCGGCGCCTAACCCGGCGCCGCCCGGTCCGGCCGGGTGCCAGGGCCCCGGCGACACCACGACGTTGTCGAACTCCGCGAGGTATGCGGCGAGATCGGGAACCGCCTCGGTGGCGTCGTCCCGGACCACGACCGGTTCCTCGCCGTTGACCTCGGCGATCAGCTGGAACAGGTTGCAGGGGTATGCGTCGTGACGGTCGATGAGCAGGATCCTCATCCGCCCACCTCCCTCGGTCCGCGCCCAGGCCGATGATTCCTGCCGCGCGCCTTCCAGTACGGGTGAGCCCCACGCCTCGTTCAGACGGCCGACGGGCTCACGCCGTCTCCGCCGGCGCCTCCCCGAACCGGGCCAGTGCCAGCGCCGCCGCCACCGCCACGGCGAACCCCAGCACCGCCAGCCAGGTCAGCCCCTCCCGGGTGCGGTCGCCGAGCCACACCACGCCCACCGCCGCCGGCCAGATCGTCTCGCCGATCACCATCCCGGCGGTGGTCGTGGTCACCGAACCGCGCTGCAGCGCGGAGGTGAGCAGCAGGAAGGCGGCGCCCCCGCCGATCAGCAGGGCGTACGTCGCCGGATTGGCGAGGAGATCCAGCGGCGCGAGCGAGTCGATCAGCCGCACCGACACCTCGACCACCCCGAAGCCGAACCCGGCCCCCAGCCCCAGCACCAGATCCCGCCCGCGCCCCGACCACCGTCCGCCCACCAGCCCGAGCGCCAGCACCACCACCGCGATCCCGAGCATCGCCCACTTCAGCGCCATGGAGCCCTGACGGTCGCCCTCCGTGCCCGAGGCCAGGCCCAGCATGGCCAGCCCGGCGCACACCGTCGCGACCGCGCCCCACTCCAGCCTGCTCAGCCGCACGTGCAGCAGCTTGGCCGCGACCACGCCCGTCACCGCCAGACTCGACGCGAGGGCCGCCGCGACCGCGTAGATGGGGATGGACCGCAGAGCCGCGATCTGCAGCAGGAAGCCCAGCCCGTCCAGCGCCAGGCCGGCCAGATACCGCCACTGCCGCAGCGCCCGCAGCAGCAGCGCCGCCTCTCCGCCGCCGCCCCCGGTCGCCTCCCGCGCGGCCACCGCCTGCAACACCGTGGCCGTACCGAAGCAGACCGCCGCCCCCAGGGCGCACACCATCCCAAAGATCACAAAGTGACTGTAGGGGAGGGCTACCACAGCGGCGAGGGCTCGTCGAGCGCTCTTACCTGTCTTTAGGCTGTGCGCCGAAGGAACATCACACGGAACGTCACACGGCACGTCAACGGGGAGACGAACATGGCGGACGCACGCCGGACACTACGCTCGGGCACGGTCGTACTCGGCGGCATGGGCCTTCTCGCCGCCGCCCTCACCGCGTGCTCCTCCGATCCGGACAAGCGCTGCGTGGACCGCGACAGCTACAACCTGGCCAAGGGCTACAAGGTCGTCGCCGACAAGAACTGCGCCTCCGGCAAGTCCTCCGGCAACGGCGCCTGGTACTACGAGGGCACCAAGAAGGGCGGCTGGGTCGACGGCGGTTCCTTCACCAGGCCCCGCAAGTCCTCCGGCGGTTCGGGCGGCCACGGCGTCTCCCGCGGCGGCTTCGGCGGCGGCAAGGGAAGCTCCGGCGGCTGAGGCACCCATGCGCCGACACACCATCACCCCCCGCCCGGACTGGCAGCGGACCGTCGAGGAACAGGGCCTGATCTACCCCCTCACCCGCCACCCCGACGGCTCCCTGCGCCCCTACTGGGACGAGAGCGCCTACTACTCCTTCACCCTCGGCGAGATCGAGGCCCTGGAGGAGACCGTCGAGGAACTCCACCGCATGTGCATCGCCGCGGCCGGGCACATCGTCGCCGAGGGGCGCCTGCCCGAACTGGGCGTCACCGACCCCCCGCGTGGCCGAGGCGGTCACCGAGGCCTGGCGGCGCCGCGCCGAACTCCCCTCCCTCTACGGCCGTTTCGACCTGCGCTACGACGGCACGGGCCCGGCGAAGCTGCTGGAGTACAACGCCGACACCCCCACCTCCCTGGTCGAGGCCGCCTCCCCGCAGTGGTTCTGGATGGAGGAGCGCTTCCCGGGCGCCGACCAGTGGAACTCCCTGCACGAACGCCTCGTCGCCGCCTGGAAGCGGCAGGCCCCGCTCCTCCCGCCCGGCGGCCCCCTGCACTTCGCGCACTCCTCGGAGGACGAACTCGGCGAGGACCTGATGACGGTCGCCTACCTCAAGGAGACCGCCGAGCAGGCGGGCCTGGACACCGACTGGATCTCGATGGAGGAGATCGGCTGGGACTCCTTCTCCGGCCGCTTCGTCGACAACCGGCTCCGCTTCATCCGCAGCTGCTTCAAGCTCTACCCGTGGGAGTGGTTGACCACCGACGCCTTCGCCGGGCACGTCCTGGACACCCTCGACAACGGCGGCGGCACGGGCTCCACGCTGTGGATCGAGCCCGCCTGGAAGATGCTGCTGAGCAACAAGGCGCTGCTGGCGATCCTGTGGGAGCTGTACCCGGACCACCCCAACCTGCTCCCCGCGCACCTCGACGGCCCGCGCGAGCTGACGGCGACCGGCTGGGTCGCCAAGCCGCTGCTGGGCCGCGAGGGCGCCGGTGTCACGATCCACGAGCCCGGCAGCGAGCCGGTCCCGCGCGAGGAGCCCTGCTGCTACCAGGAGCTGGCCCCGCTGCCGGCCTTCGACGGCCACCACGTCGTCCTCGGCGCCTGGGTCGTCGAGGACGAGTCGGCGGGCCTCGGCCTCCGCGAGTCGTCCGGCCTGATCACCGACGAGTACGCCCGCTTCCTGCCCCACGTGATCCTCTGACCCCACCGCTCGCATGATGGACGGCCCCCTGCGCCCTACGGCATCCCCGGTAGGGTGAGTGACGGGCCGTGACTGGCGCGCTGGGATGGGACCGACCATCGGGGAGCGGCCCGAGCGACTGAGTGCCGTGCGCCTGGGCCGTACCGTGAACGCTGAAAGCCGACGTCCGGAGGTCCCTCATGTCAGCCGACTCCCTCTCCACCGAGTCCACCGCCTTCCGCGCCGCCCTCGACGTGATCCGAGCCGTCGAGCCGCGCGTGGCCGACGCCATCGGCCAGGAGGTCGCCGACCAGCGCGAGATGCTCAAGCTGATCGCCTCCGAGAACTACGCCTCCCCGGCGACCCTCCTGGCGATGGGCAACTGGTTCAGCGACAAGTACGCCGAGGGCACCGTCGGCCGCCGCTTCTACGCCGGCTGCCGCAACGTCGACACGGTGGAGTCGCTGGCCGCCGAGCACGCCAAGGAGCTGTTCGGCGCCCGCCACGCCTACGTCCAGCCGCACTCCGGCATCGACGCCAACCTCGTCGCCTTCTGGGCCGTCCTCGCCGACCGTGTCGAGGCGCCCTTCCTGCAGAAGACCGGCGTCCGTCAGATCAACGACCTCTCCGAGGCCGACTGGGCCGAGCTGCGCCAGGCCTTCGGCAACCAGCGCATGCTCGGCATGTCCCTGGACGCCGGCGGCCACCTCACCCACGGCTTCCGCCCGAACATCTCCGGCAAGATGTTCGACCAGCGCTCCTACGGCACCGACCCGGCCACCGGCCTCATCGACTACGAGGCGCTGCGGACGTCCGCCCGTGAGTTCAAGCCGCTGATCATCGTCGCGGGCTACTCGGCCTACCCCCGTCTGGTGAACTTCCGGATCATGCGCGAGATCGCCGACGAGGTCGGCGCGACGCTCATGGTCGACATGGCGCACTTCGCGGGCCTCGTCGCCGGCAAGGTCCTCACCGGCGACTTCGACCCGGTCCCGCACGCCCAGATCGTCACCACCACCACCCACAAGTCGCTGCGCGGCCCGCGCGGCGGCATGGTCCTGTGCGACGACTCCCTCAAGGACCAGGTCGACCGCGGCTGCCCGATGGTGCTGGGCGGCCCGCTCCCGCACGTCATGGCCGCGAAGGCCGTCGCCCTCGCCGAGGCCCGGCAGCCCGCGTTCCAGGACTACGCCCAGCGCATCGTCGACAACTCCCGCGCCCTGGCCGAGGGCCTGATGCGCCGCGGCGCGACCCTGGTGACCGGCGGCACCGACAACCACCTGAACCTGATCGACGTCGCCACCTCCTACGGTCTCACCGGCCGCCAGGCCGAGGCCGCGCTCCTCGACTCCGGCATCGTCACCAACCGCAACGCCATCCCCGCCGACCCGAACGGCGCCTGGTACACCTCCGGCATCCGCGTCGGCACCCCCGCCCTGACCACCCGCGGTCTGGGCACGGCCGAGATGGACGAGGTCGCGGGCCTGATCGACCGCGTCCTGACCACCGCCGAGCCGGGCACCACCAAGTCGGGCGCCCCCTCCAAGGCCTCCCACGTCCTGGACGCGAAGGTGTCCGAGGAGATCGCCCAGCGGGCCACGGACCTGGTGGCCGGCTTCCCGCTGTACCCGGAGATCGACCTCGGCTGACGCCCCCGCGGCCGTCAGAGGTCGATCAGCTCCTGTCGTGGCTCGTCCCGCGGCGGTCCGGCCCCGTGCCGGGCCGCCGCGCGGCGCATCAGCAGCGTGCCGCCGACGCCGGCCACGAGCCCGGCACCCAGCCCGGAGAGCCCCCACCGGACCGCACTCCGGCCGGCGACGGATTCCTTCCCGGTGCTGTCCTCCCCGGTGCCGGAGACACTGCCCAGCCCGCTCAGCACCTTCTCCCGCTCCAGCTCCACGAACACCGAACGCGGCGCCCGGTGCCAGCGGATGTCGTCGTCGCGGACCTCGGGCGCGGGATCGCTGCGGATCCAGGGCGTGCCGTCGGCCGTCACGAGCAGCTGGTCCTGCCGCTCCACGGCCACGTCACCGCCCGGCGCCCGGTCCGTCCGCGGCCAGCCCCCGACGCCGCTCAGCCCCCAGACCACGGTGAAGTGCACCGGCGGATAGTGCCCCTCGTCCCAGTCCTCCGGCACCCGCTCCGTGCCCGTGTACGTCGGCGCCAGCAGCCGCCGCAGACACGCGAAGGCGGCCTCGCCGGACCGCAGCACGGTCGTCCGCCCCGTACCGCCCGCGACGACCATCGCCACGTCCGGGACGTCCCGCTCGCCGTCCGCGTGAGCCGCCGGGGTGCCGCACACCGCGAACACCGCCACCGCCGACACCAGGGCCCCGCACCCGGCCCCCGCCCGTCCCCCCAGCCGTCGCATCGGCCTCCCCCTCGCTGCTCCGCCGTCCGTCCCCCACCTTGTTACACCGCCGGGCACAGATCGGTTCCCACCTGTTTCCGGCCGGTTCCGGATCGGGTCCGCGAACCTGAGAGAATGGTGAGCATGGCCTCTGACCGACCTCGCGTGCTGTCCGGCATCCAGCCCACCGCCGGCTCGTTCCACCTCGGCAACTACCTCGGCGCCGTGCGCCAGTGGGTGGCGCTGCAAGAGAGCCACGACGCGTTCTACATGGTCGTCGACCTGCACGCGATCACGATCCCGCAGGACCCGGCACAGCTGCGGGCCAACACCCGGCTCGCCGCCGCCCAGCTCCTCGCGGCCGGCCTCGACCCGGACCGCTGCACGCTCTTCGTGCAGAGCCATGTCCCCGAGCACGCCCAGCTGGCCTGGGTCATGAACTGCCTCACCGGCTTCGGCGAGGCCTCCCGCATGACGCAGTTCAAGGACAAGTCCGCCAAGCAGGGCGCCGACCGGGCCAGCGTCGGCCTGTTCACGTACCCGATCCTCCAGGTCGCCGACATCCTGCTCTACCAGGCCCACGAGGTCCCGGTCGGCGAGGACCAGCGCCAGCACGTCGAGCTGACCCGCGACCTCGCCACGCGCTTCAACGGCCGCTTCGGCGAGACCTTCACGATCCCGAAGCCGTACATCCTCAAGGAGACGGCGAAGATCTACGACCTGCAGGACCCGTCGATCAAGATGAGCAAGTCGGCGTCCACGCCGAAGGGCCTCATCAACCTCCTCGACGACCCCAAGGCCACCGCCAAGAAGGTCAAGAGCGCCGTCACCGACACCGACACCGTCATCCGCTACGACGCGGAGAACAAGCCGGGCGTCAGCAACCTGCTCACGATCTACTCCACCCTCACCGGCAAGACGATCGCCGAGCTGGAGGCCGAGTACGAGGGCAAGATGTACGGCGCGCTCAAGACCGACCTCGCCGAGGTCATGGTCGAGTTCGTCACGCCCTTCCGGGAGCGCACCCAGCAGTACCTGGACGACTCGGAGACGCTGGACTCGATCCTCGCCAAGGGCGCGGAGAAGGCGCGCGCCGTCGCCGCCGAGACCCTCGCCCAGGCGTACGACAGGGTGGGCTTCCTGCCCGCCAAGCACTGACGTACACCGCCGAACACACGTACCACCGGGCAGAGCGCTGCACATCACTACGGTTGCGCCTGCCCGCGGCACAGCCGTGGCCGTACAGTCGATAGCCGACGGCCGACAGACCGACCCGTCACGACGACAGGAGACGACGTGGGGACCGTAACGATCGGAGTGTCGATCGCGGTCCCGGAGCCACACGGCAGCAAGCTCCAGCAGCTGCGCGCGGGCTTCGGCGACGCCGCTGCTCACGGCATCCCCACGCATGTCACCCTGCTGCCGCCGACCGAGATCGACGGCGCCGACCTGGCGGCCGTGGAGGCGCACCTGGCCGAGGTCGCCGCCAGCGGCCGCCCGTTCCCGATGCGCCTGTCCGGCACCGGCACCTTCCGGCCGCTGTCCCCGGTGGTCTACGTCCGGGTCGCCGAGGGCGCCGAGGCGTGCACCTGGCTGCAGAAGCAGGTCCGGGACGCCTCCGGTCCCGTGCCGCGCGAACTGCAGTTCCCGTACCACCCGCACGTCACGGTCGCCCACGGCATCGACGACGAGGCGATGGACCGCGCCTTCGAGGAACTCGCCGGCTACGAGGCCGACTGGCCGTGCACCGGGTTCGCCCTGTACGAGCAGGGCGCGGACGGCGTGTGGCGCAAGCTGCGGGAGTTCGCCTTCGGCGGCACGGTCGTACCGCCGCAGGCCGGTCACGTCGAACGCGGCACCATCGGCAGCCGCTAGCAGCCGCCGCCGGCCGTCAGAGGGCCAGCCGCCGGAACAGACCGCGCGGGACGTGCCGGAGGGCCGACATCACCACGCGCAGCGCGCCCGGCACCCACACCGTCTCCGAGCGCCGCCGCAGGCCCAGTTCGACGGCCGTCGCCACGCTCTCCGGCGTCGTCGCGAGCGGGGTCTCGGGCAGTCCCTCGGTCATCTTCGACCGGACGAACCCGGGGCGTACGACCATGACGTGCACGCCGGTGCCGTGCAGCGCGTCGCCCAGCCCCTGCGCGAAGGCGTCCAGGCCGGCCTTGCTGGAGCCGTAGATGAAGTTGCTGCGCCGGGCCCGCTCGCCGGCCACGGACGACAGCACCACCAGCGAGCCGTGCCCCTGGGCCTGCAGCGCGCGGGCGGCGACCAGTCCCGCCGAGACCGCGCCCGTGTAGTTGGTCTGCACGACCCGCACCGCAGCGGCCGGTTCGCGCTCGTCGCCGGCCTGGTCGCCGAGGACGCCGAAGGCGAGCAGCACCATGTCGACGTCGCCCTCCGCGAAGATCTTGCCGAGCACCTCCTCGTGCGCGCCGGGGTCGAGCGCGTCGAAGGCGACGGTGTGCACCTCGGGACCCAGGGCGCGCAGTTCGGCGGCCGCCGTCTCCAGGGCGGGGGAGGGGCGCCCGGCGAGCCACACCACGCGCGTGCGGCGCGCGATCAGCCGGCGGACGGTGGCGAGCGCGATCTCGGACGTTCCGCCGAGGACGAGCAGGGACTGGGGCAGACCGAAGGCGTCCTTCACGACAGCAGCTCCTAGAGGGCGAGACGGCGGGACAGGTCCGACACGAACACCCCGCGCGGGTCGACTCGCGCGCGCAGCGCCCGGAAGTCGTCGAGGCGCGGGTACATCGCGGCGAGCAGTTCGGGGCGCAGACGGGAGTCCTTGGCGAGGTAGACGCGCCCCCCGGCCGCGGCGACCTCCTCGTCGAGACCGTCCAGGAACGCGCCGAGACCGGGCAGGCCGGCCGGGATGTCGAGGGCCAGCGTCCAGCCCGGCAGCGGGAAGGAGAGCCAGCCCGGGTCGGCCTCGCCGAACCGCTTGAGGACCGCCAGGAAGGACGGGCAGCGCCGGTCGGCGATCCGGCGCACGATCCGGCGCAGGGTGTCCTCCCGGCCGTGCCCGACGACGAACTGGTACTGCACGAAGCCGCCGCGGCCGTAGACGCGGTTCCAGTGCGGTACGCCGTCCAGGGGGTGGAAGAACGACGGGATCCGCTGCAGCTCTCCGGTACGGGCGCGGGGCGCCTTGCGGTACCAGAGCTCGTTGAACAGGCCCACGGTGGTACGGCTGAGCAGTCCCTCGGGCAGGAAGGCCGGCGCGGCCGGGAAGCGGGGGGTGCGGAACTCCAGCGCCCTCGTACGCGCGCGTGCCGGCAGCGCGTCCAGGGGAGCGTGGTCGCCGCGGGTCAGGACCGCCCGGCCGGTGGCGGCGCCGCGGGCCAGCAGGTCGATCCAGGCGACCGAGTACCGGTAGTGGTGGTCGGTGCCCGCCAGCCGGGCCATCAGGTCGTCCAGGTCGCTCGCGCGCTCGGTGTCGACCGACATCAGGGACGTCTCGACGGGCAGCAGGCGGAGGGTGGCGGTGAGGATCACGCCGGTCAGTCCCATGCCGCCGGCGGTCGCGTCGAACAGCGGGGTGCCGCGGCCCACCGTGCGGATCTCGCCGTCGGCGGTGAGGAGTTCGAACGACAGGACGTGCCGGGAGAAGCTGCCGGACACGTGGTGGTTCTTGCCGTGGATGTCCGCGCCGATCGCGCCGCCGACCGTCACCTGCCGGGTGCCGGGCGTCACCGGGACGAACCAGCCCAGCGGCAGCAGCACCTCCATCAGGCGGTGCAGGGACACGCCCGCGCCGCACAGCACGGTGCCGTCGTCGGCGTCGATCGCGTGGATCCGGTCCAGGCCCGTCATGTCGAACACCGCCCCGCCGGCGTTCTGCGCCGCGTCGCCGTAGGCCCGTCCCAGCCCTCGCGGGATGCCCCCGCGCGCCCCGCACTCCCGGACGGCGGCGGCGGCCTCCTCGTAGGTCCGGGGACGGATCAGACGGGCCGCGGTGGGAGCGGTGCGCCCCCATCCGGTGACGGTGGTGGTGACCGGTGCGGTGCTGGCAGACATGCGGGTGACCGTATCGCCCCGGTATGGGCGTCAGGTCAAGGAACATCAACCTCCTCCCCGAAATGGGTGATTAATGGGATGTCATTGAATATGTCCGTCATTCCGGCGGGGTCGGCGTGAACAGTGAGTCCTCATGGACCTCCTGGACCACCGAATCCTCACCGCCTGCCGCGCGTACGGCGCCGACGCGCGCGTCGCCGGTGTCGCGCGCGCCCTCTCCCGGGCCGGCGAGCACGGAGCGCTGTGGCTCGCGACGGGCCTCGTCGGGGCCGCCGTGGACGGCGCGCGGCGCGGCGCCTGGTTGCGCGGCGCGGCGCTCACCGGGGGAGCGCACCTCGTCAGCATGGGCGTGAAAAGGGTGGTGCGACGCCCGCGCCCGGCGCACGTCGAACACCTCGCGCCCACCTTCGGCCCGCACTCCTTCCCCAGCTCCCACGCGACCTCCGCCGCAACCGCCGCCCTGGTCTACGGCGCCCTCGGCGCGTACGCCGTACCGCCGCTCGCCGTCGCGATGTGCCTGTCCCGGCTGGTCGTCGGCGTGCACCACCCCTCGGACGTGGTGGCGGGCGCGGCCCTCGGGGCGCTCACGGCGCGCCTGGGTGCGCGCTGGGTGGGAGGGGGCGCGCATGACTGAGGCAGCGCCTCTCACGAACGGCGCACGCTCCCAGGAGACGGCGCTTCTCGATCAGCGCACGCCCGCGCGCACCCCCGCACCACCCGCGCAGCGCACCCCCGCCACCGTCCTCGTCGGCCTGCTGAGAACCGCACGTCCCAAGCAGTGGGTCAAGAACCTCCTGGTCGTCGCCGCCCCCGCGGCCGCCGGCGAGCTGTTCACCCGCCCCGCGATCCCCCGCCTCGCGGCCGTCTTCGTCCTGTTCACGGCCTGCGCCGCCGCCGTCTACCTCGTCAACGACGCCCGGGACGCCGACGCCGACCGCGCCCACCCCGCCAAGCGCCACCGCCCGGTCGCGGCCGGCCAGGTCCCCGTGCCGCTCGCCTACGCCGTCGGAGGCGTCCTCGGCGTGCTCGCGCCGGCCGTCGCGGCCTGGCTGGTCTCACCGGCCGTCGCGGCCCTGCTGACGGCCTACCTCGGCATGCAACTGGCGTACTGCGTCAGCCTCAAGCGCGTCCTCGTCGTGGACCTCGTGGTCGTCACCACCGGCTTCCTGATGCGGGCGGTGTCCGGCGGCCTCGCGCTCGGCATCCCGCTGTCCCGCTGGTTCCTGATCACCACCGGCTTCGGCGCCCTGTTCATGGTGGCGGCCAAGCGCTACTCCGAAGCCGTCCAGATGGCCGGGAAAGCGGGCGCCACGCGCGCGCTGCTCACCGAGTACACCACCGGCTACCTGCGCTTCGTCTGGCAGCTGGCCGCGGGCGTCGCCGTCCTCGGCTACTGCATGTGGGCCCTGGAGGAGGGCGGCCTCCCGCACACGAGCGTGCTGCCCTGGCGGCAGCTCTCCATGATCGCCTTCGTCCTCGCCGTCCTGCGGTACGCCGTCTTCGCCGACCGCGGCGCCGCCGGGGAACCCGAGGACGTCGTGCTGCGCGACCGGGCCCTCGCCGTCATCGGCCTGGTCTGGCTGGCGATGTACGGGCTGGCGGTGGCGAACTGGTAGCCGGCCGCGGCGCGGCCACCGGCACCGCTACCAAGGCGCCTTTCGGGGGTACAAGCACATTGGTCTCCCCGAGCGAGGGCAGAGTCGGATCATGGACTGGCTGAAGAAGCTCCCCGTCGTCGGGCCGCTGGTGGCGCGCCTGACGGCCACACACGCGTGGCGGTCGTTCGAGCGTCTGGACCGGGTGAAGTGGGCCCGGCTGGCCGCCGCGATGACGTTCACGAGTTTCGTCGCGCTCTTCCCGCTGCTCACCGTGGCCGCCGCGATCGCCGCGGCCACGCTCAGCGAGACGCAGCAGACGGACCTGCAGAACAAGATCGCCGAGCAGGTGCCCGGCATCTCCGACCAGCTCGACATCAACGGCCTGGTCCAGAACGCCGGCGCCATCGGCCTCATCGCCGGCGCCGCCCTGCTGTTCACCGGCATCGGCTGGGCCGGCTCGACGCGTGAATGCCTGCGCGCGGTGTGGGAGAAGCCCGACGAGGAGGAGAACTTCCTCCTGCGCAAGGCCAAGGACCTCGGCATCCTCGTGGGCCTCGGCGGCGCCGTCCTGGTCACCCTCGCCGCCTCCACCGTCGCCTCCGCGATGGTCGGCTGGATCACCCGGCAGATCGGACTGGAGAAGGGCGGCTGGGGCGGGATCCTGCTGTACGTCGCCGCGTTCGCCGTCGCCGTCTTCGCCGACTTCCTGCTGCTCCTGTACGTCCTGACGATGCTGCCCGGCGTCGAACCGCCGCGCCGCCGCCTGACCGTCGCGGCACTGACCGGCGCGGTCGGCTTCGAACTGCTGAAGGCGCTGCTGAGCGGCTACATGCAGGGCGTGGCCGCCAAGAGCATGTACGGCGCCTTCGGGGTCCCCGTCGCCCTGCTGCTGTGGATCAACTTCACCTCGAAGCTGGTCCTGTTCTGCGCCGCCTGGACGGCGACGCAGAGCCAGGAGCAGGAGGTGCGCGAGGAGGAGGGGGAGGAGCGGGCGGGGATCGTGGGCAAGGTCAGGGACGAGAGCGGCGACGTACCAGATCCGGCAGCGGCCAGCGGCGGTTGACCAGGAACGCGGCCGCCGCGAGCAGCGCCAGCGCCCCGCCGGCCAGCGCGAACGCGGTCCCCATGCCGCCGCCGGTGTGCCCGGCCGCCTTCGCCGCCGGCGTGGCCGAGGCGTTGCTCCCGGCGCCGCCCGCCTGCCCGGCGGTGGCGTTGGCGCCCGGCTGGGCGCTCGCCCGGGCGGCGCTCCTCGGCGGCACCAGCTCCCCCACGGAGCGCGCCTTTCCGGCCGCCGCGAAGCCCCAGTCGAAGAGCTTGGCGGTCTCCTTGTAGACCTCGTTGTGCTCCGGCTTCTCGGGGTGCATGACCGTCACCAGCAGCACCCTGCCGTCGCGCTCGGCGACACCGGTGAAGGTCGCGCCGGCGTTGGTGGTGTTGCCGTTCTTGACGCCTGCGATGCCCTGGTAGACGGAGATGTCGGTGTCGCCGGCCAGCAGCCGGTTGGTGTTCTGGATCTCGAAGGGCGTCCGGACCGTCTTGCCCTTCTTGTTCTTCTTCGTCTCGCCCGGGAACTCGGCCCGCACCGTCGAGCAGTACTCGCGGAAGTCCTTCTTCTGCAGGCCCGAGCGGGCGAACAGCGTCAGGTCGTACGCGGAGGAGACCTGCCGGGGGGCGTCGTAGCCGTCGGGCGTGACCACGTGCGTGTCCAGGGCCTGGAGCTCCTGGGCGTGCGCGTTCATCTCCTTGACGGTGTTGCCGACGCCGTCGTTCATCGCCGACAGCACGTGCACGGCGTCGTTGCCGGAGCGCAGGAAGACCCCGAGCCACAGGTCGTGGACCGTGTAGGTCTCGCCCTCCTTTATCCCGACCAGGCTGGAGCCGGCGCCCATCCCCGCCAGGTCGGCGGGCACCACCTTGTGCTTCTCGCCGCGCGGGAACTTCGGCAGCAGCGTGTCCGCGAACAGCATCTTCATCGTGGACGCCGGGGGCAGCCGCCAGTGCGCGTTGTGCGCGGCGAGGACCTCGCCGGACTCGGCGTCCGCGACGATCCACGAGCGCGCGCTGATGTCCTTGGGGAGCACGGGCGCGCCGCTGCCCAGGTCGACCTGTGTGCCGGGCCGGCCGAGCCGGGCGCCGCCCACGGACGACATGCCGGCCGGGGGAGTGGCCGAAGGACTCGTGGAGGGGCTGGGGGCCGCGAGGGCGACGGGCGCGGTCAGCGCGAGCGACGACAGGGCGGCGGAGGTGACCAGCAGGAATCGCCTGGCGGTCTTCGTGGGTGCGGGCACGGACGGAAAAGTACAGGGCACCGGGCGCGATGTCCCGCCGCCTGCCCCACCCCGGGCGCGCGGCCGGAGTGGCGGCGGCGATACTGAACGCATGAAGCTCAGCCGCCCTGTCTCCTGGTTCCTGCTCGCCTTCGGGGTGTGGAGTTGGGTCATCTGGGTCACTTTCGTGAAAAATCTCATCAAGGACGGCAGCGGTCTCGCGTTCGACGACGGTCACCCGACGGCCTACTTCTGGGTGCATCTGACGCTCGCCGTCGTCTCCTTCGTATTGGGGACGGTCATCGGCGGCATCGGGTTGCGTGGACTGCGCGCATTGCGCCGCACTTCATAACGCGACGAACGCCGCCGGACCTGCGGGACCGGCACGACAGACTGCGGGGTACACGGCACGGTGATCATCGTCTTCGCTCTGCTCGCGCTCGGCGTCCTGGTGGGAGCCAACTGGTACCTGTGGCGCCGGCTGTTCCGCGACACCACCCGGCGCGCGGGCCCCGCGCGCCGGGCGGGGGCGGCGCTGATCGCGGGCGGCTGGGCGCTGGCCGTCGGCGCGCTCGTCGCCGAGCGCGCCGGAGCGCCGTTCTGGCTGCAGCAGGTGCTGGCCTGGCCGGGCTTCCTGTGGCTGGCGCTGTCCGTCTACCTGCTGCTGGCGGTGGTGGCGGGCGAGGTCGTACGACCGCTGCTGCGGCGCTTCCTGGAGCGGCGGGCGCGCACGACGGCCGCCGCGCCGGCGGACGCCGTGCCGGTGCCGGCGGGAGTCGCCGCGACACGGGCACCGGCGGC
>NZ_JAMGBF010000187.1 GCF_023516615.1 Streptomyces panaciradicis
CGCCCCCCGGTGGCCGCGGCGGCAGCGCGCCCTACCTGCAGCGTCCCGCGGCGGCCCCGGCGGCCGGCGGACGCACCCGCTACTGGATCGAGATCAACGGCGCCCGCCATCAGATCTCCCGCCCGACGCTGGTGCTGGGTCGCAGCACCGAAGCCGACGTGCGGATCGACGACCCCGGCGTCTCGCGCCGGCACTGTGAGATCCGGACCGGAACGCCCTCGACGATCCAGGATCTCGGGTCCACCAACGGCATCGTGGTGGACGGGCAGCACACCACCCGCGCTACGCTCCGCGACGGCTCGCGGATCGTCGTGGGCAGCACCACCATCATTTACCGGCAAGCCGAAGGGTGAAGCGGGGGCAATGTCAGAGCTGACCCTCACGGTCATGCGGCTGGGTTTCCTGGCCGTACTGTGGCTGTTCGTGATCGTGGCCGTGCAGGTCATCCGCAGCGACCTGTTCGGAACGCGCGTCACCCAGCGCGGCTCGCGACGGGAGGCCAACCGGCCCCAGCAGGCCGCCCGACAGCAGCAGCAGGCGGCACCGCCGCCGCAGCGCCAGCAGGGCGGCGGCGGCCGACAGCGCCGCAACGCCCCCACCAAGCTCGTCGTGAGCGAGGGCACCCTCACCGGCACCACCGTCGCGCTGCAGGGCCAGACCATCACCCTGGGCCGGGCGCACGACAGCACGATCGTGCTGGACGACGACTACGCCTCCAGCCGCCATGCCAGGATCTACCCGGACCGCGACGGCAACTGGATCGTCGAGGACCTGGGCTCCACCAACGGCACGTACCTCGACCGGAGCCGGCTGACGACCCCCACGCCGATTCCGCTGGGCGCGCCGATCCGCATCGGCAAGACAGTCATCGAGCTGCGGAAGTAGTACGACAATGAGCGAGCGGAGCGAGCACGCAGCGGCGGCCCCCACGACGGGCCCCGGCGCGCTCCCGACCGGAGGGTGGGCACCGTGCGGATGTACCCGGAGCCGACGGGCGAGGTGCGCATGAGTCTGTCACTGCGCTTCGCCGCCGGATCGCACAAAGGCATGATCCGGGAGGGCAACGAGGACTCCGGATACGCCGGCCCGCGTCTGCTCGCGATCGCCGACGGCATGGGCGGTGCCGCCGCCGGCGAGGTGGCCTCCTCCGAGGCCATCTCCACCATCGTCGCCCTCGACGACGACGTGCCCGGCTCCGACATCCTCACCTCCCTCGGCGCCGCCGTGCAGCGCGCCAACGACCAGCTGCGCTCGATGGTCGAGGAGGACCCCCAGCTGGAGGGCATGGGCACCACGCTCACCGCCCTGCTGTGGACCGGCCAGCGCCTCGGCCTGGTCCACGTCGGCGACTCGCGCGCGTACCTGCTGCGCGACGGCGTCCTCACCCAGATCACCCAGGACCACACCTGGGTGCAGCGGCTGGTCGACGAGGGCCGCATCACCGAGGAAGAGGCCACCACCCACCCCCAACGCTCGCTGCTGATGCGGGCGTTGGGCAGCGGCGAGCACGTCGAGCCGGACCTGTCGATCCGTGAGGTCCGGGCCGGCGACCGCTACCTGATCTGCTCCGACGGCCTCTCCGGCGTCGTCTCGCACCAGACCCTCGAGGACACCCTGGCCAGCTACCAGGGCCCCCAGGAGACCGTCCAGGAGCTCATCCAGCTCGCCCTGCGCGGCGGCGGCCCGGACAACATCACGGTCATCATCGCCGACGTCCTCGACCTGGACACCGGCGACACCCTCGCCGGGCAGCTCTCGGACACCCCGGTCGTGGTCGGCGCCGTCGCCGAGAACCAGAACCACCTCCACCACGACCCCGGGATCATGCAGACGCCCGCGGGCCGCGCCTCCGGCCTCGGCCGCCAGGTGCCCGGACAGGGCGGCGGGGGCGGCGAGTTCGGCCCGCCCGGCTCCGGCGACACCACCGGCTACATCCCGGCGGGCAGCTTCGGCGACTACACCGACGATGACTTCGTCAAGCCCCGCAGGGGCCGCAAGTGGCTGAAGAGATCCTTCTACAGCGTGCTCGCGCTCGCCGTCATCGGCGGCGGTCTGTACGGCGGCTACCGCTGGACGCAGACCCAGTACTACGTCGGCACCAACGGCGAGCACGTCGCGCTGTACCGGGGCATCAGCCAGGACCTGGCCTGGGTCTCGCTGTCGAAGGTGGAGAAGGACCACCCCGAGATCGAACTCAAGTACCTGCCGCCGTACCAGCAGAAGCAGGTCAAGAACACGATCGCCGAGGGCGGCCTGACGGACGCCCGGAAGAAGGTCGACGAGCTCGCCGTCCAGGCCTCCGCGTGCAAGAAGCAGGCCGCGCAGGAGACGGCGGAGAGCCAGAAGAACTCCAAGACCGGAGAAGGCCAGGCGGGCGGCACCACGGGAACCAGCAGCACCTCCCTCACGTCCAAGGCCACGTCGTCACCGACGCCGTCGTCGACGGCATCGTCGAAGCCGAAGTCCCCGAGCCCGAACCCGTCCGCGACCACCGCCACTCCCAGCCCCGGCCCCAGCCTCTCGGAGGAAGAGCAGAAGGTCGTCTCGATGTGCGGTAAGCAGTAGGCAAGCCGTGAGAGGCCCTGTCACACGATGAGCAGTACTACCAACACACCGACGCACCACACGTCCACGATCGGCGCGATCGGCGCACCGAGCAGACGGAACACCGAGCTGGCGATGCTGGTGTTCGCCGTCGTCATCCCCGTGTTCGCCTATGCCAACGTGGGTCTGGCGATCGACCAATCGGTGCCGGCCGGCCTGCTCAGCTACGGCTTGGGGCTCGGTCTGCTCGCCGGTGTCGCCCATCTCGTCGTACGGAAATTCGCTCCGTACGCGGACCCGTTGCTGCTTCCCCTGGCCACGCTGCTCAACGGGCTCGGGCTCGTCGCCATCTGGCGGCTCGACCAGTCCAAGCTGCTGCAATCCATCGGGGTCGCCGGCGGCAAGGCGACCAACCAGTTGATCTACACCGCGCTCGGCATCACGTTGTTCGTCGTCGTGCTGATCTTCCTCAAGGACCACCGCACCCTTCAGCGGTACACGTACATCTCCATGGCGGGCGCGCTCGTCCTGCTGCTGCTCCCGCTGGTCCCAGGCCTCGGCGCCAACGTCTACGGCGCGAAGATCTGGATCCACATCGGCAGCTTCACCATCCAGCCCGGTGAGTTCGCCAAGATCGTGCTGGCGATCTTCTTCGCGGGCTACCTCATGGTCAAGCGTGACGCGCTCGCCCTCGCCAGCCGCCGCTTCATGGGCCTGTATCTGCCGCGCGGCCGCGACCTCGGGCCGATCATCGTCGTCTGGATGATCTCGATCCTCATCCTGGTGTTCGAGACCGACCTCGGTACGTCGCTGCTGTTCTTCGGAATGTTCATCATCATGCTGTACGTCGCCACCGAGCGGACCAGCTGGATCGTCTTCGGTCTGCTGATGTCCGCGGCCGGCGCCGTCGGCGTGGCGAGCTTCGAACCGCACATCCAGACCCGCGTCCAGGCCTGGCTCGACCCGATGCGCGAGTACAAGCTCAGCCAGGCCGGCAGCCACGACGGCATCCTCCACTCCGAGCAGGCCATGCAGGCGCTGTGGGCCTTCGGCTCCGGCGGCACCCTCGGCTCGGGTTGGGGGCAGGGTCACTCCGACCTCATCCGGTTCGCCGCCAACTCCGACTTCATCCTCGCCACCTTCGGTGAGGAGCTCGGCCTGGCGGGCATCATGGCGATCCTGCTCATCTACGGCCTGATCGTGGAACGTGGCGTGCGCACCGCCCTCGCAGCCCGCGACCCCTTCGGCAAGCTGCTCGCCATCGGTCTCTCGGGCGCCTTCGCCCTGCAGGTCTTCGTCGTCGCGGGTGGCGTCATGGGCCTGATTCCGCTGACGGGTATGACCATGCCGTTCCTGGCCTATGGCGGTTCGTCCGTCATCGCGAACTGGGCCCTCATCGGCATCCTCATCAAGATCAGCGACACCGCACGCCGCCCGGCGCCCACCCCCGCCATCAACCCCGACGCCGAGATGACCCAGGTGGTCCGCCCGTCATGAACAAGCCCCTGCGCCGGATCGCGATCTTCTGCGGTCTTCTGGTCCTCGCCCTGCTGATCCGCGACAACTGGCTCCAGTACGTCAAGGCCGACAGCCTCAAGGACGATCCGAAGAACCGCCGCGTCACCATCGCCCGCTACTCCACGCCGCGCGGCGACATCATCGTCGACGGAGACCCGATCACCGGCTCCACCGAGACGAGCAAGAGCGGCCTGAACGACCTGAAGTTCAAGCGGACCTACAAGAACGGCCCCATGTGGGCGCCGGTCACCGGGTACGCCTCCCAGGCCTTCGGTGCCAACCAGCTCGAGTCCATCGAGGACGGCATCCTCACCGGCAACGACGACCGGCTGTTCTTCCGCAACACCTTCAACATGATCACGGGCAAGCAGCGGCAGGGCGGCAACGTCGTCACCACCCTCAACGCCGCCGCGCAGAAGGCCGCCTACAACGGTCTGAAGTCCCAGGGCGGCAAGGGCGCGGTCGCCGCGATCGACCCGGCCACCGGCAAGATCCTGGCGCTGGCCTCGTACCCGTCGTACGACCCCTCGACCTTCGCGGGCAACTCGACGTCCACGGACTCCAAGGCCTGGACGGCGCTGCAGAAGAAGAACAACGCGTCCGACCCGATGCTCAACCGGGCGCTGCGCGAGACCTACCCGCCGGGCTCCACCTTCAAGGTGGTCACGGCCGCGGCCGCGCTGGAGAACGGGCTGTACAACTCCGCCGACGAGAAGACCGACTCGCCGCTGCCCTACATCATGAAGGGCACCACGACCGAGCTGAAGAACGAGGGCAACATCCCCTGCAAGGACGCGACGCTGCGGATCGCGCTGCGCTACTCCTGCAACACCGTCTTCGGCAAGATCGGTGCCGACCTCGGCAACGAGAAGATGCTCGAGGAGGCGAAGAAGTTCGGCTTCGACTCCGAGCAGTTCACGCCGGTCCGCTCCAGCGCCTCGGTCTTCTCCGACAACATGAACTCCTCGCAGACCGCGCTGTCCTCGATCGGCCAGTTCAACACGGCCGCGACCCCGCTGCAGATGGCGATGGTCGCCTCCGCGGTCGCCAACGACGGCAAGCTGATGAAGCCGTACATGGTCGACAAGCTGCAGTCCTCCAACCTCGACACGATCTCGCAGACCGAGCCGCAGGAGATGAGCCAGCCCCTGTCGGCGAAGAACGCGCAGACCCTGCAGTCGATGATGGAGACGGTCGTCAAGGAGGGCACCGGCACCAACGCCCAGATCAACGGCGTCACCGTCGGCGGCAAGACCGGTACCGCCCAGCACGGCGTGGAGAACAGCGAGAACCCGTACGCCTGGTTCATCTCCTACGCCAAGCTCGCCGACGGCTCGAAGCCCGTCGCCGTCGCCGTCGTCATCGAGGACGACAAGGCCAACCGTGACGACATCTCCGGTGGCGGCCTGGCCGCCCCGATCGCGAAGAGTGTGATGGAGGCGGTCATCGGCTCCAAGAAGTGACCCCGCTCACGTCGCCTTCACATCGGTGCACGTTGCGATACCGGTCCTGTATCGGGTGACGCACTTGGCCAGGTCACACAAAGCTAGCCGGGTACGGTAGGCCCGGACGGCAGCCTCCGACCGCACACCCGTGTCGGTCGGGACCGACGGAGAGGGCTGGTAGGAAGCATGGAAGAGCCGCGTCGCCTCGGCGGCCGGTACGAGCTGGGCCACGTGCTCGGCCGTGGTGGCATGGCGGAGGTCTACCTCGCGCATGACACGCGGCTCGGCCGCACGGTGGCGGTGAAGACGCTGCGCGCAGACCTCGCGCGCGACCCGTCCTTCCAGGCCCGGTTCCGCCGGGAGGCCCAGTCGGCCGCCTCGCTCAACCATCCCGCGATCGTCGCGGTCTACGACACGGGCGAGGACTACATCGACGGGGTCTCGATCCCGTACATCGTGATGGAGTACGTCGACGGCTCCACGCTGCGCGAACTCCTGCACTCCGGTCGCAAGCTCCTGCCCGAGCGCGCGATGGAGATGACCATCGGCATCCTCCAGGGTCTGGAGTACGCCCACAGAAACGGCATCGTCCACCGCGACATCAAGCCGGCCAACGTGATGCTCACGCGCAACGGCCAGGTCAAGGTCATGGACTTCGGCATCGCCCGCGCCATGGGCGACTCCGGCATGACGATGACCCAGACCGCGGCGGTCATCGGCACCGCGCAGTACCTGTCGCCGGAGCAGGCCAAGGGCGAGCAGGTGGACGCGCGGTCCGACCTGTATTCGACGGGCTGCCTGCTGTACGAGCTGCTGACGGTCCGCCCGCCGTTCGTCGGCGACTCCCCGGTGGCGGTGGCGTACCAGCACGTCCGCGAGGAGGCGCAGCCGCCGTCCGTCTTCGACCCCGAGATCACGCCCGAGATGGACGCCATCGTCCTGAAGGCGCTGGTCAAGGACCCGAACTACCGCTACCAGTCGGCGGACGAGATGCGCGCCGACATCGAGGCCTGCCTCGACGGCCAGCCGGTCGCGGCCACCGCGGCCATGGGCTCGGTCGGCTACGGCGGCTACCCGGACGACCAGCCGACGACGGCCCTGCGCGCCGACGCGGGCGCCGGCGCCACGACGATGCTGCCCCCCATGGGCGGCCCGGACGACCAGGGCTACGGCTACGACGACCGCGTCGATCGCCGCCGCCAGAAGAAGTCCAACACCTCCACGGTCCTGCTGGTCGTGGCGGGCGTGCTGGTGCTGGTCGGCGCGATCCTGATCGGCAAGTGGGCGTTCGGCGGCGGGGGTGTCGGCAACGGCACGGTCCAGGTGCCCAACCTGGTGAGCCTGAAGCTGACAGACGCCGAGAAGCAGCTGACCAACAGCGACCTCAAGGTGGGCTCGGTCACCAAGAAGCCGTGCGAGGCCCAGGCCAAGGGCACGGTCTGCTCCCAGGACCCGACGAAGAACTCCGAGGTCAAGAAGGGGACCGCCGTCAACCTCGTGGTGTCGACGGGGGCGCCGAAGGTGGCTGTCCCGAACGTCACCGGCAAGAAGCTCGACGAGGCCAAGCAGACCCTGGAAGGCGACCAGTACAACTTCGTCGTCCAGGTCAAGACGGAAGAGTCCACCACGGAGGACCCGAACACGGTCCTGGAACAGAATCCGAAGCTGGGCAAGGAGGTGGAGAAGGGATCCACGATCACCCTCACCGTCGCCAAGGCCCCTTCGACCGTCTCCGTCCCCGACGTCACCGGCAAGAGCTGTGACGACGCCAAGGCCGCCCTGTCCGACGTCGGCCTGAACGGCAACTGCGTCAACACGCCGACCACGGACGACAACCAGGTCAACAAGGCGATCTCGACCAACCCGTCGACCGGCACGCCGGTCAAGAAGAACACCACGGTGCAGATCAGCATCGGTCAGAAGCAGCAGCAGACGGCGGTCCCGAGCGTCGTCGGCCAGCGCGTCAAGGACGCCAAGAAGGCGCTGCAGCAGGCGGGATTCAACAACATCCAGTTCGCCAACGGCAGTGACCAGAGCGACGACGCGTTCGTCATCCAGCAGGACCCGCAGGGCAACACCGGCGTCGACAACCCCGGGAACACGACGATCACCCTCGTGACCGTGGGCGGCGGCGGCGGAAACAACGGCGGCAACAACAACGGCGGCATCTTCGGCTGACGCCGAGGCGGCCGCCCGCCGGCACGGAAGAAGCCCCGGTCCTCCGACGGAGAACCGGGGCTTCTTCGCTGCGTACCGTGGCCGCCTACCGCAGTTCCTTCGGCGGCGTCCGCTTGCTGTCCACCTTCTGCACGCGGACCAGTTCGCCCCACACCACGTACCGGTAGCGCGAGGTGTACACCGGGGTGCAGGTCGTCAGGGTGATGTAGTGGCCGGCCTTGTTGCGGCCGGACTCCTTGGGGACCTGCGAAAGGACCTTCACGTTGTACTTCGAGGTCTCGTCGAGGATGTCGTAGACCTTGTAGACGTACCACTTGTCCCGCGTCTCGAAGACGATCGGGTCACCCTTGCGCAGCTTGTCGATGTTGTGGAACTTGGCGCCGTGGCCGTCCCGGTGGGCGGCGAGGGTGAAGTTGCCCTTCTTGCCCGTCATCGGGAGCGTCGCCTTGATCGGGTCCGTGTAGTAGCCGGCCACGCCCTCGTTGAGCACGTCCGTCGAGGTGCCCTTCTCGACCAGGACCTCGCCGTTGTGCATGGCCGGCACGTGCAGGAAGCCGACGCCGTTCTTGGTGTCCAGCGCGCCGGGGCCGCCGGGCTCGTGCGCCCAGGTGTCGCGCACCTTGTCCGCCTGCTTGTCGGCCGCCCGGTCGGCGATGACGTTCGTCCACCACAGCGAGTAGACGACGAAGAGCCCGAGGACCAGGCCCGCGGTGATGAGGAGTTCCCCGAAGACGCTCACCGCCATGGCGATACGGCCCGTGCCGCGCCGGCGCCGTTCCGGGGGCGCCGCGGGCGCGTCGGTGTCCTCGTGTGTGCCGTCGGTGGTCGCTGCCACGTTCATCTGCCCCTACTCGACGAGCGCATCCGGCTTGCCCTTGCTGCGCGGCCGTTCCTCGACCATCTTGCCCCAGACGATCAACCGGTACTTGCTCGTGTACTCCGGCGTACAGGTGGTCAGGGTGATGTAACGGCCCGGCTTGGTGAAGCCGGACTGCGGCGGCACGGGGCTGATCACGCTCGTGTTGCTCGGGGACGTCACCGGCAGTATGGACGTCATCTTGTAGACGTAGTAGTCGTCCTGCGTCTCCACGACGATCTCGTCGCCCGCCTTGAGCTTGTTGATGTAGCGGAACGGCTCGCCGTGCGTGTTGCGGTGGCCGGCGAGGGCGAAGTTGCCGGTCTTGTCCGACGGCATCGCCGTCTTCAGCCTGCCCTCGCTGTAGTGGCCGACCATGCCCTTGTCCAGGACCCTCTTGTTGCTGACGCCCTGGGCTACGGGCACGACCACGTCGAGTTCGGGGATGTGGAGGATCGCGAAGCCCTGACCGGGCTGGAAGACACCCGGCTCGCGCTTCCCGCTCGCCCAGTCCTTCTGCAGGCTGCTCGCCTCCTTGTCCGCCTGCGCGTGCGCCCGCACGTTCGTCCACCACAGCTGGTAGGACACGAACAGCAGCATCAGCACGCCGGTGGTGATGAACAGCTCCCCGACGGCCCGGCTGGCGATGACGCCCGGGCTCGGCTTGCGGGCGCGCGCCTGCCGACGGGCCTCGACGCGGGAGAGAGGCGCACCGGAACCGGACGAATCAGGGGAATCGGACGATTCGGCGCTCTCCGCCGACTCCGATGCCGCGTGTGCGCCTCCATGACGCCCACCGCGGCGCTTGGCGGCCTTCCTGCGGGCCGCTCGTCCGCCCGGAGTGGTTCCGGATACTGGTGTTGCTGCTGAGGCGCCAGAGGGCGATATGGACGCGCCCGGCGGCGGATCGGGGATCCGCAGCGCCACCGTCTCCTCGTCGATCGGCGGCAGATACGGCTCGTACGGCTCCTGCGTCCCCGGCGCCGCGTACGGCTCCTCGGCCGGCGCCGCGTGCCCGCCCTGCTGCCCCGCCCGATCCCCGTACCACTCCTCGAACGCACCGGACGCCTCGTAGGGCTCCTGCCCGTACGAGGCGTCGGTCTCGCGCTCGGGGCGCAGTGCGGTCACGCCGTGGCCCTGCCCACCACCGGGGCGAGCCCCGCCGACCTCGCCACCGCGCCCTCGTCGCCGCACTCGACCAGCCAGTTGGCCAGCATCCGGTGCCCGTGCTCGGTGAGCACCGACTCGGGGTGGAACTGCACGCCCTCGACCGGGAGTTCACGGTGGCGCAGGCCCATGACGATGCCGTCCCGCGTGCGGGCCGTGACCTCCAGCTCGGCCGGCACGGTCAGGGGCATCGCCGCCAGCGAGTGGTAGCGGGTCGCGGTGAAGGGACTGGGCAGCCCGGCGAAGACGCCCTTGCCCTCGTGCTCCACCAGCGAGGTCTTGCCGTGCAGCAGCTCCGGCGCACGGTCCACGACACCGCCGTACGCCACCTGCATGGACTGCATGCCCAGGCACACGCCGAAGACCGGCACACCGGTGGCGGCGCAGTGGCGGGTCATCTCGATGCAGACGCCGGCCTCCTCGGGCGTGCCCGGACCCGGCGAGAGCAGCACGCCGTCGAAGCCGTCCTGGGCGTGCGCGGTGGACACCTCGTCGTTGCGCAGCACCTCGCACTCGGCGCCCAGCTGGTACAGGTACTGGACCAGGTTGAAGACGAAGCTGTCGTAGTTGTCGACGACGAGGATGCGAGCGCTCACTGGTTGTCCACCGTCACATCGTTGAAGGGGAGCAGCGGTTCGGCCCAGGGGAAGACGTACTGGAAGAGGACATAGACCACCAGCAGGACGAGTGCGAGCGCGATCAGCGCCCTCACCCACACGTTCCCCGGCAGATGCCGCCAGATCCAGCCGTACATGCCGTCCCTTCCGTTCCGCCACGGCTCCTGACTCACGCCGTATCCGCACCAGACTAACGGCGCAGCGCCGCCGGTTCGCCTTCCTCCACAGGCTGTGTGCTGTCCAGGTGCGCCCACACGATGAGCCGGTGACTGTGCCCCCACTCGGGATCGCAGGTGGTGAGCGTCAGGTACCGGCCCGCACGCGTATACCCCGACTTACGTGGGACAGGGTCGATCACCTCAACGTCCGTGGGAACGGTTTTGTAGGGGCCTTTGTCGATCCGATACGTGAACCATGTCGTCCCGTCGGTCAGGACGACGGCGTCGCCGGGCCGCAGCCTGGGGAAGTCCACGAACGGATCGCCGTAGGTGCGCCGATGGCCGGCGACGGCGAAGTTGCCCACCTGGCCGAGCCGCGCGGTGTGCGCGTAGTGCCCGAGGCCCTTCTTCAGGGTGCTCACCGCGGTGTTCTCCAGCACCGGTTTGTTCCACGTGAAACCGAGCCGCGGGATGTACATGATCGCGAAGGGCTTGCCCGCCACGTACGGGGCGGGCGGGGCGGGGGCCGCGGAGCTCGCGCCCGTGGCCCCGGCGGTCGACTTGGGCCGCGCTGTCTGCTTCGACCACTGGTCGTGCAGCACGTCGATCTGGTGGTTCATCGCGCCGTCCGCGCGCACGCCGGTCCAGAACAGCACGTAGACGACGAAGAGGCAGATCAGTGTCCCGACGGTGATGCACAGCTCGCTCAGGGTCCTGACGACAACGCGCACCGGCAGCTCCCGAACTGCTCAGTTCACTCCACGGGCTGGGCGTAGTGCAGATCCACTGTGCCCGAGTAGCCGGGAAGAGTCACCGTCCCGTCCTGCGTCACTTTCCAGCCGAGGCCGTAGACGTTCACGTAGACCATGTAGTTCTGGATCGCGGCGGAGTCGGACAGCGCCTTGTTCAGCCGGTCCGGGTCCCCGATCGCGGTGATCTTGTACGGCGGTGAGTAGACCCGGCCCTGGAGGATCAGCGTGTTGCCCACGCAGCGCACGGCGCTGGTGGAGATCAGGCGCTGGTCCATGACCTTGATCCCCTTGGCGCCGCCCTGCCACAGGGCGTTCACCACGGCCTGCAGGTCCTGCTGGTGGATGACCAGGTAGTCCGGCTGCGGCTCGGGATAGCCGGGGAGCTTTGCGGTGGCGTTCGGCGGGGCGTCGTTGAGCGTGACGGTGATCGCCGTGCCCCTGACCTTCTGCGTGCCCGCGCTCTTCTCCAGGGCCGACAGCTTCTCGTCCTGCGCCTTGCTGCTGCCGTCGTCGCGTTCGGCGAGCGACTCGACGTCGCGGCGCAGTGAGGCGTTGGAGTCGTCCAGTTCCTTGTTCTTCCGGCTGCGCTCCTGGATGAGGTCCGAAAGCTTCAGCAAGGACGTGTCCGTCCGGATATTGGTGCCCTTGGCCGTATTGAAACTGGTGAAGAAAATGAGCCCCGCGAGGGCGAAGACCGCCACCGTGAGTACCCGCACGGGCCGGAAACGGCGGCCTGGGGCCGCACTGGATCCGGCCTGGGGGGAGTCGGCAGAATTGCTCAACGTACCCTTATCTCCTTCGGCACCGCGGAAGCACTACGCTAACGGACGCCCGGGGGAGCGCTAAGAGTCCCCTTGTACGCTGCTCCGGAGCCAGCCACAGTTCCCTGCGCGGCCACGCAGCGCATCGACAGGAGAGACCCTCGTGCCGAAGTCACGTATCCGCAAGAAGGCCGACTACACGCCGCCCCCGGCGAAGCAGGCGACCGCCATCAAGCTGACCAACCGCGCCTGGGTGGCGCCGGTGATGCTGGCCATGTTCGTCATCGGGCTGGCCTGGATCGTCGTCTTCTACGTGACCGACGGTTCGCTGCCCATCGACGCCCTGGACAACTGGAACATCGTGGTCGGCTTCGGCTTCATTGCCGCCGGATTCGGTGTCTCCACCCAGTGGAAGTAGCTCTGCCCAGGGGTATGCGCTGAGTTATCCACAGCCCGTGAAATATCCACAGGAGCCCTGGGGATAAAGAACGACGATCTGTGGATAACCAGTCCGCCATTGACGCCGGTACGACTGTCGCACCCCTCTTCGCAAGCTTGTTCGCCCCCTGCCTGACCTGCGGGAACACCGCTCAGTGACAGGGGGCACAGCTGTTCCCGCGCCTCATGCACAAGATTCGCCACACGCTGTGGACAACCGCGTACGTCAGGTGAGCTGAGCCGTCCTGAGCAGGGCGACGACCACCACGACGGCCAGCACGAGAGCACTCGTCCCGTACTGCACGAGGGCCCGGCGCTCACGCGGGGCGTGGACCATGGCGTAGCCCGTGACGACACCGGCGACCAGGCCGCCGATGTGGGCCTGCCAGGAGATGTTCATCCCCGGGCTGAACGTGAAGATCAGGTTGATGACCAGCAGCGCGACGATCGGCCGCATGTCGTAGTTGAGCCGGCGCATCAGCACGGCGGTGGCGCCGAAGAGGCCGAAGATCGCGCCGGAGGCGCCGAGGGTCTCCGTGTTCGGCGGGGCCAGCAGATAGGCCAGGGCGCTGCCCGCCAGTCCCGAGACGAAATAGACCGTGAGGTAGCGGGCACGGCCGAGAGCCGCTTCAAGCGGGCCGCCCAGCCACCACAGGCTCAGCATGTTGAAGCCGATGTGCCAGATCTCCTGATGCGTGAACATCGAGGTGACCATGCGGTACCACTCTCCGTCGGCCACACCCATGGTGGGCTTGAACGGAGCGGGCGGCCAGACGCCGATGAGCGTGAGGTCGTGCAGCAGGGAGGGCCGCACGTGCACCGCGATGAACACGGCGACGTTGAGGCCGATGAGGATCTTGGTGCACAGCCGCGGGTCGGCCGTGACGGTGCCGCCGGCCACCGTGCGGGGCCGGGAGGCGGCCGGGGCGTGGCCCGTGCCGGAGTCGCCGCGGGCGCATTCGGGGCACTGGAAGCCCACGGACGCGTTGACCATGCACTCGGGGCAGATGGGGCGCTCGCAGCGGGTGCAGCGGATGCCGGTCTCGCGGTCCGGGTGGCGGTAGCAGCCGGGCACGCGCTGGGCCTCCTGCGAGCTGCCTGCCGCGTGTTCCATGACATCCCCTAGGTCGTCGTCCGGGCGCCGGCCACGAATGCACCGCCCCGCCCATCTTTACGGATGAGCGGGGCGTTTGGTTCCTGCCGTGCGGGGACTCGCCCCGAGGGGAGCCGTCCCTCGCGGTCTCAGCCCTCGCGGGTCTCGATGACGACGGACTCGATGACGACGTCGTTGACCGGACGGTCGGTGCGCGGGTTGGTCGGCGTGTTGATGATGGCGTCCACGACCTTCTGGCTCGCCGCGTCGGTGACCTCGCCGAAGATGGTGTGCTTGCGGTTCAGCCACGTCGTGGGCGCGACGGTGATGAAGAACTGCGAGCCGTTGGTGCCCGGACCGGCGTTGGCCATGGCCAGCAGGTAGGGCTTGTTGAAGGAGAGGTCCGGGTGGAACTCGTCCTCGAACTGGTAACCGGGACCGCCGGTGCCGTTGCCCAGGGGGTCGCCGCCCTGGATCATGAAACCGCTGATCACCCGGTGGAAGACCGTACCGTCGTAGAGCCGGTCCGTGGTCTTGGCGCCGGTGGCGGGGTTGACCCACTCACGCTCGCCCTGGGCGAGCTCGACGAAGTTCCGGACCGTCTTCGGGGCGTGGTTCGGCAGGAGCCGGACGTCGATGTCGCCGTGGTTGGTCTTCAGGGTGGCGTAAAGCTGCTCAGCCACGATCTGCCTTCCGTTGTCTTCCTGTGACCCCCCGATCCTCGCACGGGACGCGCCCCGCGTCGCCCGGCACCTGCTTCTCCGCGCGGATACGGGGTATCCGGTTGCGGAAAACCGGCCTGTACCCCCGGGTACCTGAGCGCCGCGCGGCGATCCGTGGCATTGTCGACGACAAGCTCTGGTTGCCCCGTATTCATCCTCATGACCCGGATGCCCGCCCTCGCATGCCTGGTGATTCGTTGACAGGCATGATCCGTAAAAGGGTGGAAAGTCGAATTACCGTACGCCACCGAGGAGGAGGAACCCGTGACCCGCATCGACAGCGTGCGCGCCGCGACCGGTTCGGCGAAGGACAGCGTGCTGCACGCCGCGGAAGTGGTGGCGCCCTACGCCGAGACGGCCAAGGACAGGACCGCCCACTACGCACAGGAGGCCCGCGTACGGCTTGCGCCGGTGGTGACGCAGGCAGCCGGTCAGGCCCGCGTCCAGTACGGCGCCCACGTCGCACCGCGCATCGAACAGGCCCGTACGCATGTGCCGCCGAAGGTCGACCAGGCCGCTCAGGAGGCCGCCGCCCGTACGCGCAAGGCGGCCCGGCAGGCCGCCGAGTACTCCCGGCCGAAGATCGAGCAGGCCGTGGCCGCCGCCGGGCCCGTCAAGGACGAGGCCACGGCACGGGGTGTCGCCGCGCTGGCGGCGCTGCGCGGCCAGGTCTCGCCGAAGGAGATCCAGAAGCTCGTCCGAAAGCACGAGCGGCGGGCGCGGGCCGGTCGGGTGGCGCGTGCGCTGCTGGTGCTCGGCGCCGTCGCGGGCGGTGCCTTCGCCGCCTGGAAGTGGTGGGACAAGCAGGCCAACCCGGACTGGCTGGTGGAGCCGCCGGCGGCGACGGAGGTTCCGGAGTCGAGCCGGCTGACGTCGGTGGACGGCAGCGGCCAGTCGGCGCTGGACCCGGAGGTACAGGCCAAGGAGGCCGAGGAAGAGGCCGCTCGGCACGACGAGGGCAACTGACCCCGTCTCGCACCAACGACGCCGTGGGGCGGGAGACTTGAAGTCTCCCGCCCCACGGCGTCGTTTCACGTGGAACATCGCCTCCGCACCACGCGTTCGCGATGACGTTTGCAACGGCCCGTGCCCGACGGCGCCCCGCGCGACCTGCACGGCGAGCGCGCGGGCCGGGCGCGGCGGTGATGTTTGCGCAAATCGACGGATGGCCACGAACCAGCACCCGTGACGCACGTCACGCTCCGGGCCGTACGAGTGGCCGGGCTTCGGGCGGCAGGGGCGCCGGGGACGCGGGTACGGGAGCGGAGGCCGAAGGCGGGCGGGCGCCGCTGCCGCACCGCGAGGGGTCACCGGCGCCCGAGTAGCCCTTGCCGGTCGGCCTGCCCGGACTGTCGCCTGCCGCGCCTCGCGGGCCACCGTGCGGCGGTCCGCGTTTCCTCCCGGCGGTTCGGACGGCGGCACGAAAAACCCCTCCGCCCGCGTCGTGCCAGGTCGGAGGGGTTGAGAAGTGGAGCCTAGGGGAGTCGAACCCCTGACATCTGCCATGCAAAGACAGCGCTCTACCAACTGAGCTAAGGCCCCGTGAGCGTGACGCCCTGCCGGAAGAACCGCATACCGGAGGCCGCCGGGCACCAGAGTACCGGGTCACCCCCGGGATCTCGCAAAAAGATGGGGGGTCCCCGCAGGCGACCACGCTCCGTAAGATGCTCGGCGTGGTTCGCTACAGCGAACCACAGTACTTGGGGAAGCGATGGGGAGACGCAATGGACGCCGCACAGCAGGAAGCGACCGCGAGAGCGCGGGAACTGCAGCGGAACTGGTACGGGGAGCCTTTGGGGGCGCTCTTCCGTAAGCTCATAGACGATCTCGGTCTCAACCAGGCTCGTCTGGCGGGGGTACTCGGTCTGTCCGCTCCGATGCTGTCGCAGCTGATGAGCGGTCAGCGCGCGAAGATCGGCAATCCGGCGGTCGTCCAACGGGTGCAGCTGCTGCAGGACCTGGCGGGGCAGGTCGCGGACGGCAGCGTCAGCGCCGCGGAGGCCACCGACCGCATGGAGGAGATCAAGAAGTCCCAGGGGGGATCCGTGCTCAGCAACACCACGACCACGACCAGCAGTTCGGGTGCGCCGACGGTCAAGCGGGTGGTCCGGGAGATCCAGTCGCTGCTGCGGTCCGTGGCCGCCGCGGGCGACATCATCGACGCCGCGGACACGCTCGCCGCGACCCACCCGGAACTGGCGGAGTTCCTGCGCGTGTACGGCGCCGGACGCACCTCCGACGCGGTCGCGCACTACCAGTCCCACCAGAACTGAGCCGGCGGCCCGGTCCGCCGAAGGGGGTTCGGCGGACCGGGGCACCGACGAGGCGATCGCCGATGTCCGATGCCGAGGAGTTCCGGAGCGGGGGGCGCGAGGGGGAGTCGTATCGCTCGTCGAGGGGGAAGCAAGGGGGGTAGCCGCAGGGGGAGGAGCGACGCACAGCCATGGGTGAGGTCTTCGCCGGCCGGTACGAACTGGTCGACCCGATCGGGCGCGGAGGGGTCGGCGCCGTCTGGCGCGCCTGGGACCACCGCCGACGCCGCTACGTGGCCGCCAAGGTGCTGCAACAGCGCGACGCGCACTCGCTGCTGCGGTTCGTGCGCGAGCAGGCCCTGCGGATCGACCACCCTCACGTGCTCGCGCCCGCCAGCTGGGCCGCCGACGACGACAAGGTCCTGTTCACCATGGACCTGGTCGGGGGCGGCTCACTGGTCCATCTCGTCGGCGACTACGGTCCGCTGCCGCCGGCGTTCGTCTGCACGCTGCTCGACCAGCTGCTGTCGGGACTGGCCGCGGTGCACGCGGAGGACGTCGTCCACCGTGACGTCAAGCCGGCCAACGTACTGCTGGAGGCGACCGGTACGGGCCGCCCGCACCTGAAGCTGTCCGACTTCGGCATCGCCATGCGGATGGGCGAGCCACGGCTGACGGAGACCAACCTCGTGGTGGGGACGCCCGGTTACCTGGCACCCGAGCAGATGCTGGGCGCCGAACCGGACTTCCCGGCGGACCTGTTCGCGGCGGGCCTGGTCGCGCTGTATCTGCTGGAGGGCGCCAAACCGGACACCAAGGCGCTGGTGGAGTATTTCGCGGCGCACGGGACGCCGAGCGCGCCCAAGGGCATTCCCGAGCCGCTGTGGCAGGTCGTGGCGTCGCTGCTGCAGCCCGATCCGCAGGCGCGGTTCCGCACGGCCACGGGGGCACGCAAGGCGCTCGCCGCGGCCGCGGAGCTCCTGCCGGAGCCGGGCCCTGACGACGAGTTGATCGAGATATTCGACCAACTCGGTCCCCTGCCACCCGGTTTCGCCGCCGACGGGCCCCTCAAACGGGCACCGGGCGTCGGGCCGAGGCCAGGAGCGACCTTCGCCACCGGGGACGTACGGAGAGAGCCGGCGTCCCGGCCGGACGAGCGTGACCGGGCGTCCAGGGCTCCGGGAGCGGGCGCGGCGGGGACGGACACGGGTACCGGCTCGGGGACGGGTTCAGGACCGGTCACCGACCCTCGGACCGGTACCAGTACCGGGTCCCGGCCGGAGGCCCACACCCCCACTCCGCCGCCGAGCATGTCGGACACGGGCAGCTTCCATCTGCCGCCCCCGCAGGACACCGGCTCCTCCCCGCGGACTCCCGCTCCGCCGGCACAGCCACCGCAGCCACCGCCGTACGTCGCACCCCGGTCCCCCGCGCCGCAGGCCGCGTCCGCCCCGCCGCCGGTCCGCCCCGCCCCGTACGAGCCCACGTACGTCCTGTCCCCCTCCCCCCGGCCCGCGCCTCCAGCGCCCCCTCAGCGCGCCGACGCCTCCACGGCGTCGTACACCGCCGAGGTCCCTCGGCTTCCCCCCTCCGCGCCGGAGGGCGGGGCCGGACGCCGGGACCGTCGCGCCGGCCACCGCGCACGCCGGCCGGGCCCGCCCGCGAGCGTGGTCCTCCCGCTCCTGCTGCTGGCGCTGGCCTGTTACGCCGTGGGGTTCTGGGCCCTGGCCCGCATCTGAACCGCGGCCCGCCGCCGGGCCGTCAGCGTCCACACCCCGAGGACCGCCAGCAGCACGGTCCCCGCCCCGATCCCGCTCACGGCGAGGGCCCTCATGGCGTTGTCGCCGCTCCCGGTCCCAAGCTCCCCTCCGGTCGCCCGTTCCCGCGGACCGACCTGGAAGAGGTTCCCGGGGACGGACTGCCCGGCGTACCCGGGGCCGTCCTGTGCCGCGCCCTTGATCCGTACCCGCAGCGTCAGTCCGAAGGGGCCGTCACCGAAGTCGTCGGCGACCGCGGCGGACACGTGGACGGTGAGGAAGTACGACCCCGCGAAGCGCATGCCCTTGACCCGGGGGATGCCGGTGTAACGGTTGCGGTAGTCGACCGGTGGCACCGGGGCGAGAGCGGCCGCCCGCCGGGTGCCGTCGTAGCCTCTGTCGGCGTCCTCGACGGTGGCGCGCACCGGGTTGTAGAGGGTCAGGTCCAGGGCGTCGGCCGTGTAGCCGCGGGCGTCGCCGGAGGTGGGGTCCAGTTCGGCCGTGGCGGACAGCTGCTGTCCCCAGTCGACGGGGACCCGGTAGAAGAGCGTCTGCCCGGGCGAGAGCTCGGTCCGCCAGACGCCCTGGCCCAGGAAGACCGCCCGGGCGAACCCCGCGCCGCCGGGCAGGGGGCGGGCCTCGCCGGTGAGGGGAGTGGGCGTGGCGGAGTCCCACGACCGGAGGGCCGTCGCCTCCCCGGTCTGCCGCAGGCCCGGCTCGGTCACGGCGGTCAGCTCCAGGTCCCAGTCGCCGGCCGGGGAGGTCGCGGTGCCGACGCGCTCGACGACGACGTAGTACGTACCGCCCTCCGTGCACAGCGGGGTGCGGGGGGAGGTGGTGCGCGCGCCCGACGCCGTGATGGGCTGCGGGCTGCCGGACGAGCCGAAGCGGGCGGTCTGGGTGGAACAGGAGTGGCCGTCGGCCGTCCGCACCGACACCTTGAGGCCGTCGCTCAGCGAGAGCTTGTCGTCCGTGCGGGGGACGGCCGTGGCGGAGACGTAGGCGTTGGAGTCGGCGTCGAGTTCGAGGCGGTAGTAGCGCGTCGCGGCCCGGGGGAGCGCGCTGCGGTAACTCCCGCCGAACTGCAGGGTCCGGGCCTCCGCGGGCTGCGTCGCGCCTTCGATCGGCCGGGCGTCCGGGGCGAAGCCGTAGGAGGAGGACGGCGAGGCGGACGACGCCTCGGAGGCGAAGGCCGATGTGCCGACCACCGATGTGCCGACCGCCGACGTGCACAGCACCGCTGCCACGGCCGCCGTACGCCACCCCATCTCGCGCCCACCCCTCGTCGCCACGGCCCTCCGAGGCGGGGCCGTCGCCCATCCTGCCCCGCACGGACGCACGGCACGCGCGCATTGCGTACGCGCGTCCGAAACACCCGCTTACAGGGGCTCCCCTAACCCCTCCGACCGCTTACGGCAACACAAAACCCCGACCGTCGGACGGCCGGGGTTTGCTCAGAATCGGATGTCGGTGCTCAGGAACCCGTGGGCACGGAGTCAGTCGCCTCCGTCCACAGATCCTGCTCGGCGCGATCCGCCTGGATCTGGCGGTACACGAGGAGCCCGCCGATGGCGGCCAGTGCGACCAGGAGAAGCTTCTTCACCGCGCGACCTCGTCTTTCCTTGACGTAGGGGACCTCTGGCGCCCGACTATACACACCGACCGATACCGATCGGTGACCTGTGTACGCCCCTCAACTTCCCCCCGGGGGAACGCAGTAGAACCGGAGCCGACCGCTCCTATCTGAGGGTGATCACACCCGTACGGACGGTCACTTGATCCCTGTTTGCATGTTCTCCTCCGCTTTTCTTCCTTCTTGCGGCCATCCGGGTGGTGTTCATCTGAACATCGACGCGCCACGGGCGTCGGTCCACCACTTCGCGAGCCCCATACACATCATGAGGAAAGTACGCAAATCGCCCAACCCGAAAGTGAGGGACCATGGCCCGCAACCAGGTCATGAAGCTCTGGACCGCCTTCGTCACCGCCTTCCTCGCGCTGTGCACGGCGCTCGGACTCGTCACGGCCACCGCCCCCACCGCCGTAGCGCGGACCGAGGCGACCGGCAACACGGCCGCCGGCACCGACGCCGGTGTCATGGGGCACCACGCGGCGATGCCGACGGCGTCGCACCAGTGGTCCTGGTCCCACACCGCCGCCCTGCCTCCCACGATGAAGCAGCGCATCGGCGCCGAGGCCCACGGCAAGTCCCCGAGCTGCCGCCACCGCCCGCTCGACGAGGCGGACGCGGCCACGCAGGACGGCTCGTCCGAGCCGGCGGCCGCCGCCCCGTGCGCCTGACCCGGCGGACGCCACGGATCACCCCGAGTCTCCTCGCAGTACCCGCAGTACCCGCAGTACCCGCAGTACCCGCAGTACCCGCAGTACCCGCAGCACTCGCTGCACCCGAAGACGTGAAACACCGGCAGCACCCGCAGTACCCGCACCATCCGAAGACGTGAGAACCCACGTGTCGAAGCAGCCGCACATGTACGTCACCGCATCGCCGATGACCTCGCCCCCACCAGAACTTCCGCCGGGACCCCCGTCCCCGTCCGGGACAGGCCCCCTAGCGCCGGCCGGCCGCCAGCGCCAGCCAGTGGGCCACCCTGCGAACGGTCGTCTCGTCGAGCCGCTCGGCGAGAGCCTCCACCGCACCGAAGTCGTCCGGACCGAGGTCGTGCAGGCCCGCCCTGCCGAGGCTCGCCACCAGCACCTGCCGGCGCCGGCCGTCCATGCGTTCCGTGAGCCTGCTCAGCCGCTCCGGGCCACTGGAAGAGGCCTCGACCTCCTCGGCCTTCGGCACCGGCGCTGTGGCCGTCGTAGCGGCGAAGGCGTCGAACCGTTCCCACGCCCCCGCTCTCGGGCCCCACAGGGTGACCTCCAGGTCGCCCCCACGCGCGCGTACCGTGTGCGCCATCTCCGCGAGCGCGTACTGCACGGGTGAGCGATGCGGGGACTCCGCGCACACCGCCCAGGCTTCGGAGGACGGCTTGTAGACCATCGCGACCCAGCGGGGAGTTCCTGACGGCTGCGGACTCTGGGGACGTGTCGGCACTGCGCTCACCCCTTCGGAAGCTGCACGGCAGGGGGGACCATAACTGACGGCCCGTCAGATGACCAGTGCGCGCCTCTGGGCATTTCATGCCGCGCGCTCCTGGTGCCGCGCGTTCTGCGTGCCGCCCCTTGCTTCGTCCCGCGCGCTCTTCGGCGATGAGCTCTCAGCCATGCGCTCTTCAACCGTGCCCTCGTCGTGCCGCGCGGGAGACCCGCGTCGTTCGGCTCCGGTCCCTCCCCTCGTGGGGACCGGCGCCGAACGCTGCGGGCAGCCTCCTCATGCGCCGCGAAGGACGCGGAAGGAGGACGGACGTGATCCGTGGTCGGAGTGAAAGCGGCCCCGCCGGGACTCACTCCACGGATCTGCCGGGCTCGGACGGGCGCGGGCCGATGGCCTGCGCGAACGAAGCGCGTCGGGCGCGCTACGGCGCAGGATCCTGCCAGCTGTGGCGTGAACGGAGGAGATTCCGGTCCGGTTCCGGACCCTTAACCCGCAGGTCAGGCGTATAGGGTGGGTTTTCCGGTCCGGACGTCCGACGGCGGGGGAAGTAAGGAGTGGAGGCCTTGCGTTCCGATTCAGTGGCGCGCACAGCCTTCGCGGAGCGCCTCGCGCTGCTCTACAAGGAGGCCGGCAACCCACCCCTCGCGCGCGTGGCCGAGGCCGTCGTACAGCTGCAGCGGGTGGACGAGCGGGGGCGGCCCGTACGGGTCTCCGCGCAGCGGATCAGCGACTGGCGGCGGGCGAAGAACGTACCGGCGCAGTTCGCCGCCCTCGCCGCGGTGCTGCACATCCTGATCCCGCAGGCGCGGCGCGCACGGCCCACGCCGGTGTCCGCCGGGCTGTACGACATGGCGCAGTGGCAGCGCCTGTGGGAACGCGCCGTGGCCGACCCGGCCGGCGAGCGCGCCGCGGGCCCGAACACGGAGGAGGCGCCGCCGGCCGAGGGCGGGGTCTGCCCGTACCGCGGGCTGGCCTCCTACCGCCAGGAGGACGCCCGCTGGTTCTTCGGCCGCGAGCGCAGCACCCGGGCCCTGCTGGAGCAGCTGCGCGCGGCGGAGAAGAGCGGCGGCCTGGTCATGCTGGTCGGTGCCTCGGGCGCCGGGAAGTCCTCCCTGCTGAACGCCGGCCTGGTCAACGCGGTCCGCGGCGGCGCCCTGGGCGGCGAGAGCGACGGGCAGACGGTGCTGCAGCTCCTGCCCGGGGCCCATCCGCTCGGCGAGCTGACCGGCCGTATCCCCGAGCTCGCCGAGGCCGTCGCCTCCGGCGCCCGGCCGGAGGCCGTACGGGAGGCCGTCGCGGCGTGGGCCCGCCGGGAGGCGCCCTCCGGGGCCCGTCCGGTGCTGATCGTGGACCAGTTCGAGGAGACCTTCACGCTCTGCGCGGACGAGACGACCAGGCGCACCTTCGTACGGGTCCTGCACGCCGCGTGCTCGCCCTCCGGGCCGGACGCCCTCGCCCCGGTCCTGGTCGTCCTCGGCATACGCGCCGACTTCTACGAGCAGTGCCTCGCCCACCCCGAACTGGCCGACGCGCTCCAGCACCGGCACATGGTGCTCGGCCCGCTGACCGCCACGGAACTGCGCGAGGCGGTGACCGGCCCCGCCAAAGCCGTGGGCCTGGAACTCGAACCCGGTCTCGCGGAGCTCATCGTGCGGGAGGTGAGCGCCGACGGACCGCGCGGAGCGCACGACGCCGGAGCGCTGCCCCTGCTGTCGCACGCCCTGCTCGCCACCTGGCAGCGGCGCAAGGCCGGGCGGCTGACCGCCGCGGGCTACCGCGCCGCGGGCGGCATCCAGGGGGCCGTGGCGGCCACCGCCGAGCGCGCCTGGTCGGACCTGGACCCCGCGGCCCGTACGGCTGCCCGGGTACTGCTGCTGCGGCTCGTGCGGCTCGGTGAGGACACCCAGGCGACCCGCAGGCGCGGCACCCGCCGGCAGCTGGCCCAGGAGTCGGCCGACCCGGACAAGACGGAGGAGTCCCTCGAGGCCCTGGTGCGCGCGCGGCTGGTGACGCTGGACGCGGAGACCGTGGAGATCACCCACGAGGCGCTGCTGCACGCCTGGCCGCGGCTGCGCGCGTGGATCGACGAGGACCGCGGGGACCATCTGCTGCGCCAGCGGCTGGAGGAGGACGGCCGGGCCTGGGAGGAATCGGGCCGCGACTCCTCCCTGCTGTACCGGGGGTCGAGGCTGGGGCAGGCCCACAGCTGGGCGAAGTCGGCCGGTGACACGTTCCTCACCCGCGGTGCCAGGGAGTTCCTGGCCGCCTCGGTCCGGCTGCGCCGGCGCATGGTCTGGATCGGCCGCGGCGCGGTCGCGGCCCTGGTCGCGCTGGCGGTGGTGGCCGGCGGAGCGGCCGTGATCGCGTGGCAGCAGCGCGACGACGCCGTGTTCGAGCAGGTGCTCGCGGAGGCGGACCGGGTGCAGTACACGGACCCCTCGCTGTCGGCCCAGCTCGACCTGGTCGCCCACCGGCTGCGCTCGGGGGACGCCGGTACCGACAGCCGGCTCATTTCGATCGTCAACGCCCCGCTGGCCACTCCCCTCCTCGGCCACACGGGCGCCGTCTACCTGACGACGTTCAGCCCGGACGGGCACCTCCTGGCCACCGCGAGCGCCGACCGGACGGTGCGCCTGTGGGACGTGACGGACCGCACCCGCCCCAAGGCGCTGGGCAAGCCGCTGACCGGCCACACCAGCTGGGTCAGCAGCGCGGTCTTCAGCCCCGACGGCCGCACGCTGGCCAGCGCCTCGGACGACGGCACGGTCCGGCTCTACGACATCCGCGACCCGCGTCACCCCAAGCCGCTCGGCGCGCCCCTGACCGGTCACGACGGCACGATCTACCTGATCGCCTTCAGCCCGGACGGCCGCACCCTGGCCACGGCCAACGAGGACCACACCGTCCGCCTGTGGGACATGGCCTCGGGCAGGCCCCGCTCGCTCACCACGCTGACCGGCCACTCCGCCGCCGTGCGCTCCCTGGCCTTCAGCCCCGACGGCCGGACCGTCGCCGCGGGGGGCGACGACGACGCGGTCATGCTCTGGGACGTGCGCGACCGGCACCACCCCAAGCGAACCGGCCCGGTCCTGACCGGGCACACGGGCACCGTGCACTCGGTGGCGTTCAACCCCGACGGCCGCACCCTCGCCAGCGGCAGCGTCGACGACACCGTACGGCTGTGGGACGTGGCCGACCCGGCCCGGGCCAGGGCCCTGGGCTCCCCGCTGACCGGTCACACCGGTCCGGTCTGGTCCGTGGCCTTCAATCACGACGGCACGATGCTCGCCGCGGGCAGCGCCGACAGCACGGCCAGCCTGTGGAACGTCAGCGACCCGGCGTACCCCTCCCAGGTCGGCGAGCCGCTGGCGGGCAGCAGCGGCGAGATGTACGCCCTGGGCTTCAGTCCCGACGGCAAGGCCCTCGCCACCGGCAGCGGCGACAGCAAGGTCCGGCTGTGGTCGATCCCGACCTCGGACCTGATCGGCCACCGGGGCACCTTCCGGCCGGACGGCAAGGTCCTGGCCACGGCCGGGAACGACGGCCGGATGCGCATGTGGGACGTACGCAGCGCCGCCCGGCCCGCGCTGCTGGGCAAGCCGTTCATGGCCGCGGACGGCAGCGACCGCTCACCCGCCTTCTCCCCCGACGGCCGCACCCTCGCCGTACTGACGGGGAACCGCTCGGTGGCCCTGTGGAACGTCGGCGACCCGGCCCACCCGGTCCCCGCCGGACCCGACATCCGGCTGAAGACCCGCTTCATGGGCCCGAAGGCCATCGTCTTCAGCCCCGACGGCCGCATTCTGGCGACGCCCTACGAGGACCGCACGATCCAGCTGTGGAACGTCGCGGATCCGTTTCACGTGAAACCACTCGGCAGGCCGCTCTCCGGCCCCAAGGGGTTCATCGACTCCCTCGCCTTCACCCCGGACGGCCGCACGCTCGCGAGCGGCAGCGAGGAAGGCGCCGTACGGCTGTGGGACGTGACCGAACCGGCCCGCGCCGAGCTGATCGGCAAGCCGCTCAGGGGTCATCTGGGCCCGGTCAACGCGCTCGCCTACAGTCCCGACGGCCGCACTCTCGCCAGCGGCAGCGACGACGACACCGTCCGCCTGTGGGACGTCACCGACCCACACGCCGCACGGGCGGCCGGCTCCCCGCTCACCGGCCACTCCGAGGCGGTCGTCTCGCTGACCTTCAGCCGCGACGGCCACACCCTCGCCAGCGGCGGCAACGACAGCACGGTCCGCCTGTGGAACGTCGGCGACCCGTCCGACGCCGCCCCCATCGGCCAGTCGATGAGCCCCAACGCCAAGACGGGCAACTTCCTTGCCTTCAACCCCTCCACGCACATGCTCGGCGTTTCCAGCGGCTCGGACACGATCCGCCTGTGGAACCTCGACGTGGACGTGGCCATCCGCCGTATCTGCTCGACCACGCGGGGCGTGCTGACACCGCAGAAGTGGCACGAGTACCTGCCACGGCTCTCCTACGACCCTCCGTGCGGAACGCCGTGATCCGGATCACAACTCTCGACTCACGCTGAACAGTTGGCTCCCGCCGAGCAACCGACCTTGTTACCCTTGGCCATAGCCCGACCGCTGGTGCATCCCCCGTCGCCAGCGGTCGGGTCTTTTCGTGCGCGCTCAGGCGCTCTCGGGGCGCAGTTGACCAAGGACACAGAACTCGTTGCCCTCGGGGTCGGCCATGACGATCCACGACTGGTCGCCCTGCCCGATGTCGACCCGCTTCGCGCCGAGGGCCTCCAGGCGCGCCACCTCGGCCGCCTGGTCGTCGGGCCTGAAGTCGAGGTGCAGCCGGCTCTTGGACTGCTTGGCCTCGTCGAGCCGGACGAAGTCCAGCCCCGGCACCCGGTCCGGCGCCGGGCGGATCTCGAACTCGTCATCGGAGGCGTGGACGACGACCCAGCCGAGAGCGTCGGCCCACCACTGCCCCAACGCCACCGGGTCCGCCGAGTGAACGATTACCTGTTCCCATTCCAAGGTCATTCACCGAGTCTAGACACCGTGATCACCACGCAGAAGGCCCCCGATCCATCCGGACCGGGGGCCTTCTCGCTGGTGGGGCTAACAGGATT
>NZ_JAMGBF010000188.1 GCF_023516615.1 Streptomyces panaciradicis
CGGCGCCAGCCAGCCGGCCAGCGCCAGGCCGGCGGGGGCCATCAGGGCCATGGCGGCGGCCGTGCCGTCGTCGGCCATGGACCGGCTCGCGGTGGCCGCGCCGGCGAGCAGCAGCAGTCCGATGACGGCCGCCGCCCCGGCTCGCACGGCCACTGGACCGCCCGGCAGCGCGAGCACCACCAGGGCGAGGGCCGGCGCGGTGGCCAGCAGGGTGCGCAGCAGCCACCGGGTCGTCCGCTCGGTCCAGCGGTACGGGCGTTCCCGCAACGTGCCGGCCATGCCGTCGACCAGGTCGTCGAAGTGCGCCTCGGGCAGCGCCTCGACGCGTGGGCGCAGATGCAGGGTGTCGCCGTCGCGCAGGCCGAGGGACTGCGGGGTGGCCTCGAGGTCGAGGGGGGCGCCGCCGAGCCGCTGCACCACCCAGCCACCGTGTTCCAGGCCGGACTCCTCCAACTCCTCGCCGGCGTAGCCGATCACGATCGGCAGCAGATCGGCGAAGGGAATGTCCGAGGGCACCGCGAGATCGACGGACCTCTGGGACGTCTGCACCGTCACCCGGCACAGACCGGCCACCGCACTGTCGGTCACGGCTCGTTCAGCCTCTCTTTCCTCATGTCCGCGTGATGGGAGTCCGGTTCGCGGATACGGACGCGGCGGGTAGGGCCGGGCCTGCGTCTCGGACGCCTGACGGACCGTGGGCTCCGGGACGGTCGAAAGCCCCCGGAACGGCCCGCGAAGCGCGGGCGCTTGACGTGTTCTCGTCCGCCGGGCAGATCGTAGGGGGACGTGTGTGCGGGAAAACTGACCGAGCGGCGCGCCGTACGCCTTCCGCCCGTCGGGGCACCGCGCCGCGCGGCCCTGCGCCCCACCCGAGACCGGGGGAACCGGTGCGCCATGCCGGTGGAGGCACTTTTCGTGCACTGGCGGCTGCCTAGGATCCGGGCGAGGTCTCCCGGCCCACGCCGCGCGCACGCGAGCGGTTGGCACGGTGCGACGGTGGGCGGCAGGGCTGCCCGCGCCCGCACCCTCGGGCCGCATCGGTCGGCATACGTCACCTTCTCGCCCGTGCGCGCCCGTTCCGGGGACCAGGTCGCCCGCCCTGGGCGACCGGCCGACGACCCGACCGCCTGCCACCGCGCTCCGGTGCGCACACCGCCGCCCCGCGATGTGCGCACCGGTCCGGCGGTGCCGCGGCGCCACGCTAAGGAGCCCCGTTCCGTTGTCCGTGGAACTCTTCCGCCGACCAGCCCGCCGCCGCGGCCCCGGCATGCCCCAGGGCGAGTTGTCCCTCCAGGAACCCCCGACGCTGCCGGAGGCGCAGGCCGACACCTCGGCGGTCTGGACGTTCCTGCCGATGGGCATGATGTCCGCGTCCATGCTGGTGATGTTCCTGCGGCCGGGCGAGAACACCGTCCTGAGCTACATCGCCATGGGCATGATGGTGCTGTCCTCGGTGGCGATGCTGGTCGGCCAGGTCATGCGCGGCCGGGCGGACCGCAAGCGCCGCACCAAGGGCGAGCGCCGCGACTACCTGCGCTATCTGAGCCAGGTGCGCCGCAAGATCCGTAAGGCGGTCGCCGAGCAGCGGCAGGCTCTCGTGTGGCGACACCCCGACCCGGCGGTGCTGTGGTCGATGGTGCGCACCACCCGGCTGTGGGAGCGCCGTCCCACCGACGACGACTTCGCCGAGGTCCGGATCGCCGTCGGCGACCAGCGGCTCGGCATCCGGCTCACTCCGATGTCCACCAAGCCGGTCGAGGATCTGGAGCCGCTGAGCGCGCACGCCCTGCGCCGGTTCATCCGCGCCTATTCCACCGTCCCCGACCAGCCGGTCGGTGTCTATCTGCGGGCCTGGGCGAAGGTGCTGACCCGCGGGGACGAGGAGCGCATCCGGTCGGCCTGCCGCGCGGTGCTGGCCCAGCTCGCGGCCTTCCACGCCCCGGACGATCTGTGGGTGGCGCTGTGCGTGTCCGACGAGCGGCGCGGCGAGTGGGAGTGGCTGAAGTGGCTCCCGCACGCCCACCACCGCCACGACCGGGACGGCGCCGGGCCGACCCGGCTGGTCGCGCCGTCGGTCACCGAACTGGAGAACCTGCTCGGCGCCGAGTTCCAGGAGCGACCGACGTTCGACCCGGAGGCCGTGCCCGGGCGCGAGGAGCCGTTCACGGTGATCGTGGTGGACGGCGGCCAGGTCCCGGCAGGGCACCGCTTGGACGGACAGGGTTTCCGCAACTGTGTGGTCCTGGACCTGTCGGGTGCCCTGACCTGGCGCCCGGGGCGCACCACCCTACGGCTGGACTTCTCCGACGGCGAGCTGCGGCTGGTGCGGACCGACCGCAGCCGCCAGGAGCAGACCACCGTGCTCGGCCGGCCCGACCGGATGGGCCCGGCGGCCGCCCGCTCGCTGGCCGCGCTGCTCGCCCCGTACCGGCTGAGCCTTGCCACCGACAGCACCGAGCCGCTGTCCTCCGAGATCCAGCTGGCCACCCTGCTCGGCATCCCCGACCTGCACCGGCACGATCCCGCCGCGTACTGGCAGGGCCGTACCGCGGCCGCCGACCGGCTGCGGGTGCCGATCGCGGTCGGCGCCGACGGCTCGCCCGTCGAACTCGACATCAAGGAGTCGGCACAAGGAGGCATGGGCCCGCACGGCATGCTGATCGGCGCCACCGGCTCCGGAAAGAGCGAGCTGCTGCGCACGCTGGTACTGGGGCTGGCGCTGACCCACTCCTCCGAGACGCTGAACTTCGTCCTCGTCGACTTCAAGGGCGGCGCGACCTTCCTGGGTCTGGAGACGCTGCCGCACACCTCCGCGGTCATCACCAACCTGGCCGACGAGGTGGCCCTGGTCTCCCGTATGCAGGACGCCCTGCACGGCGAGCTGATCCGCCGCCAGGAACTGCTGCGCGCGGCCGGCAACTTCACCTCCGCCCTGGAGTACGAGAAGGCCCGCGCCGCCGGTACTCCGCTCGAGCCACTGCCCAGTCTGTTCGTCGTGGTCGACGAGTTCAGCGAACTGCTCGCCGCACACGGCGAGTTCATGGAGCTGTTCGTGATGATCGGCAGGCTCGGCCGCTCGCTCGGCGTGCATCTGCTGCTGGCCTCGCAGCGCCTCGACGAGGGCAGGATGCACCAACTGGAGAGCCACCTGTCCTACCGGATCGGCCTGCGCACGTTCTCCGCCATGGAGAGCCGCGGCGTGCTGGGCGTGCCCGACGCCTACCAGCTGCCCTCACAGCCGGGCAGCGGCTACCTCAAGACCGGTGTGGAGGCACTGACCCGGTTCCGGGCCGCCTATGTCTCCGGGCCCTACCGGCTGCGGCGCGGCGCGCTGGCGCGAGCCCAGGTGGCCGGTCAGGTGGTGCCGTGGAGCGTGGGCTGGGTAGCGCCCCGGCAGCTGCCGGACCCGGCCGCGCGCGCCGAGGAGGAGAGCGGGGAAAGCGGTGAGGAGACGGCCGCGCCATCGCTGCTGGCCACCGCCGTGGACCGGCTGCGGGCCTCCGGGCCCGCGGCCCGCCAGGTGTGGCTGCCGCCGCTGGACCTGCCGCCCACGCTGGACCAGCTGCTGCCCGAACTGGGACCCGACGCCGAACGCGGCTTCGGCGTCGCGGCCGCATCCGGTACGGGCCGGGCCCAGGGGCAGGCCGTGGTCCCCGGCGCGCTGCGGGTGCCGCTCGGCATCGTGGACCGGCCGTTCGACCAGCGGCGTGACCCCCTGGTCGTCGACCTGTCCGGGGCCGGCGGCCACGTGGCCATCGCGGGCGGCCCGCAGAGCGGCAAGTCGACGCTGCTGCGCACCCTCATCATCGCCCTGGCCCTCACCCACACCCCACGCGAGGTGCAGTTCTACTGCCTCGACTTCGGCGGCGGCAGCCTGACGAGCCTCGCCGGGCTCCCGCACGTCGGCGGAATCGCGGCACACGTGGACGGCGAGCGCATCGGCCGCACCGTCGCCGCGGTGGCCTCGGTGCTGGCCGACCGGGAGCGGTTCTTCCTCGAGCACGGCATCGACTCGATGGCGACGTACCGCAAGCGGCGGGCCGCGGGAGAGTTCCCCGACGAGCCGTACGGCGACGTCTTCCTGGTGGTCGACGGCTGGGGCACCCTCCGCCAGGACCACCTCGACCACGTCACCACGCTCTCCCAGCTCGCCATGCGCGGCCTGAACTACGGGGTGCACCTGATCGTCACCACCGCCCGGTGGGTGGAACTCGCGGCGCAGGTCCGCGACCAGGCGGGCACCCGTCTGGAGCTCAAGATGGGCGACCCCATGGAGTCGGTGATCGACATCCGCAAAGCCCGCTCGGTGCCGCGCGCCCCCGGCCGCGGGCTGACACCCGAGACCAAGCTGCACTACCTGACCGCACTGCCCCGCGTCGACGGGACCCAGGACCAGGAGGACCTGGCGGAGGGCGTGGAGCGGACCGTGCGCGAGATAGCCGGGCACTGGCACGGGCCGGCGGCCCCGGCGGTCCGCATGCTGCCCGTCACGCTGCCCGCCGCCGAACTGCCGGCCCCCGACGGGCACCTGCGGATCGCGCTGGGAGTGGAGGAGGAGAAGCTCGCGCCGGCCTGGCACGACTTCTCCGAGCATCCTCACCTGGTCGTGGTCGGCGACTCGGAGACCGGCAAGACCAACCTGCTGCGGCTGGTGGCCAAGGGCATCACCGAGCGCTACGGCCCCGACGAGGCCCGCATCCTGGTGGTGGACTACCGGCGGGATCTGGTGGAGGCGGTACCCGAGGAGTACCGCCTGGGCCACGCGGTCTCGGTCGACCAGCTGCGGGAGCTGGCGGAGGGCGCGAGCCGGGCCCTGCGCAGCCGGATGCCGGGCCAGGACATCGCGCCGTCCCGCATGCGGCTGCGCGACTGGTGGCAGGGGCCCACCCTGTTCGTCCTGGTCGACGACTACGACCTGGTCGGCGGTGCGCTGGGCCGCAGCCCCTTCGAGCCGCTGCTCGACTTCCTCGCCCTCGGCTACGAGATCGGGTTCCACCTGGTGGTCACCCGCTCCGCCGCGGGCGCCGGGCGGGGGCTGGGCGACATGGTGCTGCGCCGCATGCTGGAGGTCAACACGCCGGGTCTGCTGCTGTCCTGCCCGCCCTCCGAGGGCTACCTGTTCGGCAGTGTGAAGCCGCGGGTCCTGCCACCGGGGCGCGCGCTGCGCATCACCCGCCGCAAGACGGTCCAGGTGCAGACGGCGCTGCTGGAGCAGTGAGAGAAGGGGGTCGGCCGCGGTCGGCCCCCACACCGACCGCACCACCACGAGCGGGCCCCGACCGAGGTCGGGGCCCGCTCGTGGTCTCGGCCGACGACCGAGGGCACGACCATCGGCCGGAGCCGACGGAGCGTCGCGACCTGGCTGTGACGGACGGCAGGCGGGCGGCTGCGCCGGCTCGGCGGCCGAAGCCGACCACCGACACCCGCGCCGCGACCGCAGTGCCGTCGAGGATTACTCGGTCCCGCTGGGAACCGCCCGTCGGCGTCGGCCGCGGACTGCTCCCCGGGCGGCGGCCGCGGCGAGCACGGACACCAGCGCCACAGCCACGACCACGGCCGCGATCAGGCGGGCGCCCCGGCCGTCGGCCGCGGACCACACCACCGGCCGGGGCGGCACGGTCGCGGCCGGACGGGTCTCGCCGTGCGGTACGGCGGTGAGTGCCGCGTACGCGTCCAGCCGCGGCACGTCGGCCGGGTAGGCCGTCGAGGTCAGCCTGCGGAAAGCCTGCGCGGCGGTCAGCTGCGGGTCACGGGAACGGACGAGGGCGGCTGCGCCGGCGACGTAGGCGGTGGCGAACGAGGCGCCACTGCCGGTGAAGTGGCCCGTGCCCCGCGGCCCCGCACCAACGACCTTGTCGCCCGGCGCCGCCAAGTCGGCGTCATCCGGCTGCGGGGCGTCCTTCGGGCGGGTGCCGTCCGGCCCGAAGTCCACGACGGACAGGACACCCCGTTCGGCGGCCGGCCAATACCTCCTGGGCCGGACGGAATCGGCCGAGGCCGACGCTGTACCGGCGCCGGCCGCGGGTGCGCTGTCAGGTGCGGCGGCGGCCACCACCAGACAGTCGTGCGCGGCCGCGTACCGCACCGCCGACGTCAGCGCGGCGCCGCCGGAGGTCAGTGTGAGCGGCACGGCGATCACCTGGGCTCGGGCGTCGGCGGCCGTACGGATGCCCGCCGCGACCCGGTCGGCGTCGGTCCGGCCGAGAGGATCGGTACCCCGTACGGCGAGGATCCGGGCCTGCGGCGCGATGCCGCTGAAGTCGGCACCGCTGCCGCCGCCCGCCGCACCGGCGATCAGGCCGGCGACGAAGCTGCCGTGCCCCACGCAGTCGTCGGCGGCGGCCCCGGCCGCCGTGACCCGGCCCGCCAGCCCACGCGTGCCGGGGGCGACACCGGTGTCGACGACGGCCACGGTGACTCCGGCGCCGCGGGAGAACTCCCACGCACCCGACAGGTCCAGCACGTTGTGCGTCCACGGGGTGACCTTCATGGCGGTGGGCGACGCTTTGGTGCACGCCGCTCCGGACCGCAGAGCGCCCGGGATGACGGGGAGCCGGATCCCTTGCGCGGACGTGCCGGAGGCCGCCGCCGTCGCATCGGCGGCCCTCGCGGCCGACGCCGTCACCGGACCGAGCGCCAGGGCCAGCACGCAGACGGTGGGAAGCGTCCCGAGGGCCCGCAGCGCGCCGTGGTGCCGGTGGACAAGGGGGGCGGACATCTGCGATGGGGTCCTTCGCTGGTCGGGGCGGGGTCGTCGTCGGGGTGTGGTCTGGTCAGATGAGGGAGATCAGGCCTGCGGAGCGGGCGTTCCGCGGCGCCCGGCCGGTCCGCGCGGGGTCCCGGCCGCGAACGCCGCCGGAATCCGATGCACGGTCCGTCTCCCGCACCGAGCGGAGTTTCCGCCGGACCGCGTCGGCGGCGGGATGGCACCCTTCGGCCTCGTGCTCGGTCAGGAGCGACACCGCCTGCTCGTAGCAGGCCGCCGCTTGCTCGGGGAAGCCGAGCAGGTGCTGGACGTCGCCGACGCCCTCCCATGCCAGGGCCTCGCCGTACCGGTCGCCCGACTGCCGGTGGAGTGCGGCCGAACCGCGGCAGTGGGCGAGGCCCTCGCCGGGGTGGCCCAGGTGCGCGCGAGCCCGGCCCAGAGCGGTCAGCGCGGACGCCTCCGCGCGCCGGTCGCCGATCGCCCGGGCCAGTTCGACCGCCGACCGGGCGTGCCGTGCCGAGCTTTCGTGGCGCCCCTCCCGGACATGGACGGCCGCGAGAGCCAGGTGGGCCAGCGCCCGCCCGGGGCCGTCGTCGGCAGGGGCGAACAGCCTCAGCGCTTCCTCCAACGCGGCCACGGCCTCCTCGGCACGGCCCAGCCGGCCGTACACGCGGCCCAGGCTGAGCTGGGAGCGGGCCTGCCCGGGCAGGTCGGCGGCCCGCTTGGCGGCGGCCAGGGCCGTGCCGGCCATCGCCATCCACGCCTGGTCGTGTCCACCGGGTTCGAAGAGTGGTTCGAGGATCGTGAGGAACCGCCACGCGGCGACCGTGTCGTCCGACGCGCCGTCAGAGGCGGCGGCCGCGTGCGCGGCCAGCCGCACCGTCTCCGGCAGCGTCGGCAACTCGGCGGCGAACCAGGCCCGGGCGGCCTCGGCGTCCGGGAACCCGGCCCCGTCCGGTTCTCCGTCCGCTGCGCCATCCGGTTCCGGACGGTCGTACGGCACCGGGGCGAGCAGCCTGGTCGCCGCGCGCGCCATGTGCAGGACGTGGCCGAGCAACCGGCGTACGGCGGCGCCCCGCGTGTCGGCCGCATCGACCTCGTGCAGCAGCATGCTGGCGTAGAGGCGTTCCACCGCGCCCAGGGCGAAGCGGCCCGGAACCCGCTCGACGACCAGGTGCAGGTCGGCCAGTTCGCTCAGCAGCGCCCGGCCCTGGCGCAGTTCGACACCGGCCAAGGCCGACACCGCTGCCGTGCCGACGTCCTGACCGGGGTGCAGCGCCAGCAGTCGGAAGAGCCGGGCCGCCGCCGGGGTGAGCGCCCGGTACGACGCCGACAGCGCCCGGCACGGGCCGGCGATCGGACCGAATCCGGTGGACGAGTCGGACCGGGCGAGCCCGTTGTTCTCGGCGGAATGCGCCGGGCCCGTAGGGCGGACCGAGCCCGCGGCGTCCGCCGGATCGGCCGGACACCCCGGGCCTCCGGGGCCGGCGGTCCCGACGGACCGGGCGCACTCGGCAAGCTCGTGGCACTCCAGTCGGGCCGCGACGGTGGCAAGGGTGGTGTTTGCGTCGTCCGTCGCGGCGGCTGCCGCGGCGACCAGGACCGAAGGCCGTCCCGCGCAGGCGGCGACGATCCTCCGGTACGCCTCCGCCTCCGCGGCCGGCCGTTCGGCACCGAGCCGGTCCGCCAGCAGCTCCGCCGCCTGCTGCGGGGCAAGCGGCTCCAGCGTGACCCGGCGGGCGCCCTCCGCCGCGACCAGGCCGGACAGCCGGTTGCGGCTGGTCACCAGCACCAGACAGCCCGGGCCACCGGGCAGCAGCGGACGTACCTGTTCGGCGTCGCGCGCGTCGTCCAGCAGCAGCAGGACCCGGCGTCCGGAGAGCAGGCTGCGGTAGAGGGCGGTGCGGTTGTCGAGGTCCTCGGGGATCCGGTGCGCGGGGACACCCAACGCCGCCAGCAGGCGGCTCACCGCATCGGCCGGCGCGACGGGCGGCCGGAACGGGTCGAAACCGCGCAGGTCGACATGGAGCTGCCCGTCGGGGTAGCGGTCGGCCAGCCGGTGAGCGAGGTGGAGCGCCAGCGCCGTCTTGCCGATCCCGGCCGGTCCGCAGACGGCACCGACGAACGGGGTACCCCGTCCCGGTCCGGCCTCGTCGGCCAACGCCGACAACTGGTCTGCCTCCGCCCGACGGCCGGTCAGGGCAGGCGGCGGGGCGGGCAGTTGGCGGGGCGGATCCGGTCGGAGACCGACCGGCTGCCCCGCGACGGCGCGTCGGGGACGGGGCGGGGCGTCGACGCCCACGTGCCGCGACGGTACGGGCGCAGGCGTAGACGGGGCCTGACCGGTGCTGTTGCCTTCGAGCACTTTCTGCTGAGCGGCGCGCAGCTCGGGGCCGGGCAGGATGCCCAGTGCACCGGCCAGCCGCACCCGAGCGATCCGACACGTCTCCAGCGCCTCGGCCTGGTGACCGGTGGCGGCCAGGGCCAGTGCCAGCCGGGCCTGCACCTGCTGGTCGAGCGGATGGCGCGCGGCGCACTGTTCGAGCGAGGTCAGCACCCGGTCCGCCAGCCCGTGCCGCAGGGCGATGTCGGCGGCCTCCCGCGCCGCGGTCAGGTACTCGCGTTCCAGAGCGGTGAAGAAGCGGTGGGCCCGTACGTCCGCCGGGATACCGGCGGCGACCGGTCCCCGCCAAAGGAGGAGGGCGTCGTTCCACCGGTCCACGGCCTCCGCCCGCAGCCCCTGCCGGTCGGCTTCACGCGCCTGGTCGCGCAGTCCGCGGAAGCGCAGCAGGTCGATGTCGTCGGTGGCCACCCGCAACCGGTAGCCTCCGTCGACCCGCACCAGCCTCTCCCCCTCGGCCCGGTTCGGCAGGCCGGGCTCCAGCAGCCGCCGTAGCATGCCGATGTGACGGTGGATCACATTGGCCGCGCTCACCGGCGGCTCCTGACCCCACAGCACATCGGAGACCTCGGCGAGGCCGACCGGCCGTCTGGCCCGCACGAGGAGCACGGCGAGTGTGGCGCGCCGCTGCGGCGGGCCGAGGTCCAGTTCGGCTCCGTCGCGCCAGGCCCGCACCGGGCCCAGCACGGAGAAACGCACCGTGCCCGGGTCGCCGCCGCTCATCCGTCCGCCTCCCACCAGCCCGTCCTCAGCCCCGGTACCACTTCTGGTTCTGCGTGCCGGTGCACGTCCACAGCTGCAGCCGGGTGCCGTTGCCGGTCTGCTGGTCCTTCACGTCCACGCACTTGTCGGTCTGCGGGTTGACGAGGTCACCGGCCGCGGTGAGCTTGAACTGCTGGGCCCACCCGCCGTTGCAGGTGGCCAACTGGATCGCCGTGCCGTCCGCGCCGGAGGCCCAGGCGACGTCCATGCACAGGCCGAGGGAACGCACGGTGCCGTCGGAACGCAGGGACCACTGCTGCCGCTTCGCGCCGTTGCAGTCCCATATCTGCAACGGCGTGCCGTCCTTGGCGTGGCCGTCCGTGACGTCGACGCAGCGGCCGGAGGCGGAGCCGACCAGGCTGGTCACGGACGCCCCTGAGCTCGCGCCGCCGCTGGAGGAACCTGACGATCCCGAAGAGCCCTTGGACGAACCCGACTTGACGGAACCCTTTGCCCCGGTGACTGCCGCGCCCGCACCGGAGGCCGTCTTCGTCGTCGTGTTCTTGCCTCCCTTCGCGGCGCCGGGCTTGTCCGCGCCGGAGCCGTGGTTCCCGGCACCGCCAGGGTGTTCGGCCTCCGCGGCCCGAGTGGTGTTCCCCGAGCGCTTACCGGGCGTGCCGGAGGACGAGGAGGAGGCGGCCGCGCCGGGTATGGCGCCGGATCCGTTCTCGCCGTCGCGGGCGAACGTTCCCTCAGCGCCGTTCTCGGTCCGGGTCGTTCGGTCCTCACTGCCGCCGAGCAGCAGGAAGGATGTCCCCGTCACGAGCAGAGCCAGCAGGGCCGCCCCGACGACGGTCTGCTTGGAGAGCTGCCGGCCGCCTTCCTCGGTCCGCGCACCGTCCCCGCTCCCACCGTCCGACGAGCCCGCGACCGCGACGGCCCGCCCGTCCGGTTCCACGGCGCCGGCACTCGTCTCCCCGGCTGCGTCCCCCTCCGTCCGTGAGGCGGCGCCGCCCGCGGCCGCGGACTCCGTGTCCGTCTCCGCGTCGCTGCCGACACCCACGCCTCCTTCGGGGCCGGAGTCGGGGCCGGAGTCGGGGTCGGCATCCGTGTCGGCGTCAGGACCTGCGTCCGGTTCCGGGACCGATGCCGTCGGCCGACCCGCCACAGCGGGTCGGGCCGTCTCGGTGCGGCCCGTCTCCGGCCGCTCCGATCGCTCCGATCGCTCCGGCGCATTCGGTGGCGCCGTGCCGGTGCCCGCCCCGTCGACGCCCTCTTCGGCCTCCGCAGCGGCGGCGGATACCGCCGAGCCCTCGGTCCGCGAGCGCTGGATACCCCAGCGTGTCATGTCCACTCTCCTGGATCACACGTTGCTCGGCCGCGCTTCACGCGCTCACCCAGATGTCCCGATGCGGTTCGACGGAGTCGTCCGGGCGGCGTCGCCCTCTCCGGTCACGGGCGCCTGGTCGTAGCGCCGCGAGGGACGGGGCGGCCGCATGGTCCCCGCCCGCCGGGTGAGCCTAGTTCCGTCCAATGACTGGAAACTGACCGGCGCTCAGCCGCCCTTGCCGACCCGTCCCCGGGGTGGGCAGCCCGGCCGTCCAGTCCAGTACCAGGTCGTTGAATTCCTCCGGCCGTCGTTGGTGCGGCCAGTGGCCCGCCCCGTCGTGGACCACACACGCGCTGTAGGGATGCGGGCTGACCGACCGGTCCCAGCCGGGCCCGACACCCCTCGCCTCGAGCGAGGCCCGCGAGCAGACCGTCAGCACCGGGCAGGTCCGACGGCGCAGGTACGGCTCGCAGGCAGGACGCACCACGGGGCCGTTCTGCGCGTCGTACAGTCCGGCGGCCGTCCGGGTGACGACGTCATCGGCGGTGCCGAGCGCCCGACGGCGGCGCCAGGCCGGAAGCCAGTCGGCGGCGGGTCCGGTCGGTGGGCCCTCGTCCTCCGCCAGCAGTCGGGCGATCGCCTCGGCCGGACGGGGCACACCCACCGCGGCGGCCCGCGCCGCCGCCCGGCCGGCGTCCATGCCGTAGCGGGGACTGACCGCGATCACCGCCTCGACCAGGTCGGGTCGTTCGACGGCGAGGACGGAGGCGATCACCGCTCCGGCCGAGTGGCCCACGGCGACCACGGGCCCCTCGCCGGTGGTGACGAGCAGCCCGGCCAGGTCGTCGGCGAAGTCCCGGGGGGTGTGGCCGTGCGGCGCGGGACTGGACCGTCCGTGACCGGGCAGATCGGGGATGATCAACCGGTGGCGGGCGGCGAAGGCGTCGATCTGCGGGGCCCAGTCGTGCGAGTCGCAGGCCTCACCGTGGACGAGCAGCAGTGTGCGCTGTCCCGCGCCTTCCACCGTGTGGAACAGCGGGACCGCGGCGCGATCGTCCCAGCGCGTCACGCGGATCCCCCCGGTACCGCTCGCAGCGTGGGCCGAGAGGCCGCCGCCTCGTCGTCCGGGCCGAGGCCGCGCAGTCCGGTGCGAATCGCCTCGACGGGCGGCAGCGGGCCGTGCGCCGTGAGATCCGCGCAGTCCCGTACGGCGAGCGCCTGCCGCCATGCGGCTCGCGCCGCGACCAGGTCCCCGGCCGTGCGGTGGGCGTCACCGAGCCAGACCAGGGAGCGGAACTCGTTGTACTGGTCACCGGCGCCTCGGTAGAGATGCAGGGCGCGCTGGTAGCCCGCGACGGCCCGCTGGTGACTGCCCAGGTGCTGGTGGCAGTGACCGAGCCCGCGCCAGACCGCGGCCTCGGCGTGGGGTTCGTCCAAGCCGCGCAGTGGCTCCAGGGCCTGCCGGGTGCGGGTCAGCGCCTGCCGGTACTGTCCGAGCAGCGTGTGCGTCCGACCGAGCGCCTGGAGCGCGCCGGACTGCCCCACCGGGTCGCCGGCCGCCCGGTACCCCTCCAGCGCCTGCTCCCGGTGGTACAGGGCGTGGGCCTGATGCCCTTGACGGTCGAACAGCCGGCCGAACTCGCCGTGCGTGCGGGCCTGCCCTGTCGTCTCGCCGAGTTCATCGAACAGTTCCAGTGCGCGACGCAGGTGCGCGTGGGCTTCGTGGTGGCGGTCCAGCCTGGCCGAGGCCCGGCCGAGGGCACGGTGTACGTGGGCCTGCGCCGTCGGATCGCCGAGCCGCCGGGCGGCCTCCAGCGCCGACCGCAGGGCATCGGTGTGGTCGTGGTGAAGGCCCTGCTGGTCGAGGAGACGGTCCAGAGCCCAGGCCAGTTGCCAGGCGTGCCGATCGAATCCCTCACGGGCCGCGCGCCCCACCATGTCGAGCAGCACCGGCAGTTCGGCACCGAACCAGGCCAGCGCCGTGCCCCGCTCGGCATGTGAGGACGGGTTCACGCCCGGCTCCGGCGGGGGCAGGGTGATTCTGGGCCCGTTCGGGGACAGCGTCCGCACCGCGCCGTGGGCGGTGTGCAGACAGTGGTCGAGTATCCGGTGCAGCACGGCACGCCGGCTGTCCGCGTCCTCGTGCGTCTCCGCGAGTTCGGCTGCGTGCACCCGCAGCGGCCGGTGCCGGGCGAACCTCCCCTCCGCCGCTGGGGTCAGGAGGGAGACCCCGGCGATCTCGTCCAGCAGTCCGCGTACCGGCTCCACCGGGACGCCGGCCGCGCTGGCGGCCAGGAATACGTCGAACGTCCGGCCCGGGTGCCCGGCCAGCGTTCGGACGAGACGCGCAGCGGCGGGTGACAGCGCGCGGTACGAGGCGTCGCACGCCGTGCGGACCTCGGCGAGTGCGTCCAGGTCCGCTCGGCCGTCCCGCAGTTCGGCCACGGTGGCGGCGAGCGGGAAGTCAGGGCGGGCGCCTGCGCGGGCGGCCACGACGGCCAGGGCCAGCGGCAGCCCTCCGGTCAGGTCGGTGATCTCGGTGACCGCGTCCTCCTCGGAGGCCACCCGGTCGCCACCGATCCGGACCGCCAGGCAGTCACGGGCCTCGTCGGCGTCGAACGGCTCCAGCGTCAGGAACCGTACGTCGTCCGCTCCCTCGGCCAGGTCCTCCAGTGGGCCGCGGCTGGTGACGACGGCCGGGCAGCCGGGCAGGCGGGGCAGCAGCGGCCGTACCTGCTCGGCGTCCCGGGCGTCGTCGAGCACGACCAGGACGCGGCGCCCTGCCAGTACCTCGCGGTAGCGCCGGGATCGCTCCCGTTCGTCGGCCGGGACCTGCTCCGGCGGCACTCCCAGCGCCTGCAGGAACCATCCCAGCACCAGGGCGGACTCCACCGGCGGCCCGCCGGGGCCGAAGCCGCGCAGGTTCGCGTACAGCTGGCCGTCCGGGAAGCCGGCCGCGGCACGGTGGGCCCAGCGCACCGCGAGCGCGGTCTTGCCGGAACCGGGCGTCCCGCTGACGACGACCGCCGCGGCCCCGCCCGACGGGTCGCCGTCCGGCGTGGGCATCAGGGCCAGCTCCCGCTGCCGGCCGACGAACACCGGCAGGTCTGCGGGCAACTGCGCCGGGACCGAGAAAACGTCGGGTGACGTGCTGCGCCGTTCTTCGGCACGGGCGGGCGTCGGACGCACTCCGCCGTTCGGCGCTTCCGGTGCAGCGGTGCCGAGTACCAGCCGCGCGGCGGCCCGCAGTTCGGCCCCCGGACCGATGCCCAGTTCCTCTCCCAGACGGGTGCGCACCTCACGGTAAGTGCGCACGGCCTCCTGGGCACGGCCGGTCGCGCTCAGGGCCTGCAGGAGCCGGGCGTGCAGTGGTTCGTCCATCGGGCGCTCGTCGGCGCAGCGGCGCAGGGCCCCGAGAAGTGCCCCGGCCCGGCCGCAGCGCAGCGCAGCGTCGGCGGCCTCCTTGACCACGGCGTGCCGTTCCCGGTCCAGTGCCGTCAGTATCGGATGTGCCCGCACCGCGGACGGGATGCCGTCGGCGGTGGGACCCTGCCACAGGGCAAGCGCCTCGACGTACTGTGCCACCCCCAGGTCCTCCGCCCCGCTGTCCCTTCGCCGGCGGGCGTCCTGCGTGAGTCGGCGGAAACGCAGCAGGTCCAGCGAGTCTGGATCGGCCTCCACTCGGTAGCCGCCGGCGCCGCGCAGCAGCCACTGCCCGAACGCGCGGGTCGGGAGATCCGGTTCGAGCAGCCTGCGCAGCAACCCGATGTGCCGGTAGACGACGGTGAGCGCGCTGACCGGCGGGTCGTCGCCCCACAGAACGTCGACGATCTCCTCGACCTCGACGGGATGTCCGGGACGGGCCAACAGCAGCGCCAGCACGGCGCGTTGCTGCGGCGGTCCGAGCTCGAGGAGCCTGCCGTCCCGCCAGGCTCGCACCGGGCCCAGAACGGCGAAACGCACCCGTCTCCTCTCCGCTTCCGCGGGCATGGTCGTCCTTCCTTCCGGCACCGGTGCGGCGAGCGCGACCGCTCTCAGGTGAAGATCACCAGCGCGTGGACCGACCTTAGGAAGCGCCTCTTGCGATCCTCTTGGGGTCGTCTTGGAGCCGGACCGGTGGGGTGCGACGGAGCACCCCGGAAGGGGGCCTACTGCTCGCCGTCGGTGAAGGGGCCGGGGTCTTCGAACTCGCCCGGCTCGGGGAACGGACCAGGGTCGTCGAACGCTTCAGGCTCGGGGAACGCATCAGGCTCGGGGAACGCACCGGGATCCTCGAACGGCTCAGGCTCGGGAAACTCACCCGGATCCTCGAACGGCTCCGGATCAGAAAACTCACCCGGGTCTTCGAACGGCTCCGGATCGGCGAAAGCCTCTGGTTCGGCAAAGGGCTCCGGATCGGAAAATGGCTCCGGGGCGGCAAAGGGCTCCGGTTCGGGGAACTCACCAGGATCCGCGAACACCTCCGGCACAGGAAAGGGACCGGGGTCCTGGAACGGCTCGGGGCCGGCGAACTCCTCCGGCTCGGGAAGAGGCTCATGACCGTGGACCATCTGCGGCGCGGGCAGCGCCTCGGTGCCGTCGGGTGCGCCCAGCGGGTGGTCGCGCAGCAACGGGCCGGAGTCGGCGATCGCCTCGATCGTGGTCACGATGTCCTGGGGCAGGGTGCCTGGCGTGATGTCCCATGGGTTGGCCATCACCCCGTCGGCCCGGACCGCGGGCCGGGAAGCCGACCGCCGGAAATAGGTGCCCTCGTCCTGGTACGCGTCGGGCGGGCCCAGGTAGTGGATCAACTCGTGCAGCCAGACCCCGTCGTCGTGCCGCATGTCGAGGTGCCGCTGATCGGGCCGGTACGGCACGGGGCCGACGGGGGTGTCGGTCACGATGATGTGTTCCGGGTGGTCGGGATCGTGCACCAGCCGGACGCCGACGTGCAGTTGATCGCCTGAGCCCGGTAGTGCGTAACCGATGTTGAGGTAGCTGTCCAATGCCTCCTGCAGCCTCCGTTCCAGACGGGGCAGACGTGCGGGGTCGACGTTCTCGGCTGTCCGGACCGGCAGTTCGAGTGTGAGGTCGCGGATCCAGGTGCCGTTCTCCGCCTGGATGCGGCGCGCCGTGTAACGGATCAGCGTACGTACGCCGGCCAGTTCTCCCGGCCGTCCGGGGACGGGTGCCGGGTTGCGGGCGGGGTCGAAACGTTCGGTGGACAGCCGGGCTGCGGGCGCGCCGGACCTGCGGTGCATCCACTCCTCTGGAGCAGCCGGTCTGGCGACCCGCGCGGCCGCCGGGCGCCGGGGCACCCCGGCCGGATGGTCCTTCACCATCCAGCGTTCGGGCGCGGCGGACGTGCGCCCGTCCCCGTCCCGGTCGCCGGGCAAGCCTGCGGCGTCTCCCCCGCGTTCGTCTCCCTCCGCCACCTCGGGCGCGGTGCCCGTGGGAGTGGTCCTGCCCAGGAGGGCTGCCTCGACGGCGGCCGCGGTCGCGGAGAGCGGGCGTTCCGGTGTGCGGGGCGGGACGACGCGCTCGGCGCGCGGCGCGTCGTCGAGAGCCGGCCCGCGCATGGTCCGCGCGGTCAGCGAGGTCGACGGCAGATCCGCATGGCCCTCTCCGCTCGTCTCACGAGCGGTCTCGAGGTCGGCAACGGCCCGGCCGAGGTCGGCCCGGGCCTTGGACTGGATCGCCGCCTGCCGGCGCTGGTCCCGGGCGAGTTCGGTGGCCTGTGCGTCAAGGTGTCGCACCTCCTCGGCCGCCTCGGTGTACTCCCGCTGCTTCCGCTCCGCCTCTTCGCGCCGCGTCCGCATCTCCCCACGGGCGTGGAGCAGCCGCTGGGCGGGCCCCGGCACGCCCTCCGACGCGAGGCGGGACAACGCATGCTCGTCGAGGCCGTGGGCGGTGAGGACGAGCCGGGCCTTGCCGACATCGGCCACGGTTTGGGCGAGACGGTGACGTGCCGCCATCAGTTCGCGCTCGGCCTGATCCGCCTCGTCTGCCGGGGCGGGCCCCTCGGAGGCACCCTCTGGGAGCCCGGCAATGCGCCCGCGAGCCTGTTGCAGCTCCCGCTGGGCCGCCGTCACCTCGGACTGCGCCTCCGTTTTCCGTGCCGCCGCGTCGGCCAGCGCCTCTTCCGTCTCGTACCGGACCAGCGTCTCGGCGAACCGATCCCGGCTTGCCTCGGCCAGCCGCAGTGCGGACAGGGCCTCCGCCGCCCGGTCATGGGCCGCGGCGAGGCGCTCCCTGAGCAGCTGCTCCTGCTGTCTGAGCCGTGCCTGGTTCTCGGCCGCCTCCGCGTGACGCTCAGCCGCCGGGGCGAAGTCGTTCCAGGCGTCCAGAACGCGTGCGTCGTCGGCACGCAGAGTGCCGGTTTCCCCGAAGGACCAGCGGCGCAGCCCCCGTTCGGTGCGCAGGAACAGGTCCACCGGACGCCGGGAGAGCCGGGCCGCCTGCGCGGCCGCGTAGACGGCCCGGCCGACCGGTGGCGGGCCGTCCTCGTCGCCGGTGCCGGGATCCGAGCGGGACGCCAGCCACAACTGCACGGTCCCATCGTCCCGGTGCAGGCCCGCGACGAGCACATGGGGCAGATCCGCCATCGGATGCCGTCTCCAGTCCCGCAGCGACTCGTCGGGCTGATCGCGCAGGAGGGACCGCACGTCGTACACCCCGGGCCGGACCCGGGCCTCGGTCACGCCGTATCCGAGCAGGTCGCGTTCGGCCATCCGTACGCTGGTGGTGCCATACACGTACCGGGGCGGGCCGGCCGGGCCCACGACCGAGATCACTACGTCCACGGCGGTCTCGTGGGTGCGGGCGGCCGGCAGGTCGTCGGGGCCGGTGGTGACGCCTGTCTTGAGCCGTTCGCGGCGGACGTCCTGCGATCCGGGTGTCTGGGCGGAACGCAGCGGCTCCGGTGCGATCGCGGAGGTGCCGACCGCCATCCGCTGGTTCTCCCTCGTTTTGTCCATCACAGGGGCCGTGGACCAGCCCAGCGACGGGGCCGCGGCGAAGGTGCTGGAGGAGGAGTGACCGGTGGTGTTCTGCCGGCCGCGGCCCAGGGCGATGTCTCCGGCCGAGGTGATGGGCCGCGGGTTGTGCAGCTCGACGGTCACCGTCGTCACGTCCGGGGCCGGCTCGTGGCCCTGCAAGGTGCCGGGCAGTGGGTGGGGCTGACGTCGCGAGACCTCCATTCTGCGGATCTGGATGAGTTCACTCAGCCGGACCGCCGCGTCCTCCCGCGAGTCGAGGGCGTCCATGAGCCCTTGGCCGGCCGTGTGCGGATCCACCTCGGCCAGGACGTCACGCAGGTGTCGGGCCCCGTCGAAGGCCTGCACGAGGACGGGTCCGGTCGGCATCAGCGCCGGCATGCCGGTGCGGTACGCAACCGGCGGGATCTCGGCCGGGCGGTGGAAGGGGACCGGGTCCGGTCCGTGTACCGGAACGGACGGGGCCTCACCGCCGGCGAACCGCAGTGTGTTCCTCACCAACGTCACCGCGCTCTGCGGGGTACGCCCGCCGAAGGCGGCCAGCCAGGTGCGCAGGTCCGGGGTGTCTCTCCAGGAGATGAGTCCGCCGCTGAGGAAGCCGCCGAAGATGTCGGGCGGCCAGTCGGTGGCCAGAGCCGAGCGCAGCACCGAGGTGTACCGGTAGACGACCTCGAAGTCGGCGGTGTTGTCGGTATCCGTCCAGAAACGGTCCTGCCATGCCGTCGTCTGGGCCACCGCCCGGGAGTGGTCGATCCCACCTCCTACGGCCGGGCCGGTCCGGTCCGCGACCATGTGGTCGCCGGCCCGGGGATGACGGGTGACCAGGCCGAGGGAGGCGTTGTGCGACGTGGTCCGGGTGACGCCGCGCGATCCGGCCGACGGGGTGAGGGACGAGGAGTTCTCCAGTCCCTGGCCCTTGCCCGCCTGACGGCCGCGCAGGGTCCGCAGGGTCTCGGTGTCGCCCCTGGGCCGGGCCCGCAGTTCGACCTCCACCAGCCGGGCACCACCCATCGCGCGGTACAGGAAGTGGAAACGCTGCGCTCCCCCGGGCCCGCGCCCGGGCAGGGCCCGCATCGCGGTCAGGCTGGTGGCGGCGACGGCACGGGCACGCAGGCCCGGCACGTAGGAGGAGTTTCCGGGGCTCATCGCTCCGGGCGCTTCCCTCTCGATCTGCTCCATGAGCTTGTCGCGGAAGGGATGTCCCTGAGCGGGGACCTCGGCCGCGGTCGCCGAGGCCGCGCCGTCCGAACGCGCAGGCGTGTTGGAGCCCGACGGTGTGTCGGGCCGAAGCTCCGTCAGCGGCACCGAGTCCAGGACGCCACCGAGTCCGAGTTCCCCGGTGCGCGCGAACCGGTCGGGCAGGGCGGGCCGCGATCCGCTGTCGGCAGGGTCCGCGGACTCGATCACGTCACGCAGCTGCGGGACATCGGTGAACCACCGGGCGTCGCGTCTGATCTGGGCATCGGTGACCAGTACGGACAACGCCTGCGGCAGGTCGAGGGCGATCGTCACATCGTTGCCCGCTCCCTGGCCCAACACACTGGTGACGATGTTCCGGTGCCCCCGGCGGACCGTCATCAGCACGGTCACGGTGGAACTCAGCCGGTGCTGCCTGCTGTCGGCGCCGGGTGTCCGGGTGACCTCGGCGGAGGATCCCAGCGCACGCGACTCGGCCGTCCTGCGCTGGAGGGCATAGGACAGGACCGGCGTGACCATCGTGTTCCCGGACGTGACCGGTTTGTCCTTGTCCGGTCGGTCCTTGACGTCGGGGCGCCCTCCGAAGGAGGCGCCGAGCCGGGGGCCGGTGGACCGGCTCGTCGTGTAGGTCGAGCCGTCGGACGAGGAGATCCCGCTCTCCTGCCACTGCTGGGCGGTGCCGACGGACAGGGGCGGGTGCGCGTAGGCGGCGACCTCCACGGAGAACTCGCCGTCCGTGATCGCTCCCGGCAGGGCCAGTCCCTCCACGACGTAGCCGCCGCCCAGGATCTGGTGGCCGCGCGAGATGAGCTGTTCCGGGCTCAGCGCGGCCCGCAGCGTCTCGATCATGACGGACCCCTGGTGGTCCGGGGCGCCCCGCAGGAACCCGGAGACCTGGCGACCCACTTTCGCGAGTGGCGCGGTCACCCGCGCGGAAACGGTGCCGCCGTCGGCCGCGGACTCCGCCTCGGCGCTCTGCGCGCCTGCCGGACGCGGATCGGGGAACGCGCCGGTCACGACGGACTCGAAGGCGTCGATCAGGTCGCGGGAACCGGCGAACACGTCGATGATCGCGTCGCCCGGAACCCGGAACACACCCTCCCTCGGCAAGCCGTCGGGTCCGGTCAGCGCCAGTCTGTCCCAGTCCTCCTGGGTGGCGGAGCGCGGCCTGATGGGCAGGGGCGGTGGGGTCGACGACTCGGGTTCGCCGCGCGTCCATGGGCGCGGGACGGCGACCCGCAGGACGCCCTCCGCGCGGTTCGCGCCTCCGTCGCCCGCACCCGGGTCACGCGCTCCGTCGTCGGCGGCGTCCGGTTGGCCTCCCGTGTGTTCCGCCGGGAAGGTGACGATCGGGGTCCGCGCGTCTTCGCCGTACAGGGCGAGGCGGAACCGGACCGGCACGTCGAAGACCTCGGAGGGCTGTCCCTCGCTCATCGCCACCTGGTCCCCGGAGACGCTGACCGACTTCGTCCCCGACCGGCCCCACCGCCAGTCGTATCCTCCGTCGAGGCCCCCGGTCAGCCAGCTGCCTCCGCGCACTGATCCGCCACCGGACAATCCGATACCCGTCTGCAGACCCCATTCGACACTGCTCTCCTGCGTTCCCGGATCGGCCAGGGAGGAGACGTTGATCGTGTGGACGTCGGGCAGGGTGCGGTCGTGCCGGGGCTGCCTGACGGGGTCCCGCTCGGCGGTGAGTCGCAACTGCACCCGAGTGGCGGAGACGGCGGTGGGAGCGTCCAGCCACAGCGCGAACCCGCCGTCGACGGCGCTGTCCGCGGCGGCCCGCAGACCGACGGGGCTGCGGGCCAGTTCGAATCGGCGCAGGTTCTCCAGCCGCACCGCCGCGGCCGGTCCGCCCCGCGGCGGACGGGCCGCGGCGTTGTCGCCCCGGTCCTGCCCGGCCGGGGGAAGGAAGCCGTGCTGCCGCAGGTAGGTCTCGGCCGACGCGAAGAACGCTTCGGTGCCCCGCACGTCGAGCACCGTGGCGGACAGGCCGATCCCGCGCACTCGTGCCAACTCCGGGGGGAGGTACCGCCGCTCCGCCACCTCCCCGCGGGCGTCCTTGGCGCGCAGCAGCCGCAGCCGCAGCGCCCGCTCCCAAGTGTCGGACTCGTGCCGGACGATCGAGCCGTCCGCCCCGACGAACTCCACCGTGTACGTCACGTCGGCGTCGCTCAGCACGTGTGCCGCGTTACTGCGCAGTGCGTGCTGGAGGGCTGCGGAGCCGCCCGAGCCGAACGCCTTCGTCAGCTGGAGCGAGGCTCCGCCGCGCACCGTCACGGTGCCGGCGGCGGCGGACGTCCCACCGATCGGGACGCGCCCGGACCCCAGGGCCACGGAGACGGTGGCCTCCGCCGCGGCACCGCTGGTCAGCCGAGCCGAGCCGACGACGCTACGGTGGTGGACGACGTAGCTCTCCATGGCGGTCTTCCCCGGCACGGAGGTGCGCAGCGCCTTGCCGGCCCGGACCACGGCGGTCAGTTTGAACATGCCGACGACAGCGCCGTCGGAGTCGGTCAGCAGCGGGGAGTACGCGCCGTGGCGGAGCGCGGGCATGGCACCGCGCAGCCCCGGTTCGGAGAACATGGCCTCCGCTTCCGTCCTCGATTCCGGCGCGAGCGGGGTCAGGACACTCGCGAACCGCTGCCGCACTTCGTGGAGCAGCCGCTCGGGGTCGGCCAGCGAGTCCACGGCCCACAGCGGCAGTTCGTCGAGGTCGGCCGGTACCACGTCGGCGGTCGCGAGGTGCTCGTCGGACACCAGGTGCTGCGGGAACCAGACGGTGAGTGTGCCGGCCCGCTCGCTGAGCTGCCCGTCGTCCCCGCCCGTGGCGTCCTCGCCGTTGGACCCGGTCTCGCCGGCCGCAGTGCCCTCGGTCTCGCGCAGTACCCGCCAGGAGACCTGGTAGGAGTGTGGCTCGGCCGGCTCGCTGCTGCTGAGCACGGAGACGGTTCGCACGCTGTCACCGACAGTGGTGGTACCCGACATCTGATGGTGGGTCAGGCTCAACTGCACGGACCCCATGGCTCTCAGCAGCGGAATCCTCTGGGGCGTGGGGAAGATCCCGCTCCAGCCGACCGGAATGGTCCGGCTTGTGCGGTAGCCCCCCTGGTCCGATGTGCTGCGGGTGCTCGCCGCTTGCCGCTCCACTCGTTGTTCGGGCAGGCCGGCGCCCGATTCCCCGTACCACTCGGGGCGTCCGTCGTACGCGAGGTCGAGTCGCACCCGTATGGCTCGCTCGCGGCCGTTCACCGGGACGGTGATGTGATGGCCGTCCGCGCCGAGCAGGGCCGACAGGTGCTCTTCCAACTGCTCCTGCGCCAGCCGGCGGTCCAGCACGGCATGCGCCGGTCCGTCGTCGCGCTGGATGCCCAGGGTCGTGATGATCCGTGCGCGCAGCGCGGCGATCGTAGGGGACGCCAGCGGTGACACCGCGACCAGGCCGGGAGTGCTTACCCGGTCGGTACCACCGAAATCGCGTACCGGGGCGGCCGGTTGCGTGTCGGACACGACGATCCGTGGCGGTGCGGAACGTGGCTCGTCGGTCGGCGAGGCGACGGCGGAGCGGGGGCCCTTGCGGGCGACGCCCGGCGGAGGGGCGGGCGTCCGCCCGTGGGCACCGGTCACCGCGGAGGCGGACGTACCCGCCTGCGCGCCGTCGGTGTGGGTGTCGGTGTTGGTGTCGGCCAACGGCATGGCGTGCAGGACGGTGTACGGCACGGCGGGCTGGTGCCGGGCCGCTGTACCGGAGAGGGAGGTGGTCTGCGGGCGGACGGAGACCTCCGGCACCGGGTCGGCGGCCCGGGCCGCGCCCGTCATGAACTCCGAGAAGGCGTCGTACCGGGCGTTGTCGGCGGCGGTCGTCCTGACCGGGTTGGACGGCTCCGGGTGGAGGGCGGCCGGGTCGCTGCCGTACAGCCGCTCCAGCAGCGGTGTCAGGTCGCGCTCGTGGGCCCTCACCCAGTCCGGTCCGTTGTTGCGGGGCCGGCCGGTCAAGCCGTCGATGCCGTGGTTGGCGCCCAGGTAGGCGTTGCTGGCCTGGGCGAAGTATTCGTAGGGGTCGCTGGACGAGTAGTTCTCCGCCGGGCCGCCGTCGAGCCGGCGTCGGGGTCCGTCCGGCCACAGGACGTCGTGGCCCCCGGCACGCTTGTCCCGCCACGCCCGATCGACTGTCTCGCGGTCCTCGGCGGACAGTCCCGCGATGTGCAGCAGGTGCGCGATCTCGTGGGTGGAGCTGGAGTAGCCCTCCGTCTCGTGCCTGACCGGCCCGATCGTGGTCTGCTCGCCGAGCAGGTTCTCCTCGGGCACGACGGCCGTGAGTCCCGTGGTGCCGGCGCGCAGTTCGGCCACGGGCCGGCCGCCGTGCTGGTCGTGCCGGCCGTGGAACGCGGCGAAGGAGCTCACCTCGGTGAGCGGCACGTCCTTGGGAAGCACTACCACCTCGGCGCCGGACAGCAGCACACGCTCGGCCGTCGCCGGATCGCCCATCATCCGGGCCACTTGTCGGCACGCCTCACGCCGCGCCGACACGGGCCGGGACGTCCCGGCCGGCACGACGACCAACAGGTGCGCCGTGTTCCGCGCGAACTGAGCGGCCGACCGGGACGTGCGCAGTCGGTACACGAACGGCGCATGGGCGGCCAGCCGGCGGACGTCCTCCTGGGACATGACGGCGAAGGCGTCGTCAAGTTCCGCCGGCGGGAGGGCCAGTAGACGGTCCACGACCGCATCGGATACGGCCGAGTGCGGCAGCGGCGGCTGAGCGGCCCGGGGCGCGGAATCCTCCGCGGTCGCACGCGCCGCCCCGGACTCCGTCGCGGCGGCCCGGCCCGGCGGAGAGGCGCTCGGTGCGGAGGACTGCTCCGTGGAGGGCTCCGCCGTGGCGGGCCTGACCTGCGTGCCCGCGCCGGCGACCGTGGGCGGCGCCGCCTCTGCCGCGGTGGCGTGTCGTGTGGTGGCAGGTACTCCCTCGGCACCCGACGTTCGGTGCGCGCTGGGCTCCGCGGTCGTCGTGACCCGGCCGACCGGCGGCGGAACCTCGGCGGAGCGGGGGGCGGGCGCGGGGGACGCGGAGGAGACGGTGGGGGCGAAGGGGGACGCGGCGGCAGGGGCGGGGACGGGCTCGGAGGCCGCGTCGGAGAACGGCCCTTCTTCGGTGGCAGGGCCGCCGTCCGTGCGTGCGCCCCGGTCGGTCGGCGGCACCGGGGGGGTTGCCGTGCGGGTGGGGGGACCGGCGTTCGGAGCGACACCGACGCCGTCCTGCCGAACGTTCGCCGCGCTCCCCTCCGGGACGGGGGTCGGGACACCTGCGTCGTGCCGAGTGGTGGGCCCCTGGTCGGGGAGCAGGTCCGTGTCCGGATCGAGGGGCTCCGTCGTCGCCGGGGCAGTGGTCTTCACCTGAGCCGAGACCGGGGCCATCAGCTTGGTTGCGGTGGTGGGCAGGGTGGTGTCCGTCGTCCCTCCGCCCCTGACCGTGGTGTGCGTCGACGGCACCGATACGTGTCCCGGCACCGGAACACCCACCCCGCCCAGCCCCGCCAGCACGTTCACACCGTTGAACCCACCAGCCGCCGCCGCGAGTTCACCAGAGCCCTGCCCCGCCTTCGACGACAGACCACCCCCACCGGACGCGATCCCCGCCCGACCACC
>NZ_JAMGBF010000189.1 GCF_023516615.1 Streptomyces panaciradicis
GCCTCGCCGCCCGCCGGGGCCCCCGGGCAGGACGACGGCCCCGCCGGACCGCCGACCGCCGGGCGCGGCGAGAGCTACGCCTCCGACGCCGCCGCAGCCGCCTCGCAGGCCGTCCACGACGCCCGTGAGGCCGCCGGCGTGGCCGAGGCGGCCCGTGAGGCCACCGAGGGCGCCGAGAGCCCCGTAGAGGCGTTCACGGCGCCCGGTGACGGAGCGGAGGCCGAGCCCGCCGCGGACGGAGCCGCCACCGCCCCGGAGGACGCTCCGGACACCGCGCCCGCCGCCGAAGGCCCTGACTCCGAGGCCGCACCCGCCGAGGACACCCCGGACACCTCCGAGGAGCCCCCGCCCGCGCTGCCCGGCGAGGAGCACCCCCTCGCCGCCTACGTCCTGCGCGTCAACGGCGTGGAACGCCCCGTCTCCGACGCCTGGATCGGCGAGTCGCTGCTCTACGTGCTGCGCGAGCGCCTCGGACTCGCCGGCGCCAAGGACGGCTGCTCCCAGGGCGAGTGCGGGGCGTGCAACGTCCAGGTCGACGGGCGCCTCGTCGCCTCCTGCCTGGTGCCCGCCGTGACCGCCGCCGGCAGCGAGGTCCGCACCGTCGAGGGCCTCGCCGAGGACGGGCAGCCCTCGGACGTGCAGCGCGCGCTCGCCCGCTGCGGCGCCGTCCAGTGCGGCTTCTGCGTGCCCGGCATGGCGATGACCGTGCACGACCTGCTCGAGGGCAACCCGGCGCCGACCGAGCTGGAGACCCGCCAGGCGCTGTGCGGCAACCTGTGCCGCTGCTCCGGCTACCGGGGCGTCGTCGACGCCGTCCAGGAGGTCATCGCCGAACGGCAGGCGCACCACGCCGCGGACGCCGAACACGACGGCGACGAGGCACGTATTCCCCACCAGGCGGGTCCCGGAGCCGGCGGTGTCAACCCGTCGGCGTTCGACCCCGCCCCGCACGACCAGGCGTACGGACAGGACGGAGGCCAGGCGTGAGCAACGAAGCCGCCACCGCGACCACCGCCGCGGAGGCAGCACCCGCCCCCGAGCCGATCCCGCACGGCCTCGGCGCCTCCCTGCCGGCCGCCGACGCCCGGGCCAAGACCGAGGGCACGTTCCCGTACGCGGCCGACCTGTGGGCCGAGGGCCTGCTGTGGGCCGCCGTCCTGCGCTCCCCGCACCCGCACGCGCGCATCGTGTCGATCGACGCCTCCCACGCGCGCGAGATGCCCGGCGTCCGGGCCGTCGTCACGCACGAGGACGTCCCCGGCACCCCGCTGCACGGCCGCGGCACGGCCGACCGCCCGGTGTTCGCCTCGGAGGTCGTACGCCACCACGGCGAACCCATCGCCGCCGTCGCCGCCGACCACCCCGACACCGCCCGCATGGCCGCCGCGGCCATCATGGTCGAGTACGAGGTCCTCGACCCCGTCACCGACCCCGAGCAGGCCTTCGAGGCCGAGCCGCTGCACCCCGACGGCAACCTGATCCGGCACATCCCGCTGCGCCACGGCGACCCGGACGCGGCCGGCGAGATCGTCGTCGAGGGCCTGTACCGCATCGGCCGCCAGGACCCCGCCCCCATCGGCGCCGAGGCCGGCCTCGCCGTCCCGCGCCCGGACGGCGGCGTCGAGCTCTACCTGGCCTCCACCGACCCGCACGCCGACCGCGACGCGGCCGCCGCCTGCTACGGCCTGGAACCCGAGCGCGTCAAGATCGTCGTCACCGGTGTCCCCGGCGCCACCGCCGACCGCGAGGACCAGGGCTTCCAGCTCCCGCTCGGCCTGCTGGCCCTGCGCACCGGCTGCCCGGTCAAGCTCACCGCGACGCGCGAGGAGTCCTTCCTCGGCCACGTCCACCGCCACCCCACCCTGCTCAGATACCGCCACCACGCGGACGCCGAGGGCAGGCTCGTCAAGGTCGAGGCGCAGATCCTGCTCGACGCGGGCGCCTACGCCGACACCTCCTCCGAGGCCCTGGCCGCCGCCGTGGGCTTCGCCTGCGGCCCGTACGTCGTGCCCAACGCCTTCATCGAGGGCTGGGCCGTACGCACCAACAACCCGCCCTCCGGCCACGTCCGCGGCGAGGGCGCCATGCAGGTGTGCGCCGCCTACGAGGCCCAGATGGACAAGCTGGCCAAGAAGCTCGGCGTCGACCCGGCCGAACTGCGCCTGCGCAACGTCCTGGCCACCGGCGACGTCCTGCCGACCGGGCAGACGGTGACCTGCCCGGCGCCGGTCGCCGAACTGCTCCAGGCCGTACGGGACTTCCCGCTTCCCGCGCTGCCCAAGGACACCCCCGAGGACGAGTGGCTGCTGCCCGGCGGCCCCGAGGGCGCGGGCGAGCCGGGCGCGGTGCGCCGGGGCGTGGGCTACGGCCTCGGCATGGTCCACATGCTCGGCGCGGAGGGCGCCGACGAGGTCTCCACGGCGACCGTGAAGGTCCAGGACGGCGTCGCGACCGTGCTCTGCGCGGCCGTCGAGACCGGCCAGGGCTTCACCACGCTGGCCCGCCAGATCGTCCAGGAGACCCTCGGTATCGACGAGGTGCACGTGGCCCCCGTCGACACCGACCAGCCCCCGGCCGGCGCGGGCTGCCGCGGCCGCCACACCTGGGTCTCCGGCGGCGCGGTGGAACGCGCGGCCAAGATGGTCCGCACCCAGCTCCTGCAGCCGCTGGCCCACAAGTTCGGCATGTCCACGGAGCTGCTGCAGATCACCGACGGCAAGATCACCTCGTACGACGGGGTCCTGTCGACCACCGTCACCGAGGCGATGGACGGCAAGGAACTGTGGGCGACCGCCCAGTGCCGGCCGCACCCCACGGAGCCGCTCGACGAGGCCGGCCAGGGCGACGCGTTCGTCGGCATGGCGTTCTGCGCGATCCGCGCGGTGGTCGACGTCGACATCGAGCTCGGTTCGGTACGGGTCGTGGAGCTGGCGCTCGCCCAGGACGTCGGCCGCGTCCTGAACCCGGCCCAGCTGGCCGCCCGGATCGAGGCGGGCGTCACCCAGGGCGTGGGCATCGCCCTGACGGAGAACCTGCGCACCGCGCGCGGGCTGATCCGCCACCCCGACCTGACCGGTTACGCGCTGCCGACGGCCCTGGACGCCCCGGAGATCCGCATCGTCAAGCTCGTGGAGGAGCGGGACGTGGTGGCGCCGTTCGGCGCGAAGGCGGTGAGCGCGGTGCCGGTGGTCACGTCCCCCGCCGCGATCGCCTCCGCCGTCCGCGCCGCGACCGGCCGCCCGGTCAACCGCCTGCCGATCCGCCCGCAGGCCGCGGTGGTGACGTCGCAGTAGCGGCTGTGCTGTCGGTGGCAGCGGTGCCCTCGGGGGCGGCGATTCTCGCGGGGAGGGAACGCGCGAGAGGGTGCCGAGCGTCTTGTCTTCAGGGGCCGTTGTCAGTGGCGGGGCGTACTGTTCCGAGCAGTGGGACGGCTGCCGGCCACGAGGCGGACGGCAGGTCGCGTCCACGCCCGGTCGGCTGTCCCCGTGCGGGACTGCGGGCGGGCACAGCGGGCCGGGCGCAGCGGGAAATCCGGGGGAGCAGAAGGCATGACGACCGACACCGCCGTCGCGGCGATCACGTTCACCGAGGACCAACTCGACCCGTACGTCACGCACGGCCCGACGCGGCGCCGGCTGACCGGTCCCGGACTGCCGGGCGCCGGCGCCCTGTTGACGTTCGCCGTGCTGCGCACCGAGGGCCTGCGCACGCTGGCGGAGAGCACCGACGCGGCGCCGGGACCCGACCGGGGACTGCGGGACCGGCTGGTGATAGGCGAACTCCTCGCGCCCGCCGGCATGGAGGCGGAGTCGATCCTCCTCGACGGCGGCACGGGCGAGATCAGCACGGCGTACCTCTTCGAGGCGCGGGACGACCGCCCGCTGGCGCCCTCGCTGGAGGCGCTGGTGCGGTTCGCCGCGGTCACCGAGGAACTGGCGGACCTGCGGGGGCAGTTCGCGTCCTTCGCCGGGCGCCACGGCAGCAAGGCGGCGGCCGAGGCGTCCCGGCAGCTGCTGGCCCTGTTCGAGGAGGACACGCACGGCCGGGTCCCGCCGTACTGGAAGGCGGCGGCGCTGATCCGCCCCCTCGCCCTCGCCGCCGGCCCCGGAACGCGCACCGGCCTCACCCTGGACGTGCCCGCCCGCCTGCTGGACGAGGAGTTCGGCCACGCGCGCGTGGTCCGCTACGAGGACGTCGACTTCCCGGCCACGCTCACGCACGAGCCGACCCGCCGCTTCCTGCGCGAGACGGGCCTGCCGGAGGACACGGTCCTGTTCCACCTCGACACCGAGGTGCCGCTGCAGACCCTCGCGGAGTACGCGGCGGACGACCGCCCCGGCACCGCCTCGCCCTTCGAACTCCCCGCCCGCGCCGACCACTTGATACGCCTCGGCCACCTCGTCGAGGACAACAGCCTGGTGGTGGACGGCGCGACGGGCGAGGTCCTGAACTGGAGCGAGCCGGAGGCGAGGCTCCACCCGCTCAACACGGACGTCTCCACGCTCGCCTTCACCCTCTGGCTGCACCACCGCGAGCGCGGCATCGACAAGTACCTCTCCAACGAGCTCACGACCCGGGCCTACGACCAGCTCGCCGCGACCATGCTCCAGGTGCTCGCCTCGGTCGACCCGACGGCCGCGACCACGTCGGCCGACTGGCACTACTGGACGCAGGCATTCCAGGACGAGGCGGGCGGAGTGCTCTGAGGGACGCGGCCCGGACTCAGGAAGCCCGGGTGCCCGCGCGGCGCCGGCGTGCGGCGAGGACGAGAAGGCCGCCGAGTCCGGCCGCGGCGCCCGCGACACCGGCGGCCGCCGGGATGCCGTCGGAGCCGGTGCTCGCCAGACTGCCGGTCACCGGGCCGCCGCTCGAGGTGCCGCCCGCCGAGGTGCCCGAGGCCCCGGTACCGCCGGCGGCCTGACCCTGCGGGTCGTTGCCGTGGCCGCCGCTGCCGGAGCCGCCGCCGGTCGAACCGCCGTCCGCGGAACCGCCGGTGGAGCCGCCCGAGGTGGTGGGGTCCTCCTCGTTGTCGGTGGGGATGGCGATGTGGATCCGGGCCTTGTCGTCGGCCGGGTTCTTGTCGAAGGCCGGGTGGATGTCGTAGACCGAGGTCGCCTTCACCTCACTGCTGGTGGTCTTCGCATCGGCGTCGATCTTCAGCATGAAGGTGTACTGGAGCGACTGGCCGACCTCGATGGTGTGGTCGGCGGGCGTGCAGACGTACACGGCTCGGCCCGGCGTCCCGCCGGGAGCGTTCGGCCCGTCGATCCCGAACGGCGCGCACTCCTCGGGCACCTTGGTGGCTTCGGTGCCCGCCGGGATGTGCACCATGAGCGCGGGCTGGTCGTCGCTCTCCTGGTTGCGGATCCAGCCGGGGCCGTCGTTGCGCAGGGCCACCGTCACGGACTGGGCGTCCCCCGCGAGGGCCTCGGTGTCGTCGCCGACGGCGACCAGGTCGGCGCTGCTGTCGGCGGTGAGGGCCAGCCGCCGGTAACTGTCGCCGAAGCCCTCGCCCGGCGTCTCCCCGCTCTTCCCCGTGCCGTACTCGACGGCCTCCATCAGCGCCTTGGGCAGCGCCTTGAACCGCACGGCGGTCTTGATGGAGGCGCCGGGCTCGACGACCTCGTCGAGCGCGCACACGGCCTGCCGGACCTGGTCCGCGACGGTCGAGTAGGTGCAGCCCGCTACCGGCTCCGGGAAGTCGAGCCCCCGGGTCAGCCGCACCCGGAAGCTGACCCCGTCCGCGGCCGCGGTCCCCTTGTTGGTGACGACGACGTCCTGGTCGTACACCTCACCGGGCTTGGGCGCCGCCGCCGGCAGCGCCGAGACCACCAGATCGGCGCCGTCACCGTCGGCATGCGCAGCGGGAGCGACCCCGCCGGCGATCGCGACGGCGGCCACGAAGGCGGCCGAGGCCCGGATGTACGAGCGCATGGGCTGGCGCACGTGGATCTCCTCGTCGAAGACAGACAGCACGACGACCGACGGTTCACCCACCGGTCATGTGATGGACCCCCGAGGGGCGCCCGGGGTTGTGCTGCCGTCGAGGAGGAGACGAACACATCGGAGGCCGTGGCGGGAATCGAACCCGCGTAACTCGCTTTGCAGGTTTGTCCGGGCTGGTCAGGGCCTGATCCGGCGTCGTCCAGGGGCGTTCACTCCCGTTCGGCTGGCACCTCGGGGGAGCTAAGCGTATGGGCCTGGACGGCCGCGTACAGCTGCGAACGAGACGGAAACTGAGACGGAGCTAGAACGGCTAACCTGGACGCCCCCTCCGGCATGCGGGCCCCCGGGTGGCACTTTGTGCGGGCGTACCGCCCCGTGGCACATGACCTGTGACGGCTGTCAAGCAGGCCGGCTGAACGTGAAGCTGGCCTACTGGGTCCTAGCTGCGGGGAAGGAAGTTCGCGAATGTACCCCTTCGACCTCGCTGCCCGAATACCATGGGGTGCGTGGGTAATGAAGAGACGCAGCTAATTGCCGAGTCAGTCACTGAAGAGGGACAAGAATTCCTTTCCTCGCTGCGAAGGTGGCTCCTGCAGGACACTGACCCATCCGTCATCTCCATCGATGCAACGAATCGTGGTCGACGGCCCGGAGAAATGTCAGGGACCTTCGATACTGTCTGTGCTGTCGCTAGTCAGATTAGCTCCCTTGGAGGCCTGGCTATCGCGTACCTAACTTGGCGCTCCTCGATACGAACTGAAGCGGCAGATTTGCGTGTCACTCTTGAGGTGCATGGGCAAAGGATTCAGATCGATAACCTCACTGATGAGCAGTTGAGGGACGTGATAAGCAGAGTTTGCGCCAGAGAGGTCGAATAGATGGTGGACATGCTCGACCCTAGCCTTTCTCGCGTGGTCGTTTCCGGCGCTCATGATTATCAGTATCTCGAAGACCTGCCATCGGTTAAGAACAACCTCGTGGCTATGGCCGAGGTGCTAATGGACCCTAATATCTGCGGAATATCGGAGAACTCTTGCCGGACGATCCTTCAGCCCGAGACGCCCGGTCAGGTACTAGATGCTCTTTACGAAGCCGCCGATGAATGCTCCGACACGCTGGTTTTCTACTTTGCCGGGCACGGGCTAACTTCACCTCATAATGACGAACTGTTGCTGGCTATACCTACTTCCCATCCGAGCAGGCCCCACTCGGCTGTTCGGTTTGAGGATGTTCGTATGGCAATTCTTTCTGCAAGGAAAGCCCCTAAGAAGCTCGTAATCCTTGATTGCTGTTTTAGCGGTAGAGCCATGATTGGTTCCATGGAGTCCTCTACCGACCTAGCAGCGCGCTCGCGTATTGAGGGTAGCTATATCATTACGGCGGCAGCTGAAACCAAGACGGCACTTGCGCCACCCGGAGAGAGGTATACGGCATTCACGGGCGAATTTATCACCCTCCTTCGAGGCGGTTACGCTGGCGGTCCTGCTTATTTGGACATGGAGACGATCTATACATGCCTGCATGATCGGCTCACGGAAAAATCTTACCCCATTCCGCAACAGCGAAATAGAAATGCAGGTGCAAAGATCCTGCTGGCCAAAAATGGATGGGTAGGCGGCCAAAGGCCTGAAGATTCAGGTCAACGGTTGATTGATTGGTATGTGGATAACGCTCCAGGTGCCGACCCGGTGCAGTTGCGGGCGGACGCGACCGCTGAATACATTCCGTATCGACGTCGGATTTCCTCTGCGTTGATCTTAGGGAGGTTGCATCCCGAATTTTGGTCCGAAGCGTGTAAAGTTCTGATCGACTTGAGTGCGGATACACATACTCCATTGGAAAGTCGCGCTCAAGTGTTCGGTGCTCTAGCGCGCCTAGGCTGGCACACTGAACTGATGAAGGAGAATCTACTGGCATTGGCTAAGAATGCCACACATGGCAAAATATCTGCGAGAGTTTCTGCCTGTCAGCAGTTGGATGGGCTAGGCGACAAAGAAATGGCGATTGAGGCATATTTGGGAGTGGTGATGGATGGGAGTCTGGAACTCAGGCTGCGTGCCTACACTGCAAAACTCATGATTCAGAAGTATCCAGAAAAAAAGGATGCAGGACTGCGAGTGATGTGGGCTGCTGCTGCATCTGATAGTCAATTGGTTCAACATCGAATTGACACCATCCAGGATATCTGTTCTATTGACCCCGATTCAGTAGAAAAGGCCTCGATTTTGCTTCGGAGAATCAAGTCGGCGGCCAGTGAGGGAACGCAGGCAGAGGCGCAATGACTGCCTAAGAGGCCGCTAGCTCCTAGCGAACGGGCACCATGCGAAGCTTGGTGCAGATGTGGAGCCCAGAGAGAGGGAGATCGGGTGTCGCAGGAGGCCAGCCCTCGGGGGACGTTCTTGCAGGTTGCAGAGGCGCTGAAGGCCCGTATCCGGGCCGACTCGGAGATGACAAGACTTCCCTCTGTCGCAGAACTTATGAGTCGTCATGGTGTCTCGCGCGGCGTCGTGCTTCGGGCCTTCAAGGTTCTTGAAAGCGATGGCGTCGCTGAACCAGTGCAAGGCGGCCGGTGGCGGGTCGTGCGCGAGGGGGAGTCAGTCGATCGACGTCCGTTGGTCGAGCGCATCGCGGACGTCATCACGGATGAAGGCCTGCTAGCCGGGGCAGCGTTCCCGAGTGCGTCGGTGCTGGCTGACCGGTTCGGAGTCTCGCGCCCCACCGTGACAAAGGCACTCGACAGACTGGAGGCCGCCGGCGTGCTGGCGAGTGGAGGGCAGGGCAAGGTGCGGATCGTCCGCGCTGTGCCGAATCGAGAGGAGCGTTCGTAGCTTGTCGGAGCTGACGGAGTGGGCGTACCCCCTGGCTGAGTCCTTGTTGGCTGAGCCGCTGCCGCGTCGCTGGAAGCACTGCCTCGGAGTCGCCGAGCGGGCGCGCACTATCGCGCTCATCCTTGGGGAAGATGCCGAGCTGCTGGAGGCTGCGGCCGTGCTGCACGACATCGGCTACGCGCCTGATCTCGCTAAGACTGGTTTCCATCCCCTCGACGGTGCCCGTTATCTGCGAGAGGTGGCCAACGCCGACGAAAGGGTGGTGCACCTGGTGGCGCACCACTCTTGCGCGTGGATGGAAGCTGAAGCGCGAGGCATGCGTGAGGAGTTGGAGGAGGAGTTCCCGCGCGAGAGCGCGCACCTGAACGACGCGCTCTGCTTCTGCGATATGAACACCACGCCGGACGGTACCCCGACCAATCCCGTGGACCGGATCAACGAGATTGCCGGCCGGTACGGGCCGGACAGCCTGATCGGCACGTTCATCCGTCGCGCTGAGCCTGAGATCCTGGCGAGCACAGCCCGCGTACTGGAAAGGGTCGCTGCCGCCAAGCGTTAGCCGATGTAAGGGGTCGGACGGGTTCGATCCATCGCGTGCTCGATACGCAAACGCATTGTGGGGTGGACGTCCAGTGCCACCAGGTCCGCCGGGGCAAACCAGCGGACCTGCGTCGTCTCGTTGCTCGTACGCAGTTCACCGCCGACCGGCCGGGCGCGAAAGCAGATGCTGAACTGTTGACGCACCTCGCCGTCGTCGTACTGCATGACGTGGCCGGGGTCGGTGTAGATCCCGGAGATGTCGACGACTTCGGCCTTGATACCGGTTTCTTCCCATACCTCACGGACGACGGTGTCGCTGATGGATTCGCCAACGTCATGACCTCCACCCGGAAGTGCCCAGCGTCCGTTGTCGGATCGTTGAATCATGAGCACCTGTCCCGCGTCGTTCCGCACGAACGCGACGACCGAAGGTACGACTGAGTTGGCCGGCGGGGCGTCCGGATCGTGCAAGTAGTCGATGCGTCCCATGCTCAAGCTCCTGTGAAGTCGTGTTCGGTGACTGGCCTCGCGCCTTCCCAGGTCTGTTCCACGCTATTGGCAAACGTGTCGAACAGGCCTCCCCCGGGGAGTCGTCGCAGGTGGAGCACGGGCGCCATGTAGGCACCGATGCCGTACACGTGCGTGTTGGCCAACATCTCGTCGTCAGCGCGATAGATCGAGTTGTAGAGCACCGTGTCGTGTAGGCGAAACGCAATTTCCGGGTGGCTGGTGAAGAGCGGGCGATAGTTGACCAGCGCGTTGCGAATCTTGCCATCCATAATGCGATGGCCTTCGTCGATGCCGCGTCGGATGACGGCCTCGCATGCTGGATCGCCCATGAGGACGCGGATGCGAACACCGCTCTTGGACTTCTCCTTCAAGGTCGAGAAGAAGAGCGGGTCTTCCGCCAAGTAGATGCCGGCGTACACAAGGATGTCGATGCGCTCCGTGGCGCGTTCACACATCTCCCGCCAGAGGGTTGATGGCACGACGTGCCGATGCGGGTAGACGGCCGTGATCTCAGCTTTGCTTAGGTCGGCTGCCGAGTCCTGTGTCCGGACGTCCTCCCACAGCATCGTTACGTCAACCTTCAGCGCCGCTGCGGTCGCGTATTGGTGACGCCGGTACGGCACTTTGCCCTGGGTGACCCAGCGCTCCACGGTCTTTGGGCTGACCTTGATCTCGTCCGCGAGGCTATGAACCGTCATGCCGCGGGCTAACAGGGCAGAACGCAAACGCTCGTTGGGCATCTGCACCTCTTCGTGGGACATCTAGGGAGCTCCTGACGGTAGTCAGCTGATCGAGAGCTGTCCATGGAGGGGGTGACCAACGCCCCTGACCTGGGGCGATTCTGAATGTGCGCCAAGACGTCCCGGCGCAAGAACCAAGAGGTTCCGTCGCTGTACTTGACGGACCCCAATGCAGTACCTGTAAAACAGGTACTGCAACGTCCTGAGGAAAGCCCGCAGGGGCCGGTACGAAGGCAGCGTTCGTTGTTTGAGAACTCAACAGAGTGCTTTGAGAGCGACGGGGCTCGACCCCGTCCCCGTGACGGCCGGGTGATGGCCGTCGGGCCTCGGTATGCAGCCGTGAGGGCGCGGAATCGACTTCCGCCCGGGGTCACTTGGCCCGCCGTGACGTGCGGCGTTGGCCCTGATCTCCGGATGCGGCGGCACTCCCGGACAGGACAGCCCGCCGCGCCGGATCTTGCATTCCCGACGTAGTCAGGAGCAGTCGTGTCCGACTTTGACGTTGAGATCGTCTCGTTCGGCTACCTGCACGGACAGCCGCCCACCGCCCACCTGACCATCGACTTGCGCGAGCACTTCCGCGACCCGCACGTGTCGCCGGAACTGCGCCACATGACCGCCCAGGACCACGCGGTCCGCGAAGCGGTCATCAACACCCCTGGCATCCGGGACCTGGTCGCCGCGACCGCACGTGCGGTCACCGCCTTCCGTTCCGGACCGAGTGCCGGACCGGTCGTGGTCGCCGACGGATGCGCCGGCGGACGCCACCGCGCCCCGACCTTCGCCGCGTTCCTCGCCCTGGCGCTGACCACTGCCGGGCTGCGGGTGCGCGTGCAGCACCGCGACCTCGCCAAGCCCGTGGTCGAGCGCTAGACGCCCCACCCCCGCACCTCACCCCTTCGCGGGGTGGTCGCACTCCCGGACAAGGACAGCCGACCGCCCCGCGCCCTTCCCGACGTACCTGAATGGAGAGATCCACCATGCGTATGCGCAGCTTCGTCGCCGGCCAAGAGGCCCACGGCGACATCGAGTTCGCGGAACTGGCGCTCGGTATCGACGTCGACCTGTTCCGTGGCCCGCTCGGGTCCGAGACGGACGCCGAGCGCGCCGCCCGCCAGGACGCGGCCCGTGACGTCCTCGCCGACCTGCGGGCGGAGGCGGACGCCGGGGACGAGATCGCCGGCTGGGACGCCCTGTACGCCGACGCATTGACCCGCACGGTGCCGTTCCTGCGCGCCGCCCGCGGCTACCGGCCCGGTGCGGGGGAAGCGGCATGAACAACACCCACAAGCCACTGTCGAAGATTCAGGTCGGCGTCCTGACGGCCGCGTTCGTGCCGATGCTCGCCACGGGCGTGGTCGGCGGGATCGGCACCTTCAGCAACATCGGGCACGCCTACGGCACCGGAACCGCGCTCGGTGCCCTCGGTGCTGGCGAGGGCGCAACCGCCGTGCTCGCCCTGGTCCTGCTCGGGCTGACCATGCTGGGTCAGTCCTCGCCGCGCGTCATCCGGATCGGACTGTGGGCGCTTCCGGCCGCCGCCGCCGTCATGGGCGCCATGGCCGCACCGGACACCGGCCGGACCGTCATCTACGCCCTGACCCCCATGGGCATGTCTGTGTCGGCCGAGGGCATGGCGTTCCTCGCCCGGCGCATCGTCGTCCACACCGACGGCCGGGACGCGGAGAACGAGCGGCGTACCGCCGACATCGTGCAGGCCCTCGCCTACCACCGCGCCCGTGCCGCACACCACCCGGTGACCCGGGTGCGCAAGCGTTCCGATCGGGCGTCGTGGCGTCTGGCCCGCAAAGTCGGGGTCGGCGACGCGGCCCTCGGATCGAGGCTGCTAGAGGTACAGCGCGACCGGATCACGGACGGCGCGGACGCTGCGCTCGCGTCGATGTTCGGCGGCACCACCCCCGCCCTCGCCCCGCATCCCGACGCGGACGCGAATGCGGAGGAATCTACCGAGACCATGAGGAATCGGTCTACGGCTGACCAGCCGGAATCGACCCCCGCGCCGTCCGTGGTGCTGAGCCGGATTCCCGTGCCGACTCCGGTGACGGTCGACTTCGTGAAGCCGACTCTCCCGCTCAAGCCCGTACCCGCGATCGCCCCGGCGGCCGACCCGGTCAAGGCCGACCCTGCGCCGACCGGACGTCGGGCGGTAGCGGCCGACTCCCCCCGATCCCGTCGGGCGACCGGTCGGGTTCCGGAGGTGGCACGGTCGCCCCGCCCCAAGCGCACGCGCGAACAGTTGCTCGCCGAGGCCCGCACCGCTACGGCCGACTGGTCCGCCGACCGGATCACGGCGGAGGGCATTCGCCGCATGGTCCGCACCTCGCCGGCCAACGCGCGGATGCTGCGGGACACGCTCCTCGCCGAACGCGCCGACGACGGCGGTAAGGCCGCGTGAAACGGCTGACCCTCGCCGACTGCTTCGACCCGAACGGCGAACGCTTCGGCATCCCCACCTACCCGTGGCGGTGTGCCCCCGGCGACTTGGCCACCCGCCGCCAACTCCGCATCCGTGGACTGCGGCCGGGCGGCCAGGACATCGCGGCGCAGATCCTGCGCCCGCGTCGCCGTCGGGAGCCGCTGACTGCGTACCTGTATCGGGTCGACCTCGCCCGGCCGGTGCGCCCCATGACCCCGGCCCGGTGGCGTGCGCACGAAGCGATGATGCGCGCCCGCCGCTGCTGCCCCGAGTGCCGCCGCGATGCCGGATACGTCATCCCGCCCACGCTCGGAACCTGCGTGACCTGCGCCTATCCCGAGGAACAGCGCGCCGCTTGAACCACCCCGAACCCGGGTCCGGCCGCCCACCTTCCACAGCAAGCCGGCCGGACCCTTCGACTCCCGAAGGAGCACGTACATCGTGACCGAGAACCCCACCTTCCCGCCCCCGGACGCCCCGGAGGGCACCGACGAGCAGACGGCCGACGTCCTGCCGTTCCCGCTGAAGAAGACCCCTACCCCGCATGTGCCCCTCGCCGAGGGCGAGGCCAAGCCGGGTGAGTGGGAGGCCGAACTCCCCGACACTGACGACCCGGAGGCTGAGGGTCTCGCCGAGGGGGCGCCGGTGGACCCGCCGCGCGAGGTCTACCCGCCCTCGGTGGCGGAGTGGATGGAGGCCAAGGACAAGGCCCGGATGCCGGTCCTGCCGGACTGGGTGAAGCTGCCCGACCAGCGCAAGGCCGTCCGCAAGTGGGCCGTGCGGCACTACTCGGCCGTGGTCGGCTACCACGCCGTTCGCCTGCCGTGCATCTACACCCCGAAGGTGCTGTGGTACTCGCCGCGTGGGGCGTGGCGTTGGTCGGCCGCGATCGGCCGGTGGGTGTTCGACGCCGAGGGCAAGGGCCTGCGGCTTGCGGCCGTGGCCAACGAGGACGCGGCGGAGTACCTGAAGCTGTCGCGACAGCGCAACGACCGCGTCCGCCTGCGGGGCATCGTCGCCGCGATCGCCTCCGTGGTCGGTCTCGCCGCCGCCCTGACCCTGTACGTCATGGCGCCGTCGTGGCTGCTGCTTCTGGCCATGGCCGCACTGACCACCACGCTCGGGACTGTCGGGGCGCCGGCGGACCGGCCGCTGATCGACATGGCCAAGGTGACGTTCCGCAAGCGCCGGCTGTCGTCCGACATCGTCATCCGCGCCCATGAGGCGGCCTCGCTGACCATCAAGGATCAGACGATTGCCTTCCCGCGGCCGATCGGTCGCGACGGCGATGGGTGGCGGGTGGTCGTGGATCTGCCCTACGGCAAGACGTTCGAGGACGCGCTGAAGGCGCACGGCCGGCTCGCCTCCGGTATGGACATCGCCCCCACTCAGCTCTTCCTCGACAAGGACGAGACGAGCGGACGGCGGGTGTCGTACTGGATCGCCGACCGCGACCCGCTCGCCGTCCCCTCGGGCAAGTCCCCGCTGCTGGGGGCGACCCGGGTGGACTTCTGGAAGCCGTTCCCGTGGGGCGTGGACGAGCGGGGCAACCCGGTCATGGCCACCATGCTGTGGCTGTCCCTGCTGGTCGGCGCCGTACCGAGGCAGGGCAAGACGTTCTCCGCCCGCACCATCGCCCTCGCTGCCGCGCTGGACCCATACGTGCGCCTTTACGTGTTCGACGGCAAGGCGTCACCGGACTGGCGCAAGTTCGCCCTGGTCGCCCACCGCATCGCGTTCGGCATCGTGCCCAAGAACGGCTTCGACCCGGTGGCGCATCTGCTCACCTCACTGCGGGAGCTGAAGGCGGACGTCGAGGACCGCTACCACCGGCTCTCCGAACTGCCGCTGCACATCTGCCCCGAGGGCAAGCTCACCCCGGAGATCAGCCGGGACAAGAAGCTGAACATGCCCCTGACGCTGTTCGTGATCGATGAGGTGCAGGAGTACTTGCAGCACCCCGAGCACGGCAAGGAGATCCTGTCCCTGCTGGTCTACCTCGCCCGAGTCGCCCCGGCCGTCGGTGTGTCCGTGATGACGTCCACGCAGAAGCCGGACGACAAGGCGTGCCCCTCGGAGCTGCGGGACCAGCACCAGGCCCGCTTCGCCCTGCGGGTCGGTTCCTGGCAGGTCTCCGACGTCGTCTTGGGCGCCGGCTCGTACAGCGAGGGTCTGGACGCGTCCAAGCTGCTGAAGTCCCACAAGGGCGTGGGCCTGCTCAAGGGCATGTCCGACGACTCGGGGATCGTGCGGACCTACCTCGCCGACGGCCGGGACGCCGAACGCATCCTGACCCGCGCCGCCGCGCTGCGGGAGGCCGAGGGCACGCTGACCGGCGACGCGGCTGGCGAGGCCCCGGCCCCGGAGGTGTCGGCGACGATCCTGGACGACGTGGCGGCCGTGCTGGGCAAGGGCGAGGCCAAGGTGTGGTCCGAGACCATCGTCGACCGGCTCGCCGACCTGCGCCCCGACACCTACGGCCCGTGGGCCGCGCTGGAGGCCAAGCCGAAGGCGGAAGCGCTGACCGCAGCGCTCAAGCCGTTCGGTGTCGGCACGGTCCAGATCAGCCGCCGCATCGACGGCGAACAGCTCAACAAGCGCGGCATCAAGCGCGACGACCTCGCCGCCGCGATTACACAGCGCAACGAAAAGCGGGACGCCGGATAGGTCTCGCACCCTGCTACCGGTAGCGGCCACGGTCGCTACCGGTAGCAACCCTGCTAGCGACCAAAACCGCCCCTGATCAGGCCGCTAGCAGATAGCAGCCGACCTGCGAAAACCCCGAAAACCCTGCCTGAGAGGCCTCTGATGAGCACTGCTCTGCTAGCTATCGCCTGCCTACTAGCCGTCACGCTTGGTTACAGCATCAAGTGCTGGGTCAGCCCGTTCGGCGACTGCCGCGCCTGCGCCGGCATGGGCCACGAACTCAAGCACGACCGCAAGGGACGCCTCAAGCGCGGCCGTGACTGCCGCCGATGCCACGCCACCGGCAAGCGCATACGCGTCGGCCGCTGGATCTACAACCGCGCCGCGCGTACCTACCGCGCCGGCACCCGCTGACCACCCCTCGGGAGGACCCGTGGTCATCACCATCCCGCTCGTGCTGCTGCTCGGCATCGCCGCCCTGGTGCTGCTGCGCTTCAAGGCCGTCGGCTTCGGCGCGGCCGTCGCCGTTGCCCTATTCGGCTTCTACCTCGCCCCCACCGGCGCCGCCGACACCGTCAACCAACTCGTCACCGCCGTCACCGGCGCGCTCGCCGGCATCGGCCGCTAGAAGGGAGACACCCCGTGAACGAACCCACCGCGTACCACCGTCCGACCGGGACCGAGGTAGCGGCCGTGGAGATTCACCACCCCGCCCCCCTCAGCCCGGTACAGCACACCGCGCCGCTCGTCCCCGTGCAGCCGGGCACCATCCCGACCGTGGCGAGCGTCGTCCTGCCCGACGGCCGCGTCGTCACCGGCTACGCCATCGAACCCGCCGAGCCCGAACCGGCCGTCGCCAAGCCAGCCGTCTCCCGCGCGGCGGTGAACATCGCCCTCGGGGGCATCGGCTTCGGCGCGGTGTGCGGCGGACTGGTCCTGCTGACCACGTTCATCGCCGCCCTCGCCGCGCTCATCCACCAGATCATCATCCTCGCCGCCGTCATCTTCGGCGGCTGGATCGCCGTGCAGGTCTGCAGCACGAGCGGCCACGGCGGAGGAACCACGGTCAACATCCGCAAGGCCGTCATAAAGCGCAACCACTTCCACGGCTAGCTACGCCCGAGGGCGGCGGCACTCCCGGACAAGGACAGCCCGCCGCCCCCGGTCTCCCTATCCCGACATAGCAGAACAGGAGACCTACAGCATGCCCCAACTGCACGTTCTCGGCGAGGGCCGGATGGCCCCCACCACTCTCACGAGTCACCGGGCACGGCCGCGCCTGCTGGACCTCTTCTCGTGCGCCGGCGGTGCCGGCATGGGCTACCACCGCGCCGGGTTCGCGGTCGACGGCTGCGACATCGCCGACCGCCCCAACTACCCCTTCCCCTACCACCGAGGCGACGCCCTCGCCTACCTCGCCCACCTGATCGCGTCGGGCGAGATCCGCCGGTACGCCTTCGTCCACGCCTCCCCGCCGTGCCAGCACGGCTGCGCGCTGACCGTAGGCACCAACGCCTCGCAGGGATGGGGCCGCGTTCACGTCGACCTGGTGGCGCCCGTCCGCGCCTTGTTGGACGCGACGGGCCTGCCGTACGTCATCGAGCAGCCCAACGGCCGCGCCGAGATCCGCAAGGACCTGACGCTGTGCGGCGAGATGTTCGGTCTCGGCGTGATCCGGCACCGCAACTTCGAGTTGGGCGGCTGGACGGCCACCCGTCCAGCGCATGTTCCACACCGGGGAAGGGTCCGCGGCTACCGGCACGGCCGCTTCTATGACGGCCCGTACGTGGCCGCGTACGGCAACGGAGGCGGCAAGCCGACCGTGGCCGAACTCCAGACGGCCATGGGCATCACGTGGACCGTCGTGCGGGAGGAACTGACGGAGGCCATCCCGCCCGCCTACACGCAGTTCATCGGCCGCGCCTACCTCGCCGAGGTTCCTGCGCTGGGGGTGGCCTCGTGAGTGCGCGTGTGCTGCCGCTGCGGCGGTCCAATGGGCTGCGGGTGCTGGATCTGTGCTGCGGCGCGGGGGGCCTGTCCATGGGCTACTACCTCGCTGGGTTCGACGTCGTGGGCGTGGACACCCGCCCTCAGCCGAACTACCCCTTCGCCTTCCACCAGGCCGACGCCCTTACCTTCCCGCTGGACGGGTTCGACCTGGTCCACGCTTCTTGGCCGTGCCAGCACTTCGCCAAGGTCACAGCATGGCGCGGAAGCCGGGCCGATCACCCAGACCTGCTCACGGCTGGCCGTGCACGCCTGGAAGCCTCCGGGCTGCCGTGGGTCATCGAGAACGTTCCGGAAGCACCGCTGAGGCCGGACTACCTGCTGTGCGGCACGCAGTTCGGCCTCAGCATCCGCCGTCACCGTGCGTTCGAAACGTCGTGGGGCGGCGGCGGGGAGCTGGTCCCGCCCTGCTGGCACCGCAAGGGCCTGCTGGCGTTCGAGCACAAGGGTGAGCGCGCCTACGCCGACGCGATGGGCTGCACCTGGATGTCCAACCTCGAAGCCCGGCAAGCCGTCCCGCCCGCCTACACCGAGTGGATCGCCATTCAGTTCCTCGCCCTGGAAGGCAGGGCCGCCGCATGACCACCCCACCCACCCCGCTGCATGCCGCCCTCGCCCTCGCGGCGGCCGGCGTCCCGGTTCTGCCCATGCGGGCGGGCAAGGTCCCGTTCGGCAACTGCCGTACCTGCAAGGGAAATGCGTGTGGCGGCCGGCCCAACATGAAGGCGGCCGGCCCGTGCCGGTGCCCAGCGCCGTGTCATGCGTGGGCCGCCGCCACCACCGACCCGCACGTTCTAACCTCGCCCGTATGGGCCCCGGTGTGGCGTGAGGCGGTTGCGGTCGCCTACCACCCCGGCGGGGCCGGGCTGACCGTGGTCGACCTCGACAACGCGGCGGCCGTCGCATGGGCCCGCGAGACGCTGTCCGCCACACGCATAGTGCCGACCACGCGCGGCGAACACTGGCTCTACCGGGGCGCCATGCCGTCCGCGAACGCGGTCCGGCCCGGCGTCGACATCAAGTCCACTGCACAGTACGCCCGTTGGCTCGGACCCGGGACCGGCCGCATGGCCGTTCTCCCGGCCGCCGTGCGCGCCCTGGTGGCGAAGGAAGACACCACCCCCGCCCCGCGCGGGGTGGCCTCTTCTCTCCCGGCGCGCGCCCCGTGGTCGCGGCAGGTGGCCACCGGGTGCCGCCACACCGAGCGCTACGTCCGCACCGGCCTGGAACGCGGCCTCGCCCTGGTACGGGCCCGCACCGAATCCGGCGCCGGATCACAGGCGTTCGGCGTCGCCCGGTTCCTCGCCGCCCAACACACCGGCTGCCCCGGCCCGTGCGGCCTCGCGGCCATCGGCGAGGAGATCGTGACCGCCGCCGTCTCGGTCGGCGTCCCGGAGACCTACGCCCGCCGCGCGGTCGCCAACGGCCTTGAGACGGCCGGGGAACGAGCAGCATGACCAAAGCATCCCGAAACAACGCGAACAGCCCTCACGGCGCCGCACAGGGCCCGCCATGGCCGACCGTGGGCGAACCGAAGGTCGCCGCCCGCAAGGGCGTCCTTTCTGCGGTTCGTTCCGACCCGCAGACGGTCACCGTCACCGGCATTACCCCGGGGCTACAGATCCAGTGCGAGGGCGTCGCCGTCGCGGACTGGCTCTGTGCCTGTGGGGAGCACGAACGCGCCCAGGGCCGCGCCGCCGTCATCCGACTGACCGCCCGCGTCATCACCGGTATCTGCCCGCATACCACCACCGAAGGGAGGGCCGCCTCATGACTCCACAGCCTGTGGACAGCCCCGACCTGTGGGCCGGACTGCCCACCCTGCAAGAGGAACCGCCCGGCGAGGACGACGCGGCACCGGAGGTGTGGGAGGACCCCATTCCCCTCACCGGCCGCCGCGAGCGCCCACCGTTCCCCGCCCACGTCCTGCCCGCATGGCTGGGGGAGTTCGTGACCGCCGTCGCCGACGAGACACAGACCCCGGTCGACCTCGCCGGTTCGATCGCCCTTGCCGTGCTCGCCACGGCGGCCGGCGGCCGGTCCGTGGTCCACGTGCGCGGCAACTGGCGCGAGCCCACCAACCTCTACACCGTGGTGGCGCTCCCGCCTGCCAACCGCAAATCGGCCGTCTTTGCCCTGCTCACTGACCCCCTGTATGAGGCGGAGAAACAGCTCAAGACGGCGATGAAGCCGGTGATCGTGGAAGCGGAGCTGACGGCGCGATTGGCCAAGGAAGCGGCCGACAAGGCCGCCGCCAAGGCCGCGTCCGCCGACGGCGACAAGCGCGAAGACATGGTGAAAACAGCCGTGGGCCTTGCACAGACGGCGGACACCCTGACCGTGCCGGCCGAACCGGTGTTGTTGGCGGACGACTCCACCCCCGAGACGGTCACCTCGCTCATGGCCGAACAGGGCGGCCGGCTGTCGGTGATGAGTGCCGAGGGCGGGATTTTCGACATCATCGCCGGCCGCTACTCGGGCGCCCCCAACATGGAAGTCTTCCTCAAGGGGCATGCCGGGGACCGGCTGCGGGTCAACCGCCAGACCCGCCGCGAGTACATCGACGCCCCCGCCCTGACCATCGGCCTGGCCGTACAGCCGGACGTGCTCAAGGACATCGGCAAGGTGAAAGGGTTCGAGGGACGCGGACTGCTGGCCCGCTTCCTGTACTCCCTGCCGGTCTCCACGGTCGGAGACCGCGCAATCATCACGGACCCGGTCCCCGAGCAGACCGCCGCCGCCTACACCGCGAGGGTCATCGACCTCGCCCTGTCCCTGGCGGAGTGGACCGACCCGGCCGTCATCCAACTCACCCCGGAAGCGGACGCGGCGCTGATCGCCTATCAGCAGCGCATCGAACCGCAGCTCAAGGCACGCGGCGGCAAGCTGGGCCACATCTCCAACTGGGCCGGAAAGCTGGCCGGGGCCACCGCCCGTATGGCCGCACTGCTGCACCTCGCCGACCACGGCGGCAACGGCTACGCCCACCCCGTCACCGAGGACACCATGCGCGCGGCCATCGAGCTGGGGGAGTACTACACCGCCCACGCCCTCGCCGTGTTCGACGTCATGGGCGCCGACCCCGTCCTGTCCCGCGCCCGCAGCGTCCTGGACGCGCTGAGGGACAACCGGTGGGAGGACGTCAGCCGCCGGGATGTCTTCACCGTCCTCTCGCGCCCCGAGGTGCCCACCGTCGCCGACCTCGAACCGGCCCTCGCCCTGCTGGAGGACCACGGATACCTGCGGTCCTACCAGCCCGAGCGCACCGGCAAGCGCGGCCGACCCCCGGCGCCCCGTCTGCTGGTCCACCCCCGCCTCTGGCAAGGCGGCGGCTGACCCGCCCACGCCCCTCAACGCCTCCCGCACAAACCGCAAAAAAGCAATAAACCCGCGGCACCCCCGCTGACCTGCGGCGGGACCCCCGCCCCGGCCCGGCGAGGGCCCCGCCGCACAATCCCGCGAAATTCCGCAAAAAACAGAGCCTCGCCCCACCGGCCGTCCGCCGCCCCGGGGTGCCGCTGATTTTTGCGGAATAACGCGGGTTTCTGCGGGGCCCCGCCCGCCGCCACCCTCGCACCGCATCACCGCAGGTCAACGCCACCCCTCGGCTTTTCTGCGGATTTTGCGGTTTGTGCGGCGGCACTTGCCCACGAACTCAGCCCCACAGGAGTGAGCCTTGGACGAGCACGGCACCCTCACGACCCCGGTCGACGACGACCCCACCCTGGTTCTCCTCAAGGTCGAAGAGGCCGCCCGCCGCCTCCGCATCGGCCGAACCACCTGCTACGCACTCATCCGCTCCGGAGAGCTGGAGTCCGTACCCGTCGGCCGTCTCCGCCGCGTCCCCGCCGACGCCCCGGCCGCGTACGTCGCCCGCCTCCGCGCAGCCCAACGCACCGCTTGATCACGCCTGGGGCGGCGGCACTCCCGGACAGGACAGCCCGCCGCCCCGGTCCCATCCCGACACGCAAGGAACAGGAGCCTGCCTGTGGCAGAGGACACGAAGAAGCGCACCCGACAGCCCAACGGCCGCAGCTCGATCTACTTCGGCAAGGACGGCAAATGGCACGGCCGCGTCACCGTCGGCATCCGCGACGACGGCACCCCGGACCGTCGCCACGTCGAGCGGAAGACTCGCGCCGAAGTGACGCTGGCCGTACGCGAGTTGGAGAAGCAGCGCGACGCCAAAACCGTGCGGAAGCCTGGCAAGGCGTGGACGGTTAAGGCGTGGCTTACTCACTGGATTGAGAACGTCGCGCCCCTCGCCGTGAACGACAACACGATGGTCGGGTATGGCGTGGCCGTCCGGAAGCACCTCATCCCCGGCTTGGGCGCTCACCGTCTCGACAGGCTGAAGCCCGAGCACATCGAGGCGTTCTACGCCAAGATGCAGGCCAACGGCAGCAAGCCCGCGACCGCTCACCAGGTGCACCGAACTCTCCGCACCGCCCTCAATGAGGCCGTACGGCGCGGGCATCTCGGCAAGAACCCCGTTCAGTTGGCCAAGGCACCAAAGACGGGGGAGTACGAGGTGGAGCCCTACAGCGTCCAAGAGGTACAGCGGTTGCTCAAGTCCGCTGACCGGCACCGCAACTCCGCTCGCTGGGCCGTCGCCCTCGCCCTCGGACTGCGCCAAGGGGAAGTGCTCGGTCTGAGGTGGGACGACGTGGACCTTGACGGTGGGTTCCTTGTGGTCCGGCGTAGTCGACATCGGCCGCAGTACGCCCACGGATGCGTGGACCCCTGCGGACGCAAGGCCGCCGGGTACTGCCCGCAGAGGCGTCGCACGAATCCGGAGCTGTCCACCACCAAGTCGCGTGCCGGCCGACGCGCCGTCGGTCTCCCCGAACAGCTCGTTGACTTACTCCGTGACCACCTCAAGGCGCAGGAAGGGGAGCGGGCGGCGGCCGGGAAGCGTTGGGAGGAGAACGGATTGGTCTTCCCGGACGAACACGGCCGTAGCCCGTCCCACCGCCGGGACTGGACTGAGTGGAAGGCACTCCTCACGGAGGCGAACGTTCGAGACGGACGCCTACACGACGCCCGCCACACGGCCGCGACGGTTCTGCTGATCCTCGGTGTCCCTGAACGGGCCGTCATGGGTCTCATGGGGTGGTCGACTACGGCCATGGCCGCTCGCTATCAGCACATGGTGGACGCCGTGCGGGCGGACATCGCGCAACAGGTGGACGGCCTGATCTGGAATCGGGAGACGGACTGAACCCACGAAAGCCCAGTTGGACGACGTGCCCGTTAAGAACCCGATAAGGACCCGTCAGCTTCTCGCCTGCAGAGGAGTGTTGGCGCACACTCTGCTTGGTTTAACACCAAAAGGCGCGCCATGCCGGGTAAGGGCGTGTTTCGTGACTTGCGATCATGCTGACTACGGTCCGTAAACTCGCAATAACGCGTACGGGGAGCCCTGGTGTCCCGACAGGTTCCTAGGCCATAGGTCGGGAGGGCTCCCCATGCAGTGTCAATGCGCCCTGTCTGAGCGGAGGGACACCAACATGGAGAGTAACAACCAACGCGCCGCGGGCAACAGCGACAAGCAGCGGTCCACCAAACTCTCGAAGGGGGCGAAGGGCGAGGGTCGCGACTTGTTCAAGCAGTCCCTGCGTGGGGCGGCGTACGCCGTGGGCAGCTCGCTTGTTACTGCTATAGCCGCTTGGCTCCGATCCCAGTCTTGATCTCTGGGGTACATCACCCTGCCATATCCCGAGTTCAGGGGATGAATCGAGACGGAAACTGAGACGGGCGAACACGAGGGCGGCACCCCTGCGAGGGTGCCGCCCTCGTGTTCGCCCTGGTCAGGTATGTAGAGGCCGTGGCGGGAATCGAACCCGCGTAACTCGC
>NZ_JAMGBF010000019.1 GCF_023516615.1 Streptomyces panaciradicis
GAGTAGGACGCCGCCGAACAATTTTTGAGAAAGCCCCCGGCCGGGGATACCGGTCCGGGGGTTTTCTGCGTTCGGCTACCGTTACGGGCATGACCTACAAAGTCCGTTCCATACACGCCGACGAGTGGCGTGAGGTGAAGGCCCTGCGGCTCGCCGCACTGCAGGATCCCGTCGCGCACCTCGCCTTCCTCGAGACCTACGAGCAGGCCGCGGCCCGGTCGGACGCGTTCTGGCAGGAGCGGGCGGCCGGCGGGGCCGAAGGGGCGTCCGGAGCGCAGCAGATCGTCGCCGAGGGACCGGACGGCGAATGGGTCGGGACGCTCACCGTGCTGATGGAGGAGGCCGGCACCACCGACTGGGCCGGGTTTCCGATCGAGCGGCGCCAGGGGCATGTCGTCGGCGTGTTCGTGCGGCCCGAACACCGTGGCATCGGGCTGACCGAGGTGCTGTTCGACGCCGGTCTGGACTGGGCCTGGGCGCAGGGCGCCGAGCAGGTGCGGCTCATCGTGCACGAGGACAACGGGCGGGCCCAGCGGCTGTACCGGAAGGTGGGCTTCGCGCCCACCGGGTTGACCGTGCCGTTGTCGGCGGCCCCGGGCCAGCTGGAGCTGGAGTTCGCCCTGGAACGCGAGGAGCGTGAGGCGGTCTGACGGGCCGCTAGACCGGCAGTTCGTCGTGCGGCCAGCGGGCGCGGCCCTGCTCCCGGGAGCGGAGGAGGGCCAGCGTCGGCAGGCCCCGATCCGCACCCGCGGCCAGCAGCTCCGGCAGTTGGGGCAGCGGCGCCACGGCGGCCACGTCGTCGAGGACGAGCGTGAGTGGTGGGTCGAGGCGACCGGAGGATGACCGTTCGGCCATGCGCCGGCCACGCTCGACCACGCTGGAGACGAGGGCCGTCAGGAGAGGCATCGCCCCTGGATGGGTCCTGGGGTCCTCGATGGATTCCCCCACTACATAAAGCGTGCCCCCTTCGTGGACGAAGGAATCCAAGGCGAGGGCGTCGGTTCGGTTGGGGGTGCAGGCCTCGCGGATGTTGACGGTGAACAGGGCCGAGAGGGCTCGTCCCGTCAGTTCCTGGGCCATGTCACGGCGTTCGGGGTGGGCGGTGAGCGCTGCCTCGAGTTCGCCGGCGGAGCCGGGGGACGCCTTGGGGTTCGTACGGAGAATGCGGACCGCGTCCTGGACCTGGGTGCCCTGGGCCCAGCGGTGGACGTGGCGGATGGTGCGGCCGTCCACCGCGGCGGCGTGCAGATAGGTCCGCAGGAGCGTTTCCGCGGTGGCCGACAGGGCTTCGTCCAGCTTGGCGGTGGGACGGATCGGGGCGAGTATCGCGGCCGCCCTCTCCGTGGCCGTCTGCTTGTCCTCGCAGCCCGCCGTCGGGGACCAGTGGAGGCGGGCCGGGGTGTCGCAAAGGTGCGTGGGGTCGTAGAGGTGGACGGGGCCCAGCTTGGCCCGGGCGTCCTTGGTGTCCTGCCACAGGGTCGGGTTGGACGTGACGACCACGGCGGGGCCCTCGGCGTCCCGTACGGCCTGCGTGGCCGTCGCCTGGCGGCTCGCGGGTGGGCCGTAGTGCACGATGGGCACCCTGGGGTGCTGGAGCACTTCGGTCGGCTGGGGCAGGACGGGCTCGGCCCGGGGGAGCGGCACCTCGTGGATCTCCGCCACAGGGGGCAGCGGCCGGGCCTCCGGCTCGGGCTCCGGTACGATCACCGCCGCCGTGGCCCGCTCGAGCGCCGCCGACCGCTCCAGGCGCCGCCTCGTGCGCCCGGCCCGCCATCTGGCCACCGTCCCCATGAGGAACACCGTCAGCACGAACAGCACCATCAGCTGACCGATGAACAGGCCCCAGAACAGCCCGTACCCGGAGAGCTGCGTCGGCGGCGTGTCCGGCCAGGCGCCGGTGATGTCGTGCGGGTGGCCGATGAGGTGGCGCATGGCGAGGGGCGTACGGGTGAAGGTCACGCCGTCCGGCCAGGAGCCCTGGGCGAACAGCCCCGCCAGCCCCGTCGCCGACCACACCAGCAGGGTCATGCCGAGGAGGAAGGCGAGCAGGCCGACCAACAGGCCGTCCGGGATGCCGCCCTGGCTCTCCCGGTCGTCCCGTCGTCGCCGGTCGTCCGGTCTGACCACGTCCGCCTCCCGCTACGCCACCGTCGATTCGGACGTGCCGTCGTAGTCGCTCAGATGCTGTTCCACGAAGGCCGCGGCCCGCTCCTCCGCCTCCAGTTCGGCGGCGCGCAGGGCGTCGTCGGCCAGATCGCTGGAGGACTCCGTCATCGCGCGGTCGGTGAAGACCAGAGGGCGTTCCGTCTCCGTGACCAGGTGTTTGACCACCTGGACATTGCCGTTGACGTCCCAGACCGCGATACCGGGCGTGAGGGTGGGGATGATCTCCACCGCCCACCTGGGCAGGCCGAGCACCCGTCCTGTCGCCCGGGCCTCGTCGGCCTTCTGGGCGTAGATCGTCCGGGTCGACGCCATCTTCAGGATCGCCGCCGCCTCCTTGGCGGCCGCGCCGTCGACGACGTCGGACAGGTGGTGGACGACCGCCACGAAGGACAGGCCGAGCCGGCGCCCGAACTTCAGCAGCCGCTGGAACAGCTGCGCCACGAACGGGCTGCTGATGATGTGCCAGGCCTCCTCGACCAGGAAGACGCGCTTCTTGCGGTCGGGACGGATCCAGGTGTGCTCCAGCCACACGCCGACGATCGCCATCAGGATCGGCATGGCGATGGAGTTGCGGTCGATGTGGGACAGGTCGAAGACGATCAGCGGCGCGTCCAGGTCGATGCCGACCGTCGTCGGGCCGTCGAACATGCCGCGCAGGTCACCGTCGACGAGCCGGTCCAGCACCAGCGCCACGTCCAGGCCCCACGCCCGTACGTCCTCTATGTCGACGTTCATCGCCTCGGCGGACTCCGGCTCCGGGTGCCGTAGCTGCTCGACGATGTCCGTGAGGATCGGCTGGCGTTCGACGATCGTCTCGTTGACGTAGGCGTGCGCGACCTTGAGGGCGAAGCCGGAGCGTTCGTCCAGGCCGTGGCCCATCGCGACCTCGATGATCGTCCGGAGCAGCGCGAGCTGGCCGGTCGTCGTGATCGAGGGGTCGAGGGGGTTGAGCCGGATGCCGTGGTCCAGGGCGGCCATCGGGTCCAGCCGGATGGGAGTTATCCCCAGCTCCTCCGCGATGAGGTTCCACTCGCCGACGCCGTCCTCGCCCTGGGCGTCGAGGACGACGACCTGGCGGTCCTTGAAGCGCAGCTGCCGCAGGACGTACGTCTTCTCCAGGGCCGACTTGCCGTTGCCGGACTCGCCGAGGACGAGCCAGTGGGGGGCGGGCAGCTGCTGGCCGTAGAGCTGGAAGGGGTCGTAGATGTAGCCCTTGCCGGAGTAGACCTCGCGGCCGATGATCACGCCCGAGTCGCCGAGGCCGGGGGCGGCCGTCGGCAGGTAGACGGCCTGGGCCTGGCCGGTGGACGTGCGCACGGGCAGGCGGGTCGTCTCGACCTTCCCGAAGAGGAAGGACGTGAAGGCGTCGGTGAGGACGGACAGCGGATCCCGCATCGGCGAATCAGCCCCTACCTTCGAATGCCGGTGGCGAACGGAAGCGTGTTCACGAAGGCACGGTGGTGCTCGCGATCGCACCACTCCAGCTTCAGGTACGACTTTCCGGCCGAGGCGCGGATGGTCCGCTTGTCGCGGGCCAGCGCCTCGGGAGAGCGGGAGGAGACGGTGATGTAGCCGACCAGGTTGACGCCGGCGGCGCCGCTGGCGAGGTCCTCGCCGCGCTGGTCTAGGCGGGTGTGGGCGGCCACGTCACGGGGGTCGACGGTGCGGTTCATCTTGGCGGCGCGGCTCGCCTCCGCCTCGTCGTTGGTCTTCTCGGTCAGCATGCGCTCGATGGCGACCTCGGTGGGTTCCAGGTCCATCGTGACGGCGACCGTACGGATCACGTCCGGGGTGTGGACCAGCAGCGGGGCCAGGAAGTTGACGCCCACCGGGGTCATCGGCCACTCCTTCACCCAGGCGGTGGCGTGGCACCAGGGGGCGCGGGTGGAGGACTCCCGGGTCTTCGCCTGGAGGAACGTGGGCTCCATGGCGTCGAGCTCGGCCGGCCAGGCGTTGCGCTTGGTCATCGCCTGGATGTGGTCGATGGGGTGGTCGGGGTCGTACATGGAGTGGATGAGGGAGGCGAGGCGGCCCTGGCCGAGGGGCTGGCGGACACGGATGTCGGCCTCCTGCAGGCGCGAGCAGATGTCGGTCAGCTCGCGGGCCATGACGACCGCAAGACCCGCGTCGCGGTCGACCTTGCGGCCGTTGTGCGGGCGGGCCGCCCGCGCCATCGCCTGGGCCTCGGCGGCCAGTTCGCGGGTGTAGTGCATGCAGGCGACCAGGTAGGCGCGGTGCTGCTCGCTGCTGGTCGACACCATGGACTGGAGTTGGTCGTACGACTGCTGCAGCCAGCCCGGGGCCTTCTCGTCGCCGCGGACGGCGACGTCCTTGGCGTGGGCGTCGGGGTCGGCCGGCAGGGTGCGGGCGAGCATCTGCAGGCGGGTGACGAAGCCGTCGCCGTTGGCGACGTGCTTGAGCAGGGTGCCGAAGCGGTCGACGAGTGCTTCCTGGTCCTCGGAGTCGCGCAGGCCGACGCCGGGGCCCTCGATCTCGATGGCGGCGGTGACGGTCCTGCGGTCCGCGTGCAGCAGGACGGCGATCTCGTCGGGCCCGAAGGGGGCGGCGAGCCAGTTGATGCGGCCGATGCCGGGCGGCGGGCCGATCTCGATCTCTCGGCCGTCCAGGCGCGTGCCGGCTTCCATGACGCCGGAGCGGTAGAGGGTGCCCTGCTTCAGGGTGCGCTTGTAACTGCGGTTGATCTCGAACCACTTGTAGAACGTGCGGTGCTTGTACGGCACGTAGACCGCCGCCAGCGCGAGCAGCGGGAAGCCCATCAGCAGCACGATGCGCAGGGAGAGGACCGGGACGAGGAGCCCGCACATCATGCCGAGGAACGCGCCGATGATGATCAGCGCGATCTCGCCGGACTCGCGGTTCCGGCCGACGATCGCGTTCGGCCGGGCGCGGCCGATGAGATACGTACGGCGGGGCGTGACCGGATGGGACAGGTGGGACTCGGTCGTCAACGCCCTTCACCTCCCGTGCGGTTGGTACTGCTGTTGCGGGTGTTGCTGGCATGCGGGGTGTTCACCGGGCTCGCCGAGCGGGGTGCGGGTGCGGCGGAGGGGACAGTTCCGCCGCCACCACCGGTCGGGGTGCGGGTGCTGTGGGCGGCGACGCCGCCGCTGACCGGGTTGGCCGGGCGGGGGCCGCCGCCGGAGGACGACTGGCCGCCGCCTCCGTTGTCGTTGGCGCGGGTGCTGTGGGTCTTGATGCCCTGCGCGACCATGTTCGCCGGGGAGCTGATGACGGCCGCCGCCTTGCCTTCGGCGCCCTGCATGATGCGGTTGTTGCGGCCGCTGGCGATCTCGTCGCCGAAGCCGGGGACGAAGCGGTAGATCATCGCGCTGGCGAAGATGGCCAGCAGGATGATGGCGAGGCCGGAGACGACGGCGGAGAAGGAGTCGGGGCCGTTGGCGGAGGACAGCGCGCCCGCGAGGCCCAGCACGATCACGATGATCGGCTTGACCAGGATGACGGCGATCATGATGCCCGCCCAGCGGCGGACGTGGCCCCAGAGGTTCTTGTCGACCAGGCCGGCGTAGACGACGGTGCCGAGGAGGGCGCCGACGTAGAGGAGCGCGGCTCTGATGACGAGCTCCAGCCAGAGGACGCCGGCGGCGAGGATGCTGACCAGCGACACGACGATCAGCATGATGGGGCCGCCGCCGATGTCGGTGCCCTTGTTCAGGGCGCCGGAGAAGGTGCCGAAGAAGACGTCGGTCTGGTCGCCGGTGGCCTTCGCCAGCACATCGGTGACGCCGTCCGCGGCCGATACGACGGTGTACAGGATCAGGGGCGTGAACGCCGACGCCAGGACCGTCAGCCAGAGGAAGCCGACGGCCTCCGAGATGGCGGTGGTGAGCGGCACACCGCGGACGGCCCGCTTGGCCACGGCCAGCAGCCAGAGCACGAGGGTCAGGATCGTCGACGCCGCGAAGACGACCGCGTACTGCTGGAGGAACTTCTGGTTCGTGAAGTCGACGTTCGCGGTCTCCTTCACGGCCCCACTGAGCTTGTCGATGGTCCAGGAGGCGGCTTTGGCGCAGCCTTGGGCGAGCGAGGACAGAGGGTCGAGCGTCGAGGTGAGGCTGGGGGTGTTGGTACCGGTGGTGCCCTTGTCCCCGTTGCCTCGCTCGCAGTACTTCTTGGCCGGGCCGGCGATGAGGGAGCAGGGGTCGCTGCTCTTCGTCGCGGTCGGGCTCGGCTCGGCGACGGCACGGGCTGCCAGCAATACGGCTGCTGTTTGTACGGCAGCCACCAGACCGGTGAGCTTGAGCGCGCGGTGCCGGCTACCGGGCATAGGTGAACCCTCCGAACTCCTTGACCGCCTTGCCGATCTCATCGGCTCCCGAGACGGGGTTGTCATCGGTGACGGGGGTAGGGCCAGTCTTTTGGCTGCTCGCGAGGACCTTCCAGTCGCCGCCGCTCCAGTTCAGCTTCATGGTCACGGTGAACCAGCCGCTGGTGACGGGGTTGGTCGAGTCCCGACCGGCCAGCCCGAAGAGGCCGCTGCACCAGACCTCGACCGTGGCCGCGTCGGCGCTGAACGAGGTGACCTTGGTGCCCGCGGGCAGCGTCCGATTCACGAACGTGGTTCCGGCAGGGGCACTGCCATCGTTGTTGAGGCCGATCTTCTTCAGGAAGTCCGCTGAGTAATCAGCGTCGAACCCGGACTGCAGACGGGTGACGGCGCTGGGGTCGGCGACGGTCTGCACGATCTCGTGGCGACGGGAGGCGTTGAACATGCCTTCGGAGCCAAGGGCGGAGGCGTAATTGGCCGCTGCACTCTCAGCCCCCTGCTGATCATGCGCGAACCCGGCAGGAATGCCCGCCGCCTTCCCCGCCACCGGCTTCGTCCCGCTCGCCGCCGTCGATGCGCTGTCCGGCTTGTCCCCCGCGCTGGTCGACGAAGAGGAATCGTCTCCTCCGCGGTTCGCGAAGGCGATCGCGGCGATGAGGAGGACCACCACGCCGACCACTGTGACCAGGCTCCGGGACGACGTGCGGCCACCTCGCCGCGCGCCCCCGTACACGTCGCCGCCGCTGTCGGGCAGACGGGTCCGGGTCTGCCCCTCGTCTCCGAGACTCATGCCGCGTACGCCCTCTCCACCTCGTAGACATACGACGGTAGCCGTGCTGGATGCCGCGCGGGCGCGGTGTGGTGACTCGACATCAGGGAAACGCAACCTCGGCCGGGGAGCACGACGGGCGGGTGGGGGAGGAGGGAACGCCTGCTAGACGGCCATGCCGTACACGATGGTGAAGAGCGTGCCCAGGGAGCCGATGATGAATACGCCGGTGAGGCCGGCGATGATGAGGCCCTTGCCCTGCTCCGCGCTGAAGGTGTCCCGCAGGGCGGTCGCGCCGATGCGCTGCTTGGCCGCACCCCAGACCGCGATGCCCAGGCAGAGCAGGATGGCCACCGCCATCACGACCTCGATCATGACCTTGGCCTCGTTGCCCAGGCTGCCGAAGGGGCCCCAGTCCGGAGCGATCCCGCCGATGATGGTGTTGATGTCTCCCTTGTCGGCCGCAAAGAGCATGTAAGTCACCGCCCCTGGTGGGTAGTTCCGCAGTTCCCTCTGCCGGGTGTGCAGAGGTCTGGCTCATTCTCGCCGACAATGCCGCGGTCGTATGTCGACTTGGCGTCATTGCCTGGCGGGTTTCGTACGAAAAGCACGCTCGGTCACTCTGTGTATCACGGCAGGTCACGCCGGGCAATGAGGCCTGAGCGGAACCTGTGTGTGGTTCAGTCGTTGACCCCTTCTGTGACCTGGGCCGGTTCTGACGGCTGGTCGGGTGAGTGGTCGCGCCGGTGTTCTCCGGGTGAAGGGTAACCCGCGCGCGCGGACGAGCCGCGACCCATACCGGCCGCGGCTCGCTCGCTGGTGACGGAGAGTCAGCCCGTGAAGGCCGCTACTCCCTCCGGGGTTCCCCAGCCCGTCGGGCCGTCGTAGCCCGGCTGGGCGGTGCACAGGTAGGTGGTGGTGCAGGAGCCGTTGCTGCCGCTGGTCACGTCGTTCAGGGCGGAGGTGCCGGCCTTCGTGTAGGGGAAGGAGGCCGGGTAGGACGAGGACGACGGGGTGCCGGCGAGGGCGTAGACGGCGGCGATGATGGGCGCGGAGGCGCTCGTGCCGCCGAAGGTGTACCAGCCGGCGGTGACGCCGTAGGAGTCGTAGACCGAGACGCCGGTGGCGGGGTCGGCGACGGCCGAGACGTCGGCGATCGTGCGCTTGGCGCAGCCGGTGTCGGTCTGCCAGGACGGTTTGGTGTCGTAGGAGGAGCAGCCGGAGCCGGTGCCCTCGGTGCTGGAGGTGTTCCAGACGGTCTCGGTCCAGCCGCGGGTGGTGGAGGAGGTCTTCAGGGCCGTGCCGCCGACCGAGGTGACGTAGCGGGAGGCGGCCGGGTACTCGGCGCCGTAGCCGCCGTCGCCGGCGGAGACGGTGATGGCGACGCCCGGGTGGTTGAAGTACGAGGAGTCGTAGGAGGTGTCGGAGGAGGACTCCGAGCCGCCGTAGCTGTTGGAGACGTACTTCGCGCCGAGGGAGACGGCCTCGTTCACGGCCTTGCCGAGGTTGGCCATGGTGGCGCTGGTGGCCTCGACGAGGAGGATGTTGCACTTCGGGCAGACGGCGGAGGCCATGTCGAGGTCGAGGGAGATCTCCTCGGACCAGCCGGAGTCGCTGGAGGGCAGCGAGGTCGTGGAGCCGGTCTGGCTGACCTTCTTGAAGCAGCCGTTGGCGGTGGTGCAGGCCGGCAGGCCGTAGTACGAGCGGTAGGTGGCGAGGTCGGACTCGGCGTTCGGGTCGTTGTACGCGTCGACGATGGCGATGGTCTCGCCGGAGCCGTTGGAGGCGGCGGCGGAGGTCAGGCCGTAGGCCGACTGGAGGTTCGTGGGGCCGTAGCCGGAGGGTGTGGCGGCGTCGGCGGCCTTGGGGGTGACGCCGGTCCTCGCCGCCTGCTGCTTCTGGAAGGCGGTGAGGCCGCCGGTCACGCGGTAGGAGTCGCAGGCCAGTTCGCCCTTGTGCTTCGGGGTGGCGCAGGGGGTGGCCGTCCAGGTCGCCTTCGACGAGGCGGTGGCCGCGTCGGCCTGGGCGGCGGTGCCGAAGCCCGCGAACACGAGTGCCGCCGCGGCGGCCGCGGCGGCCATCGTGCGGCGCAGGGCTCTGTGGGCGGGTCTGTGGGGGAGAGGGGAACGCATCGTGCAGCCTCCTGATGTTCCTGGGTGGGGTGGAACAGGGGCGGTGCGGGTGCGCTCCGCCGGTACGGAGTCCCCGGCGGAGGGCGGCGGCCCGCCACGACTGTCGCTTGTTGAGTACGCGACAACAAGAGGCTTATGGAATTCTGACTTCCGGATTACTGAACCTGTTTCGGCCCTTTACTCAACTCACAGGCAGCTCACGGGAGTTGCATGGGAGGGGTGCCGGCGGCCGTCAGTTCTTGGTGCACTTCGGGTAGTTCAGGCCCTCGGCGCACAGTCCGTACGCGCTGCTGCTGACGTCCACCTCTTCCTCCTTGCCGGCCTTCGTGCGGACCGTCAGTTCGTACTCGGTGTGGCAGCTGCGGGTCCTCTTCTTGCCCTTCTTCTTCGTCTTGCACTCGTGGTCGGTGTCCTTGCTGACGACCGTGCCGGTGACGGGCTTCGCCTTGCTGCAGCCGGCCAGCGGTGCGGTGAGCGCGGCGACGGTGAGCAGGACGGCGAGCGTGCGCCTCATGTGATTCCCCCGTGGGTGTCATGTACCGGATCTACTGCCGGGGCATGGTACTGAGAACGGGAGAACGGGTCACGGCCGGCTGCCGTGACCCGTTCCCTGTGCGCCGCCGAGGAGACCCCACGTACTCCTCATCCGGGCGGCTCCCCGGTGACCCGTCGGGGAGTTCTGCTCCGCTCGGCCCGTGAAAGGTCCGAGCGTGCGAGACCTTCGCTTGTTGAGTGCGCGACGAACAAGAGGGTTTCGGAATTCTGACTTGTGCATGACCGAACAGGCTTGCGGGATTGCCGCCCGATGGCGGCACGATGGCCGAAGGATGGGGGCCGTTTGACCCGGAGCACGGGAACCCGCAGGTTGACGCGCGTCGACCCGGCCGGTGAGCGCGGGGCCGGGCGGGCCGGGAGGCGCGGGCGGTGGCACCGCCGTACGGTGGATGTCATGGCCGTGTCGTCGAGCGTCCCGCCCCGGAAGCCGCCGTTCACGGAGATATCTCAGTGAACGGCAGACTCTTTTCTCACCTTCGTCGGTCACAGTGGTTGCCGATGAAGCGCACCCCACGCATTGGCAGGCGGGTCTCCAGCCCCGTGTTCGCAGCCGTCGTGCTGCTCGTGCCGGCCGTCACCTCGGCCTCCCTCGCGGACGCCGACGACGGGCCCGGGCCGTTCGGCGTCACCGCCGTCGCGGCGGCCGGCGGGCCCACCGACAGAGTCGGGGCCCTCTTTGGGGCCGACCGCGCGGGCAAGCTCGCCGGCGGGCACTTCTGCACCGCCTCCGTCGTGCACAGTCCGGGCCGCGATCTCGTCGTCACCGCCGCGCACTGCCTGGACGGGGACGGCGGCCTGATATTCGTGCCCGGGTACCGGGACGGGAAGGCCCCGTACGGGGTGTGGACCGTGCGCAGGCGGTTCCTGCCCGACGGGTGGGCCAAGGGGCAGGACGAGGACAGCGACGTCGCCTTCGCCGTGGTGGCGGCGAAGGACGGCAAGGACGGCAAGGGCGTCGAGGACGTCGTCGGCGGCAACCGGTTCGTCACCGGTACGGCCACCGGGGCCACCGCCGTCACCGTCACCGGGTATCCCAACTCCCGTGAGGTGCCGGTCAGCTGCACCAACAAGCCCACCGCGCACAGCTCCACGCAGCAGCGCATCGACTGTCCCGCCCTCAGCGGCGGCACCAGCGGCAGCCCCTGGGTGAACGGGGACGGGCAGGTCGTCGGGGTGCTGGGCGGCCACGAGGAGGGCGGCTCCACCGACGACATCTCCTACAGCGTGGTGCTGGGGACCGAGGCCGCCGAGCTCTACCGGGACGCCACGGCCGATCCGTGAGACCAATGGGGTCGAAGACGGCCGAAGACCCCGCGTGATCATTCCCGAACGCAGCGCACGCCCCTACACTGACCTGGGCTACGACTCCCGGGCGGCGAGGGGCGGTTGACGGTGCGTAAGGCTTGGATCATCGCGTCCGCCGCTGTCGGCTCCGCCCTGGCCTTCGTGATGCTGCTCGTCGTGGGCGTCTACCTGGTCGCCGGGAACATCCTCAACGGCGTGGGCGGCGCGACCAAGGCGCTCGCCAAGGGCTCCGTGCCCGCGGCCTACGCGACCATCGTGCAGAAGTGGGGCAACCTGTGCCCCGCCATCAACCCGGCGCTGCTCGCCGCCCAGCTGTACCAGGAGAGCGGGTTCAACCCGAACGCCAGGAGCGAGGCCGCGGCCGAGGGGATAGCGCAGTTCATCCCCGGTACCTGGGCCACGCACGGCATCGACGGCAACGGCGACGGCAGGAAGGACGTGTGGGATCCGCAGGACGCCATTCCGTCCGCCGCGTCGTACGACTGCAAGCTCGCCTCGTACGTGAAGGACGTACCCGGGAATCTGACCGAAAACATGCTCGCCTCGTACAACGCCGGCGCCTACGCGGTGATCAAGTACGGGGGCGTGCCGCCGTACCGGGAGACGCAGAACTACGTCAAGACGATCACCACGCTGGAGGAGAGCTTCGCGGCGCCCGTGTCCCGGGTCGACCCCAGCGAGCAGGCGGCCGGCGCCATCTACTACGCGCAGAAGAAGCTGGGCACGCCCTACCTGTGGGGCGGCAACGGCACCGCCGCGGACGGCGGGCGTTTCGACTGCTCGGGGCTGACGAAGGCGGCGTACGAGAGCGTCGGCGTCACCCTCCCGCGAGTGGCCAATGACCAGTACAACGCCGGGCCGCACCCCAAGCGCGACGAACTGCTGCCCGGAGACCTCGTGTTCTTCTCGAAGGATCCGACCGACTCCCGGGCCATCCACCATGTCGGCATTTATGTCGGCGGTGGGTACATGATCGACGCGCCGCGAACGGGCGCCGTCATCCGGTTCGACCCGATCGACACTTCCGAGTACTTCGGGGCAACCCGGGTCACCGCAGATGGCGCGAAAGCGTTGCCCACGAACGTGTGAACCGAGCGTGAAACCACCCCCTGAGCTGCGGCAACGGGTCTCTCTTCGATAACGTCTGCGTGATCATTCGGTGGAGTGTGGAACGTAGTAAGCGGGACCGTGCGTTCCTGTTGACGTAGTGGCGCACGCGAGTGCCCGAAGCAACGACGAAGGGGCCGCGGCACGATGGCTGGACTCGCTGAATCCGGGTCGAACCCCGACGTCGACCTGCTCTACGACATCAACGGACTGGCCAAGGACGCCCCGCACTGGTTCGACCGCGGCATGGAGTTCGTCGGCGAGTACGGGCTGTTGCTGGCCATGGTGCTGCTCGTGCTGTGGTGCTGGTGGTCGGTGCGGCGGCGCGGTGCCGAGGACGCCGCCTCCTCCGTGGCCGCGCTGGTGTGGACGCCGATCGCCGCCGGGATCGCGGTGCTGGTGAACGTGCCGATAAGGGGCTTCGTCGAACGGCCCCGGCCGTTCCTGGAGCACCAGGGGCTCGATGTCCTGGTGTCCGGCAAGACCGACTACTCCTTCGTGAGCGACCACGCGACGATCACCATGGCCATCGGCGTCGGACTGTTCGTCGCCAACCGGAAGTTCGGCATCGCCGGGATCGCGCTCGCGCTGCTCGAAGGCTTCTGCCGCGTCTACATGGGCGTGCACTACCCGACGGACGTCGTCGGCGGCTTCGCGCTCGGCACGGCCGTGGCCCTGCTGCTGTCGCCGCCGGCCATGGCCCTGCTCACGCCGCTGATGAAGGCCGTCGAGGGGTCCTCCTGGGGCGGCCGGCTCGTCCGCAGCCGGCGCCGGCCCGGTACGGGCCGGGACACCGTGCTCCCCGGCGCCCGCAAGGACGTCGAGGCCGAGGAACGCGACCTGGCCGCGTAGGGCCGCGAGGCTCCCGCAGCGCCTGCGGGCAGGGGCCCAGGGGCTCCTACAGCGCCTGTGGGTAGGTGAAGAAGCGGTTCGGGTCGTACTGCTTCTTCAGGGTCGCCAGCTTGGCCGCCGCGTCGCCGTAGTAGGCCGTGCGCCAGTCCTTCAGGGTCGGGTCCGTGTAGTTCTGGTAGGCCGCGCCGGAGGCGTAGGGCTTCATCGCGTCGTGGGCGTGGGTGAGCCAGGACTGGGCCGCGGTGCCCGTCGTGCCGGGGCGCCAGGACGCTATGTACTGGGCGAGCATGCGGCTGCGGCGGTGCACGAACGCGGTGGCCGTCGGGGAGACGCGGTTGATCGCGCCGCCGAGCGCGGTCAGCGCGATGCTGCCCGCGCCGCCCTGGACCGAGGAGATCTGCCGCAGCAGGGTCTGGATGCCCGCCGCGGAGATCGAGCGGTCGAAGAAGTCCGAACGGGCCGCATAGGTCTCGCGGCCCAGCGCGCCCTGGGGGTTGCGGCCCGGCGTGGAGCCGGGCAGGTGGCACTGGGCTTCGGTGGGGAAGGACGAGCAGCCGGCGTAGGCCTCCATCGCGCCCTCGTAGGAGTGCCGCCGGAGCGTGACGCCGCGGGCCGCCGACCCCACCTTCGAGGCCAGGCGGTCCAGGGCGTTCTGGAGTTCGCCGTAGGTGCCGAGGGAGAAGGCGGCGACGGAGACGCTGGGCGAGCCGCCGTTCTCCAGGTGGCAGGAGGACCAGATCTCGTCCGGCTGGCTGGGGCCCCACTCCTGCCAGGCCCGCAGCACGGCGGCCGCCTTCGAGAAGGGCCAGGTGACGTACGCCGACACCGCCTGCGGGGCCGGGTGGGTCTTGAAGCGCAGTTCCGTCACGACGCCGAAGTTGCCGTTGCCCGCGCCGCGCAGGGCCCAGAACAGGTCCTTGTTCTCGGTCGCGTTCGCGGTCAGCTGCTTGCCGTCGGCCGTGATCAGCGTGGCCTGGGTGAGGCTGTCGCAGGTCAGGCCGTAGGCCCGGGAGACCACGCCGTGGCCGCCGCCCAGGACCAGGCCCGAGACGCCGACCGAGGGGCAGGAGCCCGCCGGGATGGTCACCCCCTTGGCCGCGAGGCCGCGGTAGACGTCGATCAGCTTGGAACCGGCGCCCACGACGGCCTCGCCGCCGCCGACGCGGATGCCGTTCAGCCGGGAGACATCGAGGATCAGCTTGCCGTTGCCCGAGGACCAGCCCGCGTAGGAGTGGCCGCCGTTGCGGATGGCGACCCGGAGGCCGTGGGCGCGGGCGTAGGCGAGGGTTGTCCGGATGTCGTCCGTGTGTGCGACATAGGCGACCGCCGCGGGCTTCAGGCCGTCGAAGCGGGTGTTGTACAGCTGGTGGGCGGTGGACCACTTGGTGTCGCCCGGGCGGACCAGCGTGCCGTCGAGGTCGTGGGCGAGGGCGCTCCAGTTGGCGGCGGAGGCCGACATCACGGTCGTGCCGGAGGAGCCGGTGGCGGTGGCGGGCGTGGCGTTCGACGAGGTGGCGCCGGCCGTTCCGGTGCCCTTGCACGCCGCCAGGGCCACGCCGGATATCGCGGCCGCGCCGCCACCGATGAATGCACGCCGTTCCATGTTCTGCCTCCCGTTGGCTCTCGGGGTACGAGACGGCTCGCCGGACCCGAACGTTCCAGCGGGAGTGTCACCGCTGTGTCACCGTAGGAACGGAACCTCCACGTGCCCTCCCCGTGAGCATTCCGTGACCTAACCACAACGTCTGCAGGGGTTCACCTCGCGTTCATTTGTGGCCATCGGCGGCTTCACCTGATCTGCCTAATTTCGGCCCTACGAGATGCGGTCATGCCTCGCAGAGGCGGTCCGTGTCACCGAGACTTCGCAACCCTCGCACGCCGCCGGATTCAGGACGGCGGCTCCTGGAAGGAACTCTTTCACAGTGAAGCTTCAGCGCATGAACCGGCGGGCCCTCGCCCTCGGTGCCCTCGCCGCTTCCGGCGCCCTGGTCCTCACGGCGTGCGGCTCGGACGACACCAGCTCGGGCAGCAGCGGTGGCAGCAGCGCTTCGGCGACGACGGGCGCCAGCTCCATCAAGTGCGACAACGCCAAGGGCCAGCTGCTGTCCGACGGCTCGTCCGCGCAGAAGAACGCGATCGACGCCTGGGTGGCCCAGTTCTCCAAGGCCTGCGGCGTGCAGATCAACTACAAGGCGGGCGGCTCCGGCGCCGGTGTCACCTCCTTCACCCAGGGCCAGCTGGCGTTCGCCGGCTCCGACTCGGCGCTGAAGCCCGAAGAGGTCACCGCCTCCAAGAAGGTCTGCTCCGGTGGCCAGGGCATCGACCTGCCGATGGTCGGCGGCCCGATCGCGGTCGGCTACAACCTGTCCGGCGTGAGCAACCTGGTCCTCGACGCCCCGACCCTGGCGAAGATCTTCAACAGCAAGATCCAGTACTGGGACGACGCGGCCATCAAGAAGCTGAACCCCTCCGCGAAGCTCCCGCACCTGAAGATCCAGGCGTTCCACCGCTCGGACGAGTCCGGCACCACGGACAACTTCACCAAGTACCTGATCGCCACCGCCAAGAGCGACTGGCCCTACTCCGGTGGCAAGGCCTGGCAGGCCAAGGGTGGCCAGGCCGCCGCCCAGTCCTCCGGTGTGGCCGCCCAGGTCAAGCAGACCAACGGCTCCATCGGCTACTTCGAGCTGTCCTACGTCGCCGACGGCGTCAACGCCGTCAGCATCAACACCGGTGCCAGCGCGCCGGTCGCCCCGAGCAGCGACTCCGCCTCCAAGGCGATCGCCGACGCCAAGGTCGTGGGCACGGGCAAGGACCTGTCGCTCCAGCTCAACTACAACACCAAGGCCGACGGCGCCTACCCGATCACCCTGGTGACGTACGAGATCGTCTGCGACAAGGGCAACAAGTCCGACACCCTTCCGGCGACCAAGGCGTTCCTGCGCTACATCGCCTCCGAGGACGGCCAGAACGTTCTGTCCGGCCTGAAGTACGCCCCCATCCCCGCCGACATCATCGCCAAGGTCCGCACCACCATCGAGGGCCTGAACTGATCTGAGTGTGCGGTCCGGTCCCGGACCTGATCCGGGACCGGACCGCACCGTCCGGTGCACCGCCGCCACGAGCCGTACCAGCGGTACGGCTTCGCAGAACCGCACAGGGTGCGGTTCCGCAGACCGGAGAACCCGATGGACACATCAACACAGATAACCGACGCCCCACCCCCCGTCCCGCAGCCGAACCTGGCCGAGCTCAAGCGCAACGCCCGCGGCGCGACCCGACCCGGAGACCGGATCTTCCTCGGTCTGTCCCGTGGGTCGGGCATCTTCCTGTTGGTGATCATGGCCGCGATCGCGGTCTTCCTCACCTACCGCGCGTCCCTCGCGCTCAGCAAGAACCACGGCAACTTCCTCACCACCTTCGAGTGGAACACCAACGTCACGCCGCCCAGCTTCGGCATCGCGGTGCTGGCCTTCGGCACGGTGGTCTCCTCGATCATCGCCATGGTCCTCGCGGTCCCGGTCGCGGTGGCCATCGCCCTGTTCCTCACCCACTACGCCCCCCGCCGGCTCGCCGGTCCCATCGCGTACGTGGTCGACCTGCTCGCCGCCGTGCCGTCCATCGTCTACGGCCTGTGGGGCGCGCTGATCCTCGTACCGCACATGACCGGCCTCTTCGGCTGGCTCAACGACTTCTTCGGCTGGACCGGGATCTTCTCCTGGGACCAGGGCGCCCCGCGCTCGCTGCTCACCGTGGGCATCCTGCTGGCGATCATGATCCTGCCGATCATCACCAACGTCAGCCGCGAGGTCTTCCGCCAGGTCCCGCAGATGCACGAGGAGGCGGCCCTGGCCCTCGGCGCCACGCGCTGGGAGGTCATCCGCATGTCGGTGCTGCCCTTCGGCCGCTCCGGCGTGATCTCCGCCTCGATGCTCGGCCTCGGCCGCGCGCTCGGCGAGACGATGGCCGTGGCCACCGTCCTGTCCCCGGACTTCCTGATCCACGGCAGCCTGCTCAACCCGGGCGGCGGCACCTTCGCGCAGAACATCGCCAGCAAGTTCAGCGAGGCCACCGAGTTCGGCCGGGACGCCCTGATCGCCTCGGGTCTGGTCCTGTTCGTCATCACCCTGGTGGTCAACGGCGCGGCCCGCATGATCATCGCCCGCCGCAAGGAGTACTCGGGGGCCAACGCATGAGCAACGCCGTCATCGCCGAGAAGCGCCCCAGCACCCTGCGCGGCGCCAGTCTGCCGAAGTGGTCGCCGTGGGCGATCGCCGCCGGCTCCGTGGCCGTGGCCGTCGCCGTCGGAGCGGGCACCGGGCTCACCAAGGTCCAGTGGGGCCTGATCTCCGGTCTGCTCTTCCTCGCCGCCACCTACGGCATCGCCGCCAAGGTCGAGGGCCGCCGGCAGGCCAAGGACCGCATCGCGACCGGCCTGGTCTGGGTGGCCTTCCTGGTCGCCCTCGTGCCGCTGATCTCCCTGGTCTGGGTGACGGTCGTCCGCGGTATCAAGGTCCTCGACGTCTACTTCCTGACCCACTCGATGGGCCTCGTCGCCGACTCCCAGCCGGGCGGCGGCATCTACCACGCCATCATCGGCAGCCTGGAGCAGGTCGGCCTCGCCACCCTGATCGCGGCGCCGATCGGCGTGCTGACCGCCATCTACCTGGTGGAGTACGGCCGCGGCCGGCTCGCCCAGGCGGTCACCTTCTTCGTCGACGTCATGACGGGTGTCCCGTCGATCGTCGCGGGTCTGTTCATCCTGTCGCTGATGCTGATCTTCGACATGCAGCCGTTCGGCTTCGCCGGTTCGATGGCCCTGGCCATCCTGATGATGCCGGTGGTCGTGCGCTCCACGGAGGAGATGCTCAAGCTCGTCCCGAACGAGCTGCGCGAGGCGTCGCTGGCCCTGGGCGTGCCGAAGTGGCGGACCATCCTGAAGGTGGTCCTGCCGACGTCCATCGGCGGCATCACGACCGGCATCATGCTGGCCGTCGCGCGTATCGCGGGCGAGACTGCGCCCGTGCTGCTGTTGGTGTTCGGAAACCGGTTCATCAACAACAACCCCTTCGAGGGGCCCCAGCAGTCGCTGCCGCTGTACGTGTACCAGCAGTACGCCGCCGGCAACGAATACGCGTACGACCGGGCGTGGGCGGCCTCGCTCGCCCTGATCGCCTTCGTGATGATCCTCAACCTGGTGGCCCGCGCGATCGCGCGCTGGAAGGCCCCGAAGACCGGTCGCTGACCGCGGCCCCCTCAGCGACTGACTGGAAGTGACGTACACATGGCCAAGCGAATCGACGTAAGCGGGCTCACCGCCTTCTACGGCTCCCACAAGGCGATCGAAGACATCTCGATGACGGTCGAGCCGCGCTCGGTGACGGCCTTCATCGGCCCCTCCGGCTGCGGCAAGTCGACGTTCCTGCGCACCCTGAACCGTATGCACGAGGTCACCTCGGGCGGCCGGGTCGAGGGCAAGGTCCTGCTGGACGACGAGGACCTGTACGGCCCGGGCATCGACCCGGTGGCCGTGCGCCGCGAGGTCGGCATGGTCTTCCAGCGGCCCAACCCCTTCCCCACCATGTCGATCTTCGACAATGTGGCGGCGGGGCTGCGGCTGAACGGCGGCTACAAGAAGAGCGAGCTCGGCGACATCGTGGAGAAGTCGCTGAAGGGCGCGAACCTCTGGAACGAGGTCAAGGACCGGCTGAACAAGCCCGGTTCGGGCCTGTCCGGCGGTCAGCAGCAGCGTCTGTGCATCGCCCGTGCCATCGCGGTCGAGCCGAAGGTGCTGCTGATGGACGAGCCCTGCTCCGCCCTCGACCCGATCTCCACCCTCGCCATCGAGGACCTGATCGGTGAGCTCAAGGAGCGCTTCACGATCGTCATCGTGACGCACAACATGCAGCAGGCGGCGCGTGTCTCGGACCGTACGGCGTTCTTCAACCTCGCCGCGGTCGGGCAGCCCGGCAAGCTGATCGAGATCGACGACACGGAGCGGATCTTCTCCAACCCGTCGGTCCAGGCGACGGAGGACTACATCTCCGGCCGCTTCGGCTGATCCCCCAGACCCCTCGCGGTGCTGCATGGCGGTGCCACCGCGAGGACGATGAAGGGCCCGCCCCCGGCTCCCGGGGGCGGGCCCGTCGTCGTGCGGGAGGCGTTGTCTACAGCAACGCCAGGTCCACCAGCTCGAAGGCGCCCGCGGCCACCAGGGCCGCCGCCGGCATGGTGATGAACCAGCCCAGGACGATGTTCTTGGCGACGCCCCAGCGGACGGCCTTCACGCGCTTGGTCGCGCCCACGCCCATGATCGCGGAGGTGATCACGTGGGTGGTGGAGATGGGGGCCTTGAAGAGGTAGGCCGTGGTGAACATGATCGAGGCGCCCGTGGTCTCCGCGGCGAAGCCCTGCGGGGGATCCAGCTCGATGATCTTGCGGCCGAGGGTGCGCATGATGCGCCAGCCGCCCGCGTAGGTGCCCAGCGACAGCATCAGCGCGCAGACGATCTTCACCCAGACCGGAATCGGGTCGCTGAAGTTCATGTGGCCGGAAATCACCAGTGCCATCACGACCACGCCCATCGTCTTCTGGGCGTCCTGCAGGCCGTGACCGAGGGCCATGCCGGCCGCGGAGACGGTCTGCGCTATGCGGAAGTGACGCTTCGTCTTGTGCGGGTTGGCCCGGCGGAAGATCCACAGGATGGCCAGCATCACCAGGTAGCCGACGATCAGGCCGACGATCGGCGACAGGAACATCGGGATGACGACCTTGTCGAGGACGCCGTTCCAGTGCACGGTCGTGCTGCCGGCCAGCGCGGCGCCCACCAGGCCGCCGAACAGGGCGTGGGAGGAGGACGACGGCAGACCGTAGTACCAGGTGATCAGGTTCCAGACGATCGCGCCCACGAGGCCGGAGAAGAGGATGGCCATCCCCGTCGAGCCCTCCGGGGTGGCGATCAGGCCCTCGCTGACGGTCTTGGCCACGCCGGAGCCCAGGAAGGCGCCCGCCATGTTCATCACCGCGGCCATGGCCAGTGCCGCCCGCGGGGTCAGCGCCCGGGTCGAGACCGACGTCGCGATCGCGTTCGCGGAGTCGTGGAAGCCGTTGGTGTACGTGAAGAAGAGCGCGACCGCGATGGTCACGACCAGAGCGACGGTGTCCATGAAGGGCTCAGGACTCCTTGACGGCGATGGTCTCCACCGTGTTCGCCACGTGCTCGAACGCGTCCGCCGCCTCCTCCAGCACGTCCACGATCTGCTTGAGCTTCAGCACCTCGATCGCGTCGTACTTGCCGTTGAAGAGGTGCGCGAGCAGCTTGCGGTGGATCTGGTCCGCCTGGTTCTCGAGACGGTTGACCTCGATCCAGTACTCGGTGAGGTTGTCCATCGTGCGCAGGTTGGGCATGGCCTCGGCGGTGAGCTCCGCCGCCCGTGCCAGCACCTCGATCTGCTGCTCGACGCCCTTGGGCAGCTCCTCCACGTTGTAGAGGACGACCAGGTCGACGGCCTCCTCCATGAAGTCCATGATGTCGTCCAGGGAGCCGGCGAGGGTGTAGATGTCCTCGCGGTCGAACGGCGTGATGAAGGAGGAGTTCAGCTGGTGGAAGATCGCGTGCGTGGCGTCGTCACCTGCGTGTTCCGCGGCCCGCATACGCTCTGCGATCTCGGCCCGGGCGGAGGTGTCCGCCCCGAGCAGTTCCATCAGGAGCTTCGAGCCCGTGACGATGTTGTCCGCGGAGGCGGCGAACATGTCGTAGAAGCTCGTCTCCCTGGGGGTCAGACGAAAGCGCACAAGGGGTCCTCGGGGTGCATCGGTTTTCGGTCAGGCTGATGCTAAGTGCATCATCCGGCCACGGCTAATGGGCCGTCCCCCAGTGTCGCCCATCGGGCAGAGTGGTCGGCACGGGGGCCAGGGACGGCCCGTTCCACGGCATTGGCCAAGGGCCCTATACCCAGCAAAGTTCGGTACCATATACCCACCAGGGGTATCTGTCCGCATGTCTTGCAGGAGGACGCGATGACGACCACCGAGTCCGGCGCGACGGCGCCCTCCGAGAACGGCACGCAGAGCACGCAGCACGCCACGCACGGCTACCACAAGCAGAAGGACGAGCACCTCAAGCGCCTGCGCCGGATCGAGGGCCAGATCCGCGGCCTGCAGCGCATGGTCGACGAGGACGTCTACTGCATCGACATACTCACGCAGGTGTCCGCCTCCACCAAGGCGCTGCAGTCCTTCGCGCTGCAGCTGCTGGAGGAGCACCTGCGGCACTGCGTCGCCGACGCGGCCCTGAGGGGCGGCGACGAGATCGACGCGAAGGTCGACGAGGCGACGAAGGCCATCGCCCGGATGCTGCGCACGTGACGCACCCCACGCCGGCAGCCCCGGCTCAGCCGCCGGAGGCGTCCCGCTCCTCGGCGACTTTCAGCACCTCGTCGATGCTCTCCAGGCTGAGCCGCTCCTCCGCGGCCGAGGCCGCGATGATCAGCTCTCCGCACAGCTCGATCTCGGCGAGGGCCACGTGGTCCTGAACTGCCGTACCGCCGACCGGAGCCACGTGCATCACCTCATCTCTGCCGTTACCGACTTCCTAGAGTAGGGAGCGGCCTACACACCGCGCATGGCACGGACGGGCTAGTTCTTGACGCCCGTCACTCATCCTCAGGGCGGGTGCCGGACACCGGGTCTAGTGCTCGGCGATCCGCCCCGCGTAGATGTCCTTCGACGCCGGCAGGCGTACGTCGGCGGCGACCCCGAAATCGTAGAGGAGCGTCGTCGAGGCGACCGCGACGGTGCCCGTGTCCGCGCCGCCCACGAAGCCGAACCGGTGCTGGATCTTGCGGATGCGGCCCTGGTCGTCGAGGTAGACGTCGAACGGCACCTCCGCGCTGGCGAACCCTTTCGCCGCCGCTGCCAGGGACTCCCGTACGCCCGGCGGCGCGCCCTTCGCGGCGAACCTGAGGTCGGCCGTGCCGCGGTAGTGGCGCACCTCGGTGCCCGCCAGCTCGGTGTGGCCCAGGTAGACCGCCGTGCGCGTGCCGCGCAGCAACGCGGCCGCGGTGAACGGGTCGGTGGCGCCGCCGGTGACCAGATTGCCGTCGGACAGGCCGGCCGTGTCGACCCGCACCCACTTGTCGGCGGGGACGCCGGCGCCGCGGTTCTTCATGAACAGGGCGCCGGGAGCGAGGAGTTCGATGATGGGGCGGTGCTCGTTGGTGCCGGCCGGGTCCTGCGGCAGGGTCACCTTCAGGCGGCCCAGCCGTCTGCCGTAGTCGTACACGCCCTGGCCGCGGATGGTGACGCGGGTGCCGCCGGTGGCCATCTCCATCGACGTCGTGGCCTTGGAGGTGCCCGCCTCCTCCAGGGTCCGGCCGGCCTCCCGCAGCAGGGGGACCGGGTCAAAGGAGCGGGCATCGTCGGCGGCCGCCCCGCCGGAGCAGCCGGAGGCGCAGAGACAGCCGAGGCAGACCGCGACCCCCGCGGCAACTGCCCCGCGCCATCCGCGTCGTTGCTGGGTCATCGACTGCCTGCCCCCCAAGCGGGTACGTCCGTCACGCTTGTCCTGTCGCTGCGTTCAACGACGGGTGGGGAGGAGCCGTCACGCTCGTACGAACCCTTTACCGGGCGCGGGTAACGTTGTCGGCGTGGCGCAGGAGGAACACCGGACGACGACCGTCGAGCAGGGCCGATTCTGTTTCGCCCGGTGCGTGTGCGGATGGCGCGGGCCCGCCCGCAGAGCACGCAGCCAGGCCCGTGCGGATGCCGAGGGGCACCTGAGTCCTCAGGCGTGACGCAGGGTCGTCAGCAGTTCGTCGACGAGGCCGCGGTCGCGGTGCTGGGTCAGCCGGCTGCGGGCGGCCGCGGGGGAGAGCCACAGGATGCGGTCGACCTCGTCGGTGGGAGTGAAACCGCCCGAGGCCGCCTCGGCCGCCCAGTAGCGCACCTGCTTGGGCCGGTTCTGGGCGAAGTAGCGGACGGTCGACAGCTCGGCGCCCGGCTGCGCCGTGTAGCCCGTCTCCTCGGCCACCTCGCGCAGAGCGCCCGCGAGATGGTCCTCGCCCCGCTTGAGCTTGCCCTTGGGGTGGGACCAGTCGTCGTACTTCGGCCGGTGCACCAGGCACACCTCGAGGTCGCCGTCGACCGGGGAGCGGCGCCACAGGACGCAGCCGGCCGCATGGACGAGGAAGCCGTCGTTCTCGGGGACAGCCGTCACGTGCTCACCACCTGTTTCTGCCAGCACTGCTGGAAGGCGAACCGGGCCGCCTCGACCTCGTGGCGCTGGTCGGCGTGGAGCACGCCGAGGGCGTACGCGGTGGCCGGGGCGATGCGGGGGGTACGGGCCGCCGACGCCGCCGCTGCCGCCGCCTCGGACGCGTCGCGGTGGCGGTGCAGGGCCTGGCCGGCGGTGAGGAGGCGGACGTCGAGGGAGGCCTTGTCGCCGTAGAGGGCCTCGCGGGCGTAGCGGTGCAGGCGCAGCAGCAGGCGGACCTGGTGCCAGGGGGCGTCCTGGGGGTGGGGCGAGGGGTCGGGGGACAGGCCGTGGATGAGGGCCGCCGCGTTGTAGGGGTGGCCGGCGGTGACGAGCGGCAGGGCGGCGACGGCGTCGGTGAGGCGTTCCTCGGCGGCGATCGCCAGGGGGCGCAGGTCCGTGCCGGGGGCGGTGGCGGTGAGGGGGACCTCGCTGGCCAGGACGGCGATCGTGTCCGCGACGGCGTGGAAGCGGGAGGAGCCCAGCGCCTGCAGGGCGCTGCTGTGGGCGCGGGTCCTGGCGAGGGTGAGCTGGCGTTCGAGCAGGGCGCCCGCCTTGGCCGCGCCGACCGTCAGGTTGCCGCGGTCCGGCGTGGGGGACGGGGGGCCCGCGGCCGCGTGCGCCGCCTGCAACTGGACGGTGTCGGGGGCCCGGCCGACCGTCGCCACGCCGGACTGGGCGGGGAAGACGGCCGCCCCCGACAGCCGCTGCAGGGCCAGCAACAGCCGTTCCAGGCGGGCCGCGTAGGCGTGCTCCATCGACAACGTGCCGGACAGCCAGGCCAGTTCGGGACGCAGCCCCTCCGACCAGTCGGCGTCCAGCAGCGGCCGGTAGGTGTGCAGGCTGGCGCTGATGCGGCGCACCGAGCGGCGCAGTGCGCGCGTCGCCTCGACGGACCCCTCCGCGGTGCCCGGCGCCGTCCCGGTCTCCCGGTGCTGGCGCAACGCGCGGAGGAACTCCGTGGCCTGGGCCCGCAGGTAGCCCGCGAGGGCGTCACCTGTGGGGGCGGGCCCGGCCGTGGGGTCCGTCGGGTCAAGGTGTTGCTGTGCCACGCCGGCGCCTCCGGGCGTCTATGAGCATCTCCTGAATGTTGCGCAGGGGTTGGCCGTCCGCGTCGGTGGCGTGCCGGATCCACTCGCCGTCCGGGCCCAGGTGCCAGGACGCCGTGTTGTCGGACATGCCGGTCTCCAACAGCCGGTTCAGGGCTGCGCGGTGGGCCGGGTCGGTGACCCTGACCAGGGCCTCGATACGGCGGTCGAGGTTGCGGTGCATCATGTCGGCGCTGCCGATCCACACCTCCGGTTCGCCGCCGTTGCCGAAGGCGAAGACCCGGGAGTGCTCCAGGAAGCGGCCGAGGATCGAGCGGACCCGGATGTTGTCCGACAGGCCCGTGACGCCCGGGCGGATCGCGCAGATGCCGCGGACCCAGACGTCGACCGGGACACCCGCCTGCGACGCCCGGTACAGCGCGTCGATGAGGGCCTCGTCGACCATCGAGTTGACCTTGATGCGGATGAACGCGGGACGTCCGGCACGGTGGTGCTGGACCTCCTTGTTGATCCGGGCGATCAGGCCGTCGCGCAGGGACTTGGGGGCCACCAGCAGGCGGCGGTAGGTCTCCCGGCGCGAGTAGCCGGAAAGGCGGTTGAACAGGTCGGACAGGTCGGCGCCCACCTGGGGGTCGGCGGTGAGCAGGCCGAGGTCCTCGTACAGCCGGGCCGTCTTGGGGTGGTAGTTGCCCGTGCCGACGTGGCTGTAGCGGCGCAGGGTGTCGCCCTCCTGGCGGACCACGAGGGACAGCTTGCAGTGGGTCTTGAGCCCCACCAGGCCGTACACGACGTGGCAGCCGGCCTCCTCCAGCTTGCGCGCCCACTTGATGTTGGCGTGCTCGTCGAAGCGGGCCTTGATCTCGACCAGGACGAGGACCTGCTTGCCGGACTCGGCGGCGTCGATGAGCGCGTCGACTATGGGGGAGTCGCCGGAGGTGCGGTACAGCGTCTGCTTGATGGCGAGGACGTCCGGGTCGTTGGCCGCCTGCTCCAGGAACGCCTGCACGGAGGTGGAGAAGGAGTCGTACGGGTGGTGCAGCAGGACGTCACGGCTGCGCAGGGCGGCGAAGATGTCGGGCGCGGAGGCCGACTCGACCTCGGCGAGGTCGCGGTGGACGCCGGCGATGAACTTCTTGTACTTGAGTTCGGGCCGGTCCAGGGAGGCGATGCGGAAGAGGCCGGTGAGGTCCAGGGGGCCGGGCAGCGGGTACACCTCGGCCTCGGAGATCTTCAGCTCGCGCACCAGCAGGTCGAGGACCTCGCGGTCGATGGACTCCTCGACCTCCAGGCGCACCGGCGGCCCGAAGCGGCGCCGCATGAGCTCCTTCTCCAGGGCCTGGAGCAGGTTCTCGGCGTCGTCCTCCTCGACCTCCAGGTCCTCGTTCCTGGTCAGCCGGAAGGCGTGGTGCTCCAGGACCTCCATGCCCGGGAACAGCTCCTCCAGATGGGCGGCGATGACGTCCTCGATGGGGACGTAGCGGCCGGGGGAGCTCTCCAGGAAGCGGGACAGCAGCGGCGGCACCTTGACCCGGGCGAAGTGCCTGTGACCCGTGACGGGGTTGCGCACGACGACGGCCAGGTTCAGGGAGAGGCCGGAGATGTACGGGAAGGGGTGCGCGGGGTCGACCGCCAGCGGGGTCAGGACCGGGAAGATCTGGTGCCGGAACAGGGTGAACAGGCGGGCCTGCTCCTTCTCCGTCAGCTCGCTCCACCGGACCAGGTGGATGCCCTCCTCGGCGAGCGCCGGGGCGACGTCCTCGTGGTAGCAGGCGGCGTGCCGCGCCATCAGCTCGCGGGAGCGGGCCCAGATCATCTCCAGGACCTCGCGCGGCTGCAGGCCGGAGGCCGAACGGGTGGCGACGCCGGTGGCGATGCGGCGCTTCAGACCGGCCACCCGGACCATGAAGAACTCGTCCAGGTTGCTGGCGAAGATCGCGAGGAAGTTGGCCCGCTCGAGCAGCGGGGTGTTGGGGTCCTCGGCGAGTTCGAGCACCCGCTCGTTGAAGGCGAGCCAGCTGCGTTCCCGGTCAAGGAAACGTCCCTGCGGCAGCTGTACGCCGTCGACCGGTGTCTCCTCGTACGCGTCGAGGTCCGCGTCGATGTCGGGTTCCAGGTCGGAGACCACGGCCGCCACGGTGTGCGGGCGGTGCGCGGCTATGGAGCCCACGGAGGGCTGCGCGTGCTGGACCTGTGCCTGGGCGGTTTCTGGCTGGCTCATGAACCCATTGTTCCGCGCCCGGAGCGATACAGGCGCGTCGGAAGCAGCAGGCGGGAGCGCAGGCACGGAACGGAAGGCGTCCCCGATCCCCGCGCGCCCTTCGGGGGGCGGCGAAGGTGTGGGTACGGAGGGCGTCATTGGCCGAGCGTCGCAAGTCAGTCTGAACCGTTGGTTACGGCGACATGGCGTGCGGGATATTCGGGGGCGGCTCCCGTGCGTCGCACCCCGGCCGGGCCGGATGCGGGCCGCGGCGGGAGCCGCCCCGAGGATACGTACGTCCGTCCCTCCGCTGAAGGACGTACGTGATCGGATGCGCTCCTCGCCGGTCCGGCGGGGAGCGTGCTGTCGGTGGTGGGCAGCGGTTCGGGGCGTTTGCCCGGGCCGAAGGGCCGCGCCGGTGCGGCGGCGGGCGGAGGGGGTGCTGATCCTCGTCTGTGCGGAGGGGTCGTCGGCGGTCGGCGCTTGCCGGGGCTCGGGGGCGAGGTCGGCGCCGGCGGGCCCGCTCGCTTGACCGGACGACCAGGTGGTGCGAGGGGGCTGCGGAAGTCGAGGGGGATTGCCGTGAACCGATTCGGGGGGCCGGTGCGATGAGGGGACGTGAGTGAGACGAGAAGCGACGGGGAGCTGCTGCGGGCCGCCGCGGACGGCGACCGGCGCGCCTTCGAGGAGCTGTACCGGCGGTACGCGCCGTGGCTGACCGCCCGGCTGCGCGGCCGGTGCGCCGACGGGGGCGTGGTCGACGACGTCGTCCAGGAGACGTTCCTCGCGATCTGGCGCGGCCGGGCCCGCTACCACGAGGACGGCGATGTCGCCGGGTGGCTGTGGCGCATCGGGTCCCGGCGGCTGATCGACGCCCTGCGCGGGGACGGGGCACGGGGGCGGCTGCGGCAGGCGCTGGCGCGGCTGCGGCACCGGGACGAGGCGTCCGCCGAGGAACGCGTGCTCGCGGGGGTCGAGCACGGGGACCTCGCGGGCGCCCTCGTCCGGCTCTCCCCGGAACTGCGCGCGGTGCTGCAGGCGACGGTCATCGACGGGCTGACCACCCGCGAGGCGGCCGTCCTGCTCGGCATTCCGCCGGGCACGGTCAAGACACGGGCGATGCGCGCCCGGAAGCAACTGCGGGAGGCGCTGACATGAGCGGCCGGACGGACGAACGGGACCTGCGGCGCCGACGCGCCCGGCGAGGTCCCTTCGGCGGCACGTGTGCGCGTGCCTCGTGGGCGTGGGAGGTGGCGGCGTGACCTGGCATGTGGAGGACGACGATCTGCGGGCCTACGCGCTCGGCGAGCTGGCGGCGCCGATGCTGTGGTCCGCCGACGCGCACCTGATGGCGTGCGGCCGGTGCCGTGAGGCGCTCGCCCGGGTGGGGCAGCCCGTCGACGCCGGCTGGGAGCGGCTGGACGCCGAACTCGACGCGCCCCGGCCGGGCCTGGTCGAGCGGCTGCTGCTGCGGGCCGGCGTCGCCGACCACGTCGCCCGGCTGCTGGCGGCCACCCCCGTGCTGCGCCGCTCCTGGCTGGGGGCCGTCGTCGCGGTGCTGGCCACGTCCGTCGTGGCCGCGCAGACCGCCGGCTCGCTCACGCTGTTCCTGGCGCTCGCGCCGCTGCTGCCGCTGGCCGGGGTGGCACTGGCGTACGGGCCCGTGCTGGACCCGACGTACGAGATGGCGGTGGTCTCCCCGATGCACGGGTTCCGGCTGCTGATGATCCGCACGATCGCCGTCCTCACCGCCGGCCTCGGCCTCGACGGCCTGGCGACCCTCGCCCTGCCCGGCTACGGCCTGCGCGTCCTGACCTGGCTGCTGCCCGCGCTCGCCCTGACCTCGACCGGCCTGGCGCTGTCCGCCCGGCTCGGTCCGGTGCTCGCGCCGTCGCTGGTCGGCGGCGTCTGGGTGGCCCTGCTGTTCGCGGCAGACGCCTACAACACCACGGCGACGCTCGCGCCGTTCACCGCGCTCGGCCAGGGGGTGGCGGCGGCCGTCGCCGCGCTCGCCGGCGGGCTGCTGTTCCTCTCACGTGACCGTTTCGACCGCCTCCAGGGGAGTGCCGTATGACACCCACCGTTTCCGCCTCCGGGCTCTGCCTCCGCTACGGCGGCACCCGGGCCCTCGACGACGTGTCACTGCGGCTGACACCGGGCGTCACCGGCCTCATCGGCCCCAACGGCGCCGGAAAGACGACCCTGTTGCGGGTGCTGGCCACCGCCGTGCCCGCCGACACCGGCGCCTTCACCGTCCTCGGACACGACCCCGCCACCCCGTCCGGCCGCCAGGACGTGCGCCGCAGGCTCGGCTATCTGCCCCAGACCCCCGGCTTCCACCCGGACTTCACGCCCTTCGAGTTCGTCGACTACGTGGCCATCCTCAAGGAGCACACCGACCGCGGCGCCCGCCATCGCGAGGTGCGGCGCGTGCTGGAGCAGGTCGACCTCGGCGACGTACGCGGCAGGCGCATCAAGAAGCTGTCCGGCGGCATGCGCCAGCGGGTCGCCCTCGCGGCGTCCCTGGTCGGCGACCCCGGCTTCCTCGTCCTCGACGAGCCGACGGTCGGCCTGGACCCCGAACAGCGGATGCGGTTCCGGGAGTTGATCGCCCAGGCCGGCGAGGGCCGGACGGTGCTGCTGTCCACGCACCAGACCGAGGACGTGGCGATGCTCTGCCACCGCGTGCTGGTGATGGCCGGCGGCCGTATCCGCTTCGACGGCACCCCTGCCGAGCTGGCCGAACGCGCGGCCGGCCGGGTCTGGAGCAGCGCCGAACGCGACACCGGCGCGAAGGCGGGCTGGCGCACCGGCACCGGCTCCTTCCGCAACGTCGGCACCCCGCCGTCCGGCGCCGACCTCCTCGAACCCACCCTGGAGGACGGCTACCTGCTCACCCTCGACGACGCGGGCGCGGAGGTGGCGGCATGAGCGCGGTGCTGGAGACGACGGTCCCGCCCGTCGCCGTGCCGGAGCGGCGCCCGACGTGGGCGGACGTGATCCAGCTGGCCCGCTTCGAGGCGCGCCAGCAGCTGTGGTTCCTGCCGGTGTTCGCCACGCTGGTGCTGTACGTCGGCTACACCGTCTGGCGGTTGCTGTTCCCTCCCGACGGCATGGCCGCCTACCCGGCCCTGCAGGACGTCGACCGGGCCACCCAGACCGGGCCGCTGCTGCTGGGCATCGCGCTGTTCGTCTGCGTCAACCGCGCCGCCCTGCGCGACCGGCGGCGCGGCACCGACCGGCAGGTCGACGCGGCGCCGATGGAGCCGTGGCGGCGCACCCTCGCCCATGTCCTGTCCGTCGTCCCGTACGCGGTCCTCACCGCGCTGGTCGTCCTCGGCTCCTTCACCTGGCAGGCGCTCAAGCCCGGCGCGGTGGGCCACGGCTCACCCGCGGAGCTGGCCGTCGGCCCCCTCTGCGTCCTGCTGTTCGGCGCCCTCGGGGTCCTGGCCGCCCGCCTGATCCCGTCCTCCTTCGCCGCCCCGCTCCTGGTCGTCGGCCTGTTCGCCGGCGCCCTGTTCCTCTCGGCCGGCACGGGCGACGCACCGTGGTCCCGCTGGCTGTCGCCCGTCGTCACCGAGAACAGCGGGGACACCCTGCCCTCGGACCTGATCGGACGCCCCGCCGCCTGGCACGCCCTCTACCTCACCGGCCTGGTCCTCCTCGCGGCCCTCGGCGCCGTACTGGCGGGCGGCGGCCAGACCCGGGTCCTCAAGGCGGGCCTCGCGGGCGCGCTGGCGCTCACGCTGGCCGGCGCGGTCGCCCAGTCGGGCGGTGACACACCGCAGTTGCGGGCCGCCCGGGAGCGGGCCTCGGTCAGCCCCGAGAAGGAGCAGACCTGCGTGCGGCGCGAGGGCTCCACGTACTGCGCGTTCCCCGAGTGGACGCCCCGCACGGCCACCTGGGCGAAGGTCGTCGACGAGGTGCGGTCGCTGGCCGGCGGCGCCGCCCACACCCAGCCCCTGCTTGTACGGCAGCGCGTCGAGGCCCGCTACGGCCTGGACAGCTCCTCCGCGTTCGAGCCCTTCGCCGACCCCCACCGGGTGAGCGTCGGCGCGGCGTGGGGCGGCAACCGCGTCCCCGAGTTCTCGGCCGCCGTCGCCTCCGTGCTGGTCGCGGGCGCCGAGAAGAAGGCGGGGGACATGTGCGACGGCCGCATGGTCACGGTGATGTGGCTCGCCCTCGCCTGGCAGGACGACCCGATGCAGTCCCTGCGCAACGTGCGCCTCGACGACAGCCTGAGCGGCTCGGCGATCGTCCTGTCCCCGACGAACCCGCTGCGCATGACGGCGGCCCAGACGGACGTCGTCCGTGAACTGCTGGGCAAGCCGAAGGGCGCCGTCGAGGCCGCGGTGAAGGCGCACTGGACCGAACTGACGGCACCGAAGCTGACCACGGCCGACGCGGCCCGGCTGCTGGGGGCCGCGGTGCCCAAGGGGGGCGAGGACAAGTGCGAGAGCTGACACGGGCCGACGCGGGACGGTTGAAAGCGTGGCATCCAGTACGGGAGTCGGCGGCACCGAAGCTGACCACGGCCGACGCGGCCCGGCTGCTGGGGGCCGCGGTGCCCAAGGGGGGCGAGGACAAGTGCGAGAGCTGACACGGGCCGACGCGGGACGGTTGAAAGCGTGGCATCCAGTACGGGAGTCGGCGGCACCGAAGCTGACCACGGCCGACGCGGCCCGGCTGCTGGGGGCCGCGGTGCCCAAGGGGGGCGAGGACAAGTGCGAGAGCTGACACGGGCCGACGCGGGGCGGGGGGAAGTGCGGGGTCTGGTACGGGAGTTGGCGGGGCCCGTGTTCCGGACGCTGCCGTGGCGGGCGGTGGCCGCCGGCAGCCTGCTGGGGCTGGTGGCGGCGGCGGTTCCCCGTCTGTCGGACGGGGCGGGCGGGCCCTGGGTGGCCCTCAACCTCCTGCGGGCCGCCGTGCTGGCCCACGCCCTCGCCCTGGCCTTCCTCCTGGACGACCGGGCCCGCCACACCACGGCGGCGGTGCCGACCCGGCGCCCGCTGCGCGCCGCCCTCCGCCTCGCGCCGGTCATACCGGTCACCGCGCTGTGGTGGACGGCCGCACTCCTGCTCGTGCCGTCCTCGGTGCGCCCTCCGACGGGCGCCGTCACCCTGGAGGCGGCGGCGGCCTGTGCGCTGGCGCTGGCCGGGGCCGCACTCGCCGTCCGCCTGTCGGACGAGCCGCGGCCGGGGCAGTCGGTGGCGGGGGCGCTGCTGGTGACGGCCGTCCTGGCGGTGCTGCTCTGGCCGGACCGGTGGCCGCTGTTCGTCGCGCCGGGCGACCCCAAGTGGGCCGGAGCGCACGAGCGGTGGGCTTGGCTGCTGGCCGCGGCACTGCTGGTGCTGGGAGCGTGCCTGCCCGAGCCGACGCACGGACGGCTCCGCCACCGGCAACCCCGACGGCCCCTCACCCCGTCCGGCGCCTGAAGGCCCCTTGAGGCCGCCGGAGTCCGAGGGCCCCTTGAGGCGTCCAGCCCCTCGAAGCACCTCGGACGTCCGGCGCCTGGGGAGACCTCGTACCGTCGGTCGCCTCCAGGTGCCTCAAGTGCCCTGCCGCCTAGGGGCACCTCGGGCGTCCGGCGCCTGAGGAGACCTCGCGCCACCGGCCGCCTTCAGGCGCCTCAAGCGCCCCGCAGCCTCAAGTGCCCCGCCGCCTCAAGTGCCCCGCGCCTCAGGGTCTCTCGGGCGGGCCGCCGTCGCTCAGGTCTCCGTGCGGTACATCAGGTCCGTTTCGTACGTGACGAATCCCAGGCGCTCGTAGACGGAGACGGCGGTCTTGTTGTCGGCGTCGACGTAGAGCATCGCGTTCGGCAGTCCCTGCCCCGCCAGATGCCGCAGCCCGATCGTGGTGAGCGCCTTGCCCAGGCCGCCGCCCTGCTCGCCGGGCCGCACGCCCAGTACGTACACCTCGCCGAGGCCCTCCTCGGCGTGGACCTTCGTCCAGTGGAACCCGATGAGGTCGTCGCCGCGGAAGGCGAGGAAGAACCCGGCCGGGTCGAACCACGGCTCGGCCATGCGGTCGTCGAGGTCGCGCTGGGTGAGGGAGCCCTGCTCGGGGTGGTGGGCGAAGGCGGCGGCGTTCACCGCGAGCCACGCGGCGTCGTCCCGGCCGGGGACGAAGGCGCGGACCGTCACCTCCGGCGGCAGGACCGGGTCGGGCAGGTTCAGGCCGGTCAACGGCCGCCGCATCTGGCGCAGTTCACGGAACAGCGTCAGGCCGAGGACCTGCGCGAGGTGCCGTGCCGCCGCGTGCCCGCCGTGGGCCCACACCCGCAGCCGCTTGCCGGACGCGGCGAGCAGCGCCGTGCCCAGCGCCCGCCCGTGGCCGTGCCCGCGGTGGGCGGGGTGGACGACCAGCTCGGCGGCGGGCGCCTCGACCGGGTCGGTGTCCTCCAGCTGGGCGTAGCCCACGAGTTCGCCGTCGACCGTGAGCAGCAGGTGCGAGACGCCCTCGCGCGCGCCGCCGCGCAGCTGCAGGCGCCCCTGTTCCGACACCGCCTGCCGGCCGTCGGTCAGGGCGGCCTCGGCCAGGAGCGCGAGCACGGCCTCGGTCTGCTCGCCGGTCAGCGCGGAGTGGGTCTCGATGGAGCGGGGGCGGCCCGTGCGTGCGATGTCGTCGCTGGTCATGCGTACGAGGGTAAGGGGCGGCCGCGGCAAAGTGGCGGCACGGGACGAAGGGAACACAAAGGCAAAGCGGAGGACAAAGGGAAACCAGGATGTAACCAAGAACCCCCTGTTGTGCTACGCGCGTTGACTCTAGGCTGCGCCGGACGGAGCCGTGCCGTTCGGCGACATCCAGCAGACCCACAGGGGGGCGCATGCCAGCCACTTCCCAGCCGTATCCGCAGCGCAGACGCGCGTACCGGCTGTTCGCCGCAGCCGCCGGTCTCGCCACCGTCGGCGCCCTCGCCGCCGCGCTTCCCGCGGACGCGCACGAGAACAGGGGCGGCCACCACCCGAGCCGCTACCAGGACGTGCAACTGCTGTCCTTCAACGACCTGCACGGCAACCTGGAGCCGCCGTCGGGCTCCTCGGGCCGGGTCACCGAACTGCAGCCGGACGGCACCACGAAGACGATCGACGCGGGCGGCGTCGAGTACCTCGCGACCCACCTGCGCGAGGCCCGCCAGGGCAAGGCGTACTCCATCACCGCGGCCGGCGGCGACATGGTCGGCGCCTCCCCGCTGGTCTCGGGCCTCTTCCACGACGAACCCACCATCGAGGCGCTCAACAAGCTCGACCTGGACGTCACCTCGGTCGGCAACCACGAGTTCGACGAGGGCTCCAAGGAACTGAAGCGCCTGCAGTACGGCGGCTGCCACCCGACCGACGGCTGCTACACCGACGAGGGCTTCGAGGGCGCCGACTTCCCCTACCTCGCCGCGAACGTCCTCGACGAGAAGACGAACAGGCCGATCCTCAAGCCGTACTGGGTCTGGAAGAAGAAGGACGTCCGGATCGGCTTCATCGGCGTGACCCTGGAGGACACCCCCGGTGTCGTCTCCGCGGACGGGGTCAAGGGCCTGAAGTTCAAGGACGAGGTCGAGACCATCAACAAGTACGCCAAGGTGCTGCGGGCCCAGGGCGTGAACTCCATCGTCGCCCTGATCCACGAGGGCGGCCTGCCCGCCTCCGGCGCGTACAACTACGACTGCGACTCCTCGGGCGCCGGCGCCGGCATCTCCGGCCCGATCGTGGACATCGCGAAGAACATCACCCCGTCCGTGGACGCCCTCGTCACCGGCCACACGCACGCGGCCTACGTGTGCACGATCCCCGACCCCTCGGGCAAGCCGCGCATGGTCACCTCGGCCGCGTCCTTCGGCCGCCTCTACACCGACACCACGCTGACCTACGACCGTCTCACCGGCGACATCGTCCGGACGGCGGTGAAGTCGGCGAACCACGTGGTGACCCGGACCGTCGCCAAGGCCCCGGACATGACGGACCTGATCAGCCGCTGGAACACCCTCGCCGCCCCGGTCGGCAACCGTCCCATCGGCTACATCTCCGCCGACGTCCCCAACACCGGCACCGAGTCCCCGATGGGTGACCTGATCGCCGACGCGCAGCTCGCGTACGGCAGGAAGCTGGACCCGGAGACCGACCTGGCGCTGATGAACCCGGGCGGCGTGCGGGCCGGACTGACCTACGCCGCCAAGGGCGCCGAGGGCGACGGAGTCGTCACCTACGCCGAGGGCTTCACCGTGCAGCCGTTCTCCAACACGGTCAACCTGCAGAACTTCACCGGCGCCCAGCTGATCCAGGTGCTCAAGGAGCAGGTCAGCGGCACGAACACGGCGGCGCCGAAGATCCTCCAGCCGTCGGCGAACCTGTCGTACACCCTCGACCTGACGAAGACCGGCGCGGACCGCGTGGTCACCGACTCCATCCGGCTGAACGGCGCCGCGATCGACCCGGCCGCCACCTACCGTGTCGCCACCAACAGCTTCCTCGCGGGCGGCGGCGACGGCTTCACCACGCTCGGCCAGGGCACGGACGACCTCGTCGGCACCGACGACCTGGCGGCGCTGGCGGAGTACCTGACGGCCAACTCCTCCGCGAGCGGCCCGCTCGCGCCGCCGGCCGCCAACCGGATCACGATCGTGCAGTAGCCACCACCGCCCACCAGGGGCCCGGCGCCGAATGGCGCCGGGCCCTTTCGCTTTTAAATTCTGTGTAAGCACCGGTTCGGTTCCTGAATTGACATAAGAATCTCTCACAGCATCAACTCAGGAACCTCTCAGTGGAATTGGTCTTTTCCGCTCGCGGGAATGCCGTAGTGTTTTCCGTGTCGAAAGCGAACAGCGCTAACGACATCAGAAACAAAGCGCGTAAACAAAGAAAGGCACGGATATGAGCTTCAAGAAGATCGCCCCGGTGAAGAAGAACGACTGCAAGAAGGCCGCCCCGGCCGCCGCCCGGAAGCCGGCCCCCAAGAAGCCCGCCCCGAAGCGCCGTCCCGTCGGCCACCAGGGCTGAGACACACCGCGCGGCGGGGTCATCGGTGGGCGAACGAGCCCGCCCGGTGGCCCCGCCCGGCCATGTCCGCACCACGTGAAGGGAGTTGTCGACGATGACCGAGGTCCGCGCGGCCTTCGGCCGGTTCTGGCCGCTGACCCGCGGCGACCGCGGATGGCTGGTGACGATCGTCGCCTGCGTGATCGTGTCCGCGATCGCCGAGACCGCCTCGATCCTGCTGTTCGCCGAACTCACCGACAACGCCCTGAAGGCCGGCTCGCTCTCCGCCTTCTGGGGGCCGGCCGGCGCCTGGCTCGGCGTGGCCGCGCTCGGCGCCCTCGTCGGCTACCTCGGCAACTCGCTCGCCACCTGGACCGCGGAGAGATTCGTCCTGCGCCTGCGCGCCGGGGTGTTCCGGCACGTCCAGGACCTGCCGCCGCACTTCTTCCAGCGGCACCGCCAGGGCGACCTCGTCGAACGCCTCACCGGTGACGTCGAGGCCATCGAGCAGCTCGTCGTCTCCGGAGTCGTCGGCACGGTCTCCGCCGCCTTCTCCGCCGTCTTCTACGCCTGCGCCGCCCTCTACCTGCGCTGGGACCTGGCCCTGGCCACCTTCGTCCTCGCGCCCCTCTTCCTCCTCGCCGCCCGCCGCTTCTCCGGCCGCATCAAGGCCGCCTCCCAGGACGAGCGGGTCGCCGACGGCGCGATCACCTCCGTGGTCGAGGAGTCGCTGGGCAACATCGTCCTCACCCAGGCCTACAACCGCCGCGCGGACGAGGAGCGGCGGCTCGACCGCGAGGCCCGCGCCTGGATGCGGGCGAGCGTGCGCGGCGCCCGGCTCAGCGAGATGTACGAGCAGTTCGTCGAGGTCGTCGAGACCCTGTGCGTGCTCGCCGTGATCGGCCTGGGCGTCTGGGAGATCTCCGCCGGCCGCATGACCCTCGGGCAGCTCCTGGCGTTCGCCGCGTTCATCGGCTACCTCTACCCGCCGGTCCGCAGCCTCGGGCAGCTCGGGCTCACCCTCACCGCGGCCACCGCGGGCGCCGAGCGGCTGAACGAGATCCTGGACGCGCGCCCGGCCGTCACGGACCCCGCCCGGCCGGCCGCCGAGTGGCCCGTGCGCGGCTGGGTCGGCTTCCACCAGGTCTCCTTCCGCTACCCCGAGTCCCGCCGCGCCTCCCTGCGCGACGTGACCTTCTCGGCGGGCCCCGGCGAACTGGTGATCGTCACCGGGGCGAGCGGCGCCGGGAAGTCGACCCTCTCCAAGCTCCTGACCCGCTTCTACGACCCCGCCCAGGGCGTGATCACCCTCGACGGCGTCCCGCTGACCGACCTCTCCCTGCGCTTCCTGCGGGAGAACGTCGCCCTGCTGCCCCAGGAGACCCTGATCCTCAACGGCACCATCCGGGAGAACATCGCCTGCGGCCGCCCCGGCGCGAGCGACGAGGAGATCCGGCGGGCGGCGCGGGAGGCGGCGGCGGACAACTTCATCACCGCACTCCCCGAGGGCTACGACACCCCCATCGCCCCCGGCACGGCCGCCCTCTCGGGCGGCCAGCTCCAGCGCATCGCCATCGCCCGCGCCATGCTCCGCGCCGCACCGGTCCTCGTCCTGGACGAACCGACCGCGGGCCTCGACGCGGTGGCCGCCCGCCAGGTGGTGACCCCGCTGCGCAAGCTGATGGCGGGCCGCACCACCATCATGATCACGCACGATCTGACCCTGGCTCCGGACGCGGACCGCATCCTGGTCGTCGACCGCGGCCGGCTGGTGGAGACCGGCACCCACCCCGAACTCCTCGCGCGCGGCGGCGCCTACGCGGCTCTCGCCCAGCCGCTGCCGGACGCCGTGGCCGACCGGCCGCAGGCGACGGACGAGACGATGATCCTCAGGTGGTAGGCCGCAGGGCCGACCACCGCTGCAGGACGGCGCCGAGAATACCGAAGCAGGCCAGCGGTACGACCACCAGCAGCACGAACAGGTGCTCGGGACGGCCGGTGACGACCTCCCAGAAGTCGACCGCGAACATGACGAAGAACACCGCGAGCGCGCTGTAGCCGGCCCGGATCCACGCAGTGCGCCGGGCCGCGCCCCGCCGGATGAGCTCCTCGACCCGCGGGGACGGCTCCCAGGCCAGACTGCGGTACGGGGCGGCGGCCAGGCACAGCTCCGAGACCTCGGCGTACGGGTCGCCCACCTGCCGGTCGTCGAGATGCCAGAGCAGATGCCGGCGGCCCTCGACGTCGTACAGGTAGGTCAGCCATCTCGGCCCCTGCGAGCCCGAACCGCGCAGGGCGGGCTCGACCCGGATGTCGTACACGTCGGCCCAGTACCAGGACCGCGACCGCAGGCGGCCCTGGACGGTGATGCCGGAGGCCGTGACACGGGTGTGCGCCCGCAGCTGCTCCAGGGCGATCCGGACGAGGGTCGCCGTGAAGAGCACGCCGACCGACAGGGGCATCCAGTGCGGCGGGCCGTAGCCGTCGGCGGACCGATCGCCGACGCCACCGGCACGGAAGAGAGCGTTCCCGCCGATCAGCACCGCGACGCCGAGCTGCAGCAACGGCGGCCTGCGCCGTCGTCGGTACACCCGCTCGACAGCGCCCGTGTCCCCGCCCATACGCCCACCCCATTCTGTTCGGGGTGATCGTAAGCCGGGGACCTCGAGGCGTCGGCGTCAGGAGGCGGTCGGCGTCCGGTCACCCGGCCGCGAGGACGAGCGGGACGGCCACGGCGAGCGCGGCCCTGGACCGGGGGTGCTGGGACATGGGGGGCTCCAATCCGTGCGGGAACGGGGACCGCTGATGGGACGTCACCCCGCGGGGAAGGGTTGCCGGGTCGCCGTCCTACGGCGCCGCGTCCGGTGGGGGTGTCGGCGCGCCCGGCAGGCGTACGGTCGCGACGGTCCCGCCGCCCTGCGCACGCTTCAGCGTCACCTCGCCGCCGGCCTGCTGGACCGTGCGGGCCACGATGGACAGGCCCAGCCCGGAACCGGGCAGCGCGCGGGCGCTCGGGGAACGCCAGAAGCGGTCGAAGACGTGCGGGAGTTCGTCCTCGGGGATGCCGGGGCCGTGGTCGCGCACGGTCAGGACGCCCTCGCTCAGCCGGACCTCGACGGTGCCGCCCTCCGGGCTGAACTTCACCGCGTTGTCGAGGATGTTGACGAGCGCCCGCTCCAGGGCGGACGGCTCCGCCCGGACGTACCAGGGCTCGAGGTCGGCGGTGATCGTCAGCTCGGGGCCGCGCAGCCGGGCCCGGCGCAGGGCCGCCTCCGCGGTGTCCCGCAGCGAGACGACCTGCACGCGCTCGCCCCGCTGCCCCTCCGACCGCGACAGCTCCTGCAGGTCCCCGATCAGTGACGCCAGCTCGGTCATCTGTGCCTTCACCGAGGCCAGCAGCGCCTTGCGGTCGGCCTCGGGGAGGGGCCGGCCGGTCTCCTCGCTGCGGGTGAGGAGCTCGACGTTGGTGCGCAGGGAGGTGAGGGGCGTCCGCAGCTCGTGACCGGCGTCCGCGATGAGCTGCTGCTGCAGCTCGCGGGAGCTGGCCAGCGAGGAGGTCATCGAGTTGAACGAACGGGACAGCCGGGCCACCTCGTCCTCGGCGTCGTCCTCCACGGGGATGCGGATGCCCAGGTCCTCGGTCCGGGCGACGTGCTCGACGGCCTCGGTCAGCTTGTCCACGGGCCGCAGCCCGGCCCGGGCGACGGCGAGCCCCGCGGCACCCGCACCGAGGACACCGACGCCGGAGACGAGGAGGAGGATGAGGGCGAGGTCGTTGAGGGTCTTCTCCGTGTTCTTCAGCGGCAGGGCGACCAGAAGAGCCGCCTTGGAGCTGACGCCCGTGTCCCGGTCGGTGATCGCGAAGCCCGGCAGGGCCAGCACCCGGACGGCGTTGCCGTTGGAGTCGACGCTGTTGTGGAAGACGCCGTCGCCGTCGTTCCCTTCCTTGATCAGGCGCTTGTCGGTCTGGGTGACCTTGACCGTCCCCGCGGAGAAGGGCAGGACGCAGGTCCGCCCCGTCTCCGAGACGACCTGGAAGTACGTGGTCGGCGGCGGCTTGCCGGAGTCCTGGGTGACCTTCGTGGTGCAGTGGTTGACCGCCTGATCGGCCTGGTCCCGCAGCGGGAACTGCCGATTGCCCAACTGCTTCTGCAGATCGGCGTTGACCTGCTCGTACAACTTCCCCTGCACGATGAACCAGCACGTCACCGACACCGCCGCCACCGCGAACGCCACAGCGGCGGCGACCAGCATCGCCAGCCGGGAGCGGATCGGCAGCGTCTGGAAGCGCCGTAGGACCTTCTTCACTCCGCCCCGCCCTGCCGCAGCACATACCCCACGCCCCGCACGGTGTGCACGAGCCGCGGCTCGCCGCCCGCCTCCGTCTTGCGGCGCAGGTACATCACGTACACGTCCAGCGAGTTGGACGACGGTTCGAAGTCGAAGCCCCACACCGCCTTCAGGATCTGCTCCCGGGTCAGCACCTGCCTCGGGTGCGCCATGAACATCTCCAGCAGGGTGAACTCCGTGCGCGTCAGCTCCACCGGCCGTCCGCCCCGCGTCACCTCCCGCGTCGCCAGGTCCATCCGCAGGTCGGCGAAGGTGAGCGCCTCGTCCTCGTCGGCCGTCGCCGCGCCGGCCGCCGCGGCGTAGGAGCTGCGCCGCAGCAGCGCGCGGACGCGGGCGAAGAGCTCGTCCAGCTCGAACGGCTTGACCAGGTAGTCGTCGGCGCCCGCGTCGAGGCCGGTGACCCGGTCGCCGACCGTGTCGCGGGCCGTCAGCATCAGGATCGGCGTGGTGTCGCCCGCGCCGCGGATGCGGCGGGCCGCGGTCAGGCCGTCCATGCGGGGCATCTGGATGTCGAGGACCACGAGGTCGGGGCGGTAGGCGGTGGCCTTGTCCAGCGCGTCGGCGCCGTCGACCGCGACCTCGGTGTCGTACCCCTCGAAGGCGAGGCTGCGCTGGAGTGCTTCGCGCACGGCCGGCTCGTCGTCGACGATCAGGATGCGCTGCGGTTCACGGTCGCCGTCGGCGGGGCTCATGGGATCCGGTTCCTCGGGTGCGGTGGGGTGCGGGGGCTGACGATCTCAGCGTCGCACGGTTTCAGGCCCGTGCGGTACGGCGGCGGGAGCGGGCCGTCGTCGCCCTGCGCCCGGCGACCCGGGCGGGGGCCACCTCGGGGGCGCGGCCCGCCGGGGCGTGCAGTGCGTACGCCACTTCGAGGGCCAGGGTGAAGGCGGCCGGGCCGGTGCCGGCGCCCGGGTGGGAGACCTGCTGGATCATGACGTACTCCTTGCTGTCGCGGTGGTGCGTGGGTCAGCTGGTGGAGCCCGACCGGAGCGTGGCCAGGTCGGCCTTGACGGTGTTGATCGGGATGGCGAAGCCGAGGCCGATGCTGCCGGCGTCCGAGGAGGACGAGCCCGAGGAGGAACTGGCGGAGTACATCGCGGAGTTGATGCCGATGATGTTGCCGCCGGCGTCGATCAGCGCGCCGCCGGAGTTGCCGGGGTTGAGGGAGGCGTCCGTCTGGATGGCCTTGTAGGTGGTGGTGGAGGAGCCGGTGTCGCCGTTGAACTGGCGGCCGCCGAACTGGAACGGCCAGTTGCCGTCGCCGCCGCCCTGCTGCTGGCCCTGGCTCTCGTCGGTGGAGACGGTCACGTCGCGGTCGAGCGCGGAGACGATGCCGCTGGTGACGGTGCCGGACAGGCCCTCGGGGGAGCCGATCGCCACCACCGTGTCGCCGACCTTGACGCCGCTGGAGTTGCCGAGGGTGGCCGGCTTGAGGCCGGAGGCGCCCTCCAGCTTGATCAGCGCGAGGTCCTTCTTGCTGTCGGTGCCGACGACCTTCGCGGTGTACGACTTGCCGTCGCTGGTCGTCACCTTGATGGACTGGGCGCCGGAGACGACGTGGTTGTTGGTGACGATCTCGCCGCCGCTCGTGATGATCACGCCGGAGCCGGTGGAGGTGCCGTTGCTCAGCGTGGCGCTGACCTCGACCACGCTCGGGCTGACGGCGGCGGCGATGGAGGCGACGTCGCCCTTCTTGCTGGACGGCACCACGCTGGCGGTCGTGGAGCTGCTCGCGGCGGTGTCGGTGCCGGTCAGCTCCTGGAAGGCGTACGCGGTGCCGCCGCCTATCGCAGCGGCCACGATCGCCACGGCGGCCAGCAGGGCGAAGGGGCCCCGGGCGCGCTTCCGGGCGGCCGGGGCGGCCCCGGGCGCGGGCTCGGCGGAGACGGTGGGGAGCACCGCCGTACCTCCGCCGTTGCCGCCGCCCTCTCCGCCGGCCATGGGCTGGGGGCCGCCCGGCCACGCGGGGGTGCCCGGCGCGGCGCTGACCGGCTCCGCCTGCGCGGGACGGTACGCCGGCGGGGGCGGCCACTCCGGGTTCACGGGGGAGGAGGAGTGCTGCCGGGCGCCCTGGTAAGGGTTCTCGTGCTGCTCGTACTCGCCGTCGCGGCGGAAGCTCTCGGTCATGCCATCGAGCTTGTCGCGCGACCATGAGAGCTTCCTGAGTGCCCGCTGAGAACGCCACCAGAACTCGGTATGCCCGATATAAAGGCGGTTCCGGCAGTCTGTGGGGGTCTCTCAGGAAACCTTCAGAAACTCAGTCGCAGCCGCAGGACCGGCGGACGACCAGCCGGGACGGGAACGTCTTCAGCCGCTCCCGCCGGGCGCCCGCCACCCGCAGGCCGTCGTCCAGGACGAGGTCCACGGCGGCCCGGGCCATCGCGCTGCGGTCGGAGGCGATCGTCGTCAGCGGCGGGTCCGTGAGCGCCGCCTCCTTGATGTCGTCGAAGCCCGCCACCGCCAGCTCGCCGGGCACGTCGATGCGCAGCTCCCGCGCGGCCCGCAGCACACCGATGGCCTGGTCGTCGGTGGAGCAGAAGACGGCGGGCGGCCGCCGCGGCCCGGCAAGGATCTCCAGCGCTATGCGGTACGCGTCGTAGCGGTTGTACGGCGCCTCGAACAGCCGCCCCTCGGTCGGCTTGCCGGCCTCCTCCATCGCGCGCCGCCAGCCCTCGACGTGGTCCGAGACCGGGTCGCCGACGGCGGGCGTCTCGGCGGTGCCGCCCATACAGGCGACGTAGTCGTACCCGTGCTCCAGCAGATGCTGCACGGCGAGGTGGGCGCCGCCGAGGTCGTCGGTGACGACGGCGACGTCGTCGATGGCCTCGGGCCGCTCGTGCAGCAGTACGACGCGGGCGTCCCAGGCGTCGATCTCGGCGGCGGCGAGGTCGTTCAGGGCGTGGGAGACGAGGATGAGGCCCGACACGCGCATCCCGAGGAAGGCGCGCAGGTAGTGGACCTCGCGCTCGGCGACGTAGTCGGTGTTGCCGACGAGGACCATCTTCCCGCGCTCGGAGGCGGCCTGTTCGACCGCGTGGGCCATCTCGCCGAAGAACGGCTGGCGCGCGTCCGGGATGATCAGGCCTATGAGGTCGGTGCGGCGGGACGCCATCGCCTGGGCGACCCGGTCGGGCCGGTACCCCAGCTCCTTGATGGCGGCGAGGACACGCTCGCGCGTGGCCGGGGCGACCGGCCGGGGTCCGTTGTTGATGACGTAGCTGACCACGGCGGTGGAAGTCCCCGCCAGCCGCGCCACATCGTCCCGAGTCACCTTGGCCACGCGCGGAGTCTACGCGGATATACCCGGTCCGGGCAGGGCGAGCGGAACCTTCCCGCGGTACCTCCCGTGCGGAGGCAATGCCCTGCCCAGGGGCCGGTCATGCGTCCGCAGGCACCTCGGCGCCGTCCCGCGCGGGCGCGGTGTCCGCATCCTCCGTCTTTGTCCGGTCTGCCGCGGCCTTGGCCTCGTCCGAGACGCGGTCGGCCTTCTCGGGAGTAACGAATCGATAACCGACGTTCCGGACGGTGCCGATCAGCGACTCGTGCTCGGGGCCGAGCTTGGCCCGCAGCCGCCGTACGTGCACGTCGACCGTTCGGGTGCCGCCGAAGTAGTCGTAGCCCCAGACCTCCTGCAGCAGCTGCGCGCGCGTGAAGACGCGGCCCGGGTGCTGGGCGAGGTACTTCAGGAGCTCGAACTCCTTGAAGGTGAGGTCGAGGACCCGGCCCTTGAGTTTCGCGCTGTAGGTGGCCTCGTCGACGGACAGGTCGCCGTTGCGGATCTCCATGGGGGAGTCGTCGTTGACGATCTGCTGCCGGCCCATGGCCAGCCGGAGCCGGGCCTCGACCTCCGCCGGGCCGGCGGTGTCGAGCAGGACGTCGTCGATGCCCCAGTCGGCGGTGACGGCGGCGAGGCCGCCCTCGGTGACGACGAGGATGAGTGGACAGCCCGGCCCGGTGGAGCGCAGCAGCTGGCACAGGCTGCGGACCTGCGGGAGGTCGCGCCGGCCGTCGATGAGGATGACGTCGGCGCCGGGGGTGTCGACGAGTGCGGGGCCTTCCGCCGGTGCCACGCGGACGTTGTGCAGCAACAGGCCGAGTGCCGGGAGCACCTCCGTCGACGGCTGGAGGGCATTGGTCAGGAGCAGCAGAGAACTCATACGTCTGGTTCCTCCTCGGTCCCTGCGAGGACGTGTGCGGTGCGTCACCTGCTCTGCGATCCCGAAGGCCCCGTACACCAGCGGTCACCTGGAGTTTCCCGCTTCGTATACAACGCTTCCGAAAGCACAAAAGGACCCGGGGGCTACGCTGCCCGAGTCCTCTGCCCAGCAGAATAGCCCACATGAGCTCTCCGTCGGCAGGTCATGTGGGCCGTTCCACCGTCCGTCCGAATCCCGAGACGATCAGACCTGCACCTTTGCGGACGATTCTCCACACGGACGACGGAGTGACGATCGATTCCGTATACGATCCGCCGGCCGCCGTATACGACACCTCCGCGCCACCTCGCGTCGACCTCGTGTTCGTCGTCGCCCACGGCTTCACCGGCGATGTGGACAAGCCCCACGTACGGCGGGTGGTGGAGGCGTTCACGCAGTTCGGGGCCGTGGTCTCGTTCTCCTTCCGCGGTCACGGCGCCTCCGGCGGGCGCTCGACGGTGGGCGACAAGGAGGTGCTCGACCTGGCGGCCGCGGTGGAGTGGGCGCGGGGGCTCGGGCACGCGCGCGTGGCGACCGTCGGGTTCTCCATGGGCGGCTCGGTGGTGCTGCGGCACGCGGCGCTGTACGGACGGGAGCGCGGGGGGCGCACCGAGGCGGGCACGGACGCGGTGGTCTCGGTGAGCGCGCCGGCCCGCTGGTACTACCGGGGCACGGCCCCCATGCGGAAGCTGCACTGGCTGGTGACGCGCCCGGAGGGCCGCCTGGTCGGCCGCTACGGCTTCGGTACGCGCATCCACCACCGGGAGTGGAACCCGGTCCCGCTCTCCCCGGTCGAGGCCGTCCCGAGGATCGCCCCGACGCCGCTGCTGATCGTGCACGGCGACCGGGACGGCTACTTCCCCCTCGACCACCCCCGCATGCTGGCCGCTGCCGCCGGTGAGCACGGCGAGCTGTGGGTGGAGAGCGGCATGGGCCATGCCGAGCACGCGGTGACGGACGAGCTCCTGGCCCGCATCGGGGGCTGGGCCGCCGGCGCGGCGGGCTAGCCTGGCGTCGTACACAGCCGACTGATTGAGGAACGGATGCCAAAGGTCACGGTGCGCTACTGGGCCGCCGCGAAGGCCGCGGCCGGGGTCGCCGAGGAGCCGTACGACGCGGCCACCCTCGCCGAGGCGCTCGACGCCGTGCGCGAGCGACACCCCGGCGAACTCGCGCGCGTGCTGCAGCGATGCTCGTTCCTGATCGACGGTGATCCCGTGGGGACCCGCGGGCATGAGACGGTACGGCTGGCCGACGGCGGCACGGTCGAGGTGCTCCCGCCGTTCGCAGGAGGGTGAGGATGACCGAGCAGCCGTACCAGAACCAGGGCCAGAACGGCTACCAGCAGGGGTACGACCCCCAGTGGCAGCAGGCTTACGACGACCAGTACGCCCAGCAGTACACGCAGCAGTGGCAGGGGCAGACCTGGGAGACGCAGGTGCAGCCACCGGTGTCGTACCAGCAGCCGCAGGCTCAGCCGCAGGCTCAGACCTATGACTATCCGCCGCAGCAACAGCAGCAGGCGCAGGCGCAGCAGCCTCAGCCGCAGTCGTATGTCCCGGCGCCCGAGGAGGCCCGGCACGCCGGTGCCGCCGAGGCCGCTCCCGCGTACGGTCCCGCGACCCTCGGTGGGAACACCCGTGTGACGGACGCCCAGCGGGCGCGCATGGAAGGCCGTTCCCCGATCATCGAACCGGGGATGCAGCCGGCCGCGCTCACGGCGCTGCTGGGCCTGCTGCTGTCCGGTGCGGCGGCGGTCGGCTCGTACGCCCTCCTCGTCCCGCTCGTCGCCCTCCAGGCCGTCACCGCGGCGGGCTGGTTCCGGCTGAACGGCATGTGGCCGGCGCGGCAGGGCATCGCCCTCGCCTTCCTCGGCGCGCTGGCCGCGGACGCCGCGCTGCTCGCCGCGGGCCGCAGCCACGGACCGGCGGCCATCCTCGGCACCCTCGGCGTCTGGGTCCTGCTCTCCCTGGTCCTGCAACTGCGCTCGCACGCCGACCCGGACGAGCGGATGTACGGCCTGATGGCCACGGTCGCCTCGGCGGCGCTGGCCATCGTGGCGGCCGGCTACCTCGCCGCCGCCGCGGACGCGGTGACCGTCGGCGCCGCCTCGGTCGCGGTGGCCGTCCTGGCCCGTGCCCTGCCGCTGCCGACCCCGGCGTCGGTCGTCGTCGCCCTGCTCGCCGCCGCCGGCGCGGGCATCGCGGTCGGCGGCATGACGGACCTGGGCACGAGGGGCGCGGTCCTCGGCGCGGCCGCGGCGGTGTGCGCCCTGATCGGCCACCGGGTGGCGAGCTACGACTACCCGTCGAGGTTCGTCCACTTCACGGCCGGCGTCGCCCTCCCGCTGAGCGCGGCGGCCCCGCTGGTGTGGGTACTGGGCCGGTGATTCCCAGCCCGTCCGGCGTTTGAGGACGAGGCCCGCAGGGCCGAAGCGGGGGTCTGGGGGCTGCAAGCCCCCAGGAGCGCCCCCGACAACCCGCGAGCCTCGTCACAGCTGATCGACAATTTGCCGGCCGACCCCCCGGCCAGGGTTACGCTCGCGAACGGCGGCCACTCGAACCCCGAGACCGTCGGACCGTCAGACCTTCGCCGTTGTCGGCCAGTTGGGGGAACACCGGATGCGCGCCCTGCGAATACTCCTGATCGTCGTCGTGATCCTCGGCGGTCTCTTCGTGATCGCCGACCGCGTCGCCGTCCACTTCGCCGAGAACGAGGCCGCGGACAAGGTCAGAACCACCGAGAACCTGGCCTCCACTCCGGACGTGTCCATCAAGGGCTTCCCGTTCCTCACCCAGGTCGCCTCCGGTGAGCTGGACGACGTGCAGATCGGCATCAAGGACTACGAGGCCGACACGGGCGCCGGCACCGCCGGGAACAGCGCCGGGGTGCCGAAGACGATCCGGATCGACGACCTGAAGGCCGACATGAAGGGCGTCTCCTTCTCCGGCGACTACAGCTCCGCCACCGCGACCAGCGCGACCGGCACCGCCACCGTCGCCTACGGCGAGCTCCTCAAGGCCGCCAAGTCCCAGCCGACGCAGATCTTCCCCGGCATCAAGGCCCAGGTCGTCGACCTGTCCGACGGCGGCAACGGCAAGATCAAGGTCAACATCAAGATCTCGACCCCGGCCGGCGCCCGCACGTACCCGGTGCTCAGCTCGGTCACCGTCCGCGGCGACTCGGTCCAGGTCCACGCCGACGACCTGCCCAAGCTGGTCGTCGACCTCGCCGACGCCCGTATCCGCTCGATCACCGACTTCCGGCAGACCATCGACCGGCTGCCCGGCGGGGTGAAGCTGGAGAGTGTGCAGGCCGCGGAGAACGGTGTGGAGATCACGGTGAAGGGTTCGAACGTGAAGCTCGCGGGGTAGGACGAGCCCGGCGGACAGCGGGTTCGTCCACAGGGTGAGACGCCGTAGTCCGTACCGCAGAAGTGAGGGGCGCCATGTCCGTCCCCGCGCCGTCCCGGCCTGCCCTGGACCCGATGCTCATCCCACATCCCGGACGATCGCGTCTCGCCATATGACACGCCGGTGACACGCCCGCCTGTCCGTCCCTACGATCGACCGCATGAAGCGACAGGCGGATCTCACGAAGCGGCGGGCAGTAGACCTGTGCCGCGTCGCCGCCATGCTCTGTCGCCCCTTCTGAGCGGACGGCACAGGCCTCCGCATCCCCCCGCCCTGTTCAGGGCACCGGTGCGCCGCCCCCGTACGAGCGCGCGTACCCCTCACACTCGTATGCCCCGCCGCAACTGCCCCGGAGGAGAAAGAGCATGAGCCGCAGCGACGTCCTCGTCGATGCCGACTGGGTCGAGGCCAAACTCGACGACCCGAACATCGCGATCGTGGAGGTGGACGAGGACACGTCCGCCTACGAGAAGAACCACATCAGGAACGCGATCCGCATCGACTGGACCAAGGACCTGCAGGACCCGGTCCGCCGGGACTTCATCGACCAGGAGGGCTTCGAGAAGCTCCTGTCGGCCAAGGGCATCGCCAACGACACCCTGGTGATCCTCTACGGCGGCAACAACAACTGGTTCGCGTCCTACGCCTACTGGTACTTCAAGCTCTACGGCCACGACAACGTCAAGCTCCTCGACGGCGGCCGCAAGAAGTGGGAGCTGGACGCCCGCGAGCTGGTCGAGGAGGTCCCGGAGCGCCCGGCGACCGACTACAAGGCCAAGCCGCAGGACACCTCCATCCGCGCCTTCCGCGACGACGTCGTGGCGGCGATCGGCTCGCAGAACCTGGTCGACGTCCGGTCGCCCGACGAGTTCTCCGGCAAGCTGCTCGCCCCGGCCCACCTGCCGCAGGAGCAGTCGCAGCGCCCGGGTCACGTGCCCAGCGCCCGCAACATCCCGTGGTCGAAGAACGCCAACGACGACGGCACCTTCAAGTCGGACGAGGAGCTCAAGGCGCTCTACGCCGAGGAGCAGGTGGACCTGGCCAAGGACACCATCGCCTACTGCCGTATCGGCGAGCGCTCCGCGCTGACCTGGTTCGTCCTGCACGAGCTGCTCGGCGTGGAGAACGTCAAGAACTACGACGGCTCCTGGACCGAGTACGGCTCCCTCGTCGGCGTGCCGATCGAGCTCGGCGCCAACAAGTAACCACCCCCCCCCGTAGAAAACCCGGAAACCCGACCGGCCTTCCTCCGGTCAGACCCCTCTTGGAGAAAGACATGTGTGGAGCGAAGGCCGGCGGCCCCGACGCCTCGACGATCAAGCCCGGTGAGACCACCATCCAGGGTCAGGTGACCCGCGACGGCGAGCCGGTGACGGGCTACGTCCGTCTGCTGGACTCGACCGGCGAGTTCACCGCGGAGGTCCCCACCTCCGCGACGGGCCAGTTCCGCTTCTACGCGGCCGAGGGCACCTGGACCCTTCGCGCGCTGGTCCCCGGCGGCACCGCCGACCGCACGGTCGTCGTCGCCGAGAAGGGCGCGCTCGCCGAGGTCGCGATCGCCGTCTGAGACACCGGTCCCGGCGAAGGGCCGCACCACGGGTGGACACCCGCGGCGCGGCCCTTCGCGTTGCCCGGGCCTACCCTGGAAGCATGCTGGCCCGTCGCCGTCGTACGTATTTCGCCATGATGGGCACCTGCGTGGCGCTGTTCGTCCTGGCCTGGGGAGTCGTCCGGATCTGGTCGGTCCCGGCGGCCGTCGCCATGTGCGTGGTGGCGATGGTGATCCCGCCGGTCGCCGCGATGGTCGCCAACCGGCGCGGCCCCGACGACCGCTGGTGGGACGACCCGTCCGGCGACCCGCAGTCGGACGAGTGGTGGGACGAGCTGGACGGCAAGAAGCGCCGTCAGTAGACGAGCGCCTGCGTGTCCTCGCCGAGCGCCTCCTGGACGAACACCTGCGCCCCGGCGATCCGTACGCCCTCGATGACGTCCTTCTCGGTGATCTCCCGCCGGGCCGCGCACTGCGTGCACAGCGTCACGCGGCCGCCCGCGAGCAGGGAGTCGAGCAGATCCGGCAGCGGGGCGGCGTGCGGAAGCTCGAACCCGGCCGCCCGGCCCGGCAGCGCGAACCACGCGGACTCGCCGGTCAGCCACAGGGAGACGTCGACCCCACTGGCCACGGCCACCGCCGCCACCGTGAACGCCTGCGAGCACCGCTCGGGGGCGTCCGCCCCGGCCGTCACCTTGATCACGAGCTTCTTCGCCATGGCCGAATCGTAATCAACGTCCCTACAACTCCGGCCCCGGGCCGTGAGTCTCCTGTGAGCGCGCATACGGAATGCGTGCTTCACGTTTTGTGGGGGGACGTCTTGGAAGTACCCGAAGTGCCCGGCCGGCCGAGAGAGCCGGAAGGACCGGAAGAGGCGACGGCCGAGGCGCCCGTGGCGCCCGAGTCGCCGGTGACGCCGGTCGAGGTACCCGCGGAGGCCGCCGTGTCCGAAGAGCCCGCGGTGCCCGCGGAGCCCGCCGGGGTCACCGTGCCCGCGGAGCCCGCCGTGCCGCGACCGCGGCGCCGTGGCCGTACCGCCCTGCTGATCGCCTGTGCGGCGGCCCTGGGCGTCGTCGCCGGCACCTGCACGGGCTACCTGATCCAGGCCGACCGCAAGCCGACGACGCTGCCCTCGCTGTCCCAGCCGGCGCTCGGCCGGGCCAAGGGCGGCGCACCCGAGCCGCTGTCGGCCGCGCAGGACCGCCAGGTGAAGGTCGACGGCGACCTGCGCAAGCTGCTGGTGAAGAAGCCCGCCGGTGCGAAGGACGCCCCGTGGCTCACCAGCGACGGCTGGATGGACCTGGCCGAGTACGCCGACAGCTACGAGAAGCCCGGCACGATGTTCGGCAACCTCGTCCGCGACGAGTTCCGCCGTGCCGCCGTCACCGGCTGGACGGTCGGCAACCACCAGACGACCGAGATCCACCTCGTCCAGTACCGCCAGCAGCAGTCCCTGGAGGCCGCGGACGCCAGCGACAACGGCCAGTACTGGGCGGCGAAGAAGGCCGGCACCGACAGCTGGCCCCTCCCCGGCACGGGCAGCGGCATGGTCTACGTCCACACCAGGCCGGAGACGAAGGCCGGCTACGTGCCCGTGTACGGCGCGGAGGCGTACGCCTCCCGCGGCGACGTCGTCCTGGAGATCTGGATGTTCGACACCAGTCCGATTCCGAAGGCGAAGATCATGGACCTGGCGAAGCGGCAGATGGAGCGGCTGTGAGCGAGAACCCCAACGAGCCGGCCGTCCAGCCGGCCGACCAGCAGGTCGAGCCGCCTGTCGCACCCTCGCCCGAGCCGCTCGCCGCACCCTTGGTCGAGTCGCCGGAGTCGCCCAAGTCGCCCGAGTCGGTCGCGCCGCCCGCCCGTAAGCCCCGCAACCGCGGCCGTATCGCCGCCGTGGCGGCCTGTGCGCTGCTCGCCGTGGCCGTCGTGGCGGGCGTCGGCTACACCGTCGTCACCGTCGACGGCGCCGACCGCGACGCCGGCGCGGCCGTCTGGAAGTTCCCGAAGCCGAAGAGCCCCGAGACGAAGAAGGCCCCCGTGAAGGGCCTCTCCGGGCTGCTCGTGGCGTACGGCGACGGCTGGAAGCGCGGTCCGGACTTCGGTCAGTTCGCCGCCGACTCCGAACTCGGCGCCGCCCAGGCCACCGCGCTGCGCAAGCAGTCCGTACGGGACCTGCCGCGCACCGAGCGCAAGCAGCTCGAGAAGCTGATCGACAAGGAGCACGTCAAGGGCATGGCGATGCGCAGCTACGCCAAGGAGGCGGGCAGCGCGTTCTTCACGGACACCGCCGTCACCGTGAACATCACGCTGTCGCGGATGGAGAGCCCCTCCGTGGTCCGCAGGCTGTCGAACTCGCAGAACGCCTTCTTCGGCTCCGTCGACATCTTCCGCAAGGGCCCGAAGATCAAGGGCCACACCAACGCCCAGTGCTTCCTGCCGCCCAAGAGCCTCGACAAGCACCTGGACGCGATGTACTGCTCCGCCTACCGGGGGAACATCCTGGTCCACGTCACGGCCAGCGGCGTGAAGCCCTTCGACTCCCAGGGCGTCGCGGATCTCCTGGCGGACCAGCTCAAGCGCATCGGCGACCCCGGGGAGGCGGTATGACCGAGCAGACGGAACAGCAGCCCATGACGACGCCGCCGCCCATGCCGGAGGCGCCGCCGGTCCAGCCGCAGCCACTGCCGCAGGAGGAGCATCAGCCGCCGGTCAAGAAGGACCGCCGCGTGCTGCGCGCGGTCCTGCGCTGGACCGCCGCCGTCACCGCGTTCGCCGCGGTCGGGGCGGGGACGGCGTACGGGATCACCGGGATGCAGCGGACCGACCTGCCGGGCCTCGCCACGCAGTCGGACGGGCGCTGGGACTACCCGACGCTCACCAGGGCGCCGCTGCCGTCCGGCAGCCCGGAGCCCTTCGACGTGCGCAACACGGCCGGCACGCACTACGCCGATCTGCGCGCACTCCTGCTGCCCGCGCCCAAGGGCGCGGTGGCGGACGGGAAGCTGCGCGGCACGGACGGCTGGCTGGCGGCGAAGGACTTCCTGGCCGAGTACGCGCAGAAGGAGACCCGGGACGACCTGAAGCAGTCGTTCACCGACGACGGCCTGCGGCACATCGCGGCCCGCGGCTGGACCACCCCGGACGGCACGCACACCCGCGTCTACCTGCTGCAGTTCGGCACGGGCGCGGTCGTCGACGACCTGTTCTCCAGCGAGGCCCCGGCCGACGGACCCACCGACCAGCTGCGCGGCACCATCACCTCCGTCTTCGACGACGACTTCCCGAGCGAGGCCCACGACTACAACGTCGACTACTCGGCCTACGTCGAGACGACGCCGTATGGAGCCGAGCAGACCCGGCAGGCGTACCTGTCCGCCGGTGACGTCCTCGCGGTGATCGTGCAGTCCAGGAAGGGCAAGGCCAAGGCCGTACCGTTCCAGCAGACCGTGGCCCTGCAGTCCCAGTTGCTGGGCTGACCGCGTCACGGGCGTACCTCACACGGAGCACCGGGCCCCGGCCGCGTAAGCTGGGGCCCGGCCCTGTGTACGTACAGCACACTCCGCTCAACAAGGAGCACGTCGTGGAGATCTTCTTCGAAACCCTGCTGGTCCTGGTCTGCGTCGGCGTCCTCGCCTTCGCCTACCTGACCGTGAAGAAGCTGTACCAGGGCCAGCGCTGAAGCCTCTCCAGCAACTCCTCCAGGAATAGCCACTCATGATCGAGATCCCGTCCGACCTCCACAAGGACCTCGTGCCCCTCGCCTTCCTGCTCGGCAACTGGGCCGGCGCGGGCGTGCACGACTTCCCCGGCGCCGAGAAGTGCAACTTCGGACAGGAGGTGGCCTTCTCGCACGACGGCCGTGACTTCCTGGAGTACCAGTCCCACACCTGGGTCCTCGACAACGACGGCAACAAGGTCCGCCCGCTGGAGTCCGAGCACGGCTTCTGGCGGATCGACGCCGACCGCAAGGTCGAGGTCACCATGGTCCGCAACGACGGTGTCGTCGAGGTCTGGTACGGCGAGCTGGCCGACAAGAAGCCGCAGATCGACCTGGTCACGGACGCGGTGGCGCGGACGGCGGCCTCCGGCCCCTACACGGGCGGCAAGCGGCTGTACGGCTATGTCAACAGCGACCTGATGTGGGTCGGCGAGAAGCAGACCCCCGACGTCGAGCTGCGCCCCTACATGTCGGCGCACCTGAAGAAGGTCGTCACCCCCGAGGACGTCGAGCGCTGGGCCAAGGCCCTGCCGGACGACATGCCGGACGACGGAATCGCCTTCTTCAAGTAGTCCTAGACTCTTCGGTGTGGTGAGCACCGACTGGAAGAGCGATCTGCGGCAGCGCGGTTACCGGCTGACCCCGCAGCGGCAACTTGTGCTCGAAGCCGTGGACACCCTGGAACACGCGACCCCCGACGCCATCCTCACGGAAGTGAAGAAGACGGCGTCGGGGGTCAACATTTCCACGGTGTACCGGACCTTGGAGCTCCTGGAGGAGCTGGGCCTGGTCAGCCACGCCCACCTGGGCCACGGCGCCCCCACGTACCATCTCGCCGACCGCCACCACCACATCCACCTGGTCTGCCGGGACTGCGAGAACGTGATCGAGGCCGATGTCTCGGTGGCCGCCGAGTTCACCGCGAAGCTGCGCCAGGAGTTCGGCTTCGAGACGGACATGAAGCACTTCGCGATCTTCGGCCGCTGCCGGGACTGTTCTCTGAAGAGTTCAACTACCGAGTCGTAGGCTTGTCCCATGAAGAGCCCCCTGTTGTCCCTGCCCGGCGCCGTCCCCGCCGAGGGTGCGGACGAAGGCGTAGCCGCCCACTACGGCGACCTGTTCCGTGAGCAGCGCGCCCTCGCCGACGGCACCGGTTTCGTCGACCTCTCGCACCGCGGTGTCATCACCGTCTCCGGCGAGGACCGGCTGAGCTGGCTGCACCTGCTGCTCACCCAGCACGTCAGCGAGCTGCCCGCCGGCCAGGCCACCGAGGCGCTGATCCTCTCCGCCCACGGCCACATCGAGCACGCGCTGTACCTGGTGGACGACGGCGAGACCGTCTGGGCGCACGTCGAGCCGGGGACCCAGGAGTCGCTGATCGCGTACCTGGAGTCGATGAAGTTCTTCTACAAGGTCGACGTCGCCGACCGGACGGCCGAGTTCGCGGTCGTGTACCTGCCGGCCGGTTCGATCGCGGAGGTCCCGGAGGGCGTCGTCGTACGCGAGACGCCGTACGGCCGCGATCTGTTCCTGCCCCGCGCGGACCTGGAGTCGTTCGCGCGGAAGGCGGGCCCCGCCGTCGGCATCCTTGCCTACGAGGCCCTCCGCGTCGAACAGCACCGGCCCCGCCTCGGCTTCGAGACCGACCACCGCACCATCCCGCACGAGCTGGGCTGGATCGATACGGCGGTGCACTTGCAGAAGGGCTGCTACCGCGGCCAGGAGACGGTCGCCCGGGTGCAGAACCTGGGCAAGCCGCCCCGTCGTCTGGTCTTCCTGCACCTGGACGGCAGCGAGGTCCACCTGCCCGGCGCCGGTACCGAGATCCGCCTCGCCGACGAGGACCCCGACGGCCGCAAGATCGGCTTCATCACGACGTCCGTACGCCACCACGAGCTCGGCCCGGTGGCCCTCGCCCTGGTCAAGCGGAACGTGCCGGTGGACGCCCCGCTGATGGCGGGGGAGACGGCGGCGGCGCAGGAGGTCGTCGTCGAGCCCTGAGGTCCACGGATGTCCGGCCGGACATCCTGCGATGTCCGGCCCGACGTCCTTCAGATCTCCAGCAGGACGGTGAACGGGCCGTCGTTCGTCAGCGACACCCGCATCTGCGCGCCGAACCGGCCCGTCGCCACCGTCGCTCCGAGCGCCCGCAGCTGGGCCACGACCTCGTCGACGAGGGGTTCGGCGACATCGCCGGGGGCGGCGGCGTTCCAGGTGGGGCGGCGCCCCTTGCGGGCGTCGCCGTAGAGCGTGAACTGGCTGATCACGAGCAGCGGGGCGTCGAGGTCGCTGCACGACCTCTCGTCCTGCAGCATCCGGATCGACCACAGCTTGCGGGCGAGCTGGGCGGCCTTCTCCTTGGTGTCCTCGTGCGTGACCCCGACCAGGACGCACAGCCCCTCGCCGCTGATCTGCCCGACCGTCTCGCCCTCGACGACCACGCTCGCGCCGTCCACCCTCTGCACCACTGCACGCATGCGACCATCATGCCGGGCCGGCCACGATCCCCCGTGCGCGGGTCGATTATTGATCCTTAACCCCCCATCTGGGGCCGATCGGGGGCACTCGGTCACATAGCGGCCACTTGGGGTGGCACGATGCTGTCCACACGCCGGTCGAGGGGACGGTAGAGGCACATGAGCACACCGAGTACCGGGCGGCCTGAAGGGGCTGTCTCGTTGGTTCGAACGGGAGAGCGGATGGTCTTGCGGCCGCCCGTGCAGCGCACCGACAGCCCGGGTCCGCGGCTGCCCGCCGGTCCGCCCGAGCACGACCTGACCTTGCTGAGCCTCCCAGAGCTGCGCACCCTGCGCCGGGACGCCCAGCGTGACGAGGCCGACCTCAGCTATGTCCGCCGGCTGCTGCAGGGCCGTATCGACATCCTGCGCGCGGAACTGGCACGGCGGTCTCCGGCGGGGGCGGCGTCCGTGGTCGAACGGCTCTCGGAGATCCTCACGGACGCCCCGGCCCGCCACCGCTCCTCGGCCCGCCACGTCACGCTGGGCACCCCGTACAGCGAGGAGTACCGGCAACTGGCCGCCGACATGCTGGCCGAGGTCGAGCTCTCCGACCTGGCCGCCCGCACGGACCTGGAGCTGAACACCGCCATGGGCCGCCTCGTGCGCTACGAGCAGCAGGTCTCCCGGCGCCGGCAGCGGCTGCAGCGGACGACGGACGACTGCAGCGCCGAGATCACGCGGCGGTACCGGGAGGGCGAGGCCCAGGTGGACGACCTGCTGGTGTGAGGCGGGGGAGCGGGGCGCGGGCGCCGCGAGGGACGGGGTGCGGGCGCCGCGAGGGACGGGGTGCGGGCGCCGCGAGGACGGGAAAAAGCCCGCGACACCTCGGCGGCGTAGACCTACCGTGAGCCCATGAGCCTCTCCGCCGACATCGACGTCCGCCCGATCACCGAGGCCGAGTTCCCCGACTGGCTGCGCGCAGTGAACACCGGCTTCCTGCGCGAACCCACCCCCACGGAAGCCGAACTGGACGCCCGCCGCATCCAGTTCGAGCCCGGCCGCTATCTGGGCGCCTTCGACGGGGGCAGGTGCGTCGCGACGTACCTCTCCTTCGCGCAGGAGGTCACCGCGGTCGGCGGCGCACCGGTCCGGGCCGACGCGGTGTCCGGCGTCACCGTCACCGCCACCCACCGCCGGCGCGGCCTGCTCACCCGCATGATGAGCCGGGACCTCGCCGAGGCGAAGGAGCGCGGCGACGTCGTGGCCACACTGATCGCCGCCGAGTACCCGATCTACGGCCGCTACGGCTTCGGCCCGGCGACCAGCGCCGCCGAGTGGACCGTCGAGACCCTGCGCACCGGCCTCGACCCGCGCTGGTCCGGCCCCACGGACGGCGCCCGGGTCGACCTCGTGGACGCCGAGGAGGTCCGCAAGTTCGGCCCCGAGCTCCACGACCGCTTCCGCCGGGCCACTCCGGGCGCCGTCAGCCGCAGGGACTGGTGGTGGCAGGTCAACACCGGCGCGCTGCGCTTCCACCCGAAGTGGACCGAGCCGTTCTTCGCCGCGTACCGGGCGGCCGACGGCACGCTCGAGGGCCTGGCCGCCTACGAGGTGGAGGACTGCTGGGGAGAGGGCAAGCAGCAGCCGCAGGACACGGCGTCCGTGCGGGGCCTGATCGCGACGACCCCGGCCGCCGAGCGGGCCCTGTGGCTCCACCTCGCCTCGATCGACTGGGTCACGCGCGTCAAGACCGGCCCCCGCGCCCCCGACGACCTGCTCCCCCATCTCCTGCCTGACCCGAGGGCGGCCCGGATCACCTCGCAGGCGGACTGGCTGTGGGTGCGGATCCTGGATGTCGTACGGGCCCTGGAGGCGCGCACGTACGAGGGTTCGGGCTCGCTGGTGCTGGAGGTGAGTGACCCGGCCGGTTACACGGGCGGCCGCTTCCGCCTGGAGGCGTCACCACAGGGCGCGACCTGCGCACCGACGCGGGACACGGCGGAACTGTCTCTGGATGTGGCCGAGTTGGCGCGACTGTGGCTCGGTGACGAGTCGGCGGTGCGGCTGGCGGCACTGGGCCTGGTGCGGGAAGAACGAGCGGGCGCCGCCCTGGTGGCCGACGCCCTGCTGCGTACGTCCAGGCGGCCTTGGTGCCCGGACATGTTCTGACGTCCCTTCCGCTCGACGGCGTGTTGCCTGTTCATCCGTAGCTGTGCATTTCAGTGGTTGTGCTCTTCAGCGGTTGTGCTCTTCAGTTGTCGGGCTCTTCAGTTGTGACGGTGCGGGTGGAGCTGTTCGGTTGTGGCTGTGCCTGAGGCTGTTGAGTTGTGGCTGTGCGGGTGAGGCTCTTCGGTTGTCGGTGTTCAGTTGTGGCTGTGCGTCGGACTGACCGGGCTCCCGGCTCCCCTCCGGAAGGGAGCCCGGCCAGTCGAACCGGGATCAGGCCTCGAGTCCGGTGGACTTGCAGCTCCGGTGGACTCTGCAGCCAACCCTTCGAAAGCTTGACCATGTCGTCGAAGTTGGCGACCAACTTCACTTCACTTATCTCCGCTTGGAAGCGTCTCATAACCACCTTCCCCGGAACTGCCGGAAGATGGCGGGAAGTTGTAGTGTTTGGTTGTGGACCCGAAACACGCCTCCGCCAATGGAGGGACGCGGTCACAGCGGTCACAGGCGTCACAGGCGTCACACCAAGAGGTGGCCGACGAGCTGCGCGCCCGGATCAGGTCGGGCCGGCTCAGCGCGGGTCAACGCATGCCCACCCAGGCGAAACTGGCCGACGAGTTCGGCGTCGAGCGCGGCGTCGTACGCCAGGCGCTGCGAATCCTGCAGTCCGAACACCTGCTGACCAACGTATCGAAGGGCGCTCCCGCGACGGTGGCTCCCGATCCGGGGCTGGTCAGCGCCCTGACCGGCCCCGGAGCCCCACCGCTGCCCACGATGGTGGCCCTGGCTCCCCGGATGGCGAACGCCTTCGCGGCCCCGCACGTCGAGATCGACGCCCTCTGCCTGACCTCGGTGTCCCTCACCCTCGCCATCGGCGAACCACTGCGCCAGATCCACGCGGGGCGATGGAAACCGGCCAAGTTGGACGTCCGTGTGCTGCTGCCCAGCCGCGACATCGAACTGGCTTTCCCCACACCGGTGGACCCCGCCGTCGACGGCCGGCTGCAGCGCCGCTGGCTGGCCCAGCGCAACGCCCAGGGCCAGGTCCTCAAGCACAACCTGCTGGCCCTGCGGTCCACGCACGGCATCGACGTCCGCGTCACCTTCCGGGCCCTGCCCTTCACCCCGCCGGTGAAGCTGTACCTGCTGAACGGCGAGGAGGCCCTCTTCGCGTACTACACGCTGACGCGGCGCGAGGAGGAGATCGACCACGAGCATCTGGAGATGTACGACGCCGAGGGCACCCAGTCGATGCTGTTCGCCTTCAAGCAGGGCGCCGGCTTACGCGACACCACGTTCGTCGAGCAGTCGCACCTGTGGTTCAACGCACTGTGGGAGACGATCAGTTCGGAGCTTGTGCTCACGAGCTGAGGTCTCCCACAGCGTCCGAACGGGCGGTTCCTCGGTTCATAGGGCGGGCCCCGTGACCAGCAGGGCGAGCACGACGGCCCCCATCGAGCTGACGGCCGGGTTCTTGGCCTTGAGGCCCACGGTGAGCAGGAGCAGGCCGATGATTCCGGAGACGCCGTACTTCGACTGGATGGTCTGCTCGATACCGACGACGAAGATGGCGGAGAGGAGGGCGAGGGCAGGCACGGTGTTCCTCCTTCAGGTGGGGAGTCGGCGGGATCGAGAAGTCGAGGAAGCAAAACTTCCGCCAACTAGACCAAGTTGGCAACCAACTCCAACTAGGTTGTCCCCACTTGGTACCTACTCATAAACAACTCGCGGACAACTCCCGATAGATGGATGTGAGTTGTACCGTTTGGTCGTGACCCAGGAGAACGTGGCAGTGAACGGCAGCAGAAGGCTCTCCCCCCAGGAGATCGCCGACGTCCTGCGGGAGCGGATCAACGACGGCGACCTCAAGGCGGGCGACCGCCTGCCCACCCAGGCCGAACTGGCCGAGGAGTTCGGGGTGGAACGCGGCGCCGTCCGCCAGGCCCTGCGCGCACTCCAGGAGGACGGCCTCCTCACCAACGTCAGCAAGGGCAGCCCGCCGCGCATCGCCACGCCGACCCCGGCCGTCGGCGAACCACAGCCGACGATGGTGGGGTTGGCGCCACGGCTGACGGAGGCGTTCTCGGCACGGCACGTGCGCGTGGACGTCGTCTGCCACACCTCCGAGACCCTGATGCTGGCCCTCGGCGAACCGCTGCGCCGCATCCACGCGGGTGAACTCTGCCCGGCCTCGATCGCCTTCCGCGTCCTGATGCCCAGCCGCGAGATCAACCTCGCCTTCCCGGTGCCGGTCGAGCGGGACTCCGACATCGACACGGTCCACCACCGATGGCTGACGATGCGCAACGCCCAGGCCCAGGTGCTGCGGCACAACCTGTCCGCCATACGCTCCACGCACGGCATCGACGTACAGATATCCTTCCGCGCCCTGACCTTCACCCCGCCCGTGAAGCTGTACCTGCTCAACGGCGAGGAAGCGCTGATCGGTTACTACATCCCCACCAAGCGCGAGGAGGAGTACCAGAGCCAGACCCTGGAGATGTACGACGCCCTCGGCTCGGCCTCCGTCCTCTTCTCCTTCGTCAAGCGAGCAGGCCAGCGCGATGCCGCGTTCGTCGAGGAATCCCAGAACTGGTTCGACGCCCTCTGGGAAACCATCACGACGGACCTGACACTCTCCTAGTGACTTCTGATACGACGCAGACTGAAGCGGTGGCAGCAGAGACCGAGAACGACACGGAGAAGATTCGAGACCTGATCGCACGCACACGCGTCGTGCTGTGGGACTTCGACGGCCCGATCTGCCGGCTGTTCGCCGGCCATTCGGCGGAACGGGTGGCGAACGAACTCGCCGGATGGCTGGAGAGCCGAGGCCTGAACGGCCTGCTGACCGAGTCCGAACGGGAGTCCCTGGACCCACACGTGGTCCTGCGCGCGGTGGACCGCAGGCATCCGCGCAGCGACCTGGTGGTGGAACTGGAGGAACGCCTCACCCAGGAGGAACTGAGGGCGACGGCCACCGCATGGCCCACGGCCTACGCCGACGCCCTGATACGCACCTGGTCCGCCGTCGGCTCACGGCTGGCGATCACCACCAACAACTCCCCCCGCGCCGTCCGCAGTTACCTGGCAAGCCGCGACCTGACCTCCTGCTTCGCCCCGCACATCTACGGCCGTACGCAGAACCTCCACCACCTCAAGCCCGACCCGCACTGCCTCAACCGTGCCCTCAGCGCCACGGGGGCCTCTCCGTCGGCCGCGCTGATGATCGGCGACACCCCCTCGGACCTCGAAGCCGCGCAAAGGGCCCGCGTCCCGTTCCTCGGCTACGCGCGTAACGAACAGAAGGCCAAGCTCTTGAGGCAAGCCGGAGCCGAGGTTGTCGTCGCTTCTCTGAAGCCGCTGCTCGGGGCGTTGGGTTGGCGGGACTAGCGCCGCCGACCGCACGGCTCTGCGCTCCCGGCCGGCCTGCCCGCCGACGCCGCCGAGCCGTCAGGTATCCGGCAAGTCCGACGGCCCAACCGACTACTTGGAACAGTACGTCGAGGTCCACAGTGGTGCCCGGAACATGGAGGCCCACGGCTTCCACCTCTCCTGCCACATGTGGCGGATCCGACAACTTGTCGGTGGCCTTGCCTGGTTGTCGGTTCCAGTCGGGCATGCCCTGTCAACTAGATCCAGAAATAGGCAGGTTGAGGTGACTGTCGGTCCACTTGTCTTCCGTGAGGTGGTTTGCTTGTCGGCCGGAAGCGGAACGAAGGCGGTGTGACTGCCAAACGGAGCGGAGACGGACGGGCCTTCCAACGGGTGTCCGCCCAGATGCGGGAGCGGATCGCCGACGGCACCTATCCACTGGGCGCCCAACTCCCCTCCCAGGTGCAGCTCGCACGTGAGTTCCACGTCTCCCGCGACACCATCCATCGCGTGGTGCAGGAGCTGGGCAACGAAGGGCTGATCGACAACCGCCAGGGAAAGCGGGCCCGCGTCAAGAAGAACCAGCTCATCCACTCTCCGGCGCCCCGCGCCACCCGGTCGCGCCAGCAGATGACGCTCGGTCCCTTCATCAGCGAGGCCTTCGAGCGGCCCGAAGTCACCCTCGACGTCTACACGCTGACCTCCGAGTCACTCGAGACGCACATCAAGATGCAGGCGGAGCGGATCGTGGCGGGCGCCATCGCGCCCCAGCGGATCGCGCTGCGCATGCTCCTTCCCGCCGACTACCTGAATCTGCCCTACCCTCAGGTCAAGGGCGACCCGGACAACCCTCTGCTGCGGGAGCGGCTGAAGCGCATAGCGGCCCAGCACGAGGCGTCGCTGTGCCGGCTGCTGGGGAGTCTGAAGGCGGAGAAGCGGGTTTCGTCGGTGGAGTTGGAGATCCGGCGCACGCCTCTGACGCCGATGTTCAAGTTCTACCTGATCAACGGAACCGAAGTGCTGCACGGCCTGTACGACTTCATCGAGCGCCCGATCGTCCTGGAGGACGGTGGCGTGATCGAGGCACTGGACGTCCTGGGCTACGGCGCCGCTCTCACGCACCATCTGAGGGACTCCGACCCCACTTCACCGGGCTCGATCTTCGTGCACGACATGCAGAAGTGGTTCGACTCGGTATGGGGTCTCCTCGCTGCACAGGGGTAGTCGTCACGCGGAGCGAGGTGCGGACCGCCGACGGCAGACACACCTCTGACACGTTTCTGCGCTAGCATGCGCGCCATCTCCGGTGAACGACATCTCCGGTTCATGCGTACGGGATGGCAAAAACTACGCCAATCTCTGGCGACCAGATGCAGATTTGTGGCAAATCACCCATTGTGGCCACTCGAGTGTGTCGCTGGTCGTCTCCTGTAAGACGCTGCGGTCAGCGCTCTTGCCTTTTTGCTGTCTGTCGAACCGGTATCCGGAGGATCAGTGGATAAGGTGCCTGTCCTTCCTGATACGGCGGGGATCTACCAGGCTTTTCTGGCGCGCGCCGGGAAAATGGGGCAGGCGAGCAATGGCTTTCACAATCAGAACTACGTTCTACCGCTCACTCCACCCATGGCGCGGTTGCTGAATCGTGATCCCGGCGCTTCCGTCACTGTCCGTATCCGGCGAGCCTCCGCGCTTCCCGTGGTGATCAGGAGCTGGGAGGACGAAGCGGAAATTCTTCGGGCCGTCAGAGCAGTCCTGCCCGAAGGGCCGCAATGTCTGTTCAAAGGAGAAGGATTCGCAATCCACAGCTATGTGGAAGGCGTACCCCTTTCGAGTGTCTGCGGGAACGGTAAGCCCGTCGACACCCTGCTCATGAAGGCGCTGGCGGACCTCCTCGCGACGATGACGCAGGTGCCGCATGAGGCCCTGCCGAAGCTCCCGTCGTTCTGGCCCAGCGATCGCACGGACAGTCAGGGGTTCCTGCGAACGCTCGCCAGGATGGCCGACCGGCAGATCAGGGAACCCAATTGGCCGCAGTTCGGTGACCTGTTCGCCGCGCTCGGAATCCCCGAGGACGCACTGCTCCGGTTCGCCGACCGGGTCCCGGCCATGGCAGCGCGTCCCTACAGCCTGCTCCACGCGGATCTGCACCGCGACAACCTGATCATGTCGTACGACGGTGCTTCACCCCTCATCTGTGTGGACTGGGAGTTGGCCACCTTCGGGGATCCCCTGCACGACCTTGCGACCCACCTGATCCGCATGCGCTACCCGGAGCATCAAGCGGATGAGGTGGTGGACGCTTGGGTGTGTGCCATGGAAAAGGCCCGTCCTGAGGCCGCCACCGGAGTGGTCAAGGACCTGCGCCACTACATCGCCTTCGAACGGGCGCAGTCCGTCTACGCCGACGTGATGCGGGCGGCGCAAACCCTGAAGGGCCCGATCGACCAGAAGGGTCTGGATGCGGCCACCCAAGCGGTGCGGCGTGCTCTGGAGGCGGCGGCGAAACCGCTCTGGCTGGCGAAGGTGCCGGACGAGCATCGGATCGAGCAGATCCTGTTCCGTTGGCGGGCACGCGCGGGTGGTGGGTTGAGCCTGTACACCACGGGCTCCGACTGGCACCGGGACGAGCGGGTTCTCGAGCGGGACGACTTTCCTGAGCGGGCGGTGAACGACGCGCTGCGGGCCGAGGGCGAGGCACCGGCCAGCAGGGTGTTCAAGGGGACGGCGCACATCAACACAGTGGTGAGCGTGCCGAACGTGGACTCCTGTGTCGTCGTGAGGCGTGTGGTGCCTGGTGTGCGCAGGCGAGAGCGGGGCTTTCTCAGCGAGCACGCGGTTCTCGGCGCCATCGAGAAGTCCGGCGTCGAGGTGGCGGCCCCGAGGATCCTCGCCCTGGGCTGGAGCCACGACGGGGCTCGCTTCGCCATCCACACGTACGTCGGTCCGCAGGAGATCCACCGCTCGCCCAACCACCCGGTCAACGGCCTGCTTCCGCGTGAGGCCGACAAACTCGTGGACCAGCTCTGCGCTCTGACACAGGTCGACTACTTGCAGGTCGACCCGCTTGCGGGCCAGGGTCACTTCTACCGCTGGCTGAGCGACAATCTGGTCGAACTCGTGCGGGGGCTGCCCAAGGAGTCCCAGCAACTGGCCCGTGTGCTCGGGTTGCCCGACGCCGACCTGTTGGCGCAGATCCTCAACCGCCACATGGTCAGCCACAGGGCGCCGGCTCTGCTGCATGGCGACCTGAACCCCTGGAATCTCGTCCGCCGCGACGACGCTCTAGCGCTGACCATCATCGACTGGGAGATGGCGCTGGTCGGCGACCCGCTCTACGACCTGGTCCGGCACATGCATCTGACCCCCACGCGGCCGGAGATCCGCGATCGCATGTTCCGCCGCTGGGAGCGGCTGCTGCCGGTCCAGTACACGACCAACTGGCGGCAGGACTGGCGTGTCTACCGTTGGATCGAGAATGTGCGATCGGCCTACGTCGACCTGGACCGACTGGTGACGGGCGCGAGCCTGGACGCCCCCAACGTGCAGCGAGCCCTGAAGTCGTACGCCATGACCCTGGCCGCCGCCACTGCTTCACTCGGCCTGCGTGTCCGCCCGTCCGCGAACCCCTATCTTGCCCGCGCCCTGGCGTAGGGAGACCATGACACCACCACAGGCGGGCCTGTCCACGGGACGTGGTGCCCACTGGACGGCCGAGGGGTGGAGGGGCGGGGCATGGCCGAGCGGGGGAACGGGCAGGCCGAGGCCGGCATGGGCCGGCAGCTGAGGCGCTATCAGGAACGCTTTGAACCAGTGGTGACGCGCGTCCTGCTGCTCGGGATCTTCACCACAGGGCTGACGGCGCAATTCGTGAAACCGGTCGGTGACGCCTTGGAGGGCAAGGCGTATCTCGGCGGAGCACTGCTCAGCCTCGTCGGCTATGTGCTGTACGACCAGATGAAGGAGCTCACCGCGTCGGTCAAGGTGCCGACGCGCAATCTCGTGGCCTCGAGCGAGTTAGGCAGTTTCGTGAGCGACGCCTTCGAAGCCCGGAAGGTGGACATCAGCTTCCTCGGCTACACGGGGGAGACGCTCTACCACACGCTGTACCACCGCTTGGAGGGCCGGTTCGACAATCCGGGATCGACTCGGAGGGTCACCATCCGCATGCTGGTACCCGACTTCGGGCAGCCGATGATCGTGCCCGCCAGAGTCGGTGAGGGCACCAGCACCGTGGACGATCCCGACTTCCGCAAGCGGATGGAGCGGCGCTGCCGCGAGTACGACGGGATCCTGTCGGAGCTGGCAGACCGGCTCACCGCCACCACTCGTGTCTCCGTTCACTGCGAATACCGCCTCTACCCGGGCATCCCCCGGGACAAGATCTGCATCTTCAACCGCGAACAGGTCCTGCACGGCCTGTACGACCTTTCGGCGCGGACGCGCCTGTTCCACACCGGCCCCGAGTACATCGATCCCAAGGGCTACCGCACGGACCTCAACGTATGGTCCCGCGAGGGCACCGCTGCCGCCGGGGAAGCCGTGGCCCAGTGGAACAAGCACTTCGACGACCTCTGGGCGCTCGCCACGGTGCCGCAATGGCGGCAGCGATCGACCGTGTGACGGAGCCGTAGGCTCACCTCCATGACCGACATGGGCCTGCGGGAGCGCAAGAAGCAGCAGATGTACGAGGTCGTCTCCGAGACCGCCATCCGCCTCTTCCTGGAGAGGGGCTTCGACGCCGTCTCCGTGGCCGAGGTCGCCGCCGCGGCCGGGATCTCCAAGCCGACCCTCTTCCGGTACTTCCCGGCCAAGGAAGACCTCGTCCTGCATCGCATCGCCGATCACGAGCAGGAGGCCGCCCGCATCGCGGTCCAAGGGCCGACGCCGATCGCCGCCCTGCGCCGGCACTTTCTCGACGGGCTGGAGCGGTCCGACCCCGTCACCGGGCTCAACGATCACCCTGCCGTCCTCGCCTTCCACTCCCTCCTCTACGGCACCCCCTCCCTCGTCGCCCGCGTCCACGCCTACCAGCAGCGTTCCGAGGACGCGCTCGCGCAGGCGCTCGGCGGTGGGCTGGAGGCGCGACTGGCCGCGGGGCAGATCATCGCCGTCCAGCGGATCCTCGCGCTGGACAACTGGCGGCGCATCGCGGCAGGCGAGCCCGTCGACGACGTGCGGCCGGACGCCGTCGCCGCCGCCGAGCGGGCGTTCGGGATGCTCGCCGCCGGGCTGCCGCAGTTCGCCTAGCAGCAGCAACACTGCCGATACTCGGTAATAAATTTAACTCGGTTACATTTTGTCGGTACCCTCGTCCCCATGACGTCAGCCGACCCCGCCGCCCTGACCGACTCCCTCCACCAAGAACGCGCCCACCACGACCGCTGTCGCGCCGCCCTCGCCGCCATGGTCGACGGCGCCCAGGAACAGGTCGTCGTCGGTGAGGACGTCTCCGCCTCCGGCGCGGACGCCGAAGTCCTGGGCTACCGGTTGCGCAGCCAGGCGAAGCACATGCGTGAGCTGCCCGAAGGCCCCCTGTTCTTCGGACGGCTGGACCACGCCGAGGACGCGGGCGAGCACGCCGGGCAGAGCTACCACATCGGGCGGCTGCGGATCAGCGAGCAGCCCACCCTCCCGCCCCTCGTCGTCGACTGGCGCGCCCCCGTCTCCCGCGCCTTCTACCAGGCGAGCGCCCGCGACCCGCAGGACGTGGCGAACCGGCGGCGGTTCGGCTGGGCACCCGGCAGCACGGGCGACTCGGCGGACCTGACCGGGTTCGAGGACGAGCACCTCGCACGGGGCGAGTCACGCGTCAGCGACATCGTCGCCCGCGAGATCGAACGCCCCCGCGTCGGACCGATGCGGGACATCGCGGCGACCATCCAGCCCGAGCAGGACGATCTCGTACGAGGGGCTCTGGGGCTGTCGGTGTGCGTGCAGGGCGCCCCGGGGACGGGGAAGACCGCCGTCGGACTGCACCGGGCCGCCTATCTCCTCTACACCCACCCACAGCGCATCCGGCGCGGCGGACTCCTCATCCTCGGCCCCAACCGCACCTTCCTGTCGTACATCTCCGAGGTGCTTCCCGCCCTCGGCGAGACCGGTGTGCGGCAGTCGACGCTCCAGGAGGAGATCGCCCGGCATCCTGTGAAGGGGTACGACAGCGGCACGGCGGCCGCCCTCAAGCACGACGCGCGCATGGCGGAGGTGCTGCGCCGGGCGCTCTACGCGCGTGTGTCGGCCGAAGGCGTCGACGCCGTCGAGATCGCGGACGGGTCCTACCGGTGGCGGGTGCCGGCCGGTGAACTCGTGCGGATCGTGGCGGACGTGCGGGCGGAGGAGCCGCCGTACGCGACCGGGCGCGAGCGGGTGCGGTCGCGGGTGGTGCGGGCCGTGCAGCTGCAGGCCGAGCGACGGGCGGGACCGCAGAGCGGGGCGTGGGTGCAGAGGATCTCGCGGGCACGGGCGATCACCGCCTACCTGGACACGGTGTGGCCGCGCGTGCGGCCCGAGGAGGTCGTCGCCCAACTGCTGTCGGACGAGGACGACTTGAGTGCCGCCGCCGTTGGGCTCCTCGACACCGCCGAGCAGCGGGCCCTGCTGTGGGACAGGCCGCCGCGGTCCTGGAAGTCGGCCCGCTGGTCGTCGGCCGATCTCGTCCTGCTGGACGAGGTCGCCGGGCTCGTCGAGCACCCCGAGGGCTACGGCCACGTCGTCGTCGACGAGGCCCAGGACCTCTCCCCGATGGAGTGCCGGGCGATCGCTCGGCGCGTGCCCTTCGGATCGCTCACCGTCCTCGGCGACCTCGCGCAGGGCACCACGCCCTGGGCCGCGCGGTCGTGGGAGACGAGCCTGCGCCACCTGGGCAAGCCCGAAGCGGCCGTGGTGCCGCTGACCACCGGGTTCCGGGTGCCGGCGGCCGTCGTCACGCTCGCCAACCGGCTCCTGGAGCGGCTGGACGTCGACGTACCGCCGGGCCGGTCCCTGCGCCAGGACGGGGAGTTGAGGGTGCGGGCGGTCGCGGGGGAGGTGACGGCCGGGGTCGTGGACGCCGTACGGGACGCGCTGCGCGGAGAGGGGTCCGTCGGCGTCGTCGCCGCCGACGCGGACGCCGAGCCGGTGCGGGCCGCGCTGGAGGCGGCCGGCATCCCGGCCGCCGGACCGCAGGAGCTGGGCGCCCGCGTGGCCGTCCTACCGGCGAGTGTGGTCAAGGGACTCGAGTACGACCATGTCGTCGCCGTAGAACCGGCCGCGATCGCGGAGGCCGAGCCGCGCGGACTGCACCGGCTGTACGTCGTCCTGACCCGCGCGGTGTCACGGCTGGACGTGGTGCACGGGCGGCCGCTGCCGTTCTAGGACGCGTGTCGAAAGTCGACACATGCCCTGGCCCCGGCCGCCCGTGCGCCGCGATCAGTTCCCCGCGTCGAGGAGCGGGATCAACTCCTGCTCCTCATAGGTCAGATGGGCCTCCAGCTCCAGGGTCAGGCGCTCGACCTCGGCGCGGGCGGCCGCCGGGTCCCCGGTGCCGTCGGTCACGGCGCGGCGCAGGTCCGCCACGAGGACGGCGATGCGTTCGTGCTCCTCCCGCAGCCGCCGCAAGGCCGGGGCGGCCCCGGGATGGCGGTCCGCGAGCAGCGGGAACATGACCGTGTCCTCGCCGGCGTGGTGGGTGTGCAGGCCCTGGCAGAAGGTCAGGCAGTTGACGCGGAGCTGGGCGCCGAGGGTGCTGCCGCCCGTACCGTTCGCCATCTCCTCGCGGATCAGGGCGAGTTCGCGGCGGAAGACGTCGTGGACGAGCCTGATCGCCTCGCCGGGGGAGGAGGCGTTGATGTCCGGGGGACCGGGACGGGCGATCTCGTGGAGGGCGACGACGGGGATGAGCCGTTCGGTCTTCCTCTGGTACGCCGCCCAGCCCGCGTCGGCCTCCACCGCACGCGCCCAGGCGCGCTCCCGCTCCTCGCCGTCCAGGACGACGGCCCGGGCCTCGTACCGGAACACCCCGCTGTCGACGCTCACTTGGGGGTGTGCGAGGAGATTGCGGTACCAGTCGGGGTGCCGGTCCGAGCCGCCGGCCGAGGCGATGACGAGGACCCGGCCGTCTCCGTCGGGGAGATAGCCGACGGGGGTGGTGTGCGGGGTGCCGGTGCGGGCGCCGGTGGTGGTGAGCAGAAGGAGCCGGGCTTTTGCGAAGTACCCGGTCAGGCGGCCTTTGTTGGCGCGGAACTCGTCGATGACCTGTTGGTTGAAGTCGTTGGGCATGGGGTGGGTGCTGCTTTCTCTGCGGCTGCGGCGGGAATCTCGGGAGGTTCCGAAGGCGGTGCAGAGAAGGCGGCGGGCTCCTGGCCCGCCCCGGCCTCACTCAGAGGCCGGGCACCCAACTCGCTCACGGCACAAGGCCGACCCGGCAGTCATGGGAAGGGACGGTAGCGTCGCGTTCATGACTGACGCCAGCGAATTCCCGTTCCGGTCCGTCCCCGCCACCACCCTCGCCGACCTGCTCGGCCGGCGGCAGGTCATGGACATCGGGATCCGCCCGCTGTGGGGGCCCGTCGGGCGGGTGGCCGGTCCGGCCTTCACCGTGCGCTGCCCTCCGGGCGACAACCTCATGCTGCACGCGGCCATCCACCGGGCGCCCGCCGGATCGGTCGTCGTAGTCGAGTCGGGGGACACCGACTGGGCGCTGGCGGGCGGCAACGTGTGCGCCGTCGCCCAGCGGCGCGGCGTCGCCGGCTTCGTCCTGGACGGACTGATCCGCGACCTCGGCGAGGTCCGGGAGGCGCGGTTCCCGGTCTTCGCCCGCGGCGTCATCCCGATCCCGGGCGCCAAGGCCGCCGCGACGCCGTTGAACGAGCCGGTGACCTGCGGAGGCGTACGCGTCGAGGCCGGTGACATCGTGGTCGCCGACGAGGAGGGCGTGGTCGTCGTCCCCGCCGCGCGAGCCGGCGAGATCCTGGCGGCCGCCCGCGCCAAGCTCGCCAAGGAGGCCGCCGAGCCGCTGGAGGCGTGGGAGCAGGCGCACCGGGCGCGGATCGACAAGATCCTCGCGGAGCAGGGCTTCGAGGACTGACGCCCGTTTCCTCCCCCGCCCTCCGTCGCCGATGCTGTCCTTGATGCTTCTCTTCCTCGACATCGACGGAACGCTCCTGCCCTTCGGAGCGGCGACGCCCTACCCGTCGTACCTCGCGCTCCGCTCCGCCCGGCGCCGCGGCGGCGCATCCGCTGCTGGACCGCATCGACCCGGGGCTCGGCGTCCGGCTGGCGGCGCCGGGTGCGAGCTGGTGTGGGCCACGACGTGGCTGGACGACGCGAACACCTGCGTCGCCCCCTGGCTCGGACTGCCCCCGCTGTCCGTCGTCGACTGGCCGGACGCCGAGGACGAACCGGCCCGGCTGCACTGGAAGACCCGTCCGCTGGTGGCCTGGGCGGCCGGCCGCCCCTTCGTCTGGCTCGACGACGAACTCACCGCGACCGACCGCACCTGGGTGGCCGCCCATCACCCGGCGCCGGCATTGCTCCACCGGGTCGACCACCGGCACGGGGTGACGGACGGGGACCTCGCCGCGGTGAGGGAGTGGCTGCGGAGTCCGGCCGAACTCGCGTGACCGACGGCTTCGGGGTGCTGGAATGACTCCGGCGCCGGGCGCGGGTCACTTCCCGACGGCCCCGGCGATCCGCGCGGCCGCCTGCTCCGGCGTCAGGCGCGTCGTGTCGACGACCTCGGCCTCGGCGTGCAGCCACGTGCGGGCGGCCTCGGCGTAGGGCTCCAGGTACCGGAGGCGGAACGCGGAGGGGCCCATCACCGTGTCGCCCTCGATGCGCCGGCGTAGCGTCTCCTGGTCGGCGTGGAGGACGAAGTGCCGTACGGGGACGGCGAGTCCGGCGCTGATCTCGCGCCAGTACCGCTCGACCAGGACGGTCATGGGCATCACGAGGGTGCCGCCGGTGTAGTCGAGGACCCGGCGGGCGGTCTCGACCACGAGGGGCCGCCACGGCGGCCAGTGCTGGAAGTTGTCCGTCTCGGGCAGCCCGGGCCGGATGTCCATGAGCGTCTCGCCGACCTTCTCGGCGTCGAACACCCGAGACCCCGGTAGGAGCCGCTGTACGAGGGCACTCGTCGTCGTCTTGCCCACGCCGTGGGTGCCGTTGATCCACACGATCATGGCGTCACGCTAGCCCGACCGAGTGGTCTAGCGCACTATTGCAAGCAGCTGCTTGCAATAGTTAGCGCAAGGGTGCACAGTGGAGTCATGGCATCGCTCAACGTCGGCAATCTCGGTGAGTACCTGCGCGAGCAGCGGCGCAACGCGCAGCTGTCGCTCAGGCAGCTCGCCGACGCCGCCGGGGTGTCCAATCCGTACCTGAGCCAGATCGAGCGCGGACTGCGCAAGCCGAGCGCGGAGGTGCTGCAGCAGGTCGCCAAGGCCCTGCGGATCTCCGCCGAGACGCTGTACGTCCGCGCCGGCATCCTCGACGCCGAGCGGGACCGGGACGAGGTGGAGACGCGCGCCGTCATCCTCGCCGATCCCACGCTGAACGAGCGGCAGAAGCAGGTGCTGCTGCAGATCTACGAGTCGTTCCGCAAGGAGAACGGCTTCGGGGCCGAAGCGGACGGCGACGAGGACGACGCGGCCCGGACCAACGCCGCGGTCGTCGAGGCCGTCCGGTCCGGCGACGGCACGGTGGACACCGAGGGCGACGACACAGTCGTACGCCGCGACCGGAAGGCACCCGAGACCCGCGCGGCCGGCGGACGCAAGGACGCCGCGCGCCGCACCCGCACGTCCGACGGCAGCGACGCCGAACCGCACGACCCGCAGCAGCCTGCCGGCTGAGCAGAACTGCCCGGGACCCAAAACCCTCAGCTGAAAGCGACCGGGAAGGACCATCGTCATGGCCATCACCGACGACCTCAAGAAGACCCTCAGCAACCCGACGCCGCTCTACTTCGCCGCCGGTACCGCGGACCTCGCCCTCCAGCAGGCCAAGAAGGTGCCCGGGCTCGTCGAGCAGCTGCGTGCCGAGGCCCCGGCCCGCATCGAGGCCGTGCGCAACACCGACACCAAGGCCGTGCAGGAGAAGGCGCAGGCCAGGGCCAAGGAGGCGCAGGCCCGCGTCAAGGAGACGCAGGAGTCCCTCCAGGCCAAGGTCAACGAGTTCATCAGCACCCTCGACGGTGACTTCAAGAAGCTCGGCGCCACCCTCGACGCCGACCTGAAGAAGTTCGGCGAGACCGCCCAGGACATCGCCCTGCGCGGTGTCGGCGTCGCCGCCGAGTACGCCGTCAAGGCCCGCGAGACCTACGAGAAGGTCGCCGAGCACGGCGAGCAGGCCGTGAAGACCTGGCGCGGCGAGGCCGCCGAGGGCATCGAGTCCGTGGCGGAGAACGTCGAGGAGCTCGCCGTCGCCGTCGAGCCCAAGGCCGAGCCGGTCGAGGTCAAGACCGAGCCGGTCACGCCGGCCACGGCCACCGCCGTCTCCACGCCCAAGAAGCCCGTGGCCAAGAAGGCGCCGGCTCCCCGCAAGACCACCGCGAAGAAGACCACGCCGCCCGCCAAGTGACACGGACGGGTGAACGAGTACGGGCCGGGCACTCCAGAGGTGCTCGGCCCGTTGTTCGGGTAGCGGGAGTACGGCACCGGGTACGGTGACGGCGTAAGGACGAGCCGAGTCGGGTGGTGGACGTTGTGCTGATGCAGGGCTTCGCAGGGTTCCTGGGGCTGCTCTATCTGGCCATGGTGATCCTCGCCGTGGTGGCGCTGGTGATGGCCGCGCTCTTCCGCGACGACGCCTACCGGGCGGCCGACAAGCAGAACAAGGGCTTCTGGCTGATCATCCTCGGCGTCGCGGTGGCGGTGAACCTCCTGGTGCCGATGCTGTTCCTGCAGCTCGCGGGCCTGGTGGCCTCGATCGTCTTCTTCGTGGACGTCCGCCCCGCCCTCAAGCAGGTCTCGGGCGGCGGATTCGGCCGCCGCCGCGGTGGCGGCAGCAGCAGTGACGGCCCCTACGGCCCGTACAACGGCGGCCGCTGACCCGGAAGCCCCGCGCGAGGGCCGAGGCTCCCCGGCCAAGGCCCTCCGCCAAGGCCCCGACCCCCGAGGCCTCGGCCCACCCGGGGCCCCAGACCACCCGGGACGTCGGCCCACCCAGGAGGCATGCCCACCCGGACCTCGACCACCTGAGGCCTCAGACCACCCGGGACCTCAGGCCCCCCCGAAGCTAGCCTCAGACCACCCGGGCCCTCAGACCCCCAGAGCCAGCCTCCGACCACCCGGGCCCTCAGACCCCCAGAGCCAGCCTCCGACCACCCGGGACCTCAGGCCCCCCCGAAGCTAGCCTCAGACCACCCGGGACCTCAGGCCACCCCGAAGCTAGCCTCAGACCACCCGGGACCTCAGACCCCCAGAGCCAGCCTCCGACCACCCGGGACCTCAGACCCCCGAACCCCCGAACCCCCGAACCCCCGAAGCCGGCCTCAGACCACCCGGTCCAGCAACAGCACCGCGACGTCGTCCGTCAGCTCGCCGCCGTTGAGGTCGCGCACCTCGTTCACCGCGGCCCGCAGCAGTTCCTCCCCGCCGAGCCCCTCGCTCAGCAGCCGCCGGACCATCTCCACCATGCCGTCCTGCCCGAGCCGCTCCAGTCCCTCCCCGACCCGGCCCTCGATGAGCCCGTCGGTGTAGAGCATCAGGCTCCACTGCGGACCCAGCTCGACCTGCGTCCGCGGCCACCGAGCCCCGGGCAGCAGCCCCAGGGCGGGCCCGTTGTTGTCGTACGGCAGCAGCTTCGCGGGCCGGCCGGGCCGCGCGATCAGCGGCGAGGGATGGCCCGCCAGGCAGAGGCCGGCCCGCCGCCCGTCCGGCGCGATGTCGACCGTGCACAGGGTCGCGAAGATCTCGTCGTCGGCCCGCTCGTGCTCCAGCACCTGCTGCAGGGTCCCCAGCAGCTCGTCCCCGCACAGACCCGCGAGCGTCAGCGTGCGCCAGGCGATCCGCAGCTCCACGCCGAGCGCGGCCTCGTCCGGGCCGTGCCCGCACACGTCGCCGATCATGGCGTGCACGGTGCCGTCCGGCGTCCGTACGACGTCGTAGAAGTCCCCGCCGAGCAGTGCGCGCGACCGCCCGGGCCGGTACCGCGCGGCGAAGCGCAGCTGGGAGCCCTCCAGCAGCGGAGTGGGCAGCAGGCCCCGCTCCAGACGCCGGTTCTCCTGCGCCCGCAGCCGTCCCTCGGCGAGCCTCCGCTCAGCCGTGTCGGAACGTTTCCTCTCCACGGCGTAACGGATCGCCCGGCTCAGCAGCCGTGCGTCCAGCTCGTCGCGGAAGAGGTAGTCCTGGGCGCCCACCCGAACGGCCTCGGCGCCGCGCTCGGCGTCGCCGGAGGCGGTGAGCGCGAGCACGGCGTGCCGGGGGGCGAGCCGCAGCACGTGCTTGAGCACGCCGAGCTCGTCGTTCTCGGCACCCCGCCCGGGGGCGGGCAGGGCGAGGTCGAGCAGGATGCAGTGCACGTCGTCGGTGAGCAGCCGCTCGGCCTCGGTGAGGTTGCGGGCGGTGCGGACCCGGACGGGCGTGCCCGCCGAGTCCCGCAGTTCGGGTACGACGGTGGAGCCGCCCGGATCGTCCTCGATCAGCAGCAGCGTCAGAGGTGTGGTGGCGGCGTGGCTGTCGACCTTGGCTTCCTTGCTCGGGGACGGGTCCATGGAGGTGCCGCCTCGATGTGCGGCCGGCGCCTGACCACTCTCCGCGGCCGAGAACGCTCGCTGCCGCGGTATGGGTACGGGCATCGTCTTGAGTTCCTTCCCTCCCCCCGAGGGCGCGGTGGACCGAGGGACCTCGAACCACCGACGGGGACCATAGCGGTAGTCGGCGGGCGAGCGGAATGGTGTGGGCCACGTCGCCGGCACACCGGCCACTGTCATATGCCGCGATCCGTACCGCAGTTGGACAGGTCGGCCCACCAGCGGGAATGACGAAGGTCACGTCCGCACGGCGTTTGGATCCGTCCCCGGGTGCCGTGCGTCACGTGGCGCCGGTCTCACGCGTCCGGCCGCACCACTCCGAGGATCGGCATGGACCCGGCGCCCGCGATCGTCACGGTCCGCCCGGGCCGCGGGGCGTGCACGATGGCGCCGTCACCGATGTACAGGGCGACATGGCTGGCGTCGTCGAAGTAGATGATGAGGTCCCCGGGCCGCATGTCCTTGATGTCGACGTGCTTGAGCTGCTTCCACTGCTCCTGCGACGTACGGGGGATGGGGCGGCCGGCGTTCAGCCATGCCTGCGAGGTCAGCCCCGAGCAGTCGTAGGACTTCGGCCCCTCGGCGCCCCACACGTACGGTTTGCCGATCTGGTCGGTGGCGAACTTCACGGCCTTCCTGCCCTCTTCGGACGCCTTGCCGTTGATGTCCTTGAGGATGCCGGAGTCGAGCCAGGCGGTCTGCGCCTTGTAGGCGGCCTCCTGCTCCAGCTTCGCGAGCCGCTCCTTCTCCTCCTTCTGCAACCGCCCTTGAAGCTTCTCGGCCTCCGAGATCTGCTTCTCGATCTTCTTCCGGGCCGTGTCCTTCGCCTTGCGGTTGGCCTCCAGCTTCTTCCACTGCGCGGAGGCGTCCGCCGCGTACTGCTGCAAGTCCTGCTGGGTACGGGTCATTTCGGCGATGAGCCCCTTGGTGGCCCGCTGCCCCTCCAGCACCCTGCCCGCACCGTCGAGGAACTCCTGCGGATCGTCGCTGAGCAGCAACTGCGCCTCGTCGGGCAGCCCGCCCCCGCGGTACTGCGCGGCGGCGGCGGCCCCCGCCCGCTTCTTCAACTCGTCCAGCCGCTGCTGGCTCTTGACGATTTTCTTCGCCAGATCGACGATCGCGGCGGACTGCGTCCGTGCCCGTTCCTCAGCCGCGTTGTAGGAGTCCGTGGCCACGGCGGCGTCGTGATAAAGCCGGTCGAGTTCGGCCTGGACGGCCTCAAGCTCACTACTGGAGACAGGAGTCGCCGAAGCGCTCGGCGTGGGCGTAGGGCTCGCGAACGCCGTCCCCGGCGCCGCCAGTACGGTGACCGCGCAGACCACGGTCACGGCGGTCGCGATCAGACCGCGCTTGCCCGCACCCATACCGCTCCCCCAAACCTGATTTACCGTCAGTAACTTACGGTCGCTCGGGGGATCGTGCCACGGTCAGGCGCAAAACGACAGAGCCCGTCGCACCCGAAACTTCCCCCCGCCGCCTCCCCTCGTGACGATCTCCCCGCCTTTGTGACGAACGCCGCACCGCAACCGTTCCCCCCAGGTCACAGCCCCGAAAGCCGTCACCCCCGGGGCTTCAACGCCTCCCACGCCACCGTCACTTCGCCCTGCCGCCACCGCCCGGGCCCGTCCACCACGGGCCAGTCGCCCGCCAGATCCCGCACGGCCCGCATCCAGCGCTGCCGCGCACCATAGGAGGCATAGGGTGCCGCAGCAGCCCAGACCCGATCGAAGTCACGCAGAAACTCATAAACACCCTCCCCCGGAACATTCCGATGGATCAGAGCCTTGGGCAGCCGTTCCGCGAGATCCGACGGCCGCTCCAACGACCCCAGCCGCGTGGCGAAGGTGACCGTGCGGGGCCCCTCCGGCCCGAGCGCGACCCACACATGCCGGCGCCCGATCTCGTCGCAGGTCCCCTCCACGAGCAGCCCGTCCGGCGCCAGTCGCCCGCACAGCCGCTCCCAGACCCCGGGAACCTCCCCCTCGTCGTACTGCCGCAGCACGTTCGCGGCGCGGATCAGCACCGCCCGCCCCACAGTGGGAATCTCGAACCCGCCGTGCAGGAAGACGAGCCCGTCCCGCTCATAGCGCTTGGCCGCGGCGACCCTGGCGGGCTCGATCTCGACACCCACGACCCGCGTCCGCGGAGCCGCGCCGCGCAAACGCTCCAGCAGCTCCACGGCGGTCCACGGGGCGGCGCCGTACCCCAAGTCCACCGCGACGGGATCGACGGCACACCGCAGGGCCCGCCCCTGCACCGCCGCGATCCACCGATCCATCCGGCGCAGCCGATTGGGATGGGTGGTCCCGCGCGTCACGTTCCCCACGGGGCGATGGATGGCACGGGCGGTCATGCCTACGAGGGTAGGCGTCCGCCACGGGCGCAACGGCGAGAAGGGGCCGTGCCGGGGGGTGCCCGCCCGCAGTGTCGGGCGTCCAACACCGTCCACATGCACCCGACGGCACCGCCCGACCGAGGACGGACACCCCCCGGCACGGCCCCGACCCACCGCACCGCGCGCCCACCACCCACCCACCTCGCACCCACCACGCACCGCACCCACCACGCACCGCACCGCACCGCACCCACCCACCACGCACCGCACCCCCGAACAGTTGAGCGACATCCGGTAATGCTTCGGCAAAAACGTCACCCCCCGGAATGGGAACGCCTCCCTCCGCTGTTCACCCAGGTTGAAGGCCCCCGCCCGGCATGCCCGCAGCAAGGAGGAACGCCCAGTGAGCCGACTGAGGCTCCACCGCCGCCCCCGCCGCGTAGCCATGCTCTCCGTGCACACCTCCCCGCTCCACCAGCCCGGCACCGGCGACGCGGGCGGCATGAACGTCTACATCGTCGAACTGGCCCAGCGCCTGGCCGCGATCAACATCGAGGTAGAGGTCTTCACGCGCGCCACGAGCGCGACCCTGCCCCCCACGGTCGAGCTGTCCCCCGGCGTCCTGGTCCGCCACGTCGACGCCGGCCCCTACGAGGGCCTGGCCAAGGAGGACCTCCCCGCCCAGCTGTGCGCCTTCACGCACGGCGTCATGCAGGCATGGGCCGGCCACCGCCCCGGCTACTACGACCTCGTCCACTCGCACTACTGGCTCTCCGGCCACGTCGGCTGGCTCGCGGCCCAGCGCTGGGGCGTCCCCCTGGTCCACGCCATGCACACCATGGCCAAGGTCAAGAACGCCAACCTCGCCGACGGCGACACCCCCGAGCCCGCCGCCCGCGTGATCGGCGAGACCCAGATCGTCAACGCGGCGGACCGCCTGATCGCCAACACCTCCGAGGAGGCGGACGAACTCGTACGCCACTACGACGCCGCGCCCGCCAAGGTCGCGGTGGTCCACCCCGGCGTCAACCTCGACCGCTTCCGCCCCGCGGACGGCAGGGCGGCGGCCCGCGCCCGCCTGGACCTCCCGCAGGACGCCCTGATCCCCGTGTTCGCCGGCCGCATCCAGCCACTCAAGGCGCCGGACATCCTCCTGCGCGCGGTGGCGGCACTCCTCGACGACCGCCCCGACCTGCGCTCCCGCATCGTCGTCCCCATCGTCGGCGGCCCCAGCGGCAGCGGCCTCGCCAAGCCGGAGGGCCTGCAGAAGCTCGCCGCCCGCCTCGGCATCGCGGACGTGGTCCGCTTCCGGCCGCCGGTGGACCAGGACCAGCTGGCCGACTGGTTCAGGGCGGCGTCCGTCCTCGTCATGCCGTCGTACAGCGAGTCCTTCGGCCTGGTGGCGATAGAGGCACAGGCGGCCGGCACCCCGGTCCTGGCCGCCGCGGTCGGCGGACTCCCGGTGGCGGTCCGGGACACCGAGACCGGCTACCTAGTACGGGGTCACAACCCCGCCGACTACGCGCGCGTGCTCCGCGCCTTCGCCGACGACCCCGCGCTCACGCCCCGCATGGGCGCCGCGGCGGCCCGCCACGCCCAGTGCTTCGGCTGGGACACCGCGGCCGCCGCCACGGCGGACGTCTACACGGCCGCCATGCAGTCGCATCGCCGTCGCGTACGCTCCCACCATGGCTGACGGAGAGCAGGCGACACAGGCGGCCCAGATCGTCGAGACGGTCCTGAAGGACGCGGAACTGGAGTGGGAGAGCCCGGCCTCCGGCAACTACGTCGTCCAACTCCCGGGCACCCGCAAGCTCAAGACGACGGTCTCGCTCCTCATCGGCCGCCACTCCCTCTCGCTCAACGCGTTCGTCATCCGCCACCCCGACGAGAACGAAGGCGCGTTCCACCGCTGGCTCCTGGAGCGCAACCTCAAGCTCTACGGCATCAGTTACGCCGTGGACCACCTCGGCGACGTCTACGTCACCGCCAAGCTCCCCCTGTCCTGCGTCACCCCCGACGAGATCGACCGCCTCCTCGGCCAGGTCCTGGAGGCGGCGGACGGCAGCTTCAACACCCTGCTGGAACTGGGCTTCGCGTCGGCCATCCGCAGGGAGTACGAGTGGCGCGTCTCCCGCGGCGAGTCGACCCGCAACCTGGAAGCCTTCGCCCACCTGACCGAACGCCCCACGGACTGACTCACCCGCCTCACTCTGCCGAGCCGCGCCGCAGCACGTCGTACTCACAGGCCGGAGTGACCCGCTAGCCGTCCCTTTTTCGCCGCGTACCGACCCGGCGTCACCCCCACCAGTTTGCGGAAGTGGCGGGTGAGGTGGGACTGGTCGAAGAAGCCGGTCGCCGAGGCCACCTCGCCCGGGGGGCGGCCGTCGAGGAGCAGGCGGCGGGCGCGGTCGACGCGGCGGGAGTTGAGGTACTGGTGCGGGGCGATGCCGTAGGCGGTGGAGAAGGCCCGTACGAGGTGGGCGGGGTGGGCGTGGAGCAGGGCGGCGGCGTCGTCCAGGGTGAGCCCGGCGACGACGTGCTCGTCGAGGAGTTCGCGCAGCCGGCGGGCGAGGGCGGGGTCGGGGCGCGGGCCGTCCGTGAGCAGGCGGGGACGCAGGTGGGCGCGCAGCCGCTCGCCGATGAAGGTCAGCCGGCTCTCCGCCTCCAGTTCGTCGCCGGGGTGCGTCAGGGCGCCGTGGAGTCGGCCGACGCGGTGGCGCAGCTCCGGGTCGCGCAGGTCCGGCCGGTCGACGGCGGGGCCGATCAGGCCGTCGGGCAGGTGGGTGGCGTCGAGGTACAGGACGCGTTTGCGGAAGCCGTGCGGGGTGGCGGGGGAGCCGTTGTGCGGGACGTGCGGCGGGAGCAGGGTGACCGTGTCGTGCGGGGTGCCGTGCTCGTGCCGGTCGAGGTCGTACCGTACGGCCCCGTCGTCCACGATGAGCAGCGTCCAGGCGTCGTGGACGTGCATCGGGTAGGCGTACTCGGTGAAGTGCGCGTGGAAGACCTCCACGACGCCCGGCACGGTCGGGCGCCACGCGGAGACTTCCTGCGCGGTGGCCATGCAAAGAACGTACAAGACGAGGTCGCCGGGCGGTCGGCAGTCTCGTTCCATGAGCAGCGAACCCATCCGTTTCGACACCAAGATCGCCGTCCTGCTGCGGGAGGACCTGGAGCCCTGGCAGCGTCTGAACGTCACCGCCTTCCTGGTCAGCGGCCTGGGCACCCAGGTCCCCGAGGTGGTCGGCGAGCCCTACGAGGACGCGGACGGCGTCCAGTACCTGCCGATGTTCCGCCAGCCCGTGATGATCTTCGAGGGCACCAAGGAGACGCTGACGGCGGCGCACGCGCGCGTGCTGTCCCGGGCGCTCCCGCGCGCGCTCTTCACCTCCGACCTGTTCGCCACGGGCAACGACCGCGACAACCGGGCGGCGGTACGGGCCGTGGGGACCGGGGAGCTGGATCTGGTGGGGCTGGCGGTGTACGGGCCGAAGAACGCGGTGGACAAGGTGGTGAAGGGCGCACGGATGCACCCGTGACGCCTTCTGACCCCGCACAACCGGAACCCGATCGCATCGCGACCGAATCCCCGACCAAATCTGCACAGTGAATGCGCAACCCCGTTCCAAGCGGGTTCGGTTGAGGCCGAGTTGTCCGGTTCGGCAAGGCCGCCGCAACGGCTGCCATGTCCCCCGGCCGGGCGCGCCTGTAGAGAACCCGGCACCAACTGGTGTGGGCACCCACACGGTTCGCTCGCGAACGCGCCCAACTGCCCTGCCGCCAGCGGGTACGGACTGGATGCCCGGCACCCGGCGTGGTTTGATCCTGCGCACCGCGGCATGCCCGTCTGTACCCCCAGCGGGGCCGCCTCCCCCCCATGTGGACCATCCATGCGAAGGGCAGTTTCCCCATGAACTCCGCTCCCCAGGTGCAGACCGCCGAGATCTCCGACGCCGACCTCGACAACGTCTCCGGTGGCCTGAGCCCCCAGGCCGCCGTCACCGTCGGCTCCACGACGCTCGGCACCGCGGCCGTGCTGTCCGAGGTCGACTCGGTGAAGGCGACCGCCCTCGGTGTCGTCGGCGGCGCCCTCGGCGCGCTGCCGCAGCACGTCGGCGTGGACGTCTGCCTCTGACGAACGCGCGCGTCGCGATCCGCGAACGCCCACAGCACCGAGCCCCCTACCGGCGGAGAAGGCGGTAGGGGGCTCGGTGCGTACGTCCGCGTCCGCGTACGTCCGCGTACGTCCGCGTCCGCGCGCGTCCGTGCAGGTCAGCCGGCGGCGACCTCGGGAGCGGCGGCGCTCACGGCCCGCTCCACCACCGCTCCCTCTTCCGACGCCTCCTCCATCGCCTTCTCGGGTCCCTCTCCCCCCTCCGGCATACGGCGCATCAGCACGCCGTACCCCACGGCGGCCAGGGTGCCGACGACCGCGCACAGCCCCCACAGCCATCCGGCGCCGAAGTGGTCGATGACCACGCCGGACATCAGGGGCGCGATGAGCGCGGCCAGCGACCAGGACAGGGTGTAGACGCCCTGGTAACGGCCGCGGCCGTGGACGGGGGAGAGCCGGACGACGAGGCCCGTCTGGGTCGGCGCGTTGATCATCTCGCCGAGCGTCCACACGCACACGGTCAGGGCGAAGAGCCCGACCGACCCCGCGAAGGCGGTGAGCCCGAAGCCGTAGCCGGCGAGGACGGAGGAGACGACGAGCAGCCGCCGGGGGTCCCGGTCGGCGATGAACCGCGTCAACGGGATCTGCAGGGCGACGATCAGGATGCCGTTGACGGCGATGGCGAATCCGTAGTCGGCGGGCGTGAACCCGGCCGCGCCCATCGCGACGGGCAGGCCGACCGAGCCCTGCTGGAAGACGAGGGCGACGAGGAAGGACAGGCCGACGACGCCCATGTACCGCCCGTCGCGCAGGACCGTCCCGAGACCGATGCCCGCCTCCGCCTCCCGCTGCTTCGCCGTCCGCTCGGGCCGCGACTCGGGCAGCTTCAGGAACACGACGACCGCGCAGACGGCGGTCATGCCGGCCTCGATCAGGAAGCCGGCGACGTAGCTGAACTCGGCGATGAACCCGGCGGCCATGGAGGAGACGGCGAAGCCGAGGTTGATGGCCCAGTAGTTCAGCGAGAAGGCCCGTACGCGGTCCTCGGGCCGGACGATGTCGGCCATCATCGCCTGTACGGCCGGCCGGGAGGCGTTGGAGGCCATGCCGACGAGGAAGGCGACCCCGGCGATCGCGACGGGGTCGTGGACGAAGCCCAGCAGGGCCACGCAGGCCGCGGTGGAGGACTGCGCGATCAGCAGCGTGGGCCGCCTGCCCAGCCGGTCGGCCATCACCCCGCCGCCGAGCGAGGAGACGACCCCGCCGAGACCGTGCAGCGACGCGACGAGACCGGCGTAGGAAGCGGAGTAGCCGCGGTCCAGGGTGAGGTAGAGCGCCATGAAGGTCGCGACGAAGGCGCCGAGCCGGTTGACGAGGGTGCTCGTCCACAGCCACCAGAACTCGCGGGGGAGCCCGGAGACGGTCTCCCGGGCGGCACGTCTCAGACTGGCGACGGACATGACGGATCCCCCACAGGTGTAAGCGGCTCAGGCGGCAGGGACAACTTACGAAGTGGGGCTCAGGTGAGCCACTCAATTAACAGATGCCGTCAACTGTCCGGCCTTCGGGCAGCCACGCGACCGGGCGAATGCGTGGATTACGCTCTGACCCATGGCCGACGCACCGTACAAGCTGATCCTCCTCCGCCACGGCGAGAGCGAGTGGAACGCGAAGAACCTGTTCACCGGCTGGGTGGACGTCAATCTGAACGAGAAGGGCGAGAAGGAGGCAGTCCGCGGTGGCGAGCTTCTGAAGGACGCCGATCTTCTCCCCGACGTGGTCCACACGTCCCTCCAGAAGCGCGCGATCCGCACGGCACAGCTCGCCCTCGAGGCCGCCGACCGCCACTGGATCCCGGTCCAGCGCAGCTGGCGCCTGAACGAGCGCCACTACGGCGCCCTCCAGGGCAAGGACAAGGCGCAGACCCTCGCGGAGTTCGGCGAGGAGCAGTTCATGCTGTGGCGCCGTTCCTACGACACCCCGCCGCCGCCGCTCGAGGACGGCGCGGAGTGGTCGCAGTCCGACGACGCGCGCTACGCGACGATCCCGCCGGAGCTGCGCCCCCGCACGGAGTGCCTGAAGGACGTCGTCATCCGCATGCTGCCGTACTGGTACGACGGCATCGTCCCCGACCTCCTGGCCGGCCGCACGGTCCTGGTCGCCGCCCACGGCAACAGCCTGCGCGCCCTGGTCAAGCACCTGGACGGCATCTCGGACGCCGACATCGCGGGCCTGAACATCCCGACGGGCATCCCCCTGTACTACGAACTCGACGCCGACTTCAAGCCGCTCACCAAGGGCGGCAAGTACCTCGACCCGGAGGCGGCCGCGGCCGCGATCGAGGCGGTCAAGAACCAGGGCAAGAAGAAGTAAGCGCCCACGAATAAGCCCCCTGCCTGCGGTTTCTCCGCTGGGAGGGGGCTTTGCGCTGCCGCTGGGCCGTCTCTGGGCCGTCAGGTGCTGGAGGGGGCCGACCGGGCCGTGCCGAAGACGGCGGCGACCGCCTCGCGGGTGCGCTCCTGGCTCGACGGCATGAGATGCGCGTACACGCGGAGGGTCAGGCCCGGGTCCGAGTGGCCGAGGTACTCGGCGAGGGCCTTGATGTCTTCTCCCGCGTCCAGGAGCACCGAGGCGTAGAAGTGGCGGAGGGCATGCATGCCGTTCTCGCGCGACTCGGCGTACGACCCGCACGACTTCCGCTCGGGGATCGCACCGGCCGAGGCGAGGGCCCGCTTCCACACCTCCTCGTTGAGCGACGTACGCCATACGTGCCCGCCGCGCGGTCCGGTGAAGATCAGCCGCTTGGACACCGGAGGCCCGTCCGCAACCTTCCACGGCAAGGTGATCTCGACCGGTGGGAATCGCTTCATGTGGGCGCGGAGAGCGTCAGCCGTCCTCGCTACCAGGGAAACCCCAGGTCAGAGGCGCCTGGCCATACGCGTTTCCGCCCAGGGCTAGCCGTACGGCAAGATGAGGTGTTTCTCTCCAGCGGGACTCAGTCCTCACCCACCTGCAGCAACACCACGGTGTAGGAGCCGCCGGTCCCCGCAACGACTCCATCGAAGGTATGTCGAGTGACCCGGTCCCATGCCCGTGCTCGGGGCGAGAGGTCGTTGATGTTCGTGTACCAGACGGACTGCTGGCCCAGCAGGCGCACCACACGTTCCGCCGCTCGATGGGCGTGGGCACGGTCGCGGCGTCGCGTGCCCGGGAATACGAGGTCATCGGTCGCCAGGTAAGCCAAGAGCTCTACGGCGCGCTCACCGTCAATTTGCGAGAGTGCGTCCTCGACCTCTGCCGGTGTGTCAGGGCCGACTGCCCCCTCTACGGCATAGTCCTTCCAGACGTCTTCCGCCTTGGTGACCACTTGGTGGACGGCTTCCGCAACAGATCCGCCGGCCTGGTCGACTACGCCGCCGAAGACCCCTTCTTCCCGTGACAAAGAGCCGATCAGGGCGTGTAGTTCCGCAGCTACATCCACCGAGCCATTGTTCCACCCGGCCAATGCCGACCGTGCCACGGCTGTGCCGCAGCGTGCAGGCATGCGGTGAGTGTCTAAGTGCGTGACAACGCGGACGGACGGCGGCGAACAGGCGCGGACGCCTGTGGACCATCGCACCAGGTGAAAGCCACACCGGGGCCTGGCCGAACGGCTGCCCCGGTTGCTTCGGGACGAAGAGGTCCAGAGTTCAAGGCCTGAGAAGCCAGCAAACTAAGCGCTGGCTTCGCGAGTCGGACCCTCCTACGGTCAGGCAAGCGCAGGCATGAAGCCGCCGCGGGCAGTGCCCGAGGACAGCAGGGCGGACCACTCGAGTGCCTCGGGCAGGCGGTCCAAAGACAGCACGACTGCTCCGCCGGCCTGCTCCGCATCCGCGCACCAGTCGCCCATGCCGGCAGATGCTGTGTCATCGTCGGCCCCGCCGACCACCGGGGCGGCGAGAGCGGGGACGACGAGCCCGTGGTCCCCAGGTCCGTCCACCACGCACAGGGTGAGTCGGGGAACAATGCTCCAGCCCTCGCACAAGGGGACCCCCCTGTCCGACGCGGTCAGGAGCGGCAAGGCATCGTGGACAGGCGCATCGGCCAGTAGGAGCACGGGCGTGGCACCACGGACGAACAGCGTGTTCTCAGGATCCAGCAGCACGGGACCACTCTCGCAGACCGGAGCATCGGTGCCGCAGCGGGGTGCCGAGCCGGCCAGCGAGCACGCGTCGGCCACAGTCATCGAACCAGCGCCTGATATCCATCGTTGACGTCAACAGCCCGGAAACCGCGGGGAACACCGGGGAACCAGTCGACCGCCTACCAGGCCCCGACGTTTCGCAGGTTTGAATCCTGCCGGGAGCAAAGCCAGTAGGGCCAGCTCAGGAGCGACCGGCCTCGTGCCACGTCGGCCGCGCTGTCAGTCCTGGCCTGTACCTTCCCGCTCATGGCTGAGAGACCGACCACGAGCTGGCGTCACGGCATAGCGGAGGAGGCCGCGGAGCTCGCCGCCGGCATCCTCGACCCTGAGTGCGCGTGCATGGCAGGGCTGTTCCCCGAGGAACTGCTCACGGCGACCGATGCAGTCCTCTGCTCATTTGAGGGCCAGCTTGCCGGACTTGGTGATGCCAGCGACGAGCAGGTCTTTGCTGCAGTGGAGAGCGTCGTCCTGGCCCTCAACGCGGTGAACGAAGCCCACAACGGGAGCGCCTTCGAAACCGACGAGCGCGAGGAGCTGTGCCACTACATAGACCAGTCGCTCACCGAGCAGGGCGTCGACGTCGTCGCACTGACCGCTCGCCATGGACTGGGCCGTTACCAGCTCACGGACAAATGGCGGAAGTGGTAGGGACGCGCCCTGCTGGGCCAGGGACGCTCTGTCAACGTCGCCCAGTAGCCTGCGACGATCAACCGTGGCATGTCTGGAGGCTTCGTGGAGGCTACCGCTCTCGTCAGTCCTATTCGGTTGTGGTCGGCACTGGAGGTCTTGGAGCGTCCGAGCCCTGTGCCGGCTGCGGCAGGGGTCTATGGGTGGCACTTCAAGCAGCCGCCACATTCGGACCTGGAGGCTGGGCGTCTGCTCTACGTCGGAATAGCTCCGCGGTACATGGCGAACCGGACCAGCACGCAGAACCTGCGCAAGCGGGTTCGCTACCACTACCGGGGCAACGCCGCTGGCTCGACGCTGAGGCTCACCCTCGGATGTCTGCTCGGACTTGAGCTGCGCCGCGTGGGCAGTGGCAAGCGGATGACTTTCGGCAAGGTCGGCGAGGCCACCCTGAGCCAGTGGATGGCGGACAACGCGCGGGTGTGCTGGATCGAGCGGAGCGAACCGTGGGACCTGGAGTCGCAGCTCATCTCTCAGCTCGACCTCCCGCTGAACCTCGACCAGAACCGGCACAACGCGTTTCACACTCGCTTGAAAGAGCTCCGGGCCCGAGCACGTCAACAAGCACGGGAGTTGCCCATCAGCTCGTAGGCCGTCGAAAGGACGGCCGGGCCGTTGTCTGGGCCGTCCGAGGCCGCTCGACAGCGGCCAACGACGACCACCAGAAGCACGAGTCCGCCACCCCTGACCAGCAAAAACCCAGCTCCTTAAGATCCCAGGCAAGACCCAGGGCAAGAAGAAGTAACCGGTACCGATCAATCCCCCTGACCGCGGGTTCCTCGCCGACAGGGGGCTTGTCGCTGCCCCGGGTCCTCAGGACTTCAGCACGTCCGGCTCGGGCTGTTCCCTTCTGATCCGGAGCGGTCGAGAGCCGTTCGACGAGATGGACCGTTCGCTCAGGTCAGCGGCGGCCGATGGTCAAGCTGCGGCTTTGACGCCGTGCCCGTTGGCGCCTTCGGAACGCAGCGTCAGGCGGACCTGGTGGTCGAAGGCACCTTCATTCCCGTTCCCATGCCGACCCGATTGGCACAGCCGGCACGCACGGTGCGCAGCCGTCCACCGCATGCGTGAAAGGGCGGCCTTCGCTACCGTCCCGAGTCGTGGCAGAAGTCGGCCGTGTGCCCGAGAAGGTGGCGTGGGTTCTCGTCCGGGACGGGCGGGTGCTGGTGACGCGTAGTCGTGGCAGGGATCTCTTCTACTTCCCCGGTGGCCACCGTGAGCCGGGTGAGTCCGACGCCGAGACGCTGGTGCGGGAGATCGACGAGGAGCTGCGGGCGGCGATCGACCCCGGCTCCATGGGGCACTTCGGCACCTTCGAGATCGGCGAGGGCCATCCTGAGCACGGTCCCTTCCGGATGATCTGCTACACCGCAGATCACCGCGGTGAGCTCACTCCGTCGCGGGAGATCGCCGAGAAGGCGTGGTTCGCCTACGCCGACAGGGGCCGGGTCTCGGCCGTCGACAGGATGGTCTTCGACGCGCTGCGCGAGGCGGGCCGGCTTCTCTGAATCGCTGGCGGTGCGTGTTCTCAGGTGCCGCTCTCCGGCCCCCACCGCTCCGGACCCACCCCCCGCCAGTCGATCCACGGTGAGTCCGCGACCTCCGAGGGGTCGATCTCCAGGCCGGCGCGGCGGAGGAACTCGGCGACGTCGACGACGTTGTGGGCCAGGCCGAGGATCTCGCCGTCCACGCGTACGCGCCGGCCGCCCGTGGGCGAAGGCGGGTGCACGATCACGCGTATGGGTCCGGTCATGCCCTCAGGATCGTCCGGGACATACGGTCCCGCATTCCGGTACGTCATTCGAGGACTCCCAGCTCGGTGTCCGGACGGCAGAGGGCGCACGCCGCGATGTCGGGCCGGCGCATCAGGAGGCAGCGCGGACGCGGCCCGCACCTTCGCTGATCGCACCTTCAGCGACCGCACCCTCCGTGACCTCGCCGACCACGTCGACCTCGACCGAGCCGCTCACCTCACGTCCCACCCAACCGACCCGGGCCGATGGGGGACGGCGTTCCACTCCTGCTGTGCCTCGGCGGCCGGGTCGGCGGGAAACGATCGCATGCCTGAATTCAAGCATGTGTTCGATTTACGCGTCCAATGGCGGACGCCCGGTCCCGGTCCAGTTCCGCAGCGCGCGGGCGTGTTCGCGGATCAGCGACATGCGGGCCTGCCATTCCGGGCCGGCGGTGTGGTGCGGGTGCGCGGTGATCTGGGCGCCGTGCTTGCGGTAGAGCAGGCCCGTCTCGTCGTGGAACCACCCGTCCGCCAGGGCGTCGAGTCCGAGGAGGAGACCGGTGTCGCCGGACGCCGGCAGGGCCATCCACCCGCCCAGCAGCGCGAGCAGCGCACGCCGGACGCAGAGCGTGGCGGGGTGGACGCGCGGCCGGTGGTGCTCGTCCCAGAAGGGGAAGGCGCTGCCCCGGGGGAGCAGGCCGGGCGGCGGGTCGCTGAGTTCGAAGGAGACGGTGCTGCCGTCCTCGAGGAGGTCGCTGACGCGCGAGGTGGTCCAGCCGATCTCCGGCCGCTCCTCCAGTACGGCGATGTCGCGGGCGAGGACCCCCTCGGTCAGCTCGTCGTCGGCGTCGAGGTTCTTGACGTACCGGCCGGTGGACCGTGCGAAGGCCAGGGTGCGCGCCACATGCGGGCCGCCGTGGCGGGCCGTGGAGATCCGCACGCGCGGGTCGTCGTCGGGGAGGTGGGCGGCCGCGTCCACGCCGGGCCCGTCCTCCTGCACGCACCACTCCCAGGACCAGCCGTCGGGCAGCCGCTGGGTGCGCAGGGAGGCGTACGCGGCCGGGAGGAACCGTACGGCCTCGCCGTGCACCGGCGTGACGACCGAGACGACCTCGTTGTGGACGGGGGTGTGGGTGACGGTCATCCGCTCCGGCGCTCCCGAGACGTGTCGTGGATCAACTCGCCGCCGAGCCTATTACCGCCCTGCACACGGCCATGAGCGAAGGGCCCCGGTGCGCTCACCGGGGCCCTTCGCTCACTTGGGACTCATCCGCACTGACACGGATTGCCCGACTGGCACCCGCAGCCGCAGCCCGAGCCGCAACCGCACGCGCCGAAGAGCGGGAGGCTCTTGGTCTCGGCGGGCCGGTCCGTCTCGCGCTCCTGCGTCGGGTCGGGCGTGGTGGGGGCTTCGGCCATGGGTCCTCCTGGAGGCCTAGAGGCTGGTGCCTGTGCCCATTGCATGCCCGCTGTGCTGGGCGCATCAACGGCGCACGGTGGCGTCCGCACGCCCTGGCTCACCCGGTCACGCCCCTCGGCCGTGCCGTTCGCACGCCCTGGCGTCACCCGGTCACGCCCCTGGCCGTGCCGGCCGCACGCCCTGGCGTCAGCGGTCACGCCCCCTCGGCGCCCGCCACCTGCTGGATCTCCGGCTGGATGTCGGTCTGCAGCACGTCCGCGTGCTCACCGGTCACCAGGAACACCACGCGCTTGGCGACGGCCACCGCGTGGTCGGCGAAGCGCTCGTAGTAGCGGCCGAGGAGGGTGACGTCCACCGCGGTCTCGATGCCGTGCTTCCAGCGGTCGTCCAGCAGGTGCTGGAAGAGCGTGCGGTGCAGCAGGTCCATCTCGTCGTCGTCCTGCTCCAGCTGCATCGCCAGGTCGACGTCCTTGGTGATGATGACCTCGGCCGCCTTCGCCATGAGGCGCTGGGCGAGCTGACCCATCTCCAGGATGGTCGCGTGCAGGTCGTGCGGGATGGCCCGCTCCGGGAAGCGCAGCCGCGCGAGCTTCGCGACGTGCTGGGCGAGGTCGCCCGAGCGCTCCAGGTCGGCCGACATGCGCAGCGACGTGACGACGATCCGCAGGTCGGTGGCGACCGGCTGCTGGCGGGCGAGCAGGGCTATGGCCCTGGCCTCCAGGTCGTGCTGGAGCTCGTCGACCTTCTGGTCGCCTTCGATGACGGCCTCGGCGAGCTTCAGGTCGGAGTCGAGGATCGCGGTCGTGGCGCGCCCGATCGCCGACCCGACCAGTCGGGCCATCTCCACCAGACCGTCGCCGATCGAATCAAGTTCCTCGTGGTACGCGTCCCGCATCAGGGGTCCCTCTCTTACGTACGTGTGCCTCGGGGCTTCGGGGATCAGAAACCAGCCGCCGAACCGCTGCTGTGAACCCCACGCTCCCACGATCCGGCCGGAACGCGTCGGATTCCGTCATCCCAAATGAACCATCCCTGGCTCCAAGGTGAACTCTGGGCGACGAGTGTTCGAGCTCGCACGTCGACGGCTGTGGCGATGTCGTACCGCCTGCTTAACCTGTTTGCATGGACGTGAACGCGGCGGTCGCCGCAGCGGCAGCGATCGCCGGGGTGCTCACCGGTGTGATCGCCATGCTGGCGTTCCGCTGGAGCGAGCGGGAGCAGAAGCGCCCCACGCGTACCTCCCTGCACACCGACCCGGTGCTTCCCCCGGGGGTGGACACCGTTCTGTCCGTGCTCCGGTCGTCGGCCGTCGTCCTGGACGAGGCCGACGCCGTCGTCAAGGCCAGCTCCGCGGCGTACGCCCTGGGACTGGTCCGCGGTGGCCGGCTCTCGGTCGAGCCGATGCTGCAGATGGCGCGGGACACCCGGCGGGACGGGGAGATACGCCAGGTCGAGCTCGACCTGCCGCGCCGCGGGACCGGCCGGGGCGAGGCCCTCGCCGTCTCCGCCCGCGTGGCGCCGCTGGGCTCCCGGCTGGTGCTGCTGCTGGTGGAGGACCTCACCGAGGCCCGCAGGATCGAGGCGGTACGGCGCGACTTCGTCGCCAACGTCAGCCATGAGCTCAAGACCCCCGTCGGCGCGCTCTCCCTGCTGTCCGAGGCCGTCATGGACGCCTCCGACGACCCGGAGGCCGTGGAGCGCTTCGCCGGACGCATGCAGATAGAGGCGACGCGGCTGACCAACCTGGTGCAGGAGCTCATCGACCTCTCCCGGGTGCAGAACGACGACCCGCTGGAGGACGCCGAGCCGGTCCGGGTCGACGAGCTGGTCGCCGAGGCCATCGACCGCTGCCGCCACCAGGCCGGCGCCAAGCAGATCACCATGGCCGCCGGCGGCACCGCCGACCTGCACGTCTGGGGCAACCGCGGCCAGCTCGCCGCGGCCCTCGGCAACCTCGTCGAGAACGCCGTGAACTACTCCCCGGCCCGGACCCGGGTGGGCATAGCCGCCCGCAGGGTGACCGCGCCCGGCGGAGACCTGATCGAGGTCGCCGTGACCGACCAGGGCATCGGGATATCCGACAAGGACAAGGAGCGCATCTTCGAGCGCTTCTACCGCGTCGACCCGGCCCGCTCCCGTGCCACCGGTGGTACGGGCCTCGGTCTGGCGATCGTCAAGCACGTGGCCGCCTCGCACGGCGGGGAGGTCACGGTGTGGAGCGCCGAGAACCAGGGCTCCACGTTCACCCTCAGGCTGCCGGAGGCGGGTGCGGCCCGTGACCGCGCCCAGCAGCATCCCTACCTCGACGGTCTCGACGAAGAGACCGGCGAACCCCCCGAGTCATCCCCGTACGAACCGCTTCCCGCCCCGGAGGTCCTTCCGTGACCCGAGTGCTCGTCGTCGAGGACGAGGAGTCCTTCTCCGACGCCCTGTCCTACATGCTCCGCAAGGAGGGCTTCGAGGTCGCCGTCGCGACCACCGGCCCCGACGGACTCGACGAGTTCGAGCGCAACGGCGCCGACCTCGTCCTCCTCGACCTGATGCTGCCCGGGCTGCCGGGTACCGAGGTGTGCCGCCAGCTGCGCGGCCGCTCGAACGTCCCGGTGATCATGGTGACCGCCAAGGACAGTGAGATCGACAAGGTCGTCGGCCTGGAGATAGGGGCCGACGACTACGTGACCAAGCCGTTCTCCTCGCGCGAGCTGGTGGCCCGCATCCGTGCCGTCCTGCGCCGCCGCGGCGAGCCCGAGGAGGTCACCCCGGCCGCCCTGGAGGCCGGCCCGGTCCGCATGGACGTCGACCGTCACGTGGTGACGGTCTCCGGCTCCAAGGTCGACCTTCCCCTGAAGGAGTTCGACCTGCTGGAGATGCTCCTGCGCAACGCCGGCCGCGTGCTGACCCGCATGCAGCTCATCGACCGCGTCTGGGGCGCCGACTACGTGGGCGACACCAAGACCCTCGACGTCCACGTCAAACGGCTGCGCGCCAAGATCGAGCCGGACCCGGGCGCGCCCAGATACCTGGTGACGGTGCGCGGGCTGGGCTACAAGTTCGAGCCGTAGGCGGACCGCGGCCCGGCCGACGGGCCCATGGACGACGGACAAGGGCGGGACCTCATGACGAGGTCCCGCCCTTGTGTGCGTTCGGGCTTGCTCAGCCGGCCGACCCGCTCGCGGACGCCGAGCCGGTCGGGGTGGCCGGGGCCGAGGCCGAGGCCGAGTTGGACGGGCTCGGGGAGCCCGACGCGCCCTTCGTCGGCGTGGCGCTCGGGGCGGTCGTGGGGACGGTGCTCGGGCCCCACTTGGTGAAGTAGCTCTCGGCCGGGACGACGAAGCCGCGCAGGCTCACGTCACCGGTCTTGCTGAAGGTGAAGGTGATCTTCCGGACGCTGCCGTCCTGGACGGCCTCACGCCCGCTGGGCAGCACGGCGCTGGCGTTGCCCTGGCCGCCGATCACCACGGAGCCGTGCGCCGGGACGACGAGCTTGCCGTTGCCCTTGGCCGGCTTGACCTCGGCGGTCTGGTTGACGTTGGGAAGGGTGATGGCGTCCACGGTCTGCGCGGTGGCGCCGTTGTTGAACAGCGTCGCCGAGATCACGGCGGGACCGGAGGCCTGCGGATCGGGCTGGGTGATGATCAATGCGTTCTGGACCTGGATGTCGCCGACCTTGACGGCCGCGTTGTCCGGCTTGACCTGCAGGGTCTGGGCATCGGATCCGGCGCCGCACGCGGCGAGCGAGGCGATCGAGAACGCGATGGCGGCGGCGGCGAGTGCGCCGCGTCGAAGGCTGCTGCTCACGGCGGCGGCAACTCCTTGACTCGAACGTGGCGGCCGATAAAGCCGCCCTAAGTATCTGTCAGCGGCCATAGGTTACCGAGCCGTTCCCGAGCCGCCGCACCCGACCCTCCCTCAACGCGCGGGCTTCCCCCGGCAGGCGGGTGGCGTGGGGGCGCGTCCCCCATTCACATAAGCGCCCGAGTCATAGTCCGGGCCGGGGCACGCAAATCTTCGGTGAAGGAATGCGGGGTCCTTCCCGAAATTGATCACGCGGGCCACAACCGGTCCCGCGGCCACCCCCGGTGATCAATTCCGGAATCGACGCGGAAGTGACACCCGGCACCGAACGGAGTAGCGAAAGTCGCACATCTGGAACCGGACATTTGCGGATGTTCGGGCGCTCGTGGGGGCCTCCAGATGCGTGTAACGTACGGGTTTCACCTCCCCTGCAGAGCCCCTCCGACCTGCGAATACCTCCTTCCGCTCGGCCCGCGCAGCACGTTCCTGTTGCTGTTGTCAAGCCCCGAGATATGCCCTGACCTGCGAAAACGCCATTCAGAACCCGCCGTTTCCGTGTTACCCTGGATAGCCACGGAAGGGGTACCTGTCACATGACGTTCAAGGTTGGCGACACCGTGGTCTATCCCCATCACGGGGCCGCGCTGATCGAGGCCATCGAAACTCGCCAGATCAAAGGCGTGGACAAGACCTACTTGGTGCTGAAGGTCGCCCAGGGTGACCTGACGGTACGTGTGCCAGCGGACAATGCGGAGTTCGTCGGCGTACGTGATGTGGTCGGTCAGGACGGGCTGGACCGGGTCTTCGAGGTGCTGCGCGCGCCGTACGCCGAGGAGCCCACGAACTGGTCGCGTCGTTACAAGGCAAACCTGGAGAAGCTTGCCTCGGGTGATGTCATCAAGGTCGCGGAAGTCGTGCGTGACCTGTGGCGTCGCGAGCGTGAGCGCGGACTGTCCGCCGGTGAGAAGCGGATGCTCGCCAAGGCCCGCCAGATCCTGGTGAGCGAGCTCGCCCTCGCGGAGAACACCAACGAGGACAAGGCCGAGGCTCTGCTCGACGAGGTCCTCGCGTCCTGAACCACTGACGCAGGCGCAAGCCCGCTTCAGCACTCAGTACATCGAAATGCCGCGGTGCCCGATGACGTATTTCCGTCGCCGGGCGCTGCGGCATGTTCGTACCCAGGCGCGCCGTGCCGGTACGTCCTCTCGGGGTGGGCCCCCGATACTTGGTGTGCCGGGCCCGGGCAGCTGGCTCGACCAGGGTCACGGAAGGGTCCGGTCAAGGCGTCGCGCCCGGCACTTCCCAGGCCATACCCAACCAGGCCGAGCACACAAACCTGACAGGAACCGATGTCTGACGATTCGCGCCCTTCGCCCACGGAACCGCGCACCGCGGCCGTGATCCCGGCCGCCGGCCGAGGTGTACGCCTCGGCCCGGGCGCCCCCAAGGCGCTCCGCGCGCTGGGCGGAACCCCCATGCTCGTCCACGCGGTGCGCGCGATGGCCGCCTCCCGCGCGGTGTCCCTGGTCGTCGTCGTGGCCCCGCCCGACGGCGCCTCCGAGGTCAAGTCGCTCCTCGACGCCCACGCCCTGCCGGAGCGTACGGACTTCCTGGTGGTCCCCGGCGGCGACTCCCGCCAGGAGTCCGTGCGGCTCGGCCTCGACGCCCTGCCCCCCGACTACGACATCGTCCTGGTCCACGACGCCGCGCGGCCCCTGGTTCCGGTCGACACGGTGGACGCGGTGATCGAGGCGGTACGGGCGGGAGCACCGGCCGTCGTCCCCGCGCTGCCCCTCGCCGACACGGTCAAGGAGGTCGGTCCGGCCGAGCCGGGCGAGCCCGAGCCGGTGGTGGCCACCCCGTCGCGGGCCCGCCTGCGTGCCGTGCAGACCCCGCAGGGCTTCGACCGGGCCACGCTGGTCCGGGCCCACGAGGAGGTCACCGAGGACGTCACCGACGACGCGAGCATGGTCGAACGGCTCGGCCTGGGTGTCGTGGTCGTCCCCGGCCACGAGGAGGCCTTCAAGGTCACCCGCCCCCTCGACCTGGTCCTCGCCGAGGCGGTCCTGGCCCGCAGGAGGCTCAACGATGGCTTCTTCTGAGCCGTACCCGCTGCCCCAGGTCGGCATCGGCACCGACATCCACGCCTTCGAGGACGGCCGCGAGCTGTGGTGCGCCGGCCTGAAGTGGGAGGGCGAGGGGCCGGGGCTGGCCGGGCACTCCGACGCGGACGTCGTCGCGCACGCCGCCTGCAACGCGCTGTTCTCCGCCGCCGGACTCGGCGACCTGGGGCAGCACTTCGGCACCGGGCGCCCCGAGTGGTCCGGCGCGTCCGGCGTCACCCTGCTGACGGAGGCCGCCCGGATCGTGCGCGAGGCCGGCTTCCGGATCGGGAACGTCGCCGTGCAGGTCGTCGGACCGCGGCCGAAGATCGGCAAGCGGCGCGACGAGGCGCAGAAGCTGCTGTCCGAGGCGGCCGGGGCGCCGGTGTCCGTCTCGGGCGCCACGACCGACGGCCTCGGATTCCCGGGACGCGACGAGGGACTGATGGCCGTCGCCACTGCACTCGTGGTGCGCGCGGGCTGACGGGAGGGCGGGGGCACCCGGGACCGAGGTCGGGAAGGTGCCCCCTGTCGGCCGTACCGGCCCGGAGCGACCACCTGTGTCACGCGAATGCGTGCGGCCTGCACGGAAGGTCGCGAGGCACTGCCCGGCGCCCACTACCCTGGAGGCGTGACTATTCGCCTGTACGACACCAGCGCCCGGCAGATCCGTGACTTCACCCCGCTCACGCCGGGCTGCGTCTCGATCTACCTGTGTGGCGCCACCGTGCAGGCGGCCCCCCACATCGGGCACATCCGGTCGGGGCTCAACTTCGACATCATGCGCCGCTGGTTCGAGTACCGCGGCTACGACGTGACGTTCGTCAGGAACGTCACCGACATCGACGACAAGATCATCTCCAAGGCGGAGCAGCAGAACCGCCCCTGGTGGTCCATCGGTTACGAGAACGAGCGCGCCTTCACCGACGGCTACACGGTGCTCGGCTGCCTGCCGCCCACCTACGAGCCGCGGGCGACCGGCCACGTCACCGAGATGGTCGAGATGATGCGCGGGCTGATCGAGCGCGGCCACGCCTACGAGGCGGACGGCAGCGTCTACTTCGACGTGCGCTCCTGGCCCTCCTACCTGGAGCTGTCCCGGCAGGACCTGGACGAGATGCGCCAGCCCGCCGAGGAGGGCATCACCGGCAAGCGCGACCCGCGGGACTTCGCGATGTGGAAGGCGGCCAAGCCGGGCGAGCCCGACTGGGAGACGCCGTGGGGCCGCGGGCGCCCGGGCTGGCACCTGGAGTGCTCGGCGATGGCGCACAAGTACCTCGGCACCGCCTTCGACATCCACGGCGGCGGCCTGGACCTGATCTTCCCGCACCACGAGAACGAGATCGCCCAGGCCAAGGCGTTCGGCGACGACTTCGCGCAGTACTGGGTGCACAACGCCTGGGTGACCATGAGCGGCGAGAAGATGTCGAAGTCGCTCGGCAACTCGGTCCTCGTCAGCGAGATGGTCAAGCACTGGCGGCCGATCGTGCTGCGCTACTACCTCGGCACCCCGCACTACCGCTCCACCATCGAGTACAGCGAGGACGCCCTGCGCGAGGCCGAGTCGGCGTTCGCGCGGATCGAGGGCTTCATCCAGCGGGTCGTGGAGAAGGCCGGGGGAGTCGTCGAGCCGTCGGCCGACGTCCCGCCCGCGTTCGCCGAGGCCATGGACGACGACCTGGGCGTGCCGCAGGCGCTCGCGGTGGTGCACACCACGGTCCGGCAGGGCAACTCCGCGCTGGCGGCCGACGACAAGGAGGCGGCCGTCGCCCGGCTCGCCGAGGTGCGCGCCATGCTCGGCGTCCTCGGCCTGGACCCGCTCGACCCGCACTGGGCGGGCGAGACCGACCGCGGCGAGGACCTGCACGGCGTCGTCGACAGCCTGGTCCGGATGGTCCTCGACCAGCGCGAGGCGGCCCGGGCCCGCAAGGACTGGGCCACCGCGGACGCGATCCGCGACCAGCTCAACCAGTCCGGACTCGTCATCGAGGACGGCCCGCAGGGCCCCCGTTGGAACCTCGGGCCCCGCTGACACCGCCCCCGAACCGAAGATCGATTGTGCCGCCCGGCCCTCCGGGCGGCACACTGCATAGACGTACGCACACACTTCCGTAGAGAACAGGTAGGTCATGGCCACCAACAACCGCCGCATGTCCGGCAAGAAGGGCGCGCAGGTCGGCAGCGGCGGCCAGCGGCGCAAGGGCCTGGAGGGCAAGGGCCCGACCCCGCCCGCCGAGATGCGCAAGGGCCACAAGAAGAACCGCGTCGCCAACGCCAAGGCCAAGCAGTCCGTACGGCGTCCCGCGCCCCGCGGGCGCGGCGGCAAGTCCGCCTCCGAGCTGGTCGTCGGCCGCAACCCGGTGGTCGAGGCGCTGCGCGAGGGCGTGCCGGCCTCCACCCTCTACGTCCAGCAGTTCATCGACAACGACGAGCGGGTGCGCGAGGCCCTCCAGCTCGCCGCCGAGCGCGGGGGCATCAACCTCATGGAGGCCCCCCGCCCCGAGCTCGACCGGATGACCAACGGCCTCAACCACCAGGGCCTGGTCCTGCAGGTCCCGCCGTACGAGTACGCCCACCCCGAGGACCTCGCCAACGCCGCGTACGACGACGGGGAGGACCCGCTGATCGTCGCGCTCGACGGCGTGACCGACCCGCGCAACCTCGGCGCGGTCGTCCGCTCCGTCTCCGCCTTCGGCGGCCACGGCGTCGTCGTACCGGAGCGGCGTGCGGCCGGTATGACCGCCGGTGCCTGGAAGACGTCCGCCGGCACCGCGGCCCGTACGCCCGTCGCCCGTGCCACGAACCTCACCCGCGCCCTGGAGGCGTACAAGAAGGCGGGCATCGTGGTCGTCGGCCTCGCCGCCGACGGCGAGCACGAGATCGGCGCGCTGGAGGCCCTGCACGGGCCGGTCGTGATCGTGGTCGGCAGCGAGGGCAAGGGACTGTCCCGGCTGGTCGGCGAGACCTGCGACTACCGGGTGCGGATCCCGATGCCCGGTGGCGCCGAGTCGCTCAACGCCGGTGTGGCGGCGGGGATCGTGCTGTACGAGGCGGCGCGCCGACGCGGCTGAACACCCGTGCCCCTCCTCACCCGTGCGGGTCAATCTGGGCGTCCGGGACAAGCTTGACGGGGTCCGGACACATCCGGCGGGTCAAAGCAGTGTCCTAAACACACGTCACTCGGTTAGATGAGTGTGGACACCAGAACACCCCGCACACCCACGGGGGACCGCTCGTCGGGACTCGATTCCGGGTTCGACGACGCTCCCGCGCTGAGCATGGTGAAGGTGCCGAGCGATCCGGCGCAGGTCATCGTCAATCACGCCAGCTTCCGCGTGCAGCTCGGCGCGTCGACGCGCGCCCAGAATCCGCGGATCGCACGGCACTTGACCACCACCGACGAAACCGCCCGGGTCGCCGCCGTGGGCGTCGCGGCCGGGGCGGGAGCGAGTGCCGGCGGCCGCCGGCGGCCCGTCGTCTGGAGCGGCCGGTCCGCCCCCGACGACACCGGGGCCCACCGCCTGCTCCAGGCCGTGCGCAGCGGCAGCGTCCGGCACGGCGAGGACCCGTCCGCCGACGCCGGAGCCACCCAGGTCATCCCGCGCGTCCAGGTCGGCGGCGGCACCTACGACGAGATCTACGACGGGCTGGACGCGACCGTCGAGACCCCCGTCGTCGGCCCCCAGCGCACCCACGACGACACCGGCGGCACCCGCCTGCTGCCCGACATGCGTCCCGTCGGCAGCGCCTACGACGACGAACACGCCTACGGCGAGGGGGAGTTCGAGGACTTCGACGAGGCGGACGGACAGGACGGCGAGGACCGCCGCGGCAGGCGCCACGGCGACGACCCGGCGCGGCACGCGTACTACCCCGGCCGCCGTATGAACCTCGGCGTCGTCCTGCTGCCCCTGCGGATCTTCCTCGGCTTCATCTCCATCTACGCCGGCATGGGCAAGCTCTGCGACCCCGTCTACTTCGACGGCGGCAAGCGCGGCTCCATGGTCAAGTGGCTCAACACCCTGCATCCCTGGGACGTCGCCGAACCGCTGCGCCAGTTCGCGCTGCACCACCCCGTCGGCTCGGGCCTCGTGATCGCCTTCGCGCAGGTCCTCGTGGGCGTCCTCACGGTCCTGGGCTGCTGGCAGCGGGTGGCCGCCGTCTTCGGCGCGCTGCTCTCCGCCGCGCTCATCGTCACCGTCAGCTGGAAGACCGTCCCCGCCTACGACGCCCCCGACATCATCTATCTCGCCGCCTGGTCCCCGCTGATCATCGCCGGCGCCCCCGTCTACTCAGTGGACGGCCGTCTCGCGGGCGGTGCCTGGCGGCGTCTCGGCCCCCGCTCCGACATCTGGGAGCTGCGGCTCTACGTGCTGCGCCGGGGCGCCCTGATCACGGCCGTCGTCACCGGCCTCACCCTGCTCACCGGGTCCCTGCTCGGCGGCGCGGTCCGCGACGCCGACCGCGTGGTCGTCCCCGGGCCCGGCGAGGCCCCGCGCAATGAACTGCCGGGCTCCCCGCTGCCTCAGGAGCCCGGGCGCCGGCACTCGCAGTCCCCGTCGGCGTCCCACGCGCCCACCCGGGGCGCCACCGCCGGTACGACGCCCTCCTCGGGCGCGGCGACCACCCCGGGCGCGACCCGCGGCGCCACCACCGGCGCCCCGAGCCAGACCCAGGGCACCGCGGGTGCGGGTCAGGCCCCGCCGCAGCAGTCCTCCCCGGCCGGGGGCGCTCCCAGCACCACCTCCGGTCCCACCTCGGGCGGTTCCGGCTCGACGGGCGGCTCCGGCTCCGGAGGCACCTCCTCCGGCAAGCCGGGCCTGGTGGGCGGTCTGTTGGGGTAACCGAGCCGGTGGGCGGCATCCTGGGCGAGCCCACCGGCTGAGACGAACGGCCCAAGCGACGAGAAGGGCCCCGCACACGTGCGGGGCCCTTCTCGTGGGGTCGGTGACCCCGCTGGGCGCAGGGCGGGCGGCGAAGGGCGCTCAGCGCCCCAGGGCCGCCAGTTCCTTCGCGGCCTCGGTCAGGTCCTTCGCCGTGTCGATGGCGCGCCAGTACGCGCCCTGGGGGATCGTGAAGCCGGCCAGCCGGCGCTCCCGGGCCAGCCGGGGGAAGGTCGTCCGCTCGTGGTCCCCGCGTTCGGGGAGCAGCCCGGCGAACTCCGAGGAGAACACGTACACACCCGCGTTGATCTCGAAGGTGGACGGCGGCGCCTCGATGAAGTCGGTGATGCGACCGAACCCGTCGGTCTTCACAGCCCCCCACGGAAGCCGCGGCCGGGCCAGCGCGAGCGTCGCGACGGCGTCCCGCTCGGTGTGGAAGTCGGCCATGTCCCGCAGGGAGAAGCGGGTCCAGATGTCGCCGTTGGTGGCGTACCAGGGCCGGTCGGGGTGGGGCAGATGGGCGGCCGCGTACTTCAGGCCGCCGCCGCGCCCGAGCGGCTCCGTCTCCACGACCGTCGTGACGCGCACCGGCAGGTCGGCGGACTTCAGCCAGTCCTGCAGGACCTCGGCGAGATGACCACAGCTGACGACGACGTCCGTCACACCTTCCTCGGCCAGCCAGACGAGCTGGTGGCCGATGATCGGCGTCCCCGTACCGGGGATCTCGACCATCGGCTTGGGCCGGTCGTCGGTGTAGGGGCGCAGCCGGGAACCCTGGCCTCCGGCCAGGATGACGGCTTGTACGGGGCGGGAGGCGGCGGTCGGATGGGTCATGGACGGAACTGTACGACGCGTCCCGCGCGCGGCCCGATCCGGCGGGCCATCCTTAATCAGCCGTTACCCTCCTCCGAACCGATCCGAAGGAGGGCCGGCCGCGTCAGCCCTGCGCGGCGACGACGCCCGAGGCGAAGGACGTGTCGCAGACCGGGCGGGCGTACGCCTGCGCCTTGGTGGGCCCGTAGACGCGCGCCGCGGCACGGCCCAGGGCGCGGGCGATGGAGACGCAGTGCCCGGCGAGCGAGGGGCGCTCGGCCACGGCCTGCTGGAGGTGGGTGAGGACCACGCCGGGGTTCTTGTCCTGCAGTTCGGTCAGGAGCCGGTCGCGCAGCACGTCCTGCGGGGCACGGTGGACCGCCGCGGCGCCGCTCTTGGCGTCGTCGATCGCGTCGGACGCGGTCAGCACCGAATTGGAGGGACTCCCCGTCCAGTTGACCCGGGTGACCGCGAGGGTCCCGGACAGCACCAGAAGGACGGGCAGGACGAGGGCGAGCGTGCGGCCGACCCGGCGGGCGGGGCCCTGACCGCGTCGCGTCTGTTGGTTAGTGGAGTGCTTCACGCGAGTGAGGGTAGCGCCCGGTAATGATTTGGCGACATTTAGTCACCGGTTCGGGGGATGAAGTGGTGCCCCTTTTTGGGTACGGGGTTGACGTACGACGCTCGAAATGACCGGTCTGCCGGGGTATTTGTCGACAACGAAAAGGGCCCCGCAGCAGGTCGCGGGGCCCTCTTCGTCAACCTGGGGGATTTCACCCCGGTCGGTGGTTTCGTACCGGCGTCTGCTGACGTCAGTCGGTCAGGCGCTCACCGGTGGAGGTCGAGAACACGTGGGTCTCGCCCGGACGCGGGACCACGTGCAGCGTGGAGCCCTTCTCCGGAACGCGGCGGCCCTCGACACGGACGACCAGGTCCTTGGTGTGGCCGCCGACCTCGGCGGTGCCGTAGACGTAGCCGTCGGCGCCGAGCTCCTCGACGACGTTCACGGAGACCGCGAGACCGGCGGGGGCGTCGGCGGTGTCCTTCGTGAGGGTCGCGGCGGCGGCGCCGCCCTCCTCGACGATGTCGAAGTGCTCGGGGCGGACACCCACGGTGACGGTCTTGTCGCCCTTGTCGGAGGCGGCCTTCAGGGCGTCACGGTTGACCGGGACGACGCTGTTTCCGAACTTCACGCCGCCGTCGGTGATCGGCACCTCGACCAGGTTCATGGCGGGGGAGCCGATGAAGCCGGCGACGAAGAGGTTGGCCGGGCGGTCGTACATGTTGCGCGGGGAGTCGACCTGCTGGAGCAGACCGTCCTTGAGCACGGCCACGCGGTCGCCCATCGTCATGGCCTCGACCTGGTCGTGGGTGACGTAGACGGTGGTGATGCCCAGGCGGCGCTGCAGCGAGGCGATCTGCGTACGGGTGGACACGCGGAGCTTGGCGTCGAGGTTCGACAGCGGCTCGTCCATGAGGAAGACCTGCGGCTCACGCACGATGGCGCGGCCCATGGCGACACGCTGGCGCTGACCGCCGGACAGGGCCTTCGGCTTGCGGTCCAGGTACTCGCTCAGGTCGAGGATCTTCGCGGCCTCCTCGACCTTCTTGCGGATCTCCGCCTTGTTGACGCCGGCGATCTTGAGCGCGAAGCCCATGTTGTCGGCGACGGTCATGTGCGGGTACAGCGCGTAGTTCTGGAACACCATGGCGATGTCCCGGTCCTTCGGCGGCAGGTGGGTGACGTCGCGCTCACCGATGCGGATGGCGCCGGCGTTGACGTCCTCGAGCCCCGCGAGCATCCGGAGGGAGGTGGACTTGCCGCAACCGGACGGGCCGACGAGGACGAGGAACTCGCCGTCACCGACCTCGATCTCCAGACCGTCGACGGCGGGCTTCTCGGTGCCCGGGTAGATCCGGGTCGCCTTGTCGAACGTAACAGTGGCCATGGTGAATGGGCCCCCTTCTACCGGCAGGAACGTGCCGGACGATCCGTTGTAGGAAGGTGGTGGTGTAGTCCACGAGGGTGAACTGGCACAGGACGGTACCTGGCGTTCAGCCGGATGTCAGTACCCGGCGGCATGTGAACTTCGCGGAAATTTTCGACAGGGGCCCGCCGGGACCTGGGTACACTGCCACGGGCGCGTACGGGACGTACGCCCCCAGGCCTCCTTAGCTCAGCTGGCCAGAGCAACGCACTTGTAATGCGTAGGTCGTCGGTTCGAATCCGACAGGGGGCTCCGAGAAGTCCAGGCCGGACCTACTCCGGCCTGGGCTTTCGTGCTCCCCGGCCCAGGGCCGCCAGCTCCTCGCCCGTCAGGCGGTACATCGTCCACTCGTCCTGGGGGCGGGCGCCGAGGGAGTCGTAGAAGGCGATGGTGGGGGCGTTCCAGTTCAGGACGGCCCACTCCAGGCGCTGGTAGCCGCGCTCGACGCAGATGCCGGCGAGTTCGGCGAGGAGGGCCTTGCCGTGGCCGGCGCCGCGGGCGGTGGGGCGGACGTAGAGGTCCTCCAGGTGGATGCCGTGGACGCCGCGCCAGGTGGAGAAGGTCAGGAACCACAGGGCGAAGCCGACGGGCTCGCCCGTGGCGTCGTCGACGGCGATGTGGGCGTGGACGGCGGGCCGCTCACCGAAGAGGGCCTCACGCAGCTGCTCCTCGGTGGCCCTGACCTCGTGGAGCGCCTTCTCGTAGTCGGCCAGCTCCCGCACCAGGGCATGGATGACGGGGACATCGGCAACGGCAGCGGTTCGGATCATGCAGGTCAGGCTAGCCGTGGTGGTCGCGCAGGCGGCGGACCGTCTCCAGGTGGGTGGGGGTGAGGGGGCGGTCGTCCTCGAGGTCCCAGAGGGCGTTCTGCAGGGCGCGGCCCAGGGTCCAGGCGCGGGCGCGGGCGCGGTCCAGGGCGAGTACGTCGGTCATCGCGTCGAAGCGCCAGCGGACCTCGCCGGCCTCGAAGCGGTTGTGCAGGGCGGGCCAGAGCTCGAAGCCCGGGTCGCCGGCCAGCGGCTTGGGGTCGATGGCCAGCCAGGGGGCGCGGTGGGAGGCGAGGACGTTCTCGTCGTGCAGGTCCCAGTGCAGGAGGCGGTCGCCGGGTTCGGCGGCGACTTCGCGTACGGCGGCGGCGCAGTCGGCGATCAGGCGGCGGGCCTCGGCGTCCGGGACGCGCAGCAGGGCGCGGGGCGTCCGCTCCAGCACGGCCCGCGTGATGTCGCCGAGGCGGCGCAGGCCGGGCGGTGCGGGCAGCGCGGTCAGGTCGGCGAGCAGCCGGGCGATGACGAGGACGGCCTGCCGGGTGCCGGGGAGGGTGGAGAGCATGCGGCCCGCGTCGAGGCGTTCCAGGAGCAGGGTGCCGGTGGCCGGGTCGTGGTCGAGGAGGCGTACGGCCCCGTCGCCGTCCCAGGCGCGCAGCGCGACCGGCTCGCCCTCGCTCTCCTCCTCGAGCGGTTGGAGCTTGAGCACGGCCGGTGTGTCGTCCGCCCGAACGACCGGCAGGACCAGGGCGCTGACGCCGTGCATGGGGTCCCCGTCGGGGCGCAGGGCCCAGCGTCCGAGGAAGTCCTCCGCCAGTCCCGGCAGCCCCGCGACGAAGGCCCGCCCCGCCTCGCCGTTGAACCTCTCCTGCGCCGCCGCCAGTCCGTCCGGAATGTCGATCACCTTCGCGACGATACTTGCGTGGGTGAATCGCCCCATGCGAATTTTCCGGGGCTTCGGCGATCAGGTACGGGCCTATGTCCGCAGTGCCCCCGGCACGTACGTGTGGCTGGCCGTCCTGTTCGTCACCACGGTCGCGCTGCACCACATGTCCCCGGAGTTCGAGGAGCAGTTCCTGCGGCAGCGGTCCACGAACATCCACGAGCTGTCGAACGACCCGGTGCGGGTGCTGGTGCAGAGCGCGATGTGGATCGACAGCGGCCACTGGCTGCCGTACGCCGTGCTCTACACCGTCTTCCACGCGCAGGCCGAGCGCTGGCTGGGGACGCTGCGGTGGCTGATCGTGTGCGTGGCCGCGCATGTGCTGGCGACGCTGATCAGCGAGCTGGCGCTGCTGAAGGCGATCCGGGACGGGATGGCGCCGCACTCCGCGGTCGACACCCTCGACATCGGGGTGAGCTACGCCCTGGCCGGCGTCGTCGCCGTGCTCGTCTACCGGATCGCGCCGCCGTGGCGGTACCTGTACCTGGCGGTCGTGCTCGTCGTCTACGGGGTGCCGCTGCTGTCCACTCCCACCTTCACCGACCTGGGGCACTTCGTGTCCGTGGTGATCGGGCTCGGGTGCTATCCGCTGGTCAGAGGGCGTGGAAAAGCATGGAATCCGAAGGAGACAGTGGCCGCTTGGAGGGGTTAGCGTCCCGCCCATGAGCAGCTTGGCGAGCAGTGGCGTCGTGAACGGTGGCATCTCCTTCTGGTACGCCGACGACGGCTTCCCCGTGGTGCGGGAGCCGCTCGTCGGGGACGCGACCGCGGATGTGGTGATCGTCGGGGGCGGGTTCACGGGACTGTGGACCGCCTACTACCTGAAGAAGGCGGTGCCCTTCCTGCGGATCACCGTCCTGGAGCAGAAGTTCTGCGGGTACGGCGCCTCGGGGCGCAACGGCGGCTGGCTCTACAACGGGATCGCCGGGCGGGACCGGTACGCGAAGCTGCACGGCCACGAGGCCGCCGTACGGCTGCAGAAGGCCATGAACGACACTGTGGACGAGGTCGTCCGGGTGGCCGCCGAGGAGGGCGTCGAGGCCCACGTCCACAAGGGCGGGGTGCTCGAAGTGGCCACCACGGCCGCGCAGTTGGCCCGGCTGAGGGCGTTCCACGAGCACGAGGCGTCGTACGGGGAGAAGGACCGTGAGCTGTACGGCGCCCGGGAGACGGCCGAGCGGATCCGGGTCGCCGGCGCCGTCGGCTCCAGCTGGACCCCGCACGGGGCGCGGCTGCACCCGGTGAAGCTGGTCAAGGGGCTCGCGGCGGTCGTCGAGGCCCTCGGGGTGAGCATCCACGAGTCGACGCCGGTCACGGAGATCCGGCCCAAGCACGCGGTCACCCCGTACGGCACGGTCCGCGCGCCGTACGTGCTGCGCTGCACGGAGGGGTTCACCGCCGGTCTGAAGGGACAGCGGCGCACCTGGCTGCCCATGAACTCCTCGATGATCGCCACCGAGCCGCTCACGGACGAGCAGTGGGAGTCGGTGGGCTGGGCGGGCCGCGAGGCGCTGGGGGACATGGCGCACGCGTACATGTACGCGCAGCGCACCGCCGACGGCCGGATCGCGCTCGGCGGGCGCGGGGCGCCCTACCGGTTCGGGTCGCGCACCGACAACGACGGGCGGACGCAGGAGGCGACCGTCGAGGCGCTGCGCGAGATCCTCGTCCGGTTCTTCCCGCCGCTGGCCGGGGTGCGGATCGAGCACGCCTGGTCGGGGGTGCTCGGGGTGCCGCGGGACTGGTGCGCGACGGTGACGCTGGACCGCTCCACGGGCCTGGGCTGGGCGGGGGGTTACGTCGGTTCGGGCGTGGCCACCACCAACCTGGCCGCGCGCACCCTGCGCGACCTGGTGCAGCTCGACTCCGGGCAGGGGCAGCGGACGGAGCTGACCGAACTGCCGTGGGTCGGGCACAAGGTGCGCAAGTGGGAGCCGGAGCCGCTGCGTTGGCTGGGCGTGCAGGGCATGTACGCCACCTACCGGGCGGCGGACGAGCGGGAACGGACCGGCCACGGCGTGCGGTCGTCGCGGCTGGCGCGGTTCGCGGACCGGGTGGCGGGCCGGAACTGACGATCTTGGCCGGATTTCTTTACCGGCTGATTGCGTTCACAGGAGACTCTCAGTACCTCATTCCCATCAAAGCTGTTGGCCAGCTCATGTCACCGCTCCAAGGGGAGGGCACTTCATGACAGGCATCGGCCGGCGAAGAAGACGCGTATGGGTGGTGCTCGCCACCTCGGCGGCACTGGGACTGACGATCACTCAGGCCCAGGCGTCGTCAGGTCGCATCAGCCCGTTCGGCGTACGGGAACTCCATCAACAGGCTCTTCTGCAGCAGCAGAAGGGCCTGTCGGCCGCCTCCGCCACAGGGGAGGACGAAGGCGGCGACGAGGCGATGGAGGAGGCCGAGCAGGCCGACCAGTACGCGGAGGCGCGCACCTCGCCGGGCATCGTGGCGCCCGGCGCGTACGGGGCGGCGTACGACGCGCTCAAGAACCTGCCGCACACGCACGGCGGCTGGGACGACGTGACGCGGCTGCCCTACGACGCCGACGACCCGCGCTACCGGGACATCAACTCCAACTCCAGCGGCGGCGCGGGCCGGGTGACCGGCCGGGTCACCGGGCTGGCCGCCGACAACCACGGCTATGTGTACGCCGGTTCGGCCAACGGCGGGGTGTTCCGCTCCCACACTGGCGGCGGCCGCTGGACGAACATCTCCGACCGGCTGCCCGCCCTGTCCACCGGCGACCTGCAACTCGACGGCCACGGCCGCCTCTGGTACGCCACCGGCGAGGCCAACACCAGCGCGACCTCCTTCCTCGGCACCGGCGTGTACGTCCTCGACGACCCCCGGCACGACAGCTTCGGCAAGCGCGACCGGGTCGGCGGCGACGAACTGGAGTCCACCTCCATCAACGCCCTGCGGTTCGCCGGGGACAAGGTGTGGGCGGCCACCACCGCGGGCGTCTGGAGCCACTCCGCCAAGACCCTCAAGGGCCACTGGAAGCTGGAGTTCGCGCCCAACCCGGACTATCTGCCGGGCGGTTCGAAGGCGAGCGACCCGAGCGCCCCGTACAAGAACATCACCAGCGACATCGCGGTCGACCCGAAGGACCCGGGCAAGGTCGTGCTGGCCGTCGGCTGGCGCGGCGGCGACACCTACAACGGCTTCTACGCCAAGTCCGGCGGGAGCTGGCAGCGGCTCACCGGCCTCGGTGACCTGCCGAGCAACGCCGAGGACGTCGGCAACGTCACCTTCGCGCGCAGCGCGGACGGCTCGCGGTACTACGCCATCGACCAGTCGCCGGAGCAGACCGCGGAGAACCCGGACAGCGGCCTGGAGGGCATCTTCGTCTCCAAGTCCGGTTCCCCGACCGGCCCGTGGACGCGCATCGCCACCTACCAGCAGCTGCGCGACTCCGGTTCGGCGCTCACCGGCGCCGGCTACCAGCCCGGCATCCAGGCCTGGTACAACCAGTTCCTCACCGTCGACCCGAAGAACCCCGACCATGTGTACGCCGGTCTGGAGGAGGTCTTCGAGACCAAGGACGGCGGCAAGAACTGGAGCGTCCCCGGCCCCTACTGGAACTTCGGGTTCCCCTGCTGGTCCATCGACCCGAGCAAGCAGACCGGTGACTGCCACCAGACCGTCCACGCCGACCAGCACTCGGTCGCGATCGGCAGCAACGGGGGAGCCCCGTACGTCGTCGTCGGCGACGACGGCGGCGCCTTCCGCCGGCCGCTGTACGGCAGCGCCGACGCCTCCGGTCACGCCACCGACTGGAAGTCCCTGAACGACGGCACGATGGACGCCCTGCAGTACTACTCGGTCGGCGTCGGCGTCGACCCCTCCCGCAAGGGCCTCGCCGTCACCGGCGGCCTGCAGGACAACGGCCAGTCCCAGCTGCGGCCCGGCGACCGGGTGATGGGCTCCAACTTCGGCGGCGACGGCGGCGACACGATCACCGATCCGGCCAACGGCTGCAACATCGCCCAGGAGTACGTCTACCTGGCGGTGTCCGTCACCAACAACTGCGCCGTGAACGACGGGAGCTGGGTCACCGACCCGTCGAAGGCGACCACGTACTCCGTCGCCCCGCCCGACAACGCCACGAGCGAGGCACGCTTCATCGCCCCGCTGAACGCCGACATCAAGGACGCGAAGACCTGGGTCGCGGGCGGCCGGCACGTGTGGATCAACACCAAGGGCTACGCGATCCGCAGCGGCACCGAGTGGCTGAACGCCTACGACCTCGGCGCGGGCCACACGGCCACCGCCGTCGCCTCCTCCGGCGGCCGGGTGTACGCCGCCTGGTGCGGCCCCTGCAACAACCAGGGCTTCACCCGCGGCATCGCGGTGGGCAACGCCGACGGCACCGGCTGGCACCAGCTGAACCTGCCGGCCGACGGCACGGTCCCCAACCGCTACCTCTCCGGCCTGGCGATCGACCCGAAGAACGCCGACCACGTCCTGCTCGCCGTCAACGGCTTCTCCCGCAAGTGGACCGAGGGCCCCGGCGCGGGCGTCGGCCACCTCTTCGAGACCCGGGACGGCGGCCTCACCTGGAAGGACGTCTCCGGGAACCTGCCGGACGTGCCCGCCAACTCCGTTGCCCTGCTCAGGGGCGGCACGATCGCGCTGGGCACCGACCTCGGGGTGCTGGTGCGCACGCCGGGCTCGAAGACCTGGCGGGTGGCCGGCGACAACCTGCCGACCACCGCGGTCATGCAGCTGCGCACCGGCCCGGACGGGCGGCTGTACGCGGCCACGCACGGAAGGGGCATCTGGGCGATCGACACCCGCAAGCTGCGGTGAGCCGCTGAGGCGGTGAACGGGAAGGGGAGGGGCCCGCGGTCCGTGCGGCCCCTCCCCGTCTCTGTGCCCCCGCCCGGGACGGACGCCTACCCGACCGGCTCCGGCACCGGCGCCTCGGCCGGTACCCCGTGCCGGGGCGCCCGCGCCGTCACCATCAGGCCCGCGACCAGCCCCGCCAGCAGCATGATCCCGGCCGCGCACCAGATGGCGACCGTGTAGCCGTGCACCACGCCCTCCTTGGCGACCAGGGCCCGCTGGGCCGGGTTGTGCAGATGCGCGGCGATGTAGGTCGCGCTGCTGCTGGTGGCGATCGTGTTCAGCAGGGCCGTACCGATGGAACCGCCCACCTGCTGCGAGGTGTTGACGGTCGCCGAGGTCACGCCGGAGTCCTGCGGGGCGACGCCCGCGGTGGCGGTGGCGAAGACCGGCATGAAGGTCAGGCCCATGCCGAGACCCATCAGCAGCAGGGCGGGCAGGATCTCGGTGGTGTACGAGGAGTCGACCGTCATCCGCGTCAGCAGCATCATGCCGCCCGCGGCGAGGATCATGCCGGGGACCATCAGCGTCCGCGGCGGCACGCGGTTCATCAGGCGGGCGGAGATCTGCGTGGAACCGACGATGATCGCGGCGGTCAGCGGCAGGAAGCCCAGGCCCGTCTTCACGGGCGAGTAGCCGAGGACGACCTGCAGGTAGTACGTCATGAACAGGAACAGGCCGAACATGCCGATGGTGGCGAGCCCCATGGTCAGGAAGCAGCCGGCCCGGTCGCGGTCCTTGACGATGTGCAGCGGCAGCAGCGGCATGGGCGCCCGGGACTGCCACCACACGAAGGCCGCCAGCAGGACGGCGCCCACCGCGAACAGCGTCAGCACCAGCGGGTCGCCCCAGCCGCGCGGCTGGGCCTCGGAGAAGCCGTAGACGATCGCGACCAGTCCGCCGCAGCCCAGCAGGACGCCGGGCACGTCGAGGCGGGCCCCTGCCTGGCGGGGCCGGTCGTGCAGCAGGACGAAGGCGCCGACGACGGCGACGACCGCGATGGGGATGTTGACGTACAGGCACCAGCGCCAGTTCAGGTACTCGGTCAACAGGCCGCCGACGATGAAGCCGATCGCCGAACCGCTGCCGGCCAGGGCGCCGTAGATGCCGAAGGCCTTGCCGCGTTCCTTCGGGTCGGTGAAGGTCGTGGTCAGCAGCGACAGCGCGGAGGGCGCCAGGACGGCGGCGAAGGCGCCCTGGAGCGCGCGGGCGCCGAAGAGCATGCCCGAGCCGGTGGCGGCGCCGCCGAGCGCGGAGGCGGCGGCGAAGCCGATGAGCCCGATGATGAAGGTCCGTTTGCGTCCGACGAGGTCGGCGATCCGGCCGCCGAGCAGCAGCAGACCGCCGAAGGCCAGGGTGTAGGCGGTGATCACCCACTGCCGGTTGGCGTCGGACATGCCCAGGTCGCGCTGCGCGGAGGGCAGTGCGATGTTCACGATGGTGGCGTCCAGGACCACCATGAGCTGGGCGAGCGCGATGACCACCAGGCCCCACCAGCGGCGGGGATCGGCGTCCGCGGCAGCATCGGGTTGGTCTGTTCGGGTGACGCTCATCCGGTCAGAAGACCACGTATCGGGACGTAGCGCATCTGGGAGCGGCTTCTGGCTGGTCATGGCTCCAGTACCACCTTTCCGATCGTCCGGCGTGTGTGCAGTGCGTGGTGCGCGGCGGCCGCCCCGGCGAGCGGGAAGCGCGTCACGGCCGGGGTGAGCCGGCCCGCGGCGGCCTCGGCGAGGGCGCGGAGTTCGAGGGTCTGCAGGGAGGCGTTCCGGAACATCGCCGGGCCCAGGACCTGCTCGGAGACGCCGTCGACCAGGTAGGGCGAGCCGTCGCGGATGCCCTCGGCGGACCAGCCGAAGACGAGGTGTCTGCCGCCGGGACCGAGCAGGCCGACGGCCTGCCGGGCGACCTCGCCGCCGACCCCGTCGAACACGACGGTGGCGGGCCGGCCGCCGAGATGGGCGCGGACCTTGTCCGGCCACTGCGGGTCCCGGTAGTCGACGGCGAGATCGGCGCCCCCGGCCAGGACGCGGGCGGTCTTCTCCGGCCCGCCCGCGAGGCCCACGACGTGGGCACCGGCGTGCCTGGCGTACTGCACGAGCAGGGTGCCGATGCCGCCGGCCGCCGCCGGGATCACGGCGACGGCGTCCGGGCCGAGCTCGGCGAACTGCACGATGCCCATCGCCGTACGGCCTGTCCCGATCATGGCGACGGCCTCGGCGAAGTCCAGGTTCCGCGGGATCTCGTGCACCCGGTCGACGTCGACGACGGCCAGTTCCGCGTAACCGCCGGGCGCGAGACCGAGGTGGGCGACCACCCGCCTGCCCCGCCACAGTTCGGCGACGCCCTCCCCGAGGGACTCCACGACACCGGCGACCTCGCGGCCGGGGACGGTGGGAAGGGCGGGCAGCTCGGGCAGGGGGCCCCGGAAGCCCTCGCGCAGGGCGGTGTCGAGCAGGTGCACGCCCGCGGCCGCCACGGCGACGCGGACCTGGCCGGGGCCCGGCACCGGGTCGTCGGTCTCCTCGTAGGTCAGGTTCTCGGGCGGGCCGAAGGCGTGCAGGCGGACGGCGTGCATGACGGACTCCCTGGGTGCGGGTTCGTAGGCATCCGACTCTCCGACCTCGAGCTTGGTTGAGGTCAAGGGGTGAGCGCGCCGGCGGCGTTCTCGTTGGATAGGACGCCCCCCGCGCCCGGAATGTGACATGCGGGGTGTCGTCGCAGCTCAGGGCGATGGGAAGGGCGATTGTCAGTGGCGGGGTGCAGCATGGGGGCATGGTGAGGCGGGCGACGGTCAGGACGGGCGGGGACAGCGGCACCGGGGGCGGCTCCGGGGGTTCGCGGCGTACGGCGGTGAAGGCGGCGCGGCGGCCCGAGCTGCGGCTGTTCGATCTACGGCCCTTCGAGGGCGGGGAGTTGGAGCCGGACGGGGACTACGATGGTCTGGAGTTCCGGGAGGCGGACCTCGCCGGTCAGGACGGCGGAGGCGCCCGGTTCCTGGACTGCGCGCTGACCGGGTGCGCGGTGGACGAGACGCGGCTGCACCACGCGCGCGTGCTCGACTCGGTCCTGACGGGGCTGCGGGGTGTGGGCACGGACCTCGCGGAGTCGACGCTGCGGGATGTCGAGCTCGTCGACGCCCGCCTGGGCGGGGTGCAGCTGCACGGCGCGGTGCTGGAGCGGGTGCTGGTCCGCGGCGGCAAGATCGACTATCTGAACCTGCGCGCGGCCCGGCTCAAGGACGTCGTCTTCGAGAGCTGTGTCCTGGTCGAGCCGGACTTCGGGGGCGCCCGGCTGGAGCGGGTGGAGTTCGTCGACTGCGTGCTCAAGGGAGCCGACCTGACCGGGGTGGAGCTGAAGGACGTCGACCTGAGGGCGGCGGCCGAGCTGGACATCTCGGCCGGGGTGGAGAGATTGGCCGGGGCGGTGATCAGTCCGTCCCAACTGATGGATCTGGCGCCGGTGCTGGCGGCCCAGATGGGGATCCGGGTGGAGGGCTGACGCAGTGGGGAGCTTCTACGGGAACGTGCTCGTGGCACGGGCGTGCGACGAGGTGGTGCCGCTGCTCGACGGGCCGGACGGGACCGGGATACGGGGGTTCGCGCTGCCGGTCGGCCCCGGCCACACCGCCGTCTACCCCGACCCGGAGACCGACGCGCCGGACCTCGCCGGGCCGCTGAGCCGGCTGCTGGGGGCGCCGGCGCTGGGATCGTACGTGTTCGACTCGGACGTACTGATCATGCATCTGTACGTGGACGGGGAGCTGAGACACGCGTACGACTCGTGGCCCGGGTACTTCGACGAGCCGGCGGCCGACGAGGACGGGAACCCGCAGGACGAGGGGGTGTTCGCGTTCCCCGAGCCGGCCGGCGCCGACCCCGAGCCCTTCGTCCCGCTGGCCTTCGGCCCCGTGGACCGGGAGGCGCTGGAGTCCGTGCTGCGGGGCACACCGCTGGACCCGGACGACGGCCAGGACGGGCGGTACGTGTTCGCCAACACCCAGCACTACGACGCGATGCTCTGCCTCGGCCTGAACGCCTGCCGGCTGAGCACGGGCTACCACTACCTCTCGCTCGGCGGCCTGCCGCACGAGACGAAGGCCGAGGAAGTGCTGGCGATCGGCTAGGAGCCCTGGACGGGCCCCGCCGTCAGGAGACCCTGGGGAAGCGGGCCTGGAGGGTCCAGATCGCCGGGTTCTCGCCGAGGTCCTCGTGCAGGTCCACCAGGTCGGCGAGCAGGTCGTGCAGGAAGTCCCGGGCCTCGCGGCGCAGTTCGGCGTGGGAGAAGGTCAGCGGGGGTTCCTCGGCCGGCATCCAGTCGGCCTCGATGTCCACCCAGCCGAAGCGGCGCTCGAAGAGCATGCGGTCGGTGGACTCGGTGAAGTCCAGCTCCGCGTGCTGCGGCCGCGAGGCGCGCGAGCCCGCCGGATCACGGTCCAGCCGTTCCACGATGTCGCACAGGGCCCACGCGAAGTCGAGCACCGGCACCCATCCCCAGGCTGTGGACAGTTCCCGGTCCTGCTTGGTGTCGGCGAGATAGACGTCGCCGCAGAACAGGTCGTGCCGCAGGGCGTGGACGTCCACGCGCCGGTAGTCCGTCTGGGGCGGATCCGGGAAGCGGTTGGAGAGGGCGTAACCGATGTCGAGCACGTACGAGATGGTGTCACGCCCCGCATAGGATCTCTGACGTGTCCCGTTTCGCCCCCGTCGCCCCGGCCGCCGTCACCCTCCTCCTCGCCCTCACCGCCTGCTCGGGAGGCGTCCACGGCACCCCCGGCGGCTCGGGCGTGCACGACCCGTACTTCCCGAAGGCGGGCAACGGCGGCTACGACGTCGACCACTACGACCTGAAACTCGCCTACACCCCCGGCAAGGGTGGCCGGGGCGACCACCTCACCGGCACCGCGACCCTCACCGCCCGCGCCACCGAGGACCTCTCCGCCTTCGACCTCGACCTCAAGGGCCTGGACGTCGAGGACGTCACCGTCGAGGGCCGCCGCGCCCGCTTCCAACGCGCCGGGCAGGAACTCACCGTCCGCCCCCACGACGACATCCACGCCGCCGAGACCTTCCGCGTCACCGTCCGCTACTCCGGCACGCCCGAGACCATCACCGACCCCGACGGCTCCCAGGAGGGCTGGCTGCCCACCACCGACGGCGCCCTGGCCCTCGGCGAGCCGACGGGCTCCATGGCGTGGTTCCCCTGCGACAACCACCCCTCGGACAAGGCGACGTACGACCTCGCCATCACCGTGCCGAAGGGGCTGCAGGCCGTGTCCAACGGCGAGCCGACCGGCGAGCGGACCAGCGGGAACCGCACGACCTCCACCTGGCACACCGCCGAGCCGATGGCGAGCTACCTCGCCACGGTCGCCGTCGGCCACTTCGACATCACCCGCTCCACCATCGGCAAGGACCGTCTGCCGTCGTACGTCGCCGTCGACCCGGCGGAGGCGAAACCGGCCCGCAAGGTGCTGGCGAAACTCCCCGAGATCATGGAGTGGGAGGAGTACAACTTCGGCCCCTACCCCTTCTCCTCCACCGGCGCGATCGTGGACCGCCCGCAGGACGCCGGCTACGCCCTGGAGACCCAGAACCGTCCCGTCTTCCCCGGTGCCCCCGACACCGGCACCCTCGTCCACGAACTCGCCCACCAGTGGTACGGCGACTCCGTCACGCCGAAGACCTGGCGCGACATGTGGCTCAACGAGGGCTTCGCGACGTACGCGGAGTGGCTGTGGGACGAGGACCACGGCGGCGACAGCGTGCAGCACACCTTCGAGCACCTCTACGCGCACGGCGAGGACGAGTACCCCGACCTGTGGTCCTTCCCGCCGGGCAGGCCCAGCGGCGCCGCGCACATCTCCGACTCCCCGGTCTATGTGCGGGGCGCGATGGTCCTCCAGCAGATCCGCCGGACCGTCGGCGACGACACCTTCTACGACATCATCCAGGGCTGGGCCGCCACCCACCGCCACGGCAACGCGGACACCGCCGAGTTCACGGCGTACGTCGAGAAGAAGGCCCCGGGCAAGGACTTCGACGCGATCTGGCGGGACTGGCTGTACGGAAAGGGCAGGCCGGACCACCTGTGACGGCGACCCGGCCTGCCCAACGCCCTGCTGGAACAAACTAGTTGACGTTGACGGCCTTCCAGGCGGCCGCCACCGCGTTGTACTCGGCGCTGCCCGCGCCGTACAGGTCGCTCGCCGCCTTCAGGGTGCCGGTGCGGGCGCCCGCGTAGTCGGTCGAGGACGTGAAGTACGTGCTCAGGGCCCGGTACCAGATCTGGTCGGCCTTGGCGCGGCCGATGCCGGTGACCGTCGAGCCGTCGTAGGTCGGGGAGTTGTAGGAGACCCCGTTGACCGTCTTCGCGCCGCTGCCCTCGCTCAGCAGGTAGAAGAAGTGGTTCGCGACGCCGGAGGAGTAGTGCACGTCGAGGCGGCCGACGTTGCGCGACCAGTAGTCGGCGGACTTGCCGTCCTTGCTGGGCTTGTCCATGTAGCGCAGCGGGGTGCCGTTGCCGTTGATGTCGATCTTCTCGCCGATGAGGTAGTCACCGACGTCGGAGGAGTTGTTGGCGAAGAACTCCACCGAGGTGCCGAAGATGTCGGAGGTGGCCTCGTTCAGGCCGCCCGACTCGCGGCTGTACTTCAGCCCCGCCGTGGCCGCGGTCAGCCCGTGACTCATCTCGTGCCCGGCCACGTCGAGCGAGGTCAGCGGCTTGACGTTGCCCTGGCCGTCGCCGTACGTCATGCAGAAGCAGGTGTCGTCCCAGAAGGCGTTGACGTACGCGTTGCCGTAGTGGACGCGCGAGTACGCGGCGCGGCCGTCGCCCGCGATGCCGTTGCGGTTGAAGGCGGACTTGTAGAAGTCCCAGGTGACGGCGGCGCCGTAGGCCGCGTCGACGGCGGCGGTCTGGCGGTTGGCCGCGGTGCCGTCGCCCCAGGTGTCGTCGGCGTCGTGGAAGAGGGCGCCGGTGCCGGAGGTGCCGCCGTTCAGGTCGTACGTCTTGTGCCCGCCGCGTCCGCCGTCGACGAGGTCGAAGCCGCCCGAGGAGGAGGCGGTGGTGCCCAGGGTCACCGTGCCGCTGTGTACAACCTCACGGTCGACCAACTGCACACGTACTATGTGCTCGCGGGGGCCACGCCGGTTCTGGTTCACAACTGCAACGAGAGCGCGTGGACTCCTGACGAGAACTACTCGCCGCAAGCCATTGCTGCCAGGAGCGCGACGAGCAAGGCGTACTACGAGACTCCGCAGGATATTCACGATCTTGTGAGTGATGTCATCTCGAATCCGAACTACCCGCAGCGAATGACAGGCCCCGCTGGCAATAGGCGCCCTGATGTGTATGGGGCTAACGGAGCTCCCCGAGCGGCTCAAAGGTGGAAGGGTTCAGCCATTTACGATAATGGTGACCCGCTCAGTCAGGCTCGCATTCTAGTCGACGGAAATGGGAACATCGCTTACGTTGGAAGGGCCAAGGATGGATCGCATAATTACAACCAGATCATCCCTTACCCATGGGCTACCCGGCCGTAGTGTTTCATAACGGTCGGTAACCGCTATTGGGGGCTGGTGTGGGTGCTTCTCGAATCACTTGGATCAGCCTCCTGCGATATGCATTTTGGGGCCTTAGGTTATGAATGAGATGTCACTCTCGACTTCGCTTGCCAATGCTGGGCTGTGCTTGCTGGGAAACGCCGATGTGGCTGATCCGCTTATCCCTCCAACTCTCGCAACCTTTGCGACTAGTTGCTCCTCGGAGGATGGGGCATTTGGGGTGTCGGTCGAATTGGAAGATCCGGAGTTGTGGAGAAAGGCGAACTCTGAGTGGCATGGGCTGGCACTACGTAGTGGACTCTTTAGCGAGGCCAGCCCGCTTTTTCTGGTGGCGGTCAAAGGTTCGGATGTCGACTCCGTTGAGTGGCGGTGGGTGCGGGTCAAGTTGCTGGATGACTGGGACATTATTGGTGCTGGTGCGGCGTCTGGAATTCTTGGGAACGGTTTCTGTCGGCCTTCATTTGTCATGCTGTCTCTCGATGGCGACGCCATCTTGAGATGTGACGTTGGGCAGGAATCTATTGATTTCAGTGTTGTGCGCGAGCCTTATCGCGCTCAAACCCTCCGACGGCATGGAGAATGGATGACTGGTTCGCCGCGTGTCGATGAACTCACTCGTGCTGCGATAATGCGCTGGCTGGACAGTCGTAGTTGACTATATGCATTCAGTCAACCTATAACGTGCGACAGTAAACGGGAGTTCGTCTGTAGCAGGGCTCACGTTGCTCGGGACAGCAGTAGACGACGGCAACGTCAGCGGACGGATGCTGCGCGAAGCGGCGGGCCGTCGCCGTCGTAGGGCCCGGCGATGGCCTCTGATGGGTTGCGCAGAGCGCGGCCGAACGTCGCCGTTGAGTGGCGGAGGTTGTGGAACTGGATCGGCCGTCGGCGGGCGTCGCGGAGCAGGGCGTTGAAGTGCCGGGACAAAGTGGCCGGCTTCGGGGAGCGAGGGGTTTCAGCGCGGACGGTGCGGGCGCCATTGCGCGCAATCTCCTCCTCGCGCACGGTGTGCTCCAGGGTTGACTTGAGCACGGAGTGCACGTAGGCCAGGGCCAGCCGCGAGAGGTGCAGCACTGGCAGGTGGTGCGTAGGCGGCCGAGGCAGGTGCGGACCTCTTTTGCGGTGAGGCGGACGATCTTCTTGGTGCCGAGGCCGGGGATGATGCGGCGGCGGACGCAAGCGGCGTAGCGAGCGTGGGTGTTCTCCCGAAGCCGGTGGACGGCGATGCGGCCAAGCCGAGTACGTGTGGTAGTTGCTCACGGTGCTATCGACGGTAGCGACAGCAAGCCCGTGGTTGCTGTCGGCGATCGTTTCGGCGAGTTTGTCGGCAACCTCTTTGCGGGTGGGCGTTCAGCCAGTCTGATGAGGCTTGTCGGATACTGCATAACCCGGGCCCGTTCACCTCGAGGGGAGGTCCAGTTCCTTGCGCAGTACCGCGCACGGGCGGCCCAGGTCGCGGTCCGGGCGGTGGGCGATGACCTCGTAGCCGAGACCGGTCCAGAAGGCGAGGGCCTTGGGGTTGTTCTCCAGGACGGCGAGGCGGACCGCGGTGCGCCCGGCCTCGCGGAAGCCGTCCTCGACGAGCGTGGCGAACCGCCGTCCGAGACCCTGTCCGTGCAGGGTCGCGTCCACCATCAGCAGGCCGATCCACGGGTCCGGGTCGACCGGGTCGGGGTGGTGGGCGAGGGTGATGGCGATGCCGGCCAGCCGGCCCTCGCTGCGGGCGAGCAGGACCTCGGCGTCCGGGTGCGCCAGGTCGTCGGCCAGTGCGGTTGCCACCTGTTCGGGGCGGATGTCGTCCGGGTCGGGGAACTCGCCGCTGAGCGCGTGGAACGCGTGGTTGGAGGCGTACAGGGCCGTCAGCTCGGTGAGGAGCGGGCCCGGGATGTCGTGGTCGGGGGTGAGGCGGAGCGGTTCGAGGATCATGCCGCGGACGCTACCCGGACGCGCGGCGGCGGAGCGTCTGCTTTCCCTTGGTCTGGGTCGTGGTCCCGGTGACTTTCCGTCGCTCGCCTTGGTTTCCCCCGCATCCACCTCCAGCGCACCGGAGGGAGCAGACGTCACCGTCCCGCCCGCACGGGGACGCGCCCTAGGAGCGCCGCCCCGGCCTGAGCGAGGATGTCCCCGGAAGCCACGCCGCATTCGGGGACGGAAGCAGATGACCACCCAGCCACCGCCGTACGGGAACCAGCCTCCGCCGGGCTTCGGGCCGCCGCCCCCGCAGTACGCCCCCACCCCCGCCCAGCCCCCCGCCGAGGGGCCGGAGTTCATGGCGGTGGACGTCCACAACTCGATCGTGGTCGACGTCACCGGCGTCGCCTTCGAGGACCACGGCGCGGCCGTGGAGTTCTCCTGGCCGGAGATCCAGAGCGTCCACTACAAGGCGAGCCCCAACGGCAAGGCCCTGATGATGGCGGTGGTCCTGCCGAACGGGCAGTTCTACGAGTGCGTCGTCCAGGCCAAGCCCAAGGCACAGCTCGGTCAGTGGTTCGCGCAGCTGGCGGCGGTGCTCGGGTACTACCGGCCGATGGGCTGGTAGAGCGGCAGGCCGTCGGTCGGGATCGTCCAGTCGCCGATGGTGACGTCCTCGCCGTAGACGAAGTCCTTGCGGGTCGCGTAGCGGGGGCCGTCGGGGGTGGGGTGGATGTCGCTGAGCACGGCCCCGGTCCCGGTGCGGGGGTCGAAGATCGCGTAGACGGGGACGCCGATGAGGGGGTAGTCGCGCAGCTTGGAGACCCAGTCGTTGTCCGGGTTCGAGCGCGAGACGATCTCCACGGCGGCGACGAGCGAGCGGGGGTCGAAGGAACCGTCTCCCTCCATCTCCGCCTCGCTGATCACCATGACGTCGGGACGTCGCATGACGCCCTCGGGTTCGTCCTCGACGTCGGGCTCACCCGTATGGGCCACCAGTTCCTCGGGCATCACCTTCTCCAGGCGCTGCCGGACGCGCAGCACGGTGAGTTCGTGCGGCTTCGAGGGCGACATCATGTCGAGGACGATCCCTTCCTTGGTGATCTCGAACTTGCCGGGAAGGGTGTCGTCCGTGGAGTGCACGAAATCCCGCATGACCCGGTAGAGGTGGGATGCGCCCTGCCGCGCTTCGTCCGGGGCGATGGTCATGGCGCTCGCTCCTCGTCGTCTGTGCCCAGGGGCAAGGATCGTCGCCTTCATGCTAGGCGGCCTCGATGAGATCGGTTCGGCAGTCACCACAGCGTCCAGGGGCGGGCGAGCGGAAGGCGCGGTCGCAGCCGTCGCAGTTCTGGAGGGGATGGCGAACGGCCGGTTGCGACGCGCGGGGCCGTACGGGTGGCGGAGGCGGGAGCTGGGCCGTCAGACGGTGGGCCAGCAGGGCGGCCGGGCGGCACAGCGGTTCTGTGGGGAGCGCTGTGGTCAGGGCTTCTCGTACCGTCGCGGGCGTCACGTCCCGTTCCAGCCAGGCGGCCACGCCCGGGGCCAGGTGGGCCGTGTCCCGCTCGCTGAGGAGCAGGCGTCTGTCGTGGGTGCGGAGGGTCGCGAGCACCTGCGTGGCCTGCTCGATGAGGGCCGGGGCGGGGTAGGCGGGGCGTGGCACCGGGGGGAGTGGCTTGGGCGCCGTCTCCCTTTTAGGGCGGGTGCGCTGGGGACGCGGCGCGTGGTCGTCGGTGCGGTGGCCCGGCTGGTTGCAGGAGACCGTCCGCGTGACGATACGGCCGCCGGAGACGCGCCGGCGTTCGCGGCGCAGGTAGCCGTGGGCTTCCAGCTCGCGCAGGGCCGCCGCGATACGGGTCGCCCCTTCGGGGAAGCGAGCGGCGAGGGTCTTGATGTCGACGTGGGCGCGCTGGGGCAGCGACTGGATGTGCGTGGCCAGGCCGATGGCCAGCAGCGACAGCTCCGGATGCTGGGCCAGGTGGTTGCCGATCACCGTGAAGCGGGTGGTGTGGCGGGTGTGGTCGTGGACCAGGCCACCGGTTTCGGAATGCCGCCGGATCGGGTGTTTGTTGGCCGCAACGCGGGACTGGGCGTGCGGGGGCGCGCTAGGGTTTTTCGTGTCCATCAGGAAGAGACGACCTTCCTCGGTGGTCAGGCCCTCGCATCGGGATGCCAGTCCCTGCGAGGGCCGTTGCATGTGTGCGGTTGTGTTGCGCTGAGAGTAGGGCAGGCAACCAGGGCAAAAGCCAGCCGAGTTGGCGATGTTCACCCGGGCGGGTGAGGGGCTGGGGTTTGGTTTGGCGGGGGTTCTTTCACCGGGTTGTTTGTTGAGAAAAGAGACGGTCCGTGCCGCCGGAACGCGGTTCCACCGGAGCACGGTTCGCCGTGCTCCGGTCGAGGCGGATCTCGGCCCACACCGTCTTGCGCGGCGACAGCCCCGGTGCGACTCCCCACTTGTCCGCGAGGGCGTCGACCAGTACGAGACCGCGCCCCGACTCACCGTCGCCGTCAGGGAGTTCGGCGCACGGCATACGGTCACCGCGCGTGTCCGTCACCTCGATGCGCAGGGTGTCGGCGACCACGTAGAGCGTCAGCCGGAAGTCGCGGCCCGGCACGCGGCCGTGCGTCACCGCGTTCGCCGCCAGCTCCGCCACGATGTGCTCCGCCGGGTGCGACGGCAGTTCCCAGGCGTGCAGTTGCTCCGTGGCCAGCACCCTCGCCAGGCGGGCGCCGCGCGGGGTGGGGGAGAGCTGCACGCTGAAGTTGCGGATGGGGGTGGGGGATTCGTCGTTCACGTCACTCAGCGTGGCCGTCTCTGACTACCGTGAGGAGTGACTGCGTCGTTGCGTACGGTCACTGTCCGGAGCTTGTCCGGTGCTGTCCGGACTGTCGGTACGGGCCGTACGGGCAGGGGCGCGGGAGGGCCAGTACGACGGAGGGGCACGCGGGATGTCGGTGGACGCGGAGGCGGGACGGCTCAGGACCGAGGCGGACGAGCCGGGCTGGGAGGTCGATCCGGACGACGAGTGGGGCGTCGCGGTCATCGCCACGGTCGGGCGGCAGCTCAAGCTGCGGCGAGAGGCGGTGGGGATGCGCGCCGCGGACTTCGGCAGGGCCGTCGGGTACGGCGAGGACCTCGTCTACAAGATCGAGGGCGGGAAGAGGATTCCCCGGCAGGAGTATCTGGACAGGGCGGACGAGGTGCTGGGGGCGGGTGGACTCATCTCGGCCATGAAGGAGGACGTCAGCAAGGTCCGGTACCCCAAGAAGGTGCGGGAGCTGGCGAAGTTGGAGGCTCAGGCGGTCGAGTGCCAGCTCTACGACCCGCTCAACATCCACGGGTTGTTGCAGACACCGGAGTACGCGCGTGGGCTGCTGTTGATGCGGCGCCCCGCCTACACCGAGGACGAGGTGGAGCGCTTCATCGCCGCTCGCGTGGCGCGCAAGGCCGTGTTCGAGAGGGACCCGGCGCCCGAGCTCGGCTTCATCCTGGAGGAGTGGACGCTACGGCGTCCGCTCGGCGGCCGGGCAGGGCTGCACCGCCAGCTTCAACACCTGTTGGAGATCGCGCGGTTGCGGAACGTCGAGCTTCAGGTGATGCCGATGGATCGCGAGGAGCATGCCGGGATTGCGGGTGGCATCGAGGTGCTGAAGTTCGAGGACGGATCTGCTGTGGGGCGCTCGCCCGCGGTGGCCAACGGGCGGCCGGTCACGGAGCCCAAGCAGCTCCGTATCCTTGAGCTGCGTTATGGCATCATCCGGGCGCAGGCGCTCACCCCACGTGAGTCGACGGCCTTCATCGAGCAACTGCTGGGGGAAACATGACCCGCAACGCCCCTGCCCGAGAGATCTCCGAGCTGGCGTGGTTCAAGAGCAGCTACAGCAGCAGCAGCGAAGGCGACTCCTGCGTCGAGGTCGCCAACACCCCCGAAGCGATCCACGTCCGCGACTCCAAGCACGACACCCTCGGCCCCCGCCTGGCCTTCGCCCCGGCGACCTGGGCGGTGTTCGTCTCACGGACGTGAGCCCCCGGCTGCGGCGTACCGCACCCAGGGGCCCCGCTCAGCGCAGCGTCACTCAGACGTTGACGCCGAAGTCCTGCGCGATGCCGACCAGGCCGGACGCGTAGCCCTGGCCCACGGCGCGGAACTTCCACTCCGCGCCGTTGCGGTACAGCTCGCCGAAGACCATCGCCGTCTCCGTGGCCGCGTCCTCGGAGAGGTCGTAGCGGGCGATCTCGGCGCCGCCGGCCTGGTTGATGATGCGGATGTAGGCGTTGCGGACCTGGCCGAAGTTCTGCGAGCGGTTCTCCGCGTCGTAGATCGAGACCGGGAAGACGATCTTGTCGATGTCGGCCGGGAGGCCCGCCAGGTTGACGTTGATCGCCTCGTCGTCGCCCTCGCCCTCGCCCGTGCGGTTGTCGCCGGTGTGGACGATGGTGTTGTCCGGGGTCTGCTTGTTGTTGAAGAACACGAAGTGGGCGTCGGAGTAGACCTTGCCCTGCGTGTTGACCGCGATGGCCGAGGCGTCGAGGTCGAAGTCCGTGCCGGTGGTGGTGCGGACGTCCCAGCCGAGGCCCACGGTGACGGCGGTCAGGCCCGGAGCCTCCTTGGTGAGCGAGACGTTGCCACCCTTGGACAGGCTTACAGCCATGGTTGGGAGTCCTTTCCCTCGTTTATGTACGGCAGTGAACCTACAGCTACCGGTATGAACGCCAAGAGGGGTACCGAAGGTTCCAGGTGTCTTTACTTTCTTTACCGAACTTCGGGTGAACGGCCGCCGACGTTAATCGCGTGACGTGTGCGGGTCAGCCGCGCGACGATGGGGGACATGTCCGGTCCCTATCTCATCCGCGGCTCCGTCTCGCTCCCCGAGGCCGAGCTCATGTGGCGTTTCTCGCGCTCCTCGGGGCCTGGCGGCCAGCACGTCAACACCAGTGACTCCCAGGTGGAGCTGCGCTTCGACCTGGCCCGGACCGAGGCGCTGCCGGAGGTGTGGAAGGCGCGGGCGCTGGAGCGGCTCGCCGGGCGGCTCGTCGACGGCGTGATCGCCGTCCGCGCCTCCGAGCACCGCTCGCAGTGGCGCAACCGCGAGGCGGCGGCCGTACGCCTGGCCGCGCTGCTCGCCGAGGCGACCGCGCCGCCGCCCAAGCCGCGCCGCGCCACCCGCATCCCGCGGGGGATCAACGAGCGCCGGCTGCGGGAGAAGAAGCAGCGCTCCGACACGAAGCGGGGGCGTACGGGCCGCGACTGGTCGTAGGACGGCCGGGACCGTCTCTGTCACATCGCCGCCGTCCCGTTCGTCATAGGACCATGAGCGAGTACCGGATTCCCTCGGACAGCGAAGTCCTCGCCCGGCGGTTCGAGGCGCACCGCCCGCATCTGAGTGCCGTCGCCTACCGCATGCTCGGCTCCGCCGCCGAGGCGGACGACGCGGTGCAGGAGGCGTGGTTCCGGCTGAGCCGTTCCGACACGGACGACGTGGCGAACCTCGGGGGATGGCTGACGACCGTCGTCGGACGGGTGTGCCTCGACATGCTGCGCTCGCGCAGGTCGCGCGCGGAGGAGCCGCTGGAGCCGCCCGCGGGGCACACGCCCGTGGCGGACGTCTCCGGCGGGGCCGATCCCGAGCAGCACGCGGTGCTCGCCGACTCGGTGGGCGTGGCGCTGCTCGTCGTCCTGGACACGCTGACGCCCGCCGAGCGGCTGGCGTTCGTGCTGCACGACCTGTTCGCGGTGCCGTACGAGGAGGTCGGGGAGATCGTGGGACGCAGCCCGGTGGCGGCCAGGCAGCTGGCGAGCCGGGCACGGCGGCGGGTGCGGGGTGCCGACCGGGTGCCGGGTGGTGATCCGGGGCGGCGGCGGGCCGTCGTGGACGCCTTCCTCGCCGCCGCGCGCGACGGCGACTTCGAGGCCCTGGTCGCGTTGCTGGACCCGGACGTCGTCGCCCACAGCGACGCGGGCGTGAACACGGGAGCGGCCGCCGTGGCCAGGGGCGCGTCCGGCTTCCGGCACCTGGCCGCCGTGGCGCGGCCCGCGCTGGTCGACGGCGCCACGGGACTGGCCGTGTACGTCGACGGCCGGCTGGACCGGACGCTGGCCTTCACGTTCGTCGGGGACAAGATCGCCGCCATCGACATCGCGACCACCCCGGCGCGCGTCGCCGAACGCGAGGTGATCCTCGTCTAGAGGTCCAGGACGCCGACCGTCTGGTCGCCGCTCCTCTCTCCCGTCGTACGGAAGCCGAGGCCTAGGTAGAAGCCCTCGGGGCCGTCGGGGCCGGGATGCCAGGTGACGTAGCACTGCTTGCCGCCGCGGCGGCGGATCTCCGCGGCCACGGACTCGACGGCGAAACGGCCGTAGCCGCGGCCCTGCTCCCCGGCGGCGATGTTCAGCCGCCACAGCCCGGAGCGGAACAGGGTGCCGTCCTCCTTCCAGTCGATGTCGAGGAAGGCCATCAGGAAGCCGACCGGGCGGTCGCCGTCGACGATCAGGCGGGGCCAGGCGACGCCCGGGGGATGCACGTACGCCTCCGCCAGCGAGTCCGCGACCGGCTCGACCGCGTGCTCCTGGTCCGGGCGGATGCGGATGGCGAGGGCGGCCGCGAGATTGCCGGGGGTGATCTCCACCAGGCGGGGACCGGGTGGTTCGGGTGTCGTCATGCGCCGACCCTAGGAAGCGCCCACGCGCGCGTGCCACGCAATTACGGGCGGCCCCGCCCGGTGCGGGTCCTCACCCCAACTGGCGGTACCGCCCCCGGAAGTACGCCAGCGGGCCGCCGGTCGCGCTCGGTACGTCCGCCGTCAGGACGCGGCCGATCACCAGGGTGTGGTCACCGGCGATCACCCGCTGTTCGGTGCGGCACTCCAGGGTGGCCAGCGCGCCGCCCACCAGGGGCGCGTTCGTGGCCTTCCCCCGTATGTACGGGATGTCCTCGAAGAGGAGGCGGTCGCTGATGCGGCCCTTCATCGCGAAGCGGCCGGCGATGTGGCGCTGGCTCTCGGACAGCACCGAGACCGCCCACAGGGGCTGCTCGTCCAGGAGGTCGTCCATGCGGGCGCCGTTGCGCAGGCTGACCAGGACCAGCGGCGGGTCGAGGGAGACCGACAGGAACGCCGTGGCCGTCATGCCGACGTCCTCGCCGGCCGGCGCCGACGGGTCGTCGGGGTCCAGGGGCGGCTCCTGCGCGGTCACCAGGACCACACCGGCGGCCAGCCGGGACATGGCGGCACGGAACTCGTCGTTGCTCACCCCCTCAGCATGCCCGGAGGCGGGCCCGGCAGTGATCAGGGATGCGGCGGGGGGAGTCTTCAGCACACCGGGAACGCTAATCTCCGGCCCTCGCGGGCCGCATCGGGCCCGGGTCCGAGAACGGACCTAGGTCCTTCGGCGGACGGCGGGCGCGTCCATCACGTACGCTTCTGCGTCATCTCCACATCCGCACAAAGAATGCGTTCAGTAAACGCACAGGTAAAACGCAGAAACACCACTCAATTGTTCATCTTTCGCTGTGACTTGAGTCACAAGGGCCATGAATTGTTGACCCTGTGTACCGAGTGGGCAGCGCGCTGTGATTCAGTGGCTGAGAAGCTGCCAGAACGATACGCCGATGAGAACCCTTGATTCGCTGCGAGGTCTCGGGGGGAGGGCGAGCAATGGAGACCGAGTCGGAGCCTTACGTCCGCCTTGCGACCCTGCGGCAACTGCACCAGGTCATGGCCGACATGAACACCGCACGCAGTCTTGCGGACACGCTGCAGACCGTCGCCGACGGCGTCGTCACCGGCCTCGGCTACGAACTGGCGTGCGTCAACCTCGTCCGCCCCGACGGCGACCTCGTCGTCGCCGCCTTCGCCGGCAATCCCGCCGCCGAGGCGCTGATCACCGGCCGGGTCGGCTCCCGCGAGTCCTGGGAGCGCCGGCTGAGCATGGGCGAGCACTGGGGCGACCTGGTCTTCATCTCGCACACCGAGGGCTGGGTCCTCGACGACGACGACGTACCGCAGTGGTACACCGACGGGCCCGCGCCCCGCTTCGAGGACGAGTGGCACCCCTCCGACCGGCTCTTCGCCCCGATGTACACGCCTGCCGCGCCCGGCGGCTCCTGCGGCGAACTGATCGGCGTGCTGTCCGTGGACCGGCCCCGCAACGGCCGCCGGCCGGGCGCGTGGGGACGCGAAGCGCTCCAGATGTACGCGTTCCAGGCCGCCATCGCGATCAGCAACGCGCGTCTTCGCTCCAACATGCAGCGGGCACTGGTCAGGCTCGAAAGGGAGCAGCAGGCACTCAGGGCCAGCGAGGAGAGCTTCCGCCAGGCCTTCGAGTACGCCCCCTCCGGCATGGCCATCGCCGAGATGGGCGGCGACCAGCACGGCCGAATACTGCGGACCAACGACGCCCTGTGCCGGCTGCTCGGCCGGCCCGCCTCCGCGATGCGGCGCTACTCCTTCTCCGACCTCGTCCACCCCGAGGACATCGGCACGCTGCTGCGGACCTCCGCCGAGGGCGGACGCGCGGAGCTGCGCCTCGGACGCCGGGACGGCACGTACGTGTGGGTCTCGCTGCGCAACAGCGTCGTCGCGGACGCCGCCGACGGACCGCGCTTCCTGCTCACCCACGTCGAGGACATAGAGGAGCGCAAGCGCCGCGAGCAGCAGCTCGCCCACCGCGCCTCCCACGACTCCCTCACCGGCCTGCCGAACTCCGCCGAGCTGCGCTCGCGCCTGTCCTCGCGGCTGTGCCGGCGCGCCACCCACCCCGGCGCCCTGGAGTCCCTGGACGCGGCCTTCGGACACCCCGCCTACGACGTCAACGGCCACGGCTTCGACCTCCGGCCGGGCGGCACCGAGGCCTTCGACGCCTTCGACCACCACGTGCACACCGTCGCCCCCGAGGGCGAGCGCGACGACGGCACCAAGGGGCTCGCGGTCCTCTTCTGCGACCTCGACGGCTTCAAGTCGATCAACGACCGGTTCGGGCACAACGCCGGTGACGCGGTGCTCATCGAGGTCGCCCGGCGGCTGACCCGGGGCGTGCGCGACGGCGACACGGTGGCCCGGCTCGGCGGTGACGAGTTCGTCGTCCTCGCCGACGGCCTCGGCCGCGCCGACGCCCAGGACCTGGCCGTACGCCTGCGCAACGAGATCATCCAGCCCATCCGCGTCGACGGGCGGGCCATGCGGGTCGGCGCCAGCTTCGGCATCGGGTGGGCGCACTGTGGAATGACTGCGGACGAAGTGTTGAAGTCTGCCGACGAGCGGATGTACGTAGAGAAACGATCTCGTCCCAAACAGCATCGACGGGCCGGGTGAACCGCAGGTCAGGGCCGGGGAGGCGGAACGGTGCGATCCGAGTCACCCGTTTGGGGCACGGGGAGCGGGTAGGCTCGCAAGCTGACCCCCGAATCTCGCTCGACCCGCACCGCTGAGGAGTACCCAGGGATGACGTCCGGCAACAACGGCGCCAGCACGCCCGAGGACGACGACCCGTTCGGCTACCTCTACGCCGATGGGCAGGCCAACGGCGCCCAGCCGCCCTCCGGTGGCGGGTACGGCTACCCGAACGCCGTCAACCGGGTGCGCGCGGTCGGCCAGCGCCAGTACGGCCAGCCGGCCCAGGGGCAGCAGCAGACGGCCGCCTACGGGCAGGTGCCGCAGCAGCAGGGCGCGTACAGCCAGCCGAACGCCCACTACGCGGCGCCGGAGACGTTCCCCGGCGGCGGTGCCCCGACGGCGCCGCAGCAGTCGGCGCACGGCGGCGGGGGCGGCCGTCGCGGACCCAACACCAAGGGTCTGCTGATCGGCGCGATCGCCGTGGTCGCCGCGGTCGTCATCGGCATCGGCGTGGCGATGATGAACGGCAACTCGGACGACAAGGCGGGCGGCGACGCCTCCCCGACCCCGACGACGTCCCAGAACACCAAGCCCAGCCAGTCCCCGACGGGCGCGACGTCGACGGACCTCCCGAAGACCGACGCGAAGGACCTCCAGCTGGGAGGTGGCGCCGCTGTGACATCGGGCGTCGACGGCGCCCAGTCCTCGGACGGCACGTACGTGGGCAACCTCAACAACGTGGGCGCGTCGGTGACCTGGACGGTCGACGGCATTCCCAAGGCGGGCCTCTACACCCTCTTCGCGCACTTCAGCGTGCCCGGCCAGGACCAGTCGATGACGCTCAGCGTCAACGGCAAGAACTTCGGCAGCAAGTTGAACCTGGGCAACTTCGCGCATGCCAAGGACGGCGACTTCGCGAAGGGCTGGACCAAGACCTACTCCTGGCCGTCCCTTCAGAAGGGCACCAACACGATCACGCTGTCCTGCCAGGCCGGCGACAAGTGCAACGTCCTGCTGGACCAGCTGTACCTGAAGGCGGGCCGGGTCACCAGCTAGGCCGCACTGGCCTCGCCGGTCACCGTGACCCGCCCCGTCAGCTCCTCGTAGGTCGCGCGGTCGAATTCCCCCGCTGTTCGGGACTGGACCGTTGCCGCGGAGAGGGCTACCGCTCGGGTGAGGCGGTCCGGCCAGGGGAGGGCCTCGATCAGGCCCGAGACCAGGCCGGCCACCGCTGAGTCGCCGGCGCCCGTGGGGTTGCCGTGGACGTGGGTGGGTGGGGTGGCGCGCCAGCGGCCCTCCGGGGTGACGGCGAGGAGGCCGTCGCGGCCGAGGGACGTGACGACCGCCCTGGCGCCGCGCCTGCGGGCGTCCTGCGTGGCGCGCAGTGGCTCGTGGGAGCCGGTCAGTTCGGCCAGTTCGTCGGCGTTGGGCTTGATCAGGTCGGGGCGCGCGGCGACCCCGCGGCGCAGCGGCTCCCCGCTGGTGTCGAGCAGGACGGGGACGCCGGCCGCCTTCGCCGCGCGGACCAGGCCCGCGTACGCGCCCACCGGCACCCCCGGCGGCAGGCTGCCGCACAGGGCCACCGCCGACATCGACGGCAGCAGGTCCTCGTAGACCTCCTGGAAGGCCGCCCACTCGGCGGGCGTGATCGTGGGGCCGGGTTCGTTCAGCTGCGTCGTGTCGCCGGTGCGTTCGTCGACGACGGCGATCGTGCGCCGGGTCGGGCCGCCGACCGGGACGAGCGCGTCCACCACGCCGTGCGCGCGGGTGAGTTGCTCCTGGACGCTGCGGCCGGTGGAGCCGCCGGTGAAGCCGGTGACGGTCACCTCGTGGCCGAGGGCCGCCAGCACGCGGGCCACGTTCAGGCCCTTGCCGCCCGGGCGTTCCGTGACCTCGGAGACCCGGTGGGAGGCGTGCGGGCGCAGGCCCCGTACCCGATAGGTGATGTCGAGAGCGGTGTTCAGCGTGACCGTCAGGATCACCTGGGCCGACCTCCCCCGAAGACAGTTGCCGATGCGCGGGCCGACCGGACGGACGGCGGCCGTCATATTTTCGCAGGACGACCGCCGCGCTCAACACCCCGGACACATCACCCCAGTTGTGGATCGACCACCCATTCACCCCGGCGCATCACGCCCTTGAGGTCGAACTGCCGGTCCAGCAGCACCAGATCGGCGTCCTTGCCGGGCTCCAGGGAGCCGATCCGGTCGTCCATGCCGAGCAGCCGGGCCGGGTTGGCGGAGATCGCGGCGACGACGTCCTCGACGGGGAGCCTGTCGACCGTCACCGCCCGCTTGAACGCGCGGTCCAGGGTCAGGGTGGAGCCGGCGATGGAACCGCCCTCCACCAGGCGGGCGACGCCCTCGCTGACCTCCACCTCCAGCGGGCCGAGCATGTACCGGCCGTCGCCGAACCCGGCCGCGTCCATGGCGTCCGTGATGAAGGTCACCCGGCCCGCGCCCGCGCGGTGGAACGCCAACTGCAGTGCCGCGGGGTGCAGATGCGTGCCGTCGTCGATCAGCTCGACCGTGATCCGCTCGTCCTCCAGGAGGGCGGCGATCGGGCCGGGGGCCCGGTGGCCGAGGGGCGGCATGGCGTTGAAGAGGTGGGTGGCGACCGTGGCGCCGGCGTCGATGGCCTGCACCGTCTGCTCGTACGTCGCGTCCGTGTGCCCGATCGCCGCAATCACGCCGTGCTCGGCGAGGAGACGTACGGAGTCGATGCCGCCCGGCAGTTCGGTGGCGAGGGTGACCATCCGGGCCCGGCCGCGCGCCGCGTCGATCAGCTTGCGGACCTCGGCGGGGTCGGGGTCGCGCAGCAGCTCCTCGGAGTGCGCGCCCTTGCGGCAGGGCGAGATGAAGGGCCCTTCGAAGTGGATGCCGGCGATGTCGCCCTGCTCGGCGAGTTCGCTGAGCAGCCCGGCGCGCTGGGCGAGGAAGTCCATGTCGCCGGTGACGGTCGAGGCGACGAGCGTGGTGGTGCCGTGGAGGCGGTGGGTGTGGATGCCGTGGAGGACGTCCTCGACCGTGCCGGAGGTGAAGGAGGCCCCGCCGCCGCCGTGGTTGTGGATGTCGACGAAGCCGGGCACCAGCCAGTGGCCGCTCACGTCGACGACATCGGCGTCTTCGGGGGCCGCGCCGGCGATCCGCGTGCCGTCGACGACGACGCGACCGTCGTGCACGATCCCGGTGGGGAGCACCACCCGGGCACCGGCGAGAACCTTGCGAGAACCCATCAGGTGGTTACCTCCGTACGGTCGGTTGTGGTCAGCAGGTCCCAGGCCAGCAGCCCGGCACCGAGACAGCCCGCCGTGTCCCCCAGTGCCGCGGGGACGATCGACGGGAGTTTCTGGAAGGTCACCCGGCGTTCGACGGCCTCCCGCAGCGGTGTGAACAAGGTTTCCCCCGCCTCGGCCAGGCCGCCACCGACGATCAGGGTGCGCGGGTCCAGCAGGGTGAGGGCGGTCAGCAGGCCGTCGGCGAGGGCGTCGATCGCGCCCTGCCAGACCCGGACGGCGTTCGGATCGCCGGACGCGACGGCCCGCGCGCAGTCGGCGGCGTCCGCGTCCGGGTCGCCGCACGCCTTCGCCCACGCGTCGCTGACGGCGGCCGCGGAGGCGTACCGCTCCAGGCAGCCGGACTGCCCGCACGGACAGGGGGTCCCCCCGGGCCGTACGACGATGTGGCCGATCTCTCCCGCGAAGCCGTGCGCGCCCGACTCCACCCGGCCCGCCAGGCCGATGGCGCCCGCGATGCCGGTGCCCAGGGCGACGAACAGGAACCGGTCGGCGCCGCGGCCCGCGCCGATCCGGCCCTCGGCGAGTCCGCCGGTGCGCACGTCGTGGCCGAGACGGACGGGGGCGTCGAGCCGCCGGGACAGCAGGTCGCGCAGGGGGACGTCGCGCCAGCCGAGGTTGGCGGCGTAGGCGGCCAGGCCCCGCGTCTCGTCGACGATGCCGGGGACGGCGACACCGGCGGCCGAGGCGGGCTCGCCGAGGTGCTCGACGCCGTACGCGCGCAGCTCGGCGGCGAAGTCGAGGATGCCCTCGACGACGGCGTCCGGTCCGCGCTCGCGTCCGGTCGCGCGGCGGGCCCGGTGCAGCAGCTCGCCGCCCGCGCCGACGAGCGCGGCCTTCATCCCGGTGCCGCCCACATCGAGGGCGATGACGTGTCTCACGGAGGACAGTGTGACCCCACTACCCTTGAGAGGTCTAGTCCACTTGCGTGGTGTAGACCTTAGTGAGTCCACATATTGAACGGCGAGACAGTTGGAGCGTGGCGTAGCAGTGCAGCGGCGCAAGGCGGGAACGGTCGCGGCGGTCGCCGCGCTGGGGATGACGGCGACCCTCGGGGGCTGCGGTGTCACCGGCGGTTCGGGAGACGTCACCCTGAGACTGGTCGCGGCGGACTACGGCGACTCCGCCGCCAACAGCTCCCAGAAGTACTGGGACGAGCTGGTGAAGGAGTACGAGAGCAAGCACTCCGGCGTGAAGGTCGACGTCACCGTCTACTCCTGGAACGACGTCGACCGCAAGGTCAAGGAGATGGTGGACGCCGGGAAGGCCCCCGACATGGCGCAGATCGGCGCGTACGCCGACTACGCCGCCAAGGACGAGCTCTACACGGCCGACGACCTGCTCTCCATCAGCACCCAGGCCGACTTCGCCTCCCAGCTGGCCACGGCGGGACAGGTCAAGGGCGTGCAGTACGGGATGCCGTTCGCGGCCTCCACGCGGCTGCTCTTCTACAACAAGACCCTCTTCCAGGCCGCCGGCCTCACCCCGCCGAAGACGTGGAAGCAGCTCGCCGCCGACGCCGCGGCCCTCAAGGCGCGCGGCGTGACGTACCCGTACGCGCTGCCGCTCGGTCCGGAGGAGGCGCAGGCCGAGACGATGCAGTGGATGCTCAGCGGGGGCGGCGGCTACACCGACACCGTCGGGACCTACGGAATCGATTCGGCACAGAACGTCGCCACCTTCGACTGGCTCAAGGACGACCTGGTCGGCAAGGGCCTGACCGGGCCGGTCCCGCCGGGCCGGCTCAACCGCGCCACCGCGTTCTCCGCCTTCGCCAAGGGCGAGGTGGGCATGCTCAACGGCCACCCCTCGCTGATGAAGATCGCCGCGAAGAAGGGCGTGAAGTTCGGCATGGTGCCGATGCCCGGCACGCACGGCCAGAGCAGCACCTCGATGGGCGTGGCCGACTGGATGATGGCCTTCAAGAAGAACGGCCACGCGCAGCAGGTCGGCGACTTCCTCGACTTCGTCTACGACGAGAAGAACGTCCTCTCCTTCTCGCGTGAGTACGACCTGCTGCCGGTCACCAACTCGGCGTCCGAGGTGATGAGTTCGGACAAGCGGGACGCCGACCTCAAGCCGTTCCTGGACGAGCTTCCGCAGTCCGAGCTGTACCCGGTCGGCAAGACGTCGTGGGCGGCGGTCAGCGCGGCGGTGAAGAAGCGCATAGGCCAGGCGGTCGGGGCGAACGCCAGCCCCGCCGCCACCCTCTCCCAGCTGCAGGCGACGGCGTCGACGGCGGAGAGCGCGGACTGACTGTCGGTGGCGGGGGCTACGGTTCGCGGTATGGAACCGGAGCAGCTGGGGGAGCGTGAGCGGGCCGTCCTCGCCCTGGAGCGCCGGGGTTTTCCCGGCCCCGGCGCCAAGGAGCGCGCCATACGCGAGGAGCTGGGCCTGGCCCCCGTCCGCTACTACCAGCTCCTGAACGCCCTCCTGGACGACGAGCGGGCCCTCGCCCACGACCCGGTGACGGTGAACAGGCTCAGACGGGTGCGGGAGCGGCGCCGGTCGGAGCGCTGACGGTTCCGGCGCGTTGCGCGAGCCGCGCATGCCTGGTCCCATCCCGGTTAGGGTCCCCGTATGGGCACCCACACGGACACGGACCCCCTGCCGACGCCCGCCACGCGGGCCGGTCGCGAGGGGCTCGCCGCGATTCTCGCCGATCCCGGGAAGGCGGTGCTGGCCTTCGACTTCGACGGCACCCTCGCGCCGATCGTCCCCGACCCCGAACAGGCCCGCGCCCACCCGGACGCCGTTCCCGCGCTGGCCGCGCTCGCCCCGAAGGTCGCCTCCGTCGCGGTGGTCACCGGCCGGCCGGCCGAGGTCGCCGTCCGCCACGGCGGCTTCGCGGGCGTCCCGGGCCTGGAGCACCTGGTCGTCCTCGGCCACTACGGCGCCGAGCGCTGGGACGCCGTCAGCGGTGAGGTCGGCGCGCCCGCCCCGCACCCCGGCGTCGCCGCCGTCCGCGCCGAACTGCCGGGCCTGCTGGAGCGCTCCGGCGCCGCCGGGCAGGGGGCGTGGATCGAGGAGAAGGGCGGCTTCGCGGTCGCCGTGCACACCCGCCGCGCCGCGGACCCGCAAGCCGCCTTCGAGGCCCTGCGCGAGCCGCTGACCGCCCTCGCCGCCCGGCACGGCCTGATCGTCGAGCCCGGCCGCCTCGTCCTGGAGCTGCGCCCGCCGGGCATGGACAAGGGCGTCGCGCTCACCCGGTACGTCCGCGAGACCGGCGCCTCGGCGGTCCTGTACGCGGGCGACGACCTGGGCGACCTGCCGGCCTACGCGGCGGTGGACCGGCTCCGCGCCGACGGCACACCGGGACTGCTGGTGTGCAGCGGCAGCGACGAGGTGACAGAACTCAGCCGACAGGCGGACCTGGTGGTCGCCGGCCCAACCGGCGTGGTCGCCCTCCTCTCAGCCCTGACCTCCCACCTGACCTGACCCCCGCCGCGCGGCCCGCCTCGGCAGCCGCCCGCCGTGCGGTTCGGTTCGGCCGGTGTTCGTTCGGGCGGAGGCCGGGGTCTTCGTCAGCTCGGCTGGTTCAGCAGTGCGTTGAGTTGGTCGAGGAACCACTGGGCCGGGGGTAGCGCGGTCGCCGATGCGGCGAGGCGCTTGGCGCGATCGGCGCGTTCCCCCGGGGGCATGGTCAGCGCGGTGTGCAGGGCGCGGGCCGTGCCGATCACGTCGTAGGGGTTCACCGTCACCGCGTCCTCGGCCAGCTCCTCGTACGCCCCCGCCTCCCGGGACAGCACCAGCGCGCACCCCTCGTCGGAGACGACCGGGACCTCCTTGGCGACCAGGTTCATGCCGTCCCGGATGGGGTTGACGAGGGCCACGTCGGCCAGCCGGTAGGCGGCCAGGGACCGCGCGAAGTCGTCCTCCACATGGAGCACGACCGGGGTCCAGCCGGGCGTGCCGTAAGCGGAGTTGATCTCCTCCGCCACGCGCTGCACCTCGGCGGTGTAGTCCCGGTAGACCGCGAGGTCCTGCCGGGAGGGGTAGGCGAAGGCCACGTGCACGACCCGCTCGCGCCACTCCGGGTGGTCGTCGAGGAGCTGCCGGTAGGCCAGCAGCCCGCGCACGATGTTCTTCGACAGCTCGGTCCGGTCGACCCGCACGATCGCCTTGCGGCCCGCGCCGATCTGCTCGCGCAGCGCGGCCATCCGCTCGTCGACGTCCGCCTCGTGCGAGCGGCGCCGCAGGAAGTCGGCGTCCGCGCCGAGGCCGTGCACCCCGACCCGGGTGTCCCCGAGGCCGCCCACGAGCGCCGTGCAGGCCGTGAACGCCTCCGCCCAGCGGCGGGTGAGGAAGCCCAGCCGGTCGGCGCCGAGCATGCCGCGCAGCAGCTGCTCGGCGATGTCGTCGGGCAGCATCCGGAAGTAGTCCACCGGTGCCCACGGCGTGTGCGAGAAATGCGCGATCCTGAGGTCCGGCCGCAGCTCCCGCAGCATGCCCGGCACCAGGCACAGGTGGTAGTCCTGCACCAGCACCGCCGCGCCCTCGGCGGCCTCCTCGGCCAGCGCCTCGGCGAAGGCGCGGTTGTACGTCTCGTACGACGCCCACTGCCGCCGGAACTCCGCGTCGAAGGCCGGCTCCAGGGGCGTCTGGTACAGCATGTGGTGGACGAACCAGAGCACGGAGTTGGCGATGCCGTTGTACGCGTCGGCGTGCACCTCCGCCGGGACGTCGAGCATCCGCACGCCGGGCTCGCCCTCCCCGCGCCGCACCGCCTCCCGGTCGCCGTCGGAGAGCGCGGAGCACACCCACAGGGCGCCCGCGTCGGGACCGATCGCCGACAGGCCGGAGACCAGCCCGCCGCCGCCCCGTTTGGCGGCGAGCGAGCCGTCCTGCTGGAGTGCGTACGAGACCGGGCCGCGGTTGGACGCGACCAGCACCTGATGGGCAGCGCCGTGCGAGGAAGCCATACGCCTCAACGTAGCCCGGTCCGCAAACGCATAAACGTGACGACCGCCCGGTCCGCGTATGCCCTACGCCACCTTCCGGCTCGCGTACTCCGCGATCTCCGCCATCGGCGGCCGCTCCTCCGTGTCCACGGAGTACGTGCGCGGCTCGAAGCCGTCCGCGCCCCGTTCGAACTGGGTGAGGGAGGGGCGGACGAGGTGGCCGCGGGCCAGCCGGAGCTGGGCGGTGCGGTAGATCGCCGCCGCCATCCGGCCGAGGGCCTGGCCGTCCTGGTGGCGGTGCTTGCGGACGCCGACGTCCACCTGGGCGAGCGCGTCGATGCCCACCAGATGCAGGGCGTCGACCAGCATGCCCAGCTCGACCCCGTACCCGACGGGGAACGGCAGCTGCTCCAGCAGGGTGCGCCGGGCCGCGTACTCGCCGCCGAGCGGCTGCACGAAACCGGCCAACTGCGGCCAGTGCATGTTGAGCAGCGGGCGGGCCATCAGCTCGGTGACCCGGCCGCCCTGCCCCTGCCCTCCGGCCAGGGGGCGGTCGTACATGCCCTTGACCAGGTCGATCCCGGGGTCGGTGAGCAGCGGGCCGACGATCCCGGAGACGAAGTCGGAGGAGAACTCCTTCAGGTCGGCGTCGATGAAGCAGACGATGTCCCCGGACGTGACCAGCAGCGAGCGCCACAGGACCTCGCCCTTGCCGGGGACCGTCGGGATGCGGGGCAGGATGTCGTCGCGGTGCACGACCCGCGCGCCGGCCGCCGCGGCGACCTCGGACGTGCGGTCGGTGGAACCGGAGTCGACGACCACGATCTCGTCGACGAGCGGGACCTGCTGCATCAGGTCGTGGCGGATGATCGCGACGATGTCGCCGACCGTCTCCTCCTCGTTGAGCGCGGGCAGCACGACACTGACCGACTGGCCCGTGCGCTGTTTCGCGGCGAGGATCTGGTGCAGCGGGCGGTCGGTGACGGACCAGGAGTGGGTGCTCAGCCAGCGCTCGACTTCTTCCAGCACGTAGGCGGCTCCTCTGCGCTCTCTCGGCGAAACGGGACCAAGTAGGTGATCCATCTCGCGGTTCGGACGGCTATCTCAACTGTCCTGGCCTTCGGTTACAGTCTTGAACAACGCTCGTGACCATCGCATGTCGGGGGTCGTTACGCGTTCAACGAGTTCACAACTTCATACCGCTCATCCAGAGGGGCAGAGGGATACGGCCCGATGAAGCCCCGGCAACCCTCCAGCCGGTCTCGTAGATCACTGTTGATCATTCCGCGAGGCTCCCGGCTAGGGAAGGTGCCAAATCCGTCTCACGGCGAGATGCGTCGTGAGGAAGATGAGGAGAAAGGGCCTCGCCTCACATGGCTGCGCAGACTGTTGCAAGCACCACCGACTCCACGACCGTAGACCTCGGGCCCGCCGCGGCGCTTTCCTGCCGCGAGTGCGGTCACCGGGTGCCGCTCGGTCCGGTCTTCGCCTGCGAGGAGTGTTTCGGCCCGCTCGAGATCGCCTACGACTTCTCGGCCTACGACACCGAGGAACTCCGCAAGCGCATCGAGGCGGGACCCGCGAACATCTGGCGTTACGCGCCGCTGCTGCCCGTCCCGGCGGACGTGGCGGACAAGCCGAACATCAACCCCGGCTGGACCAAGCTCGTCAAGGCCGACAACCTGGCGCGCGAGCTGGGGGTCACCGGCGGGCTGTACGTGAAGGACGACTCCGGCAACCCGACGCACTCCTTCAAGGACCGCGTCGTCGCCCAGGCCCTGGAGGCCGCGCGCGCCTTCGGCTTCACCACGCTCTCCTGCTCCTCCACCGGCAACCTCGCGGGCGCCGTCGGCGCCGCCGCGGCCCGCGCCGGCTTCCGTTCCTGCGTGTTCATCCCGCACGACCTGGAGCAGGGCAAGGTCGTCATGGCCGCGGTCTACGGCGGCGAGCTCGTCGGCATCGAGGGCAACTACGACGACGTGAACCGCTTCTGCTCCGAGCTGATCGGCGACCCGGCCGGCGAGGGCTGGGGCTTCGTCAACGTCAACCTGCGGCCCTACTACGCGGAAGGGTCCAAGACCCTGGCGTACGAGATCTGCGAGCAGCTCGGCTGGCGGCTCCCCGACCAGCTCGTGGTCCCCATCGCCTCCGGCTCCCAGCTGACGAAGATCGACAAGGGGCTGCAGGAGCTGATCAAGCTCGGGCTCGTCGAGGACAAGCCGTACAAGATCTTCGGCGCGCAGGCCGAGGGCTGCTCTCCGGTGTCCGTCGCCTACAAGGCGGGCCACGACGTGGTCCGGCCGCAGAAGCCGAACACCATCGCCAAGTCGCTGGCCATCGGCAACCCGGCCGACGGGCCCTACGTCCTGGACATCGCGCGCCGCACGGGCGGTGCCGTGGAGGACGTGAACGACGAGCAGGTCGTCGACGCCATCAAGCTGCTGGCCCGCACCGAGGGCATCTTCGCCGAGACCGCCGGCGGCGTGACCGTGGGCGTGACGAAGAAGCTCATCGAGAACGGCGTGCTGGACCCGGCCCTGACCACCGTCGTGCTGAACACCGGCGACGGCCTCAAGACGCTGGATGCGGTGGCGGGCACGGGGCTGACCGCGACCATTCGCCCCAACCTCGACTCGTTCCGTGAGGCCGGGCTCGGCTAGCCGATCTTTCGACTGCGGGCCGGTGGGGGCTGGACGCGCCCACGCGGCGGCAGCCGCACACCGAACACAGCCCCGCGCCCCTGGGGCGCTTACCCGACCGGAGGTCTTGAACATGAGCGTGTCCGTCCGCATCCCCACCATCCTGCGCACCTACACCGGCGGCCAGGCCGAGGTGAGCGCCGAGGGAGCCACCCTCGCCGAGGTCATCGCCGACCTGGAGAAGAACCACACCGGCATCGCCGCCCGTGTGCTGGACGACCAGGGCAAGCTGCGCCGCTTCGTCAACGTGTACGTCAACGACGACGACGTGCGGTTCGAGCAGGGGCTGGAGACGGCGACCCCGGACGGCGTGGGCGTGTCGATCATCCCGGCCGTCGCCGGCGGCTGACCGAATGACCGATCATTACCTTCGGTAACGCCGGTTACGAAGAGTTCATCGAATTGCCCCCTCCGTGAGAGAAGCGGAGGGGGCAATTCAGTGTGGTTGAGCGCGGTACAGTTGGGGAACGCGCTGCTGATCTCCGGATCGGGAGCCCGGAATTCCTGCCGCAGGCCCGTCGAGATGCAGCCAAAGTGCGCATGTCTTTCGCGGCTTTTGTTCCCTTTATGGGGCCCGACTTGCCCTGAATTCGGCCGAATTCTTACTACATTCCGGACCCCTTCCGTCCAGAATTCTCGTCCGATTGACCTGTTGCAGACGGCAGTTGGGCAGATACATTCAGCCGCGGTCGACGCGTTCCGGCGCACGCCCCCAAACCGTGGGGGGTGAGGTCTGACCCGGATCCGCGAAGTGCGGGTCCGTGCAAGGGCCAGTAATAGGGGAGTTAGGCATGGCTCAGGGCACCGTCAAGTGGTTCAACGCGGAGAAGGGGTACGGCTTCATCGCGGTCGACGGTGGTGCGGATGTTTTCGTCCACTACAGCGCCATCCAGATGGACGGGTACCGCACCCTGGAAGAGGGCCAGCGGGTCGATTTCGAGATCTCGCAGGGCCAGAAGGGGCCGCAGGCGGACATGGTCCGACTGGCGACCAGCTGAAGCACGCGCCGGGTAGACAGCAGCGTCGTTCTTCTTTTCTTCGGAGGGCTCGTACCCCATGGGGAGTCATGGGTACGGGCCCTCCGGCATGTCCGCACTCCGGCGCGGCCGGCGCGCTCCGCCGGCGCCCCTCCAGCCGGCGTCCACAGGGACCGGTCCGCGGGAGGCGCTTGCACTCGGCAGGGGCGAGTGCTAATCATTGGCGTTAGCACTCTGAAGGTGAGAGTGACAAAGAAGGACCGGGTCGGTGAGGCCCGCAGGCCGGGTGGGGCAAGGAACCCACGGGTCGGCGAGCCGTCCGTCGCGGGCGCGGGCGCGGTCCGAAGGAATCACCCCCAGTCCTGGAGGGACCACTTCACATGGCCAAGATCATCGCGTTCGACGAGGAGGCGCGGCGCGGCCTCGAGCGCGGCATGAACCAGCTCGCGGACGCCGTGAAGGTGACGCTCGGCCCCAAGGGCCGCAACGTCGTCCTCGAGAAGAAGTGGGGCGCCCCCACGATCACCAACGATGGTGTCTCCATCGCCAAGGAGATCGAGCTCGAGGACCCGTACGAGAAGATCGGCGCCGAGCTGGTCAAGGAAGTCGCCAAGAAGACGGACGACGTCGCCGGTGACGGTACGACCACCGCGACCGTTCTCGCCCAGGCCCTGGTCAAGGAGGGCCTGCGCAACGTAGCCGCCGGCGCCAACCCGATGGCCCTCAAGCGCGGTATCGAGAAGGCCGTCGAGGCCGTCTCCGGTGCCCTGCTGGAGCAGGCGAAGGATGTCGAGACCAAGGAGCAGATCGCTTCGACGGCCTCCATCTCCGCCGCCGACACCCAGATCGGCGAGCTCATCGCCGAGGCCATGGACAAGGTCGGCAAGGAAGGCGTCATCACCGTCGAGGAGTCCCAGACCTTCGGTCTGGAGCTGGAGCTCACCGAGGGTATGCGCTTCGACAAGGGCTACATCTCGGCGTACTTCGCCACCGACATGGAGCGTATGGAGGCCGTCCTCGACGACCCGTACATCCTGATCGCCAACTCCAAGATCTCCTCGGTCAAGGACCTGCTCCCGCTGCTGGAGAAGGTCATGCAGTCGGGCAAGCCGCTGCTGATCATCGCCGAGGACGTCGAGGGCGAGGCCCTGTCGACCCTGGTCGTCAACAAGATCCGCGGCACCTTCAAGTCCGTCGCCGTCAAGGCCCCGGGCTTCGGCGACCGCCGCAAGGCCATGCTCGGCGACATCGCCATCCTCACGGGCGGCGAGGTCATCTCCGAGGAGGTCGGCCTCAAGCTGGAGAACGCCACCCTCGACCTGCTGGGCAAGGCCCGCAAGGTGGTCATCACCAAGGACGAGACCACCATCGTCGACGGTGCCGGCGCCAGCGACCAGGTCGCGGGCCGCGTGAACCAGATCCGCGCCGAGATCGAGAACAGCGACTCGGACTACGACCGCGAGAAGCTGCAGGAGCGCCTGGCGAAGCTCGCCGGCGGTGTCGCGGTCATCAAGGCCGGTGCCGCCACCGAGGTGGAGCTCAAGGAGCGCAAGCACCGCATCGAGGACGCCGTCCGCAACGCGAAGGCCGCCGTCGAGGAGGGCATCGTCGCCGGTGGTGGCGTGGCGCTCATCCAGGCGTCCTCGGTCTTCGAGAAGCTGGACCTCGAGGGTGACGAGGCGACCGGCGCCAACGCCGTGCGCATCGCGCTCGAGGCGCCGCTGAAGCAGATCGCCGTCAATGCCGGCCTCGAGGGCGGCGTCGTGGTGGAGAAGGTCCGCAACCTCACCCCGGGTCACGGCCTGAACGCCGCGACCGGCGAGTACGTCGACCTGGTCAAGGAAGGCATCATCGACCCGGCGAAGGTCACGCGCTCTGCCCTGCAGAACGCCGCCTCCATCGCCGCGCTCTTCCTCACCACCGAGGCCGTCATCGCCGACAAGCCGGAGAAGGCCGCCGCGCCCGCCGGTGGCGGCATGCCGGGCGGTGACATGGACTTCTGATCGACCTGCGGTTGATCAACGTCCTTACCAAGGGCGGCACTTCCTGCTCCGGCAGGGGGTGCCGCCCTTCGGCGTGTCCGGGGTCACAGGGGCAGCGGGAAATGCGCTGACGCGTGCGGAGGTTGACGTTGGAGCAGTGTCTATGCGTATGCACATACCGAGGAGTTTCCCCGCGTGACCGCCACCACCTCCCGCGCCGCCGAGATCCTGTCCCGGCCCACCGCGATCAACGGCCTGACCGTCCCCAACCGCATCGTGATGGCGCCGATGACCCGCCAGTTCTCCCCGGGCGGCATCCCCGGCGAGGACGTCGTCTCGTACTACTCCCGCCGCGCCGCCGCCGGGGTCGGTCTGATCGTCACCGAGGGCACCTACGTCGGCCACGAGTCGGCCGGGCAGAGCGACCGCGTCCCGCGCTTCCACGGCGCGGAGCAGCTCGCGGGCTGGCAGAAGGTCGCCGAGGCGGTGCACGCGGCGGGCGGCACGATCGTGCCGCAGCTGTGGCACATCGGCATGGTGCGCGAGCAGGGCGACCCGCCCTTCCCCGAGGCCCCCGCCGTCGGCCCCTCCGGCCTGGTCACCGCCGGTGCCGAGCCGACCGGCCGGGCGATGACCCAGCGGGACGTGGACGACGTCATCGGCGCGTTCGCCGAGGCCGCCGCGGCCGCCGAGCGCATCGGCTTCGACGGCGTGGAGATCCACGGCGCCCACGGCTACCTGGTCGACCAGTTCCTGTGGGCCGGCACGAACCGGCGCACGGACGCCTACGGCGGTGACCCCGTCGCCCGCACGAAGTTCGCGGCGGAGATCGTCGCGGCCGTACGGGAGACCGTGTCGCCCGAGTTCCCGATCATCTTCCGCTACTCGCAGTGGAAGCAGCAGGACTACACCGCGCGGCTGGCCGAGACCCCCGAGGAGCTGGAGGCGATCCTCACCCCGCTGGCGGCGGCCGGCGTCGACGCCTTCCACGCCTCCACCCGGCGGTACTGGCTGCCCGAGTTCGACGGCGCGGACCTGAACCTGGCCGGCTGGACGAAGAAGCTGACCGGCAAGCAGGTGATCACGGTCGGCTCCGTCGGGCTCGACGGCGACTTCATCCGCGGGTTCGCGGGCGAGGGGTCGCCGGTGCGGGGCATCGACGACCTGCTGGACCGCCTGGAGAGCGAGGAGTACGACCTCGTGGCCGTGGGGCGGGCCCTGCTGCAGGACCCGCAGTGGGCGGCGAAGGTGCTGTCCGGCCGCTTCGAGGAGCTGCTGCCCTACGACGCGGCGGCGCTGAAGTCCCTGAGCTGAACGGCGAGTTCGCGCCGTCCGCCGACCGCGGGCGGCGCTCGGTCCGCAGGCCTGCTTGATTTCGGCAGGTCTGTTCGTTTGAGTGGATCGGCAGCCCTGCATCCGCCACCCGTGAGGAGCCCACGATGACGACAGCGGACGGTCCGGTCGTACGCACCGCAGCCGGTGCGGTGCGCGGACGGCAGGAGGACGGGCTGACCGTCTTCCGGGGCGTCCCGTTCGCCGAACCGCCGGTGGGCGAGCTCCGGTTCCAGGCGCCCCGGCCCGTGCGGGCCTGGGACGGGGTGCGGGAGGCGTACGCGTTCGGGCCGCCGCCCCCGCAGGACCTCGGCATCCAGGGCCGCAAGGGCGAGCTGGACGTGCCCGACGGCGACGACTGGCTCACCGTCAACGTCTGGACCCCGCGGGCCGATCCGGCCGAGCCGCGTCCGGTGATGGTGTGGATCTACGGCGGCGCCTACAAACTGGGCCACTCCGGCAGCCCCGGCTACGACGCCCGGCGCATCGCGCGCGACGGCGACCTGGTCGTCGTCACCCTCAACTACCGGGTCGGCATAGAGGGGTTCGCGAGCCTGGAGGGGGCGCCCGCCAACCGGGGCCTGCTCGACCAGGTCGCCGCCCTGGAGTGGGTACGGGACAACATCACGGCGTTCGGCGGCGACCCCGGCCGGGTGACCGTGTTCGGCGAGTCGGCGGGTGCGGGATCGGTGGCGGCGCTGCTGGCGATGCCGGCCGCCCGAGGGCTGTTCGGGCGGGCGATCGCGCAGAGCGTGCCCGGCACGTACTTCTCCGGCGAACTCGCCCGGGACATCGCCGCCGAGATCGCCAAGGAGGCCGGTCTGCCGCCGACGGCGGCAGCGCTGTCCGCCGTGGACCCGCGTCTGCTGACCTCGGCCGGCGAGGCGCTGAGCGCGAAGATGCGGCAGTACCAGGACCGTTGGGGGCAGGCGGCCCCCACGGTCACGCCCTTCTCGCCGGTCGTCGACGGCGAGGTGCTGCCCACCACGCCCTGGCAGGCGCTGGCCGCGGGCGCGGCCCGGGACGTGGACCTGCTCGTCGGGCACAACCGCGACGAGTGGCGGCTGTTCCTCGTCATGGGCGAACTGCTCGGCAAGGTCACCGAGGAGCAGGCGGCCTGGGCCCTGCGGACCTTCGGGCCCGGCCCCGACGCGGAGTCGGCCTATCGCGCCGCCCACCCCGACGCCACCCCGAGCGATCTGTACGAACGCGTCCAGACGGACTGGCTGTTCACCATGCCCAGCCTGCGGCTCGCGGAGGCGCAGGTGGCGGGCGGCGGCAGCGCCCACTTCTACGAACTGACCTGGCCGGCGCCCGGCGCGGGAGGCGTCCTCGGTGCCTGCCACGGCCTGGACATCCCCCTGCTGTTCGGCACCTTCGACGCTGACCTCGGCAGCCTGCTCTTCGCCGGGAGCGGTGTCCCGGCGGAGGCGGAGGAGCTGTCTGCGCGCTTCCGTGCGTCGTGGACGGCGTTCGCCCGCACCGGCGACCCGGGCTGGCCGGCGTACGGGGAGGCCGACCGCCTGGTTCAGGTACTGGACGCGCGCCCCGAGGTGCGGCCCTACCCCGAGGAGGCCACACGGCGGCTGTGGGAGGGCCACGAGTTCACCGCGCTGCCGCTGCTTCCCTGAAGCCGGGGGCGGCTCAGAGGTTGCCCAGCGGTTCGATGTCGACCTTCACCGGGGTGCCCCACACGCGCAGCACCTCGTAGTCGGTGAACTCGTGCACCAGCCGGTAGGCCATGGCGGCGCGTGGGCCGCGGCGCTGGGCGGCGATGTACAGCTCCGCCTCGCGCCGGTCCCGCCTCGGCGTACCGCACAGCTGCCACTCCTGGCCCGTCCACAGCTCCGGCAGCCAGCGCTGCTGGGGCTGGGGGCGGTCGCCGCGGACGCCGTAGCGGGAGGGCGCGGACTCGGTGGGGTGCGCGGGCAGGGGGCCGCCGTTGAACTCGGCGCGGCGGGCCGCCCGGCGCCGGGTCTCGCAGAGCAGGCACAGGTCGGGGGCGCTCTTGTCCACGGGGCCGTTGGGGTGCTCGGCGCAGCGGGTGGCGGGTGCGGCCGTGGCGACGCTGTCCTCCAGGAGGTCCAGGGCGCGCCGCAGGTCGGCCCTGACCTCGTGCAGCCGGGCGTCCGGGGTGTCGGCGGTGAGGGCCTCGCCGTGCTCGCCGAGAAGGCGGAGGGCTCGGCCCAGGGCGGTGAGCTGGGCGTGGTTCATGGGTATCAGTCTGCGTCGTTCTCGCGTCCGGGGGCGTCGGTGTCCGTCACCGACACCTTCGCAGACGCCACTGACAACGATCCCAGGGCTCCCGGCACGGCCTAGTGGGCCGCCGCCAGGGCCGCTCGCAGGTGTCCGCCGGACTCCGCCAGCAGCCGGGCCGCCGTGGGGCCGTCGACGTCCGCGAGGAGGGCGAGGACGGCGTTCTTCACCTCGCCGTCCGTGGCCGCCAGCGCCCGCTCGATCTCCTCGTCCGGCGCGCCGGTGGCGAGGGCGACGATACGGCGGGAACGGGCCCGCAGCTTCTCGTTCGAGGCGCGTACGTCGACCATCAGGTTCCCGTACGTCTTGCCCAGCCGGATCATCGTGATCGTCGAGAGCATGTTGAGGACCAGCTTCTGCGCGGTGCCCGCCTTCAGCCGGGTGGAGCCGGTGAGCAGTTCGGGCCCGACGACGATCTCGATGCCGTGCTCGGCGGCCGCGGCGAGCGCGCTGTCGGCGTTGCAGGCCAGCCCGATCGTCAACGCGCCCTGCCGGCGGGCGTGTTCGACGGCCGCGATGGCGTACGGGGTGCGGCCGGAGGCGGAGATGCCGACCACCGTGTCGGCGGAGGTGAGGGCGAGGGCGTCCAGGTCGGCGCGGGCGAGGTCGGCGGAGTCCTCGGCGCCCTCGACGGAGGTGACCATGGCGTCGGGACCGCCCGCGATGAGCCCCACCACCTGCTGCGGATCGGTGTTGAAGGTCGGCGGGCACTCGGAGGCGTCCAGCACGCCGAGCCGGCCCGCGGTGCCGGCGCCCGCGTAGATCAGCCGCCCGCCGCCCGCCATGCGGTCGGCCACGGCGTCGATGGCGGCGGCGATCTGCGGCAGCCGCGCGGCGACGGCCGCCGGGACGGTGGAGTCCTCGCCGTTCATCAGCCGGGCGATCTCCAGGGTGGGCAGCCGGTCGATGTCGGCGAGGTCGGGACGGAAGGCCTCGGTGGTGAGCGATTCCAACTCGGCGCGCAGATCACGGGGGTTGGAGGTGGAGGTCATGGTGGAGCGGCTCTTTCGTGAAGTGCTGCCGGAGAACGTGAGAGGAGGAGGGGAAGAGGGTCTAGCGCCGGTGCCGGTGGGCGAGTGCCTCGTACGAGGCGGCCAGGGAGGGCGCCGCGGTCTCGTAGGTCTTCTGCGCCACTCCCACGAACAAGCAGTCCACGACCAGCAGTTGACTGGTCCGGGACGACATCGCGGCCGGCCGCAGCTCGCTCTCCCGGGCGATGGACGTCGTCAGCACATGGTCGGCGTACTGCGCGACCGCCCCGTCCGGCCGCCCGGTGATCGCCACGGTCGTCGCCCCGCGTTCGAAGGCCACCCGCAGCGGCTCCACGACGTCCCCCGTCGACCCCGAGTGCGTGATGGCGATGGCGACGTCACCCGCCCGCAGCTGCACCGCGTTCGTCACGGCCAGGTGCGGGTCGCTGTGCGCGTGGGCTATCAGCCCTATCCGCAGCAGCTTCTGCGTGAGGTCCTGGGCGACCAGCCCCGACGCGCCCACTCCGTACACGTCGATCCGCCGCGCGGTGGCGGCCGCGGCCACCGCCGCGCCCAGCTGCACGGTGTCGAGTCCGGCCGCCGTGTCGGCGAGCGTCTGCTGCTCGTCGTAAGCCAGTTTCGCCACGACGTCCGCGATGGGGTCGTCGACGGCGATGTCGGTGGTGATGGCGGGCGCGCGGCCCGACTGCTGCTGCGCCGCGAGCCCGGCGAGGGCGAGCCGCAGATCCCGGTACCCCGGGTACCCGAGCAGCCGGGCGGTGCGCACCACCGTCGCCTCGCTGGTGCCGGTGAGCTCGGCGAGGCCGGTGACCGTGAGGGCCGCGCAGCCGGCCGGGTCGCCCGCGACGGCCTCGGCGACGCGCTGCATGGAACGTGTCATGGAGGGGGCGAGGGTGCGCACCTTGGCGGCGAGGGCGGCGGGGGCGGGAGGCGCGGTGGGCGCGGTGCCCGGCGTGCCCGCGGCGTGGCCGGCGAAAATTTCCTTCACGTTCTGGGTCACGTATGAAAGATATTTTCGGGCGGGGCACCGGTCAAGAGTGCGCACAATGGGTGCATGGATCCCTCCGGCACCCCCGAAACACCCGACGCCCCGGTCACCCCTCTGGAACGGGCGCTGCACGTGGCGCGCGCCCTCGTGCTCGCCGACCTGGCCGCGGGGCGGGTCGCCGCGGCGGACGTGGTGTCCATGGTCGAGGACTCGGTGGCGCAGCGGCGCTGGTGGGTCGAGCAGTGGCCCGAGGGCGCGGAGTTCGTGACGGGGCTGGTCGCCCAGGACGTCCAGGACGCCCTGCTGGAGACGTACGGCCGCTGGCCGCTGTGCCCGGTCTGCGGCTCCGGCGACCCGCACGCGCTGGAGGTCGAGCCCGAACTGGGCGCCGACCCGCACTGGGTCTGCCACAAGGCGGGCGTGCGGGTGGCGGCGGTCGGGGCGCTGGGACCGGCCATGGGCGGGACGCCGGCGTGACCGTCTACATCGACCCGCCGGACTGGCCCGGTCACGGCCGGCTGTGGTCCCACCTCATCAGCGACGTCTCCTTCGACGAACTGCGGCTGTTCGCCGACGGGCTGGGCGTGCCGCGGCGCGCCTTCGAACGCGACCACTACGACATCCCCTCGCACCGCTACGCGGACGCGGTGGCGGCCGGGGCGGTGCAGGTCAGCAGCCGCGAGGTGGTGCGGCTGCTGACGGAGGCGGGGCTGCGGCGGCCCAAGGGGCGTGCTCAGCGCCCGAGTTCGTAGGCGAACTCCTCCTCGTCCTCGCTCACCTTCCGGAACCCGGCGCGGGTGACCACGGCCTGGGAGGGGAGGTTGTCGCGGTCGACCGTCGCGAAGAGCGACTGGACGTCGTCCCGGGCGAACGCCCAGTCGGCGAGGGCGCGCAGCGCCTCGGTCGCGTAGCCGTGGCCGCGGGCGGCCTCGACCAGGTCGTAGCCGACCTCCGCCCGTCCCTCCTCGTCGGGGACGCCGTGGAAGCCCATGCCGCCGATCGCCCGGCCGTCCTCGCGGCGGACGAGGACGAAGACGCCGAACTCCGGCCGGTGCACGCCCTCTTCATAGGCCTTGAGCATGAAGCCGGCGGCGTCCCGCGTGCCCGTGAACGGGCCGCCGGCGATCCAGTCGAAGCCGCCGTCGCCGCCGAGCGTCAGGTCGCGCGCGGACGCCGGTGTGACGCCCTCCAGGGTGAGGCGGTCGGTGGTGTGGACGAGGTTGTTGTGCCAGCGCCACTCGGTGACCGGCGCGCGGCCGGGCAGCTCGCCGCGCCCGGTGGCCCACAGCAGGGTGCGCCAGGCGTCGGCGCCGGGCCGGACGTGCGGGAAGATCGTGGTGAGGACGAAGTCCGCCAGTGCGGAGGGTGGTTCGTAGGCCGTCCGCAGGCCGGCCGTCATGTCGTACGTGTGCAGCAGCACCTCGGCGACGCCCATCGCGGCGAAGCCCTCGCGGTTCGCGCTGCGGAAGGGGTACGGGTGGAAGGCGCGGGCCTCGCGCGGGGCGGTGCGGACCGCCGCGGCGAGCAGGGCGCCCATCGACTCCACGAGGTGCAGCAGGCCGGTGTTGTCGGTGCCCTCGTCGAGCGTGATCTCGAAGGGGACGTAGCCGTCGCGGGCGCGTCCGGCGAGGTTCGCCGCGTACCCGACGAGGCACTCCGCGACGTGGAACGCCGTCTCGTGGACGGTCCAGTCCATCCCGGCCGCCCGCACCGCCGTCCAGTCCCGGTCCACCGCAGGCCGCAGCGCCGCGAGACAGCCCGCGACGGCCTCTTCCACCTGATCCCCGCCCATTGCACGCATGGGCCGAAGGCTATTCGGCCCCCTTCACGGCGGTCGACAGGATTTCCAGCTCGGCGGAGAGGTTGTAACGAGCCGTCGCCTCCCACTTCTCCTGCCCGTAGGGGGTCCTGAACAGCCGGGGCAGCGCGAGGAGCCGGCGCAGGACGTCGGCCCGTCCCGCGCGGAAGGCGTCGTTCGGCACGAAGTGGTACTCCTCGCGGACGGCCGCGGTGTAGGCGGCGTACGCGGTGGGCGGCGAGGCGAGGATCGCGAGGTCGGCGTCGCACAGCACCTGGCCGTCGCGGTCGTCGTCGGCGGGGTCGTGGGTGACGGTGAGCCGGACGAGCCGGGCCACCTCGGCGGCGGTGGCGTCGGGGACGCCGGCCTCGGGCAGGGCGCGTTCGGCCAGACGGGCGGAGCGCTCCTCGTTCTCGGACCGCTCCGGGAGGTAGACGGCGTCGTGGAACCAGGCCGCCAGCCGCACCGCGTCCGGATCGTCGGCGTACTCCTGGAGCGTGTCGACGTGGTCGAGGACGGCCACGAGATGCGCGAGCGTGTGGTACCGGCGCTGCGGCTCCTGCCAGCGGGCCAGCAGGTTGTCCGCGTACGGCACCGGGTCGGGGCCGGCGGCGGAGCCCCGGGCTCCGTCCAGCGCGCGGGTCCAGCGGGAACGCAGGGCGTCGAGATCGGCCATGCCCCCATTCTCCCGCCGATCACTCCCGGCCCCTAGCGTGACCCCATGACTACTACGACTCCCGAAGCGCGCGACCCCGAACTGCCCGGACGGCTGCTGGCCGCCGAGCGCGACGCCCTCGTACCGCTGCTGCGGGCCCGGCCGGACGCGGACTTCGCGCTGCCGACCGCCGGGTGCCCGGGATGGACCGTGCGGGACGTGCTCGCGCACTGTTCGTCCGCGCTGATGCGGGTGGTGGAGAGCCGGTTCGAGAAGGGCGTCTTCTCGCCCGAGGCCAACGACCGGGACATCGCCGAACGGGCCGCGTGGACCAACCAGCAGGTCGTCGACGAGCTGGAGCGCGGGATGACCGAGGCCGGACCGGCGATCGCCGAGGCGGGCGGGATCCTCGACATGGTCGCGCTGGGCGAGTGGGTGCACGCCGGCGACGTGCGCGAGGTGTGGGGCGAGCCGGGCGCCTACGCCGGCGCCGGGCTCCCGGACGCGCTCACTCTGCTCGCCCGGATCACCCGGGAGAAGGGCCGGGTGCCGCTCCACGCCGACCTGGAGGACGTGGACGAGCCGCTGCTGCTGGGCGAGGTGAGCGGGGAGCGGACACCGGCCCGTTTCATCGGCGGGGCCGCCACCCTCGTACGGCTGTACGCGGGGCGTCCGGTGCCGAAGGAGGCGTCGTACGAACTGGTGGGCGCGGAGGCGGGGGACCTGAACATCTTTGGCTGAGGGGCGTCGTCGTGCGGGCGGCGGCAGGGGCGTAGTCTTTGAATTGGACTAGACCTGTCTGCCGAAGTCGTACCGTCCGCCCGATCGACGAATGGGGTCCCATGAGCAAGCGTGCAGTCCTGGAGGTGATCGCCCTCGACGCCGAGGACGCGGTCGCCGCCCAGGCCGGAGGCGCGGACCGCCTCGAACTGGTCACCGACATGGCGGCCGACGGCCTCACCCCCGAGGCCGCCACGTTCACCGCGATCCGCGCCGCCGTCGACATCTCGCTGCGCGTGATGCTGCGGCTGGCGGACGGGTTCGCGGCGGGTGACGTGGGACGCGTGGTCCGGGCGGCACGCCGGATGCGGGAGGCGGGCGCCGAGGAGTTCGTGCTCGGGTTCCTCGACGACGAGGGCTGCGTCGACCTCGCCACGGTGGAGCGGGTCGTGGCCGAGCTGGACGGCTGCCGCTGGACCTTCCACCGGGCGATCGACCACACCGCCGACCGGGACGGGCTGCGCAAGCGGCTGGACGGGCTGCCGGGCCTGGACACCATCCTCACCGCCGGCTCGGCCGCGGGCGTCGACGACGGGCTCCCCACCCTGCTCACCGAGGCGGCCAGGGGCGGGGAACCCGGCTACGAGCAGCAACTGCTGGTGGGCGGCGGCCTCCGCCTGGACCACGTGCCCCGCCTGCGCACCGCCGGCATCGACGCCTTCCACATCGGCGGCGCGGCCCGGCGCGGCGGCTGGGACACACCGGTGTCCGCCGAGGCGGTCGGCCAGTGGCGCCGAGCCCTGGACGGCACGGCACCGCGCTAGCGGCTCACCCCTCCAGCTGGGGCGGCAGTGGTGCCGTGTGGGTGACGATCAGGCCGGAGACGGCTCGGGTCAGGGCCACGTACAGGCGCCGCAGCCCCGTCCGCTCGTCCGGCTCGCCGTCCACGACAGCCTGCGGCTCGTCCAGTACGACGTAGTCGTACTCCAGGCCCTTGGCGAGCGAGGCCGGGACCAGGGTGAGGCGGGTCTCGGCCGTCGTCTCCTCGCCCGGGGCCAGGTGGCCGATCCCGGCCGCCGACAGCGCCTCGGCCAGCGCGGGCACGCGGGCGTCCGCGGCGATCAGGCCCGTCGAGCCCTCGTTGCGCAGCAACTCCTCGCACGCGGCGACCACTTCGGCCGCCTCCGAGGTCGTCCGCACCGAGAAGAAGCCGGGGTTCTCCCGCACCGACGCGACCGGCGTGAGACCGGGGGCGATGTGCGGCAGCAGACGGGAGGCGTAGGTGATGACGTCCGTCGGGACGCGGAAACCGGCCGTCAGTTCCTCGATCACGCCGTCGGCCTTGCCCAGGTGCGCGAGGGCCTCGTCCCAACTCCGGGTCGCCCAGGGCGTGGTGCCCTGCGCCAGGTCGCCGAGGACCGTCGCCGAGCCCGTGGTGCAGCGGCGGCCGACGGCGCGGTACTGCATGGGGGACAGGTCCTGCGCCTCGTCCAGGACCACATGGCCCAGGGAGTGGGTGCGCTGCACGATGTCGGTCGTCTCGTCGATCAGCACGGCGTCCGCGGGCGACCACCTGGCCGCCTTCACGCTCCTGACCGGCTTCGCCCACAGGATCGTCTTGCGCTCCTCCTCGGTGAGGACGCCCTCCGCGTGCTCGGCCAGGAAGTCGGCGTCCGACAGCAGCCGCAGCACCAGCTTCGCCGGGTCGACCGGCGGCCAGACCTGCTTCACCGCCGCCTTCACCGCCGCGTTGCGGGCCACCGCGTCCTGCACCCGGTCGTCCGGCGCCTCGCCGGAGCGCTCCATCTGCACCAGCACCGCGTGCGCGATGCGCTGCGGAAGGGCCTCGCGGGCGGCGCCGTAGCGGATGTCCCGGTCCAGCAACTCGCGGACGATGTCCTGCAGTTCGTACGCCGGGACCCGCCAGCGGCGTGAGCCGCGCACCACGACGACCGGCTCGGTGGGCATCGTCACGTGCGCGTAGACGGCCCGCCGCAGGACCTGGGCCATCCGCGCGTCGCCCTTGACGACCGCGGCCGCCGCGTCGTCCGCGCCGCGCACCTCCACCTGCGCCACCAGGTCGTCCACCGTCGCCTGCTGCACGGTCAACTCGCCCAGCGCGGGCAGCACCTGCTCGATGTAGTGCAGGAAGGACCGGTTCGGCCCGATGACGAGCGTGCCGGTGCGGGCGAGGCGCTCGCGGTGGGCGTACAGCAGATAGGCGACCCGGTGCAGGCCGACGGCCGTCTTCCCGGTGCCCGGGCCTCCCTGCACGCACACCGTGCCGCCGAGCCCGGACCGCACGATCTCGTCCTGCTCCGGCTGGATGGTGGCGACGATGTCCCGCATCGGACCGACGCGCGGGCGCTCGATCTCCTGCTGGAGCAGCTTGCTGGTGCGCGCCGCCTCCGCCGGGTCGGAGAGGTGCTCGTCCTCGTACGCGGTGATCTCGCCGCGTGTGTAGCCGAAGCGGCGGCGCAGCGCGACGTCCATGGGGTCCTTCTTGGACGCCCGGTAGAACGGCTGCGAGACCGGCGCCCGCCAGTCGATGACCATGGGGTCGCCGTCGTGGTCGTGCACGTGCCGGCGCCCGATGTAGAAGCGTTCGCCGTACGCCCCCTCGGCCTGCTCCGCGCCGGGGGCGTGCAGGTAGTCGAGGCGGCCGAAGAACAGCGGGGTGTCGCTGAGGTCGGCCAGCGCCTTGATCCGCTCGTCGATCTGGCGGGCCAGGACCTCGGCGTTGACCCAGTTCGCGGTGACGTCCTTGATGTCGAGCGACTCGACGTCCTCGCGCATGGCACGCAGCGCGGCCCGCGATGCGGCGAGGTGGGAGCGCTCGCGGGAGAGGGGGTCGTCGAGGGGGGCGGGGTCGTCGACGGACGTGGACAAGGGGGTGCCTCCGAGGGTGCCGCGGGGTGGGTGGCTGCTGCGAGGTGCCGGCCGGTTTCCGTCCGGTCGGCGGCGCTCCGTCGAGGAGGCGGGCAAGAGCGGAGATTTTAGGCGAGGTGACCGTGCGGCGGCCAACCGGTTTTTCCGGGCCCGCCCGGCCGGCCCGGCTCGCATCCCGGCTCCCCCTAGGGGTTCACCCTTCCCTCCCCGGGTGGAGGCGCTCGCCCACAGGGGGTACCCAGGTATCACAGCAAGTGGGGACCTTGGGCCGATGCTCTCCTTATGTCCGGGACGCCACCATGGATACATGAGTGCAGCGACCATCACCCCGGCCCCCGGTCGCCCGTCCGGTGCGACCCCCGTCTCCGACCTCCACGGCACCCACCGCCTCGGCAACGCCCTCCGCGCGATCCGGGTCTTCGCCGGCGCCGCCTTCGACGTCGTCATACTCGGCGAGTACGGCGAGGAAGCGGGCGTCCGCCGCAAGTGAGCCGCGGGACCCGAGGCCATCCGGCCGCTCGGCCACCTGAGTAGGTGACCACCCGCGGGATGAGTATCCGCACCGGTGCCCCGCCCCGCGGCGCCCCGGTTCACTGCCCGTATGACCACACAGCACTTCGCGGCACAGCCCCCGGCCTCCGCGGACCCGGCCGGGCGGGACCCCAGGGCCTGGATCGCGCCACTGGTCGCGACGGTCCTCCTGGTGTTCCTGGGACCCGCAGCGGTGTTCTTCGGCGGCCTGTCCGCGATGGCGACGGACGCCTGCGGCCCCGACGACTGCTCGCCGGCACTCACCACGCACCTGAACCTGATCTACGGCACCCTCGAGTACGGCACCCTGCCCACCGTCGCCGCGCTGCTGGCGGCCTGGGTCCTGCCCTGGCAGCCGCGCTGGCTGCCCGTCCGCGTCCTCGCCGCCGTCGCCGCCCTGCTCCCGGCGCTGTTCGTCCTGCTGATGGTGTTCACCCTGCCCGCCCCCTGACGGCGAGGCCTCAGCCCCCCGCCAGGATCTCGTCGGCGTCCACGATCCGGTAGGCGTACCCCTGCTCCGCGAGGAACCGCTGCCGGTGCGCGGCGAAGTCCTGGTCGATGGTGTCCCGGGCGACCACCGAGTAGAAGTGCGCCTGGTGGCCGTCGGCCTTCGGCCGCAGCACCCGCCCCAGCCGCTGGGCCTCCTCCTGGCGCGAACCGAAGGTGCCGGACACCTGGATCGCGACCGTCGCCTCCGGCAGGTCGATGGAGAAGTTCGCGACCTTCGACACCACCAGCACGCTGATCTCGCCCTCGCGGAAGGCGTCGAAGAGCTTCTCGCGCTGGGCGTTGGAGGTCTCGCCCTTGATGACGGGCGCGTTCAGGTGCTCGCCCAGCTCGTCGAGCTGGTCGATGTACTGGCCGATGACGAGGATCTGCTGCCCGGCGAAGCGGCGTACCAGCGCCTCGGTGACCTTCCGCTTGGTCGCGGTGGTCGCGCAGAAGCGGTACTTCTCCTCCTGCTCGGCGGTGGCGTACGCGAGCCGCTCGGAGTCGGTGAGGTTGACCCGGACCTCCACGCAGTCGGCCGGGGCGATGTAGCCCTGCGCCTCGATCTCCTTCCACGGAGCGTCGAACCGCTTGGGGCCGATCAGCGAGAACACGTCCGACTCACGGCCGTCCTCGCGCACCAGGGTCGCCGTCAGCCCGAGCCGGCGCCGCGCCTGGAGGTCGGCGGTGAACTTGAACACCGGGGCCGGCAGCAGGTGCACCTCGTCGTAGACGATCAGCCCCCAGTCCCGGGAGTCGAACAGCTCCAGGTGCGGATAGACGCCCTTCCGCTTCGTCGTCAGCACCTGGTACGTGGCGATGGTGACGGGCCGGATCTCCTTGCGGGTCCCGCTGTACTCGCCGATCTCGTCCTCGGTCAGCGAGGTCCGCTTCACCAGCTCGTGCTTCCACTGCCGGGCGGAGACGGTGTTGGTGACGAGGATCAGCGTCGTGGACTTGGCCTGCGCCATCGACCCGGCGCCCACCAGCGTCTTGCCGGCCCCGCAGGGCAGCACGACGACCCCGCTGCCGCCGTGCCAGAAGTTCTCCACCGCCTGCTTCTGGTAGGGCCGCAGCGCCCAGCCGTCCTCGGCGAGCTCGATCGGGTGCGCCTCGCCGTCGACGTACCCGGCGAGGTCCTCGGCCGGCCAGCCCAGCTTCAGCAGGGTCTGCTTGATCTGCCCGCGCTCGGAGGGGTGCACGGCGACGGTGTCGGGGTCGATGCGGGCCCCGACCAGCGGCGCGACGCGCCTGGAGCGCAGCACCTCCTCCAGCACCGGCCGGTCGGTGGTGGTCAGCACCAGGCCGTGCGCGGGGTCCTTGCTCAGCGTCAGCCGGCCGTAGCGGTCCATCGTCTCGGCGACGTCCACGAGCAGGGCGTGCGGCACCGGGTAGCGGCTGAACTGCACCAGCGCGTCGACGACCTGCTCGGCGTCGTGCCCGGCGGCACGCGCGTTCCACAGCCCCAGCGGAGTCATCCGGTAGGTGTGGATGTGCTCGGGCGCCCGCTCCAGCTCCGCGAAGACCGCGATGGCACGACGGCACTCGTCGGCCCGCTCGTGGTCGACCTCCAGGAGCAGGGTCTTGTCGGACTGGACGATGAGAGGACCGTTCACCTACGCACTTCCCTTCCGCACGGCCAAACGTCCAGTGTGCCTCAATCGCGGGCGATCAGGGCCGGTCGGCCGTCGGCTCCGCCAGCCGGCGCAGGTGGGGGCCGTACTCGGGGTCGGCGAGGGCGTGGGCGAACTGGGCGGTCAGATAGGCCAGCGGGTTGCCGGTGTCGTACCAGCGGCCCTGGATGACCTGGCCGTAGGCGGCCTTGGTGGCGGCGTAGGCGTTGATGGCGTCGGTGAGGTAGATCTCGCCGGTGCGGTGCTCGTACCAGGCGCTGGTCTGCTTGCGCAGTTCCTCGACGATCCCCGGGGTGATGACGTAGCCGCCGATGGCCGCGAAGGCGGAGGGCGCGTCCTGCGGCTTGGGCTTCTCCACCAGGCCGGTGATGCGCAGCAGGCCGTCGCCCAGGTCCTCCTTGACGCGCGGGACGCCGTAGCGCTGGGAGTCGGCCGGGTCCATGGGGAGCAGGGCGAGGACGGGGCAGCTGGTGGCCTCGTAGGCGCGGATGAGCTGCTGGGCGCGCGGGACCTCGGCGACGAACACGTCGTCCGGCCACAGGACGAGCACGGGTTCGTCGCCGACGTTGCGGGCCGCGTTGAGCACGGGGGTGCCGTTGCCGTACGGGCCGTGCTGGTCGAGGTAGGTGATGTGGCCGCGCCGGGACAGTTCGGCGACCTCCTCCACGGCGTCCGCGTAGGCCGTCTTGCCGTCCGCCCGCAGCTGGGCGACGAGCGCGGGATTCGGCCGGAAATGGTCCTGGATCAGGCCCTTGCCGCCGGAGACGACGATCGTGATGTCGGTGATCCCGGAGGCGACCAGCTCGCGCACGGTGTGCTCGATGACCGGCTTGTCGCCGACCGGCAGCATCTCCTTGGGGATCGCCTTGGTGAGGGGGAGCAGGCGGGAGCCCAGCCCGGCGGCGGGGATGACTGCGCGGCGGATCGTCGTGGCCATGGGGTCCGTCCCTTTCGTCGGTCGTGGTCCGTCAGGACACTGCCCCTGCCGGGCCGCGCGGAGGCATGCGGAGGTCGGGTTCACGCCTCGTCGGCGAGTTCGGCCACCCCCGTCACCCGGTGCAGCGGGTACGTGCGCACCTCGTCCGCGGTGTGGTCGTACGCCGTCACGAAGCCGCCCTCGACGCGGATGGGGGCGATGACGCGCTGGCTGGCGGCGCCCTCGGCGTTGACGTAGCCGATCCACAGCGCCTCGCCGGTCAGTACGGCCGCCTGCATGGTGGCGAGGGTCTCGGCGGAGCCGGTACGGGGCAGGTCGCCGCCGGCGAGCGGGGCGGCGGTGGGCTTGCGCGGGGCCGTGGCGGCCAGGTCACCGGCCCGGATGGCGCGGATCGCGGCCGCGAGCAGGGTGGCGTCCGGGGTGGGCGGGCCGTCGGGGACCGGCTCGGGGGGTGTGCGCGGCGGGGTGCGGTGGGCGTCGGCGCGGGTGATCAGGACGTCGCCCTCGGCGGACTCGGCGGCCGGCGCGAAGCCCATCGCGCGCAGGCCCTCCAGCAGGGCGGCCGGATCGGCCTGGGCGGCGAGCACGGTGGGGGCGAGGCGGCGCAGGCGCAGGGCGGCGGCCCGCTTGTCGGCCATGATCTCGTTGAGCAGGGCGTCGTCGTCGCAGCGCACGTACGCCGAGGCCGCGCCGACCCTGAGGTGCCCGTGCCGGCGGGCCACGTCGTCGATGAGGTAGGTCAGTGGCTGCGGGACCGGCGTACGGGAGTGCGCGGCGAGGAAGGCGTGCAGGTCGGCGGCGGCCTGCCCGGCGTCCAGAGCGCGGCGCACGGAGCCGGGCGTGAACCGGTAGACGGTCGCCCCGCCCTTGGACTCGACGTCCGCGAGCACCCCGAGCATGGCGGCGAGCGGCCGCTGCAGCGGGCCGGGCGCCACGGCCGTGAGGTCGGCCTGGAGCAGCACGTGGTCGAGGGGGTCGGGCAGCAGCGGGGCGAGCAGCCGGGCGGCGGCCGCGGAGGCGACTGCCTGCTCGGCGGGGGAGAGGGGCTCCACGACGACCGGCGTGTGGTGCACGGGGAGCTTGTCGCCGGGTCCGGAGGGCTCCGCCGCCTTGTCGGCGGCTGGCGCCGGGGCCCCCAGCAGGGCCCGGCCGTGGGCGGAGAGCGCTCCGCGCCCGGTCACCCCGAGCAGTTCCGCCTCCGACAGGGTCCAGCGGGCGAGCCGGGCCCGCAGGTCGTCCTCGCGGCGCTGCGGCCGCTCCCAGGCCAGCCGGGCCAGCACCGACTCCGCCGACGGCACCGCGCCCTGCGGCAGTCCGGCCAGCAGGGTCAGCACCCGGTGGCGCACCTCCGGCGCGGCGGACCGGTCGAGGCCGGGGCCCAGCGCCGACAGCGTGCGGTCCTTCGCGTCCCGCCCGCCCACCAGCCCCGCCGTCCGCGTCGCCGTCAGCCACGCCTCCGCGAGCCTGGTCCAGCGCAGGTCGGCGGGCTGCTGCAGCCACTCGTCGTGCGCCGGGGTCGCCGCGAACCGCTCGTCGGCCTCCCCGTCGGACGCCAACAGCCCTGCGGCGTAGGCGAGTTCGACCCAGAAGGCGGCGACGGGCTCGGCGACGTCGAGGGCGACGGCGGTCCGCTTGAGGTCCCGCACGCTCAGCCCGCCCGCGCGCAGCACGGCGGGGCCGCCCTCGTCCCAGTCCTTGAGCAGCTCCTCGACGGTGGCCAGCGCGGTGTACGCCTGACCGGCCGCCGTCGTGTCCACAACCTGTGGACGGTGCACGGCCGTCGCCTCCAGGGCGGGCGGCATCGGTTCGGTCGTGCGGTGCGCGCGGCCCGCGCGCAGGTGCAGGGCGACCTCGCGGGGCAGCACGACCGTGCCGGGCGCGGTGGGCAGCAGCAGCCCGCGGTCCAGCAGCCAGCGCAGCCGGGGCGCCGGGTCGGCGGTGACCTGGCCGTACGGCGGCCCCCACACCAGCCGGTCGAGCACCTCGCGGGACTCCGCGGGCGCCTCGGCGAGCAGGGCGGCCATGCGCGCGCGGTCGCTGAACAGACCGGTCAGCGCGGCGACGGCGGAGACCGAGTCGTGCGTCGTGGCCAGGCCCGCCTTCGTCACGATCTCCTGGACGCGGCCCGGCGACATGCCCGCCGTGGCCTCCTGCACCGTGGGCCCGAGCCCCGTCGGGGAGGGGTGCTGCGGAGAGGGCGCGAGCAGCTCGCGGGCCGTCCGCACCAGCCGCAGCCGCTCGTCGTCGCCCCACACCAGCGCCTGCGCGCGCAGGGTGCCCAGGGCACGGGGGAGCGCGGCGGCGACGGCCGGCTCGCCCCGGTCGCCGGTCATCAGGCCGAGCAGTTCCCCGTACGACGCCGGGTCCCCGGCGACCGCCAGCGCCTGCGCCGTCTGCAGCGCGAACCGGTCCAGTCGTTCCAGGGCGCGCACGACCGAGGCCCGGGTGCCGGCCCGGGTGGCCAGCTGCGTGAGATCGGTGGGCACGGGGGTGATGAGATCGGGGCGGGCACGCAGCAGCTCCGACAGGGAGGCGTCGTCCCTGAGCCGGAGCGCCTCTGCGAGGGAACGTGGGCCGGGGGTGCTCATCTGACCCACGTTAGCGGGTACGAGATGGGGGCGTTCCGCTACGAAAGGGGCGGACGGGCGGAGAACGGGGTGTTCACCTGCGCTACCGTCGTCGCGACGGGGTATCCAACGCACCCGCCCCGGAGGGGACTTCGTGGGTATCGAGAGCGACAAGGTCGTCTACGAGTATCTGAGCCGGGTCGGCGACGTGGCGCAGCAGCGGCAGTTGCCCTCGGCCGCGCGGATGCGGCTGGTCTCGGAGCTGCGCAACGAGATCGACCGGCGGCGGGCCAAGGCCACCGTCGACAGCCCGGCCGCGGTGCGCCGGATCATCAACCGGCTCGGCAGCCCCGACGAGGTCGTCACGGCGGCCGGTGGCACCCCTTCCGCGGGAGCCGACGCCACCCCCACGCACGTGCCGGTGCAGCGGGACGACGAACCGGCGGCGGAGGAGCCGCGCAAGGGCCTGCGCCGGGTCGTGCCGCGCCCGCGCCCGAGCGGACCGGTGCCCCTGGACAAGCCGTCCGCCCCCGCCGACGCACCCACCCCGCCGCACCTCGCCGGCGCGCACGAACTCGGCGGCAGCGCGACCCGGCCCGACTGGTGGCGGGTGGACGGCACCCGCTTCGGCGACAGCCTGCCTCCGGGGTTCACCGGCGGTGTGGAGATCCCCGACCTGCTCAGGGCCCCACGCCCGCAGGAGGAGCGGGAGCCGGAGCCCGCGGCCGAGAAGACCGTGGAGCCCGTGCCGGAGGCCGTGCCCGAGGCCGTGGCGCCCGTCGCCGCCCGCCGCCGGTTCCTTGCGCTCCCCTCCGGCCGCTGGAGCAACCCGCTCCTGCTGATCGCCGCCGGACTGCTCGTCGCCGGCGCGATCCTCGGCAACTGGTTCGCCCTGCTGCTCGGCTGGCTCATCGCCTACGCCTCCCGCCGCCTGACCCAGAACGAGTCCAAGTGGGCGGTCGCCGGCATGCCGGGCCTGGCGGTGACGGCGGGAGTGGTGTGGCTGTGGGGCCGCAACGACGGCCGCTGGGGCGACCCCATCGCGCAGGGCCACATGAACGACGCGATCTCCCAGACCTGGCCGTGGGTGGTACGGGGCGCGGCGGTGCTGTCGGCGCTGTACGTCGTCTGGCGCTCGCAGCGCAAGGCGTAGGCGTGCGGACGATGTACGTGTAGGTCACACCGGGCGGTCGCCCGGCCGTCGTACGGGCCCGGCACAATGGCCCATATGGCCACCACGACCCAGCCCGCCCTCACCGTCGGCTTCGACCTCGACATGACCCTCATCGACTCCCGGCCCGGCATCCACGCCTGCTACCGGGCGCTGTCCGAGCGGACGGGGACGTACATCGACGCCGACCTCGCGGTCACCCGGCTCGGGCCGCCGCTGGCCGAGGAACTGGTCAACTGGTTCCCGGCGGAGCGCATCGAGGAGATGGCCGATCTGTACCGGTCGATGTACCCGGCGATCGCGATCGCCGCGACGCCCGCGATGACCGGCGCGCGCGAGGCCGTCGACGCGGTGCGGGCGGCCGGCGGACGGGCGATCGTCGTGACCGCCAAGTACGAGCCGAACGCCCGGCTGCACCTGGAGCACCTCGGCATCCGGCCCGACGAACTGGTCGGTGACCTGTGGGCCGAGGGGAAGGCCCTGGCGCTGCGCGAGCACGCCGCCGGGGTCTACGTCGGCGACCACACCGGCGATGTGCGCGGGGCGCGCACGGCCGAGGCCCTGTCGGTGGCCGTGGCGACCGGGCCGTGCAGCGCGGAGGAACTGACGGCGGCGGGGGCCGACGTCGTCCTCGGGGATCTCACGGAATTCCCGGCGTGGCTGGCCGAATACGACCGGTCCGGCTCCTATCGGCCCGCCCGCGCCTGACGCCGTCCGGCCGCGATGGAACGCAGCACTCCGGCGGCGGCGATCAGGAAGCCGACACCCATGAGCATGCTCAGTCCGAACATGAACGTGGGAAATGGTTTCGCGTGCAGAAGCAGTGGAGCCACCGTGACCAGAGTGGCCACGGCGCCGATGAAGAACACGATGGCTCCGGCACGGATCAGTCGGTCACCGGGCGCGGCGGAATTCGTTTGGGTTTTGTCACGCACCGGACCAGGGTAGTTCCCAGCGCGAAGGAACAACCCGGCGACGTCTTGTCACCCGCCTGAAGACCATTAGCCTTGGTACCGGCGGGTCCGCGACGACCCGCCCGAGTGCTATCAAGAGCCGTTTCCGAAGCAGTTTTCCGACGAGTACGAGGACGAGGACAGACGTGCCTACCGGCAAGGTCAAGTGGTTCAACAGCGAGAAGGGCTTCGGCTTTCTCTCCCGTGACGACGGCGGTGACGTCTTCGTCCATTCCTCGGTCCTTCCCGCCGGAGTGGAGACGCTCAAGCCCGGTCAGCGAGTGGAGTTCGGCGTGGTCGCCGGACAGCGCGGTGACCAGGCCCTCTCGGTGACGGTTCTGGACCCGACCCCGTCGGTCGCGGCGGCCACCCGCAAGAAGCCGGACGAACTGGCCTCGATCGTCCAGGATTTGACGACTCTTCTCGAGAACATCACGCCGATGCTCGAGCGGGGCCGCTACCCGGAGAAGACCGCCGGAAAGAAGATCGCCGGTCTGTTGCGCGCGGTCGCCGACCAACTCGACGTGTAACACCGCGGACCGGCCGGCATGGGCGAGACACGGACCGACTCCGGCGCCGGGGCCACCACCGGGGCCCCGTCCGCCGAGCTGCTCGAACGCATCCGGCGGCAGCGACGCCAGACCCTGGAGCTGCTCACGGTCTCCGCCGTCGGCCTGGTCCCGTGGACGATCCTGCTGTGGTTCACGCTGCCCAGCGGCTACACGGTCCGCCAGTGGCGCACGGCCTGGGTCGGCTTCGACGCCCTGCTGGTGCTCTCGATGGCGAGCACCGCCGTCCTGGGCTGGCGCCGCCACCGCGCGGTCGCCGTGGCGGCCACCGCGACCGCGGCGCTGCTGCTGTGCGACGCCTGGTTCGACGTGTCCCTGGCGCTGGGCACGCCGGACGTGTGGCTCTCGGCGGCCCTCGCGGTGGTCGTGGAGGTCCCGCTGGCCGTCTTCCTCCTGCGCAAGGTCTTCTCCATGCTCTCCCTGGCCCACTGGCCACCCCGCACGCCTCTCGCAGACGGTGACCAGGAGGCTCTCAAGGGGCGCGAGGAGCGGCGCGACTAGCCCCGACGAGCCCGCGGCCGCCCGACGGCCGGCCGCGGCACCCCGGTGGGCGCCGTCACGGGAAAGCCAGCGCCTCCGGTCCCAGCGCCGGGACCAGGCCCTCGGCCGCCGCCCGCGTGAGCAACCCCCGTACCGCCGCGTACCCGTCGTCGCCCAGGTCGGCCGTGAACTCGTTGACGTACAGCCCGATGTGCTGGTCGGCGACGGCCGGGTCCATCTCCTGCGCGTGCTCCATGACGTACGGCCGGGACACCTCGGGCGCGTCCCACGCAGCCCGCACGGACGTACGAATGGACGCGGCCAGCGACTGAAGCGTCGGCGCGCCCAGCGACCGCTTGGCGATGATCGCGCCCAGAGGGATGGGCAGCCCGGTGGTGTCCTCCCAGTGCTCGCCCATGTCCGCGAGCTTGTGCAGCCCGTAGTTCCGGTACGTGAAGCGCGCCTCGTGGATGACGAGACCGGCGTCGACCTTCCCGTCCCGCACGGCGGGCATGATCTCGTGGAAGGGCAGGACGACGATCTCGCCCACCCCGCCCGGCAGGGTGTCCGCCGCCCACAGCCGGAACAGCAGGTACGCCGTCGACTTCTCGCTCGGCACCGCGACCGTGCGCCCCGTGAGGTCGGCCCCGGGCTCCCGCGTGAGCACCAGCGGCCCGCAGCCCCGCCCCAGCGCACCGCCGCACGGCAGCAGGGCGTACTCGTCGAGGACGTACGGCAGCACCGCGTACGACACCTTCAGCACGTCGAACTCGCCGCGCTCGGCCATGCCGTTGGTGACGTCGATGTCGGCGAAGGTCACGTCGAGGGCGGGGGCGCCGGGCACCCGGCCGTGGGCGAGGGCGTCGAAGACGAAGGTGTCGTTCGGGCAGGGCGAGTACGCGATCCGCAGGGGCTGCTCACTGGTCATACGGGTTCCAACTCTCCAGGACGGGCCCGAGCTTCCCGAAGGCCGCCGTCAGGGCGGCGAGGGCGTCGCCGATGCGCCAGGCGGCGCGGTCGCGCGGGCCGACGGGGTTGGAGACCGCCCGGATCTCCAGCACGGGCACACGGTGGGCGGCGGCCGCCTCGGCCACCCCGAAGCCCTCCATCGCCTCGGCGAGCGCACGAGGGTGGCGGGCGCGGAGCTCGGCGGCCCGCTCGGCGGTGCCGGTGACCGTGGAGACGGTGAGGACGGCGCCGGGGCGTGCGCCGGTGGCGCTCACGATGTCTCGTACGAGTGTTTCCGGCGGACGGTGGGTGACGGTCCCGAAGCCGAGCTCCGTCACCGGCACGAACCCGTCGGCCGTCTCCGCCCCGAGGTCGGCCGCGGTGATCTCGTCGGCGACGACGAGCGAGCCGACGGGCGCCTCGGGCGGGAAGCCGCCGGCGATGCCGGCCGAGACGACCAGGCCGTAGGGGGCGCCTTCGAGGGCGGCGGTGGTCAGCGCGGTCGCGGTGGAGGCGGCCGCGAGGGCGGGCCCCACCCCGGCGGCGATCACCGTCACCGCGTCGCCGGCGAACGCCCCGGCCACCGCGTCCCGTTCGGCCGGGACGGCGGTGGCCACCAGGACACGTACGGCAGACGTGATCAGTCGTCCTTCTTCAGCTTGAACGACCACAGGCCCGTCACGCCCGTGCCGCTCTTCTTGCCGTCGCCGGCCTTGATGGACACCAGCGTGGAGTTGCCCGTGGCGCCGTACTGCTGGTTGAAGAAGACGCTGCCGGGGATGGTGCGGTAGGTCTTGTCGCTGTCCTCGGTGAGCGGCTGACCGTTCATCAGGATCGTCCACCGCTTGTCGGCGATCTTCGGGTCGACGCCGAAGCGGACCGTCTCGTCGGGGTCGACCTTGATGGACTTGATGTCGGAGTCCTTCAGGCACTTCGCCAGGTCCATGGCGTTCAGGTTCTTGCTCTCACCACCGCACGTGGCCTCCGAGCTGACCGAGGAACGGCCGACCGTGACCGTCGACAGCGGGGTCGGCTTGTCGCAGGCCGACAGGACGAGCAGTCCGGCGGAAACGGCGCCGGCGGCGGCGACGGCACGGCGGCGTCGCACAACGGCGCGGACATGTGCGGCTCCGCCGCGTGGCATGGAGGTCATGGCGGAAGGCTATAGGGAGCGCCTGACGCTCTCCTTACCTGGGGTGCGACGTGCCTGTGTGTTACGCCACGCGGGGCTTGCTCCCGCCCCCGTGCCGGGCCGAGGTCAGCAGCCCCCGCACCGTCGTCAGCCACCCAGCGGCGAGGACCGCGGCGGCCACGCACAGCCCCGCCGTGCCGTTGAGCGGCATCACGATGCCGATCGCGCCGCCCAGCACCCAGGCCATCTGCAGCATGGTCTCCGAGCGCGCGAACGCCGAGGTGCGCACCAGCTCCGGCACGTCCCGCTGGATCAGCGCGTCCAGGGACAGCTTGGCCAGCGCCAGGCAGAAGCCGGTCGTCGCTGTGAGACACGCCACGAGGAACGCGCCGAAGAAGATCGCCGCGACGATCGCCGCGCCCAGCACCACGGCCAGCACGGTGACGATGATGATCTCCGGGGCCCGCTGCCGCAGCCACGCACCGACGGCCGTGCCGAGCGCGTTGCCCGCGCCGGCCGCGACCGCCACCATGCCCAGCGACACGGCCGCGCTGGAGCCGGTCAGCGGGTGCTCGCGCAGCAGGAACGCGAGGAAGAAGGTCAGGAAGCCGGACAGCCAGCGCAGGGCGGCGTTGGCGCCGAGCGCGTGCGTGACCGCCAGGCCGACGGTCCGCAGGCCGGGCCGCTTGACGGGCTGCCGGTGCGGGCCGTGCAGGTGCGCCTCGTCCGCGGCGAGCAGCGCGATGTCCTCGCCCTTGGCCGAGTCGACCTTGGGGGCCAGCGTGAAGGACAGGAACATGCCCCAGATGTAGATCACGAAGGCGCCGTACAGCGGCCAGCGCGGTCCGATGGCGTGCAGCCCGGCGCCGATGGGGGCGGCCACGCCGGTGGCGAGGAGACCGCCGAGGGTGACGCGGGAGTTGGCCTTCACCAGCGAGAAGCGCGGCGGAAGCAGCCGGGGCACCACGGCACTTCTGACCACGCCGTACGCCTTCGACGCGACCAGCACGCCGAGCGCCGCCGGATACAGCTGCAGGCTGCCCGTGGAGACGGCACTGGCGATGATCAGCGCGAGCAGGGCGCGGGCCAGCATGGAGGCGGCCATCGCGGCGCGGCGGCCGTGCGGAAGCCGGTCCAGGAGCGGTCCGATGACGGGGGCGAGCACGGTGAACGGCGCCATCGTGATCGCGAGGTAGAGCGCGACGCGCCCGCGGGCCTCGTCCGTCGGCACGGAGAAGAAGACGGTGGAGGCCAGCGCGATGGTGATCATCAGATCGCCGGCGCCGTTCACGGCGTGCAGTTCGATCAGCTTGCCGAGACCCGACTCGCCCGCGCCGTGCGCGTGCGTGGCCCGTCTGATGCCCCGGGCGGTCCCGGTCACCGGGAAGTGCAGGGCACGCCCGACGGCGCGGACGGACCCGCCGAACCGGCCCGAACCGCCACCACGACTGCTGCCCTTGATCCCACCGACCCCGGTGGCTCCTTGGGGCGTCCTTGCGGCTGCCACCCCGTCATAGTGCCCCGAGAAAGCCGTGTGTAGTGCGGTTACCGCGCGTATGGCCGCGTACTTCGCGCGTCGCGGGACCATCGCGGGACGAGTGGACGGGGCCAAACGTCCCGTCGGTGTAGGCCAGGAGGTCGCGAGAAGGTAGCGTGCGTAGCGCGTCGTGGCGAACGTTCTCGGCCGCGCGCCTCAACGACATCCCGCAGAATGGATGCATGAGGTGCGCCCGAGCGCGATCGGGCGTGGACGTCGACGCGGTCCTTCGGTCCGCTCCGTCCGCTCCCGCCGCCTTCAGGCCGGCGCACCCGAGTGACGGCGTAGGAGAGAAGCGATACCTGTGAGCGCAGCGACAACGCGAAGCCGCACCCCCGACCGCCTGTGTGCCGAGGCCGTCGACCTCGCCCGCGCCGCAGCCGAGGAGGCCGCCGCGCCCGGCGTGGTGGGGGAGCACTCCGGACTGGTCTCCGAGGGAGACCGGGTCGTCACGCACTTCTTCGAGTGCAAGGAGCTCGGGTACCGCGGCTGGCGCTGGGCGGTCACGGTGGCGCGCGCGTCCCGCGCGAAGATCGTGACCCTGGACGAGGTCGTCCTGCTGCCCGGGCCCGACGCGCTGCTCGCCCCGGAGTGGGTGCCGTGGAGCGAGCGCCTGCGCCCCGGCGACATGGGCCCGGGGGATCTCCTCCCCACGGACGCCGAGGACCTGCGCCTGGAGCCCGGCTACTCCGGCGAGGACGAGCCGCCGCCGGCCTCCCCGGTCTCCGAGGAGATGGCGGAGCTGGTCGAGGCGGAGGACGCGGAGGTCACCGGGGGCACCCCGGCGAACCTTCCGGTCGTCCCGATCCGCGGCACGATCGCGTCGGTGGCCGAGGAACTCGGCATGCGCCGGGCCCGGGTCCTGTCGCGCTACGGCCTGCACATCGCCGCGGACCGCTGGGAGGAGGCGTACGGCGCGAAGACGCCGATGGCCCAGGCGGCCCCCGCGGCCTGCGTCAGCTGCGGCTTCCTGCAGCCGATCGGCGGCTCGCTCGGCCAGGCCTTCGGCGTCTGCGCGAACGAGTTCTCCCCGGCGGACGGCCGCGTGGTCTCCCTCGCCTACGGCTGCGGCGGCCACTCGGAGGCGGCGGTCATGCCCAAGCCCCCGGTCCCGCCCCCGCCGGTGATCGACGAGACCAGGGTCGACCCCTTCCCCCTCCGCCCCTCGGCCGACTCCGGCTCGGTCTCCCTCCTCCCGGACGAGGACACAGCGGAACTGGGCCACTCCTGACCGACCCCCTCGCCCCACTGCGCTCCGGCCCGGGGCAGTCAGACCGCACGGCGGTCGGTCGAATCGGCGCCGCGCGGACCGGGGCCCGTCTTCGGCGGCCGGTGGTCGAGTCGGAGCCGCGCGGGCCGGGGCGGGCCCTCGGCGGCCGGGCCGTCGAGTCGGTGCTGTGCAGATCCTCGGGGGGCCGTCCGTCGCCTCGGTGGAGGTTGCGGTCGGTGGAGGTCGGTTGGGCGGCCTGACCGGCCCCTGGACGTGTCCCGTGCCTCACGGCGGTACCTTCGTGCTCACGTCGACGAGGAGAGTGAACGTGAGCAAGTTCGTGCGGCCCGCCGCCGAGGGCGCGGACCCCTTCGGGACCGCCCGTCTCAGGCGAGGCGTCCTCGATGCCTGGGCCACCAGCCCCGCCCGCTTCCGTGAGGACGCCAACGCCGAGGAGGACCTGGTCCTCGGCGGGTACCGGGACCGGCTCGTCGTCGAGCTCGCCCAGAACGCCGCCGACGCCGCGGCCCGGGCGGGAGTGCCCGGCCGGCTCCGTCTCACCCTCCGCGAGGGCGTCCTCGTCGCCGCCAACACCGGCGCCCCGCTGGACGCGGCCGGCGTCGAGTCGCTGGCCACCCTGCGTGCCTCCGCCAAGCGGGACACCGGCGAAGGCGCCGTAGGACGGTTCGGCGTCGGATTCGCCGCCGTCCTCGCCGTCACCGACGAGCCCGCCGTGGTCGGCCGGCACGGCGGCGTGCGCTGGTCCCTCGCCGAGGCCCGCGACCTGGCCGCCGACACCGCCCGGCACAGCCCCGGGCTCGGCGACGAGATCCGCCGCCGGGACGGGCACGTGCCGCTGCTGCGGCTGCCGTTCGCCGCCGAGGGCACCGCCCCGGACCCGTACGACACGGCCGTGATCCTCCCGCTGCGCGACGCCGCCGCCACCGACCTCGCCGAGCGGCTGCTGAACGCCGTCGACGACGCCCTCCTGCTCGCCCTGCCCGGCCTCGCGGAGGTCGTGGTGGAGACGGACACCGTCCGCACCCTCAGCCGCACCGCCGACGGCCCCTTCACGGTCGTGGAGGACTCCGGCAGCGGCACCACCCGCTGGCGCACCTCCGCCGCGCACGGCCCCCTCACCCCCGACCTTCTCGCCGGCCGCCCGGTGGAGGAGCGCCTGCGCCCCCACTGGTCGGTGACCTGGGCCGTGCCCGTCGAACCCGACGGCGCTCCCGGCCGCCCGCGCACCAGCGCCGTCCTGCACGCCCCGACGCCGAGCGACGAGCCGCTGGGCGTGCCCGCGCTGCTCATCGCGTCCTTCCCGCTGGACACCACCCGCCGGCACGCCGCCCCCGGCCCGCTCACCGACTTCCTCGTGCAGCGCGCGGCCGACGCCTACACCGAACTCCTCGCCCACTGGCGGCCCGTGGGCGAGGGGATCATCGCGCTCGTCCCCGGCCCGCTGGGCAAGGGGGAGCTGGACGGAGCCCTGCGCGCGGCGATCCTGGAGCGGCTGCCGCGCACCTCCTTCCTCCCGCCGGCGCTCGAACCCGCCGGCGACGACCCCGACCTGCCCGAGTCCCTGCGCCCCCGTGACGCCGAGGTCGTCGAGGGCGCCGGCGCCGACACGGTCCGGGTGCTCGCCGAGGTGCTGCCGACCCTGCTGCCCGCCGGGCTCGAACGGCGTGTGGAGCTGCGGACGCTGGGCGTGGCCCGGGTGCCGCTGACGGACGCCGTGGACCGGCTGGCCGGGCTGGAGAAGGAGCCGGGCTGGTGGCGGCGGCTCTACGACAGCCTCGCCGGCGTCGACCCCGACCGGCTGTCCGGACTGCCCGTGCCGCTCGCCGACGGCCGGACCACCATCGGCCCCCGGCAGGTGCTGCTGCCCACCCCGGACGCGGCCCGCATCGACCCGGAGGTCCTCGCCCGCCTCGGCCTGAAGGTCGCCCACCCGGACGCCGCCCACCCCCTCCTGGAGAAGCTCGGCGCGCTCCCCGCGACCGCGCGCGCCGTCCTGACCACGCCGCAGGTCCGTGCCGCGGTCGCCGCCTCCCTCGACGACGAGGGCGGCATCGACTGGGAGCAGGACGCGCCGGACGCCGAGGAGCTGGCCGACACCGTCCTCGCCCTCGTGCGGGACGCCGGGCTGGAGCCGGGCGACGAGCCCTGGCTGGGCGCGCTGGCCCTGCACGACGAGGACGGGGAACTGGCGCCCGCGGGCGAGCTCGTCCTGCCCGGCAGCCCCTTCCACCAGGTCATGCGCGAGGGCGAACTCGCCTGCGTGGATGCCGGGTTGGCGGAGAGGTGGGGCGAACAGCCGCTGGCAGCCTGCGGTGTGCTCGCGAACTTCGCACTGGTGCGGGCCACGGACGTCGTCCTCGACCCGGACGAACTGGAGCCGCGCGACGGCGACTTCGCCGAGCCCGACGACGCGGGTCTCCTCGACGCCGTGGACGTGTGGAGCGAGGACGTCCTCGACCGCTTCCCGGACGCGCCGGTGCCGCCGGTCGCCACCGAACTGGTCGCCGTACGCGACCTGGACCTGGTGGACGACGACAAGTGGCCGCAGGCGCTGTCCCTGCTGGCCCGGCCGCCGCTGCGGGACGCGCTCACGCAGCCCGTGCGGATCCTGCTGCACGACGGCACGCACGAAACCGTCCGGCCCTACACCGCCTGGTGGTTGCGCGGGCACCCGGTCCTCGACGGCCGCCGCCCCGCCGGCCTGCTGGCCTCCGGCGGCGACCCGCTGCTGCGCGGCCTGTACGACGAGGCCGACGCGACCGGCTTCGACGACGAGCAGGTGCTGCGGGCGCTGGGCGTACGGACGTCGGTCGCCGCGCTGCTCGACGAGCCGGGCGGCGCCGCCGAACTGCTCGACCGCCTCGCCGACCCCGACCGTCGGATCACCGGCGCCCAACTGCACGCCCTCTACGGTGCGTTGGCCGAGCTGGACCCGGAGCAGGTGACCCTGCCCGACGAGCTGCGGGCCGTCGTCGACGGCCGGGTCGAGGTCGTGGACGCGGCCGACGCGGTGGTGTGCGACTCGCCCGACCTGCTGCCCTTCACCGAGGGTGTGCCGCTGCTGCCGGTGCGGCCCGCGCGGGCGGCCGAGCTGGCGGAGCTGTTCCAGGTGCGGCGGCTGAGCGAGTCGGTGACGGGAGTGGTGGACTCCGAGGGCGCCGAGCACGACGTACCGGAGTCGGTGCGGGTGCTGCTGGGCCCCCGTACCCCGACGACGTACGTCGAACACGACGAACTCGTCGTGGACGGCGTGGCGTTGGACTGGCGGCTGACCGGCGACGGCGTCCTGCACGCGGCCACCCTGGAGGGTGTCGCCGCGGGCCTGGCCTGGGGGGCCGGCCAGTGGCCGCGCCGCTTCGAGGTGGCGGCCCTGCTGGAGGACCCCTCGCGCACGGAGGAACTGGCCCGGGACCGCTGGTTCGACTGACGCACCCCGTCGCCGCAACCGGACGTCCATGATCTCAAAATTTTCCGCACAAATTCTTTACTCCCGTACAACCATTCCCTTCTCTCGTGGATCTGATCACGCGAGTCAACAGACTCATCGATCACTTGGGCCCCGGCCGGCCGGGGGACGACCACCGTCCGGGGTCCCATTCCACGTGGGGAACACATGCGTATTCGTGCCACCGTGGCCGCCCTTTCCGGCGCCCTGGCCCTCTCCGCCCTCGCCGTGCCCGCGGCGCACGCCGACGAGGTCGAGGGTGACACCACCATCTCGAACGTCGTGGTGAACGGCGGCAAGGCGGTCGTCGTCGGACCGACCACGACGAAGACGATCACCGTCAGCTTCACCGTCAAGGACGCCTCCGGCGTCGACTGGGCCCAGGCGATCCTGTACCACGGGGCGAACATCGACTCGTCCGACAGCGGCGCCGTCGCCAACAGCAGCGACCACCGCGCCACCTGCACCGCCGTCAACGCCACCACCAAGACGTGCAAGTCGACCTTCGACATGGAGCCCGGCTACAACCTGATCAACAAGGTGGCCGGCGGCTGGAAGGTCTGGGCGATCGCCACGGGCAAGGACGCGGACTACGTCCAGAAGGACAACGCCAAGTCCTTCTCCGTCCAGCGCGCCTCGAAGCTGACGGTCGACGCCTCGCCGGAGCCGGTCACCAAGGGCAAGACCATCACGGTCACCGGCAAGCTCTCCCGCGCCAACTGGGAGAGCGGCGCCTACGCCGGCTACTCCGGCCAGCCGGTGAAGCTGCAGTTCCGCAAGAAGGGCTCCAGCAGCTACACGACGCTGAAGACCATCACGTCGAGCTCGACGGGCAGCCTGAAGACCACGACGAAGGCCACGGCCGACGGCTACTTCCGGTACTCCTTCGCCGGCACCTCGACCACCCCGGCGGTCAGCGCCTCCGGTGACTACGTCGACGTGCGATAAGCGGCGTCACCCCCCCCGC
>NZ_JAMGBF010000190.1 GCF_023516615.1 Streptomyces panaciradicis
TGGTCAGGTATGTAGAGGCCGTGGCGGGAATCGAACCCGCGTAACTCGCTTTGCAGGCGAGTCCCTCAACCACTCGGGCACACGGCCGGGTCGGGTGGGCCGGGGAGGGCTCCCGAACTCGGTGTGTCGACCGTAGGGGCGGGGAGTGGCGGGGCTCAAGGGAATCGGGGGTGGTGCAACGGGACTGCCATACGCCGTTCATGAAAGGGGCGCAGGGGGCGGTCGTACGACCAAGGGACCAGGGCGGGAGGGACCTCCGACAGGGGTGACGGGCGGCTGCGCACCTTACTCTGGCGGGCATGACCGTCCTCGAACCGCGTGACGCCGCCGTCGCAGAACAGATCCCGGGCCGTAGTGAGGAAGGCGTGCTGGGGCGGGAGTACCGGGCGCTCAGCGTCGGGATCGTGTCCGTCGTGGTGCTGATCGCCTTCGAGGCCACGGCCGTGGGGACGGCGATGCCGGTGGCGGCGCGGGAGCTGCACGGGGTGGGGCTGTACGCGTTCGCGTTCTCGGGGTACTTCACCACCAGCCTGTTCGGCATGGTGTTCGCCGGGCAGTGGTCGGACCGGCGGGGCCCGCTCGGGGCGTTGACCACGGGGATCGGCTGCTTCGCGGCGGGGCTGCTGCTGGCCGGGACGGCGTCCGCGATGTGGCTGTTCATCCTGGGACGGGCCGTGCAGGGGCTGGGCGGCGGGCTCGTGATCGTCGCCCTGTACGTCGTCGTCGGCCGGGCCTACCCCGAGCGGTTGCGGCCCGCGATCATGGCGGGCTTCGCGGCCGGCTGGGTCGTGCCGTCGATCGTGGGGCCGCTGGCGTCCGGCGCGGTCACCGAACACCTCGGCTGGCGCTGGGTGTTCATCGGCATCCCCGTCCTCGTCGTCTTCCCCCTCGCGCTCGCCCTGCCGCAGATACGGCGGCGCGCGGCCGGCCCGGTGGCCGTCCCCGGCGCCC
>NZ_JAMGBF010000191.1 GCF_023516615.1 Streptomyces panaciradicis
GATCACGAACCCGCGCCGGTCCCACCCCGGGTCGTCGGAGGCCGCCGCCGGCGCGGCCGTGGCCGGCTCACGCCTGGGTGTGAGGCGGCCCGCGAGGACGTAGAGCAGCGCCGCGCCGACGACGGCCCCGACGACCGAGGGCAGCGCGTCCGCGGCGCCGCCGGAGTCGGGACGGGTGGTCGCCGCGGCCGCGCCGACCACGCCGAACAGCAGCACTCCGAGGGCGGCGGTGCGCCGGAAACGCAGCGCGGCAATTCCCAGCAGCAGCGCGAAAAGCGTCAGTACCGCGAGAATTCCCAGCTGCAGAACGAGTTTGTCGTCGGCGCCGAAATGGCGGATCGCCCAGTCCTTCACGGCGGCGGGCGTGCGGTCGATAGCCGCGCCGCCCACCGCCACGACGGGACCGGCCTGCGGCCGGACCAGACCGGCCACCGCCTCGGCGAACGCGAGCGCCGCGAAGCCCGCCAGCACACCGCTGAGGGCTCCCAGCGCCACCGCGGCCGGCCGGATTCGGCGTTCCTTCTCGTTCTCGGTCACGTGGGGAATCCGGGCCCCGAGGCCGCCCGGATTGGCCGTACCCCCGATCTGATGAATTCTTTTTTCCGACCAATCCGAGCCCGCACCGGCTACGGATGAAGAAAAAGCAAACGCACTTCCGCTCCCCGAATCGCCTGCCCGCTTCCACCCGCCCCGGCATCCGTCCGGGCCCCGGCCACGGAAGTGCTCCGTAACAACGAGGGCCCGGCGCTGTCCAACCTTCGGAAGAACGGACGAGAGGAGCCGCCCCGTGGCGGGGTCCCGTACCCAGAGCACACCAGCGGCCGGCCGGGCAGGTACCGACGACGCCCTGCTGGCGGTCCGCGCCGCCGAAGGCGACGAGGACGCCTTCGCCCTGCTGGTGCGGCGCCATGCCCCGGCGCTGCTGCGGCTGGCGACGAGTCTGCTCGGCAACCGGGCAGAGGCGGAGGACGCCGTACAGGACGCCTTCCTCAGCGCCTGGCGGCGGCTGCCCGGGTTCGAGGGCCGCTCCGCGTTCGGCACCTGGATGTACCGCATCGTCACCAACCGCTGCCTGAACGTGCTGCGGGCCCGCAAGCCGGTGACCCCGCTGGAGGCGGCGGGCGACCTGCCCGCCGCCGAGCACACCGCGTCCCCGGCCCGCATCACCGAGGCCCGCGACGCGGTCCGGGAGCTGCGGGAGGCCCTCGGCGGGCTGTCGCCCGAGCAGCGGGCCTGCTGGGTGCTGCGCGAACTGGACGGCCGGTCCTACGAGTTCATCGCGGACACGGTCGGAATCAGCCAGGATGCCGTCCGGGCCCGGGTCTTCCGCGCACGCCGTTGTCTGACACAAGCACTGGGGGCCTGGCGATGACCGCTCACACCGACCCGCCGAACAGCGCCGTCACCCCGGGGGACGACGACGAACTCCTGCCGTGCGGACGGCTGTTGTCGCACACCTGGCGGGCCTGGGAGGAACAGGCCGACGACGCCCACGTACGGTCCTGCCCGTACTGCCGGCAGGCCGTCGGTGAACTCGACCGGCTGGAGTCCGCGGTGCGCGGCCTGCGCGACGACACGGCGGACGCCGCCGCCCGGGACGCCGAGCCGCTGACGCGGCGCGTCATGGACGTCGTACGCCTCGAACTGCGTCCCGGCCGTCCGCTGCCCCTGGGGGAGCCCGCGGAGGACCTGTGGGTCATGGAGGCGGTCGCGGCACGGGTGCTGCGCGCCGCCGCCGAGACCGTCCCGGGCGTCCGGGCGGGCTCCTGCCGCCTCCTGGACGGCCGCGAGGACGGCACGCCGGACGGCGCCGTGCTGGCCCGCCTCGACATCCACGCCCCGGTCGACGCCTTCCTGCCGGAGGTCGCCGAGCAGGTGCGCCGGCGGGTGCGGGAGGCGGCGGACCGCGAGCTGGGCATGCCGCTGGCGGCCGTGGACATCCGTGTCATCGATCTCGTCGCCGCACCGGCAGACGACGACCAGGAAGGCCCCACCCCATGACCGTGCACAGCGCGCACACGACGCTCGTCGAGGAGGCCGCCGCGGCGGCGGAGGGCGTGCCCGGGGTGGCCTTCCTCAAGCCGGGGCTGGCCGAGCGGCTGCGCTCCGCGCTGTCCCGTCCGGCGCCGCCCGCGGGCCGGGCCCGGCCCGCGGGGGTGCGGATGACCGCGGACGGCGACGACGGCGCCTGGCACGTGGAGATCCAGGTCGTCGTGGACCGGCAGGCCAGGGCG